>SVEB01000013.1 GCA_015057635.1 Lachnospiraceae bacterium | reverse complement strand
TTCTGTGATACCGGAATGGTGTGTCCGCTTGCGAAGATGTACACATTAGGAAGTGGATTCATACCATCTCCAAATCATGCCGGCGGCCTGCGTTATCATGGCATGTCTTCCGTTCTGTCAGAGCTTTATGACGAAGGCTATATGGAAGCAAGAGCGGTAGAACAGACATCTGTATTTGAAGCGGCAGAATTATTTGCAAGGGTGGAGGGAATCCTTCCGGCGCCGGAGAGCAGCCATGCAATCCGTGTTGCAATGGATGAAGCATTAAAATGCAAGGAGACCGGGGAAGAAAAGACGATCGTATTCGGACTTACTGGTACGGGGTACTTTGATATGCTTGCCTATGAGAAGTTTCATAATGGACAGATGCAGGATTATATTCCGACAGATGCAGAACTAGAGGAAAGTTTAAGCAAACTGCCGAATGTAGAATAAGCAACCGTGGGATGAATGAATGTGAGAACATAGCTTCTTTTATCCTCCTTCCTGCTTCCAGATGCGCATGGTAATTTATGCTGAAGGTTGTAAATATGTCGAAAAAATGATAGTATATTGGAAAAACAGCGATTACTTGGGGAATAGAATACATTTGGGAAGATAGGAGCATTTAAGAATGAAGTTATATATGATACGACACGGAGAGACGGACTGGAATGTCGCCGGAAGAATGCAGGGAAGCAAAGATATTGAACTGAATGAAAACGGAATTGCTCAGGCACAACAGTTATATGGAAAAGTGAAAAAAGAAGGCTATCAGCCGGTTAAAGTGTATACAAGTCCACAGAAACGTGCATTTAAAACCGGCCAGATCTTAGCCGATGCGATGAATATAGAATGTGTTAAAATGCCAGGACTTGAAGAAGCGAATTTCGGAGACTGGGAAGGAAAGACATGGGAACAGGTGAAGACCGAATATCCGGAAGCATTTGAAAAATGGGAGAAAAACCGCCGTTACGTAAGAACGCCAAATGGTGAATGTTATCAGGATGTAGTGGAACGTGTGGTGAAAGCGATCGATCATATTATGGAAACGGAGAAAGAGGATGTGGCAGTGGTAACCCATGGTGCCGTTATTATGTCTCTTATGTGTTTCATCACGGATACTCCATTTGAAAAGATGTGGTCGTTTAAGCCAGAGAATACTGGGATTACGGTAATTGATACAGAAGATATTAAAAAGGCAGTGAGTGCATCTGCTATTCTTTTATAGGAGTGGAATATCTAAGAGCTAGATTTAAGATATAAGATCGCGCTAAAAGCAATATTATAAAAGAGCAGCAAAAAAGCCATATCATCAGAAAGCGATAGAGAAAAGAATCTCGGCTATCTGGTTGATATGGCTTTTTGGGTTTTATTTTCCAGTGTTTCGGATGCAAATGTTGTACTATTCTTCGGGCATACTAATAATACTTGAACGATATTAACATTTTAAATCAAGCTCGTTAATGGCACGCAGGAACTTGGACACATGAAGCGTTCCAAGGCCGGTTGCCAGGTCGTAGCCACAGGATGCCGGATAGTTAAGGGAATTCCCGTTTTTAATATCATGGAACACATGGTATGGATTTTTATATTCTTTTTGACCGCTTAAATGATACAGTGCCGGGAGGAAAAGCGGATGTTCCTTAGAGAAATATCCTACATAGGATAGAATGGAGGTAATGCCAATGCAGGAAAGACTTGTGCCTCCAACCTGTGTCCAGCCCTCCAATTCTACATTTTTGCTAATCGAAACCGGAATGCTGATATATACCGGAACTCCTGGACATGGGTCAGAAAAGAAAGAAATATCCGGAGTGATGCGAAAGTTTGTTTTGCAGCCTTCAAGCAGGCCATTATACTGCCATCTTGGCCGTGTCTCGAACTCACTGATACCGCCGCCTGAAAAATACCAGGCAAGTTCACTGGATTTGACTCTTCCGTTAGAATCAATCTGTAAGGAAGTGCCGCCTGCGGATATGACAGATGGTGAGACAGAAGGCCAGCTTGGGACGCCCGAATTACCGGAAGCAGCAATAAATGTTACCTCAGTCAGACGGAAGTGATAGTCCAATATGATCTCATCCGTGAATTCTTTGGTTCCCCAGCACATTGCAATCAGAGGAGCATCGAGCCCGACGGCGTAGTCTACCGCATCGATTAAGTCGGAATCGGAAGCAGATTTTGCGACAACCAGATTAATAGAGGATTCCGGCGCAAGTGCATGAGTCCACTGAAGGTCAAGCGCAGTTTCCAATGCCCAGAAAGGATCGGTAAGTTCTGGCGTGCCCTGTGGATAAAAAACGGAAACATTCGGCGGAGGCAGCTGAAAGTATCTTGAAAAAGCATCAAGATCACAAAGGCATGCGGAATAGCCATAAGCAACCACAATGGATATGTTCTGATTCAGAATCGGTGCATCTGGGAAGAAATAGGCTTTCTTTATCTGTTCTGGCGTATAGGGTGAGATGTAAGGATGTTTTTTTATGGCGTTGACGGCCAGACAGGGCATGATAGTATTTTGGTTAGAACAGGATTGAAATATGCGCATGGAATTCACCTCTAACTTTGAGACGTAAGCGCTTCAAATTTATTCTTAGTATTAGAATATGGGGAAAAATTAGTTCGGTGATTACATGCTGTTGGTTTGAATATCTTTACAGGATAGGAAAAAAGTGATATGGTAGTAAGCAGTGCGTAATGAGAAAGGATTGATAGTATGAAAATTACAGTAATCGGCTGTGGAAGATGGGGATCTTTTATAGCTTGGTATTTAGATAAAATTGGTCATGAAGTAACCTTATATGGAAGAAAAGAATCAAAGAATATGCAGCAGTTCCTTACCGAAAGAGGGAACGGTCTGTTAACGATCAGTGACCGCATGAAATTAGAGACCGATTTAAGCAAGGCCGTAGATGCGGAATGCATTGTTATTTCCATCAACGCGCAGGGGCTTCGAAGCCTTCTTGCAGAATTAAAAGAATATCCGATTAAGAATACGTATTTTGTTCTCTGTATGAAAGGGATTGAAATCTCAACCGGAGAGCGTCTTACACAGATTGTAGAAGAGACGATGGATAGCAGCAATCCGGTTGCTGTATGGCTTGGACCTGGACATGTACAGGAATTCACAAAAGGAATTCCAAACTGCATGGTAATTGACAGCAACAATGACGCGGCAAAAGAATATCTTGTAAAAGAATTCTCCAGCGAACTGATCCGTTTTTACTACGGAGAAGATTTAATTGGAAATGAAGTAGGAGCCGCTGCAAAGAATGTAATCGGTATTGCGGCCGGTATGCTAGATGGCTTACAGCTTTCGTCACTAAAAGGAGCCTTAATGTCAAGAGGTACCAGAGAAATCGCAAGACTGATTAAAGCGATGGGAGGCAATGAACTGTCCGCATACGGTCTGTGCCATCTCGGAGATTACGAGGCTACGGTCTTTTCTGAATTCAGCCATAACCGTAAGTATGGTGAAATGTATGTAAAGAAAGAACCATATGGTCTTTTAGCTGAAGGTTACTATACAGTTTCCGCTCTTGTGAACTTAGGAAAAAAATATGAAGTAGATCTTCCAATCTGCAATGCGGTATATGAAGTGCTTTATGAAGGAAAAGATGCAAAAGAAGTATTGGACAGCCTTTTCTTAAGAAGCATTAAAAAAGAATTCTAGGTATAAATGAAAGAAGATATTGCAAAATAGTCTTATGATGTTTTGCAGTATCTTCTTTTTTGATAATACGGAATCGACAGTAGAGAATTGATGACAGAGAAATTATAACAGGAAAAGTATAAGTCACGTAAGAAATGTAGTAATTCCTAATTATTCATAAATTGACAAAATAACTTATAATTATACATTTGTTCTTGAATTTTTTTTCATTGTAGCATATAATTTAAAACGTTAGCAAGTAGTCGAAAGAAACAAGAAAAAGGTGTAATATGAAAGATATAAGTAATAAAGGAAAAAGTAAAGCAATCCTGTTATTAAAGTTTTTACTTCCATCCCTAATAGGGATTGTTCTGTTTATGTTCCCGGTAACAGCAGATGGGAAAGTGACCATACCGATCGCAATTTTATCGAGTGCAATTCAGAAATTTTTACAAGAAGAGATGGCATTGATCCTGGTGATTCTAGTATCCATCTCCTTTTTAGGAGCCGTAATTGTGAAGGCAGGAAAGAGAATATGGAAGAATTCACGGTTATGGGAGAAAGGTTTGATTAAGTCCCTATTTGATGTAAGCCCCGTTTGGTTTGTAGCAAGAGCAGTGGCATTTATATTTGTGATCTTCACATACTTAGAAAAAGGTACGAAAGCAATCTATTCAGCGGATACAGGCGGACTTGTATTTCATGATCTTCTTCCTATTTTGTTTACCATTTTCTTTTTAGCAGGTCTGTTCCTGCCGTTATTATTAAATTTTGGTCTTTTAGAGTTTACAGGAACTTTGTTGATTAAAGTAATGAGACCGGTATTTGGTCTTCCGGGAAGATCTGCCGTGGATGCCATCGCATCCTGGCTAGGAGATGGTACAATCGGTGTCCTTCTTACAAGCAAGCAGTATGAAGAAGGCTTTTATACTGAAAAAGAAGCCTGCATAATTGGAACGAACTTCTCTTTAGTATCCATTACCTTCAGTTTAGTTGTAGTCAACACCGTAGGTCTGTCCCACTTATTCATTCCGTTTTATTTAACGATAACATTTGCCTGCATCATAGCGGCGATCATCATACCAAAGCTTCCGCCTCTGTCCAGAAAGAAAAATCTTCTTGTGGATGGGAGCAAGCCGGATGTAAATGAAGACATTCCAAAGAATATGACGGGGGCTTCTTACGGTCTATCTCTTGCATTAGATAAAGTAAAAGATGTAAAAATATTTAAAGCGATTTTTGTAGATGGTGCAGTCAATGTACTGGATATGTGGATTTCCGTTATTCCAATCGTAATGGCAATCGGTACAACTGCATTAATATTAGCGGAGTATACTCCGATATTCCGTATTCTTGGGATCCCATTCATGCCGTTATTATCTTTGCTTCAGATCCCCGAGGCAGCAGCAGCGTCCCAGACACTGTTCGCCGGATTCGCAGACATGCTTCTGCCATCCGTAATGATTGCCAATGTATCCAGTGACCTGACTCGTTTCGTAGTAGCAGCGGTATCCGTATCCCAGCTTATTTACCTATCCGAAGTCGGAGCACTTCTGCTGGCATCCAAGATCCCAGTAAAATTAAGCGAGCTTTTCCTCATCTTTATCGAGCGAACTTTAATCACGCTTCCAATCATCGCCCTTATCGCTCATATGATCTTCTAATTGCGGTTTCACCGCAATAGAAGAATGGGCGACACTTGGAATGGTAAAATCAGATGATAAAGTCCGCTGTCATCATCAATCACTTAAGCCTGATCTCCCGGGTTCTTTCCTGTGCTAGTGCCGTCGTTGTCCCCAACCTTTCTTTTTTAGGGCCGCTCAATACGATGTCGTAGCATCAGAGGAAGAGAGATAAGCCAGGCGACGGAACGGATGCCGGTCGTGTACTTCCGGGATGTCCGGCTCATGAGGAATAAAAATGCCCTGCCGTCTTTGAATAGCAGACAGTGTTTTCCTGTCTGATAGTCGAAGACGGCAGGGTATTTTTGTCCGCTCATGCGTCCGAACATTCCGGAAATACACGGCCGGCATCCGTTCCGTCGCCTGGCTTGTCTCTCTTTCGACTGCCCCTTCTAAAAAAAATAAAGAATATTCCTCTGAAGTTCAACGAACAATAGGATTGCTCATACAATGGTAGAGTGATAAAAACAAGAAGGAAGGAATGAATATGGAAGGAAAATGCAAGCACTATTTTGCATGTGGCAACACCGCCAAAGGTTTTGTCAACTATTTTCAGACCAATATTGAAACACTGCCAAAGCTGTTTATCCTAAAAGGAGGCCCGGGAACCGGTAAGTCTACGTTAATGAGAAAAATCGGCGATCTATTCTCTCAGTATGACCGGGAGTACATTCATTGTTCATCCGATCCGGAATCATTAGACGGGATCATCATACGAGAGCTTGGAGTAGGCATCGTAGACGGAACAGCACCACATGTCATAGAGCCGAAAGCTCCAGGTGCAGTAGAAGAGTACATCAATCTTGGTCAGGCATGGAATACGGAGATGCTGGAAGAGCATGCAGAAGAAATCAAACAGATACAGGCAGCAATCGCACCATGTTATCAGAAAGCCTATCAGAAGTTTGGAGAAGCATTAAAAATCCATGATGAATGGGAAAAAGTCTATATCAGTCAGATGGACTATGACAAAGCTGATGAACTGGCTAATCAGGTGATTACCATGATATTAGGAAACAAGAGTGTAGAGAAGAAAGGTCAGGTATATCATCGGTTCTTTGGCGGTTCTACACCATTTGGCCCGATGGATTATGTGGAAAATATCACGAAAGACATTTCTATCCGATATTTTATCAAAGGAAGGCCGGGATCCGGCAAGTCTACGATGCTAAAGAAGATATTAGCCAAAGCTGAGAACCGTGGATTTGATGTGGAAGTATATCACTGCGGTTTTGATCCAAACAGCTTAGATATGATTCTTCTTCCGGAACTGAGTCTTTGCATCTTTGACAGCACTGCTCCTCATGAATATGAGCCGAATCGTCCGGGCGATTCCGTAATCGACATGTATGCGGAAATCATCACGCCGGGAACCGACGAAGCAAATCGGGAGGTATTAAGCGATATCGTAAGACGCTATAAGCAGACGAATCAGGAAGGGATTGCTGAATTAAAGAAAGCAAAAGACTTACATGATAAGCTGGAAGGTTATTATATAAAGGCAACCGATTTTGAGAAAATCAATGCATTGTCCAATGAGCTGATTGAAAAAATAAAAAAGCGTGAGGCATAGGAAAAGACTGCAGCATTCTCCCTACAAGAGGAGTGTTGCAGTCTTTTTAATTTTATGGAAAAATAATACAGTATATGATATGATAGGCTTAAAATAATCGATTTGGAGGTATTTATGGGAGAAGAGACATTATGGTATCGGAAACCGGCGAATGATTGGAATGAAGCTCTTCCGATTGGCAATGGAAGACTTGGCGCTATGATTTTTGGAAAGCCAGACAAGGAGATAATTGAACTAAATGAGGACAGTATATGGTCAGGGGATAAGATGCATCGGGATAATCCGAATGCTTATGAGAATTTACATAAATTCCGTGAACTTATTCTGGATGGAAGACTAAAAGAAGCACAGGAGCTGGCATTGACTGCTTTGAGCGGAGTGCCGGATAAGATGCGTGCCTATCAGACAGCCGGCATGATATGCGTGGATACCGGGCATGAGATGGTCACAGACTATAAACGAGAACTTGATCTTTCATCCGCTGTGGCAAAAGTAAGTTATTCGTATCAAAATACTACTTTTAAGCGAGAGATATTTGCATCTGAGCCGGATCAGGCAATTATTCTGCATTTTACAGCAGAGGGGCCGGAAACCCTAAATATGACGATCCATTTTTTTAGAAATGATATCTATGATGAAGTTTACGCAGAAAATCATGACAGCATTGTAGCGACAAGCAGGGCCGGCATTCCATTTGCAAATCGGATGAAAGCAAAATCTACAGACGGAAGTGTGACGACCATTGGCGGGCATATTGTAATTCGCGATGCGAAAGAAGTGTTTTTATACTTTGATGCGAGGACAGCATATCGGGAGACGGACTTTAAGAAGACAGCCAAAGAACATCTGGAGGCTCTCTCACAAAAGAGTTATATGGATATCCTGAATACGCATCTGGCAGATTATAAAAAGTATTATAAGCGGGCTGGCATTGAATTAAAGAATGACATGTCTAAATCGGGCGAGAAAGGAAAAGCGCAGTCAGATTCCGTTCCAACGGATGAACGTCTTCAGTACCTGCGAGAAGGCAGGGACGATATCGGCTTATTTGAGCTTTATTTCAATTTTGGCAGATATCTTTTAATTTCCTGCAGCAGAGAGCATACACTGCCTGCTAATCTGCAGGGAATCTGGAATAACAGTATGTGTCCGCCATGGGGAGGCAAATTTACAATCAATATCAATACAGAGATGAATTACTGGCCGGCAGAGATTTTAAACTTATCGGAAATGCATATGCCGTTATTTGATCTGTTAGAGAAGATGCATCCAAACGGAGAGAAGACTGCAAAAGAGATGTATCATTGCAGAGGTTTTGTGGCCCATCATAATACGGATCTTTGGGGAGATTGTTCCCCGCACGACTACTGGCTTCCGGGAACATACTGGGTACTTGGAGGAGCTTGGCTTTGCCTGGATATCTGGGATCATTATGAATATACAGAGGATAAGGAGTTTCTTGAACGGATGTATCCGATTCTTTATGATGCTTGCTTATTCTTTACGGACTTTTTATCAGAGGATAAGAAGGGAAGGCTGATCCTATCGCCGACAGCCAGTCCGGAAAACAGATATCGTCATGAAAGCGGACAGGTTGGGTATCTCTGCCCTGGATGTACGATGGATGGACAGATCTTAACAGAGCTTTTTAACGGATTTAAAAAGGCAACTGCCGCGCTTGGAAAAGATACAGCGCTTGCCGACACATGTATGGAACTTTTAAAACGGATACCAAAACCGGAGGTTCACAGTAACGGCACAATAAAGGAATGGCTAGAGGAATATGAGGAACTAGAGCTCGGACACCGTCATATTTCCCACTTGTTTGGTTTGTTCCCGGGAAAAAGCATCACGATGGAAGGAACGAAGGAGTTAGCGAAAGCTGCAAGAAAGACATTAGAGAGAAGGCTCGCAAATGGGGGCGGACACACCGGATGGAGCCGTGCGTGGATTATTAATTTCTGGGATTACCTGTGGGACGGGGAAGAAGCATATCAGAATTTAAAGCAGCTTTTAATCTCCTCTACCTTATCCAATTTATTTGATAATCATCCGCCATTTCAGATTGACGGGAATTTCGGAGGTGCAGCCGGAATTGGGCATATGCTTCTTCAGGCAAGTGGCGATGAAATTCATCTGCTTCCTGCACTGCCTCATGAATTTTCGGACGGACGTTTTTATGGATTTCGTGCGCCGCATAACCTGGAAGTCAGTGCAAAATGGAAAGGCGGAAAGCTGATACAGGCAGAAATCATAGCAAAGAGGGAGCAGAAAGCAGAGATTCTATATGATGGAAGCAGGAGAACAGAGACTTTGAAGGTGGGAAAGAATACAATTATTTTTAAATAAAATTGGATAAAAGTAGTATAAAATACAAAAAATATAAAAAAATAATTGTAAAATGTGGAAAACTATATATAATAGTAATATATTTCACTTGATAGGGAAAAAAATAGTAGTTTTTATACATAAGCGAAGGGGAAATTGTAAGAATGGATACATTACAGAAGGCTGTATGGAATGACTTGGTGAAATGTTCAAAGTGTGGGGGACCATATATTTCAACTAGTTTAGGGATGTGTGTTTGCCAAAAATGTGGTTTTGAGGAACCGAATGATTTTGGCAAGGTGCGTGATTATATTGAACGGAACGGAACGGTTCCAGCAATGGAGATATCAAGAGGAACCGGTGTGCCGATTCGGAAGATAACACAGTATCTAAGAGCCGGAAAGTTAGAAATCCCAGAGGAATCCGATGTATTTATTCATTGCCAAAAGTGCGGTGTTGAGCTGCGCTATGGAAGGTATTGCCCAAAGTGTGCTTCAGAGCTTAAACAGGAATTAGAACAGGCTTTTGATATGGCAGAGGTTGGGGCAGTGCCGAAGAATCCTCAGGGGAAGATGCAGTTTTTAGATCGCAATCGAAGCTAGATGGCAAATTTACAACAATAATAGGGTGTAAAAAAGACTAAGGATGGTAACAGATTGGAAAAAGAAATACAGAATATATTGAAGCTCGCGGAGCCGGTCCGCTGTCCGAAATGCGGGACTGCTTATCAGAATGCAATACTAGGGATATATGTATGCGATAAATGCGGTCATGAGGAAGCAAACTCATTTGGAAAAGTACGCTCCTTTTTAGAACAGAACGGAAAGGCTCCGGCGGTTGTCATATCGGATGCGACGAATGTTCCGGTAAAGAAGATAAACGAGTTTCTTAGACAGGGAAGGTTAGAGATTCCAGAAGGATCCCATGTGTATATAAAATGCGAGAAATGCAATAGTGATATCCGGTTTGGCAGATACTGCTCGGAATGTGCGCTATTGATTTGTAAACAGCTCAATGTTGCATTGTGTGCAAATGAAATTGGAGAAAAACCGAAAGCAGCTGGAAAGATGCAGTTCTTTCAGAAGCATCATATTCGGTAGAAATATACCATCTCTTCTTGTAAAATGATGAAAATATTTACAAAATGATATTTATAAGTTATAATAAGTGGAGATTATGAATGACGGGAGGACCCATATGGAGTTTGCTCATAAGACGATACTTGACGAACTGCTACATAGCATTAATCCGGAAAAGGTATTGAATGTTCTTGATGCGGGAAGTGGAAGAACCAGTCTTAGAAGCCTGCTTGATTATTTTCAGGAGGCTTATGTAGAAGCTGTCGTTTACCCGAATGATCAGAGAAAGATCAGCTCGATTACGGAGAATATAACACTGGAAGAACGTTATCAGCTGAAGAAGCTTGATTTGTGCAAGGAATCGCTTATTCAGTGCTATGATGTGGTTGTCGCTCACCTGCTTTTAGGAGAGGCTGAAAAGTTCGGGCATACTTTTGAAGAATTGTTCTTGCGTCTGACCTATATTCGCTGCAAGTATTTAATTGTGATTGATTATGTGGAGGATCCGGTAATTAATTTGAATTATATGGAGAATATCTTTCATACAAGCAAGTATCGCATTTTAAAGAAAGTGCAGCTTCCGACACCAATCCCTTATGAAGGGGATAATTTTATTGGAAAAACAAATTTTGGGTATTTGGTAACAACTGATTTCTCGAAAGATTTACAATAACAGTAAGAAACGCAAACAAGACAGGCTCTAACAAAGTGAAAAAGAAGCAATCTGTTATCGGATATCGTGTGAAGAAGCACATATCTGGTAAAGGATTGCTTTGTTTGTTATTATGGCAGTACATAGCTACTTAATGTTGACATATTTTGTAAGGAATGATAAAGTAGTAATTATTGAAACTTTAGAGACGATTTGGGATATAATATAATAACTTAATTATGCACTGCCTTTGTAGATAAGAGTTAAGGCTCTTATAAATAAATGATACGGGAGAGATGTCATGGAACAGATAGAGATGGAATGCCCTTTTTGTAAAGGGAGAGAATTTGTGATCGGCTATCAGATTTCACAGGGATGTATTCATGCACTAAAGGACGAGAGAATATCAGGAGCAAAAGCAAGTAAGATCAAGCATTATGTATGTAAGAACTGTTATAGCATCGTGCGCAGCGTGGTAGAGTATCCGGAGATCTTTGATGCGGAATAGTCTTATCGTAAAAGGCGGAAAATGCAGTTTGGAAGGAAAAAAACAGGGGACAGGAATTCTTCTAACAACCTGTCATAAAAATGATATCCATTGACTAAAATAGTATAAATATTATGTTAGGGATTTGCTGTTATGAAAAAAATCAGGGCAATCAGACGTAATGTATTTATACTATTTTTAGCGTTTGCAGTTATGTTTTCGAGTACGGGTGTTTTACATGCACAACAGACATCCGGGGCAAATGGGGATGGGGATAAGAAAGCCTCGGAAGAAGTGACCAAGGAGCATGAGGAGGAATACGATCAGATCGTTTTCGATGAGCTCGATAACGTAGATGAGCAACAGATGAATGAGATCGAGGAAGCGATTTCAGAGACGGAGATTAACAATGAACAGGCAGCAGGCGATGCCAATGTTCTTGTTGATATTTCCGCAGCGGCAGCCGTTTTGATGGAAGGTTCCACAGGAGAGATCATTTATGCGAAAAACGAGACAAAGGAATTAAGACCGGCGAGCATTACAAAGATCATGACCCTTCTTCTGATATTCGAAGCGCTTGATCAGGGTAAGATATCCTTAACTGATAGCGTATCTGTAAGTGAACATGCTGCTTCCATGGGCGGATCGCAGGTATATTTAGAGCCTTTTGAGACACAGGATGTAAATACGATGATCAAATGCATCAGCATTGCAAGCGCTAATGATGCCAGCGTTGCAATGGCAGAATTCATAGCCGGTTCGGAAGAAGCTTTTGTAAAGATGATGAATGAGAAAGCGGCTTCGTTAGGAATGAAAAATACGCATTTTGTAAACTGCTATGGGCTTGATACGGATGGACATTATACATCTGCACTGGATGTAGCACGGATGTCAAGAGAACTGATTATGAAATATCCGCAGATCAGTAATTATTCCACCGTCTGGATGGATACGATCGTACATACAACAAGGAAAGGCCAGACCGAGTTTGGACTGACGAATACAAATAAACTGATTAAGTCCTATCAGGGGATTACAGGTCTTAAAACCGGATCCACTGGTCTTGCTAAATACTGTCTGTCAGCAACTGCAAGAAGGGATGATATGGATCTGATTGCAGTTATTATGGCGGCTCCGGATCCAAAACTTCGTTTTGGTGAAGCAGCGAAGCTTTTAAATTATGGATTTGCAAACTGTACGATTTACAAAGATGACGGTGCGGATATCACAATGCCGATCGTAAAGGTGAAGAAGGGTATCGCAGAAGAATTAAAGGTGAAAGTGGAAGGGACCTTCTCTCATCTTTGCACAAAGGGGGTAGTGCCTTCTGAGATCACAAGGGAAGTGACCATCAATGAATTTGTGACGGCACCAATAAAAGAGAATGATACAGTAGGTTATGTGACCTATTACTATAACCAGACAGAGATTGGGAAAGTGGGAATTGTTGCAGCAGAAAACATAAGGCAGGCTAATTTCGCAGATTACTTCTTACGTCTTCTGGCAAAATATTTTTAGCCAATTTAAAGGGGAGGAGCATTTCCAAGCTCTATTGACATTAATCTTTCAACCCTGTATAGTATAAGGGTACGGAGCATTCTGTATTGTTTGAGTTAGGAGAGCCTATGCAATTTATTTTAATTATTGTGATACTTCTTATATTAGGAATTCTATATCTTGCATTCGAGAATAAAAATCTGGCTATCAGCAATTATATTTTAGAGCAGGATTCCGTACCCAATGCGTTTGATGGTCTGAAGATGGTCTGTATCTCAGATTTGCATAACAATTTATTTGGAACAGGGAATGAAAGACTGATTAAGAAGATCAAAGAGTTATCCCCGGATCTTATTTTGATATCAGGAGATATGATTACGGCAAGTGAGCCTCATAAGAATCATATCGCAATGGAATTATTAGAGAGGCTTGCGAAGGATTATCCGGTTTATTTCTCACCGGGAAATCACGAATGCAAGTGGCAGATGTGGGAAGAAGACAAGAATCACATTGAGCCGCAGAAAACGGCAGGAAAGTCTTTCTCAAAGGGTTTATATGAGAAAAAGAAAGAAAACAGTGCATATTCCTTTGAGGACTTCTTAGAGAAGTTAAAGGAAATGGGTGTTATCTATTTAGATAACATGAGCATTGATCTATATAAAGAAGGAGATTCCATCCGGATCACCGGGCTGAATCTGCCACTGTCTTATTTTAAAAAAGGCGGCAGACCGATTCCTTTGTCAGAAAAGGATCTGACTGCTTTTGCGGGGCATGCAAACAGCAAAGGATACCAGATACTGCTTGCGCATATGCCATGTTATTTTAAAGAATATGCTTCCTGGGGAGCGGATTTTATTCTTTCCGGTCATGTACATGGCGGAGTGATGCGGCTTCCGTATTTTGGAGGCGTGATATCACCGCAGTATGAGATATTTCCGGCTTATGATGCCGGTCTTTTTAAAGAAGGGGACAGCATTATGCTGTTATCCAGAGGACTTGGGACTCATACCATTCCTGTGAGAGTGTTTAATCGTCCGGAACTGATCTGTGTGGAATTGCGCAGAAAGTCAGGGACAAGGCAGGAGTAATGAATTTTACACCGGCAGACTTTGCCGGTGTAAAAAAGAAAGGTAATGGAAGCGAATGAAAGAACAGCTGATGGTTTTGGCAGCTTCCTTTATAGCAGGAGCGATCATTATGATCCTGCATGAACTGCCAAAGGCGATGATTTATCAATATAATGAGAAGAAACACAATCTTCCTTATAAGAATGTATTTAGCCTGTATCATTATATCGATCCGATAGGGCTGATTTTTTGTGTGGTTACGAAGGCGGGCTTTTCGAAGCCTTATTTATACCGAATCAAAGAAAAAAAGATGAATATGATACTGGGAATAGCGGGATATCTATCCCTGCTGGTTCAATTTTTAGCGAGCACGGCTGTGCTGCGCTTTTGTTTTCATATGGATTATACGTTTGTGATTGTAGGATCCCATTCGTTTTTATATGAGTTTATGGTTTACTTTACATGTGCGTATGCTTTAATAAGCATGGGCATGCTGATAACGAATTTATTTCCATATATGGCAAGTGATATGGGATTGGTGATAGCGGCTACGAGTCCGTTAAAGTTTTTCACTGTGATTCGTGCGGATTATCTGATTAAGATGGTCTGGCTTTTTACTGTTCTCTTAGGAATCATCCGTTCCATAAGCGGTGCAGTGCTGGGACTATTCTTGTAAGAGGCTATAGTGGATTTTTATAGAAGGAGAATCAACACGTATGGGGATACCCGTAAAATTAGAGGCATTTGAAGGTCCATTAGACCTTTTGCTTCATCTGATTGATAAGAATAAAGTTAATATATACGATATTCCGATTGTGGAGATTACAGAACAGTATCTGGCTTATATCCGTGCAATGGAAGAGAAGAATTTAGAGATTATGAGCGAATTCTTAGTAATGGCAGCTACGCTTTTACGAATCAAATCCAAGATGCTTCTTCCGGTAGAGAAAAAGCAGGAAGAAGAAGAGGAAGTCGATCCGCGTCAGGAATTAGTGGAACGACTTCTGGAATATAAGCTGTACAAATATGCTTCTCTGGAATTAAAGGACAAGCAGATCGATGCGGAAAAAATACTGTTTAAAGACAATACCGTGCCGGATGAGATTAAGGAATATGAGGAACCGATCAATGTGGCGGATATTCTTGGTGATTTAACGCTTGCCAAGCTGCATGCCATCTTCCGTTCTGTTATGAAAAAACAGGTGGACAAGCTGGATCCGATTCGAAGTACGTTTGGCAAGATTGAGAAGGAAGAACTCAATCTGTCGCAGAAGATTTTAGAGATTCAGGAATATGGCCTGCTGCACCGAAGATTCAGTTTCCGAAAGCTGTTAGAAAAACAGGCTAGGAAGATGGATATTATCGTTACATTTTTAGGAATACTAGAACTGATGAAGATGCAGCGTATTCAGATTACACAGGATGAGCTGTTTGATGATATCAGTATTGAATATCTGGCGAATGATATTGCGCCGGTAGATGATTTTTCGATGGAATAGAAGTCTTAAAGGGACAGGTTGCCTTAGACAGGATCCATCTGAAAGAAAGCGGACAGAAATAAAAGAAGAAAAGAAATAATAGAAATAATAGAAATAATAGAAGGGACTGGTTACATATGGAATATACGAACTTGAAACGTTTAGAAGCCATGATAGAAGCCATTCTATTTACAATGGGAGATGCGGTTGAATTAGATCGAATCGCAGCTGCCGTGGAACAGGATGAAAAGACGGTAAGAAAGATTATACGAAATATGATGGACCGGTATGAGGATGAATCCAGAGGCATTAAGATTATTGAAATTAATGACTCCTTCCAGATGTGTACGAAAGCATCTATGTACGAGGCGCTGATTCAGATCGCACATGTGCCAAAGAAGCATATGCTGACAGATATCTTATTGGAGACGCTGTCCATTATTGCTTATAAGCAGCCAATCACCAAGCAGGAGATTGAGAATATCCGAGGCGTGAAGTCTGATCATGCAGTTAATAAGCTGGTGGAATACAATCTTGTCTGCGAAGTGGGACGTATGGATGCACCGGGAAGGCCGATTTTATTTGGAACGACAGAGGATTTCTTACGAAACTTCGGTCTTACCACATTAGGAGATCTTCCGGCGGTATCTGCTGAGAAAGTTGCCGACTTTAAGCAAGAAGCGGAAAAAGAAGTACAGATGAAGTTAGAACTGTAAGCTTTAGAGAAGACATATGGATTCTGGACAAGGAAGAAAAATCAGACAGATAAAACGTTATATCCAGATGCGGTAGAAAGAGAGAAGGCTCTCTTTTTATGCCCCTGACATAAGAAAACAAGGAAAGCTACGTAAAATCACTGTTTTAAGAGCAGAGGGCTAACGGGGTGGGATAAAAAACGGAATAAATAAGTAAGTGCGAAAGGGATGCTATCTTTACGGTAGCATCCCTTTCTTTTTTTGCTGTCGGTAAGTCTGCTGATCTGTGTCTGACAAATCGATTTCAAGATGCGACGCTAGTTTTTTTATGCTTTCTTTATAACCAGCAAGTCAAAGGGACTTTTGGTTGTTGGTAAGTTTAAAATTATGAAGTGAAAAGTAGTACGAAAGGAGGTGCTGTTCGTGTCATACTGCGAGCCATGCTAAGTGAAATCAGAGAATGGCAACGCATATTTGATCGTCCTGTAATATTCTGTGCCGGATTTTTGTCTTATGAGGCGCGAAGAAAAGTTTTATAGCAAGGAGGTACCCCTTATGGGAACGATGTTAGATGATGCATAGGACTTTAGCCGGGAAAGAGGCTAAAAAGGTGTCAAAAGAGATGAGGTGCATTAATGATTCGTGGAGTGTGGGAATGATTTTCAATATATGAGGTAAGAAGCTGTGGATATTGTGGAAAATGCGGTGGACTATTTTTGATGTGGATAAATAAGTGAATTGATTGGAATGTACATATATGGTGAAATATTCCGGTCATTTTCTTGCGACTTAGCATATTTTCTGCATTTATTCCGAATGAGGGGAAGTAGAGCTCTTTAAACAAAGTCTGAAGATTACAAAGAAATGTTGAAAACTATGTGGATAATGTGGATATATACGAACAATATTCAGACAATTAAAAGTAATTCAGAAAATATTATGAAAGATAGGAAATTCATAATGGTCAGACAAGTCATGGTATTTTGTTCACCTGATATTTACAAAAAAATAGAAAAGTGGTAAGTTATTTCTGTGAGTGTCGTATTATAATCCCACAAATCTGTAGAAACATGAGGTAATGACTACGATGGATAAAAGATATGATGTTATTATAATAGGAGCCGGTCCGTCCGGAATTTTTTGTGCATACGAATTGATCAGACAGAAACCGGATCTGAAAGTGCTTATGATTGAAAAAGGAAGAAGGATTGAAGAAAGATCCTGTCCGAAAAGAACGACAAATAAATGCATGGGATGCAAGCCGTGTTCGATTACAACTGGATTTGCAGGAGCAGGTGCATTTTCTGACGGAAAGTTATCACTGTCTCCGGATGTAGGAGGAAATCTTCCGGAAATCTTAGGATATGATCAGGCCTCTTCCCTGTTAAAAGAAGCAGACACGATTTATCTAGAGTTCGGGGCAGACCAAAAGGTTTATGGTATTGATAAGAAGGATGAGATTCGGGAAATACGCCGAAAAGCAATCAATGCGAACTTAAAGTTGATTGAATGTCCAATTCGTCATCTTGGAACGGAGGAAGGCTATAAGATATATGCAAGGCTGCAGAAGCATCTTTTGGATGCGGGAATTAGCATGCAGTTTCGTACAATGGTCAGCAATATCTTGATTGAGGATGGAAAAGTCAGAGGTGTTACGACCGACAAAGGAGATACATATTACGCCGATGAGATTGTATGCGCAGTCGGAAGAGAAGGGTCTGAATGGTTCAGCCATGTATGTGAGAATCAGCAGATTGAGACAAAGGTTGGAACGGTTGATATTGGAGTGCGTGTGGAAGTAAGGGATGAGATTATGAAAGAGCTTAACGATTCCTTATACGAAGCGAAACTCATCTATCATACTCCAACATTTGATGATAAAGTGCGGGTATTCTGTACCAATCCATCCGGGGAGGTGGCAACGGAGTATTATGAGAACGGCCTTGCGGTTGTGAATGGGCATGCGTATAAATCGAAAGACCGAAAGACAGACAATACTAATTTTGCAATTCTGGTATCTAAGAATTTTACCAAACCATTTAAGACACCGATTCAGTACGGCAAACACATCGCACAGCTCAGCAATATGCTCTGTGACGGGAAGATTTTAGTACAGACATTTGGGGATTTCCAGAGAGGAAGAAGAACGACGGAAGAAAGACTCTGCCGGAATAATTTGATCCCGACACTAAAAGATGCGGTTCCGGGGGATCTATCCCTTGTTTTTCCACATCGTATTATGGTAGATATTAAGGAAATGATTTTGGCACTTGATAAGGTAACACCGGGTATCGCAAGTGATGAGACATTAATGTATGGTGTTGAAGTGAAATTCTATTCCAATAAAGTGGTGGTGAATGATGATTTTGAAACAAGCATAAAAGGCTTGCGTGCTATCGGTGATGGAGCATCTGTGACAAGAGGGCTTTTACAGGCTTCTGCTAATGGGTTAAGCGTTGCCAGAAGCATCTTAAAGAAAATCTATCCTGAAAGATAATAACTCAAACTTCACAGTTGATTTTAGTCTAGGCAGTGTAGTGAATGCCTGTAATACAAAAATCGACTGCGAAGTTTGAGTTAACAATCAAAAAGACGGCTGTAGGAAATAGCCTCCGCAGATCAGGCACATATAAACGTGTGCTTAATCTGCGGAGGCCATTTTACATGAAAGAGTGTAACGTTCTTTTCTATTCATACGAAAGTTCTTATGCACTTCCTAATAAATCCTAAAATGCTTAAAGGGATGAATGCTTGGCATACGCTTCGGTATGACAAAGTGGCATCGTCTTGAGAAAAGAAGATACGCACAACTCAGAGTGAGAAATCTGCTTTTTAGCGTCTAGAAGCTTAAGGAGAAAAGGGCAGTGCCATGCGGTGCGATGACAGTTGAGAATGCCCAGGATATATCCGGGTATACTTCACCGGTCCAGAGGTTTTTGGCGGCTAATGGTCCGCTTATGCCAAGTTCATTAAAACCGATGGAAACGGACAATGGTTCATTTGTGAAATTAAACATGGCGCAATAGAAGTCATCATTAAGGGTGTCCTTACACATCCAGACAGCTGATTTTTCATTACGGGCAATCTGATGTGCTCTTTTCGAATGCTTTGTAAGGCCAATCACATCTTTATTGGTCAGCAGTGAAAGGGTGAAATCATCCAGCTTGGTAAGCTCGCAGCCCAGCATAAGAGGCGAACGGAACAGACACCACAATGTCATCATGGTCATTTGTTCGTCCTTCGTAAAGTTTGTCATACGTTCATGATGAAATCCTTTTCCAATATACCCGATCGGAAGCATATCACAGTCTGGCCAGCATCCGGGTTTAGAGTGTCCCTGCCAGATTTCACATCTTTTGAACATATCAAGAAGAAGCGGATAGCTGTCCCAGAAATCATCGGTGATACGCCACATATTGGCGTATGTTTCAAGGTGCCATGCCTTTTCAATCAGAGCAGGTCCCGGAGACAGGCTTAATACCATCGGACGGCCGCATAGGGCAATCGCATGATGAATCATTTCGATTTCTTTTTCGGCAGAGTACGGATTGTCCGGATACATGTTGGTGTTACAGATATCGTCTACTTTAACAAAGTCAACACCCCAGGAGGCATACAGTTCAAAAATGGAATTGTAATATTCCTGTGCACCTTCTTTACTACAGTCCACACCATACATATCCGGATTCCATTTGCTGATGGAATATGGATTGGCGATCTCGTCTGCTGTATGGGTGCTGCCTTTTATTTTTGTATGAAGATGCGCGGCGATACGCGGGATGCCACGCATAATATGTATGCCGAATTTTAAGCCGAGGGAGTGAATAAAGTCACTAAGAGGCTTAAAGCCAGCGCCATCTTTTGCGGAAGGGAATCGGTTGATAGCAGGAGTCTGCCTGGAGAATTCATCGATTGTAAAATGAGAAAAATTAATATACTGCTCGTCTTTCGTGCCTGCATTCGGATCGGACCATTGAATATCAATGACAATGTATTCCCATCCATATTCACGCAGATTGCTTGCCATATACTCGGCATTTGCAATCACTTCTGCCTCCGTAACAGAAGTATTGTAGTAATCATAGCTGTTCCACCCCATAGGCGGTGTTAAAGCTGCTTCATTTTTGTGATACATGCTGCTCTCCTTTTCGTATTCAGCCCGGCTATATTCCTGCTTTGTCCATTAGGATGCTAAAATTATGTAGTGGAATAAAAAGTCATGGTAAAGAAAGCAGAAGGAAGCTCGGGGATATAATAAAGAAAATCAAAGAAATAAAGCAGACGGCTTTGTTAGGATAGAGCGTTTCCGCTTAAAGAATTACGATATGCTGCCGTCTATAACACCATTATAGCAAATAATAGAATTATTTCCATATAAATGTAAAATAAAGGCGCAAAAATTTCAGGAACTATATTGACAGAATTCATTTTATTTCATAAGATATCAAAAGAATTTTAATTGAAAAAGAGCAGTACAAGTACGAAAGAAATCAGATCAGGATAAAAGAATTATGATGGCATGGTAGGCTTTTAGCTGGCTCTGGGAGAGAAGGAGTTATAGAAGATGTTGTCACAAGAAATCATTGTTTTTATTATTGAAGTGATTGGGACAGTTGCATTTGCTTCTGCAGGTGCGATGAGTGCAATTAAAAGAAAGCTGGACTTATTTGGGATTATGATGTTCGGTGCGATTACCGCAGTTGGAGGCGGTATGCTAAGAGATATTTTATTAGGTTTAAATCCGCCGGCATTGTTTCGAAATCCGACTTATGCGTACATAGCGATTGGAGTATCCATTTTGCTGTTTGCAGCAGTAAGAATACGAGAAGATCTATTAACAAGCAAATATATCGCAGTTTACAAAAATATCATGAATTCAGCAGATGCAATCGGTCTAGGGGCATTTACCGTAATTGGAGTGAATACCGGATATGATAACGGGTATACTAGCGCATTCCTTCTAATTGCTTTGGGGGCGTTAACAGGAGCTGGCGGAGGCATGTTACGGGATATGATGTCAGGTGAGACGCCGCAGATTTTTAGAAAGCATGTTTATGCATGTGCTTCCATTGCAGGAGCCGTTATTTATATCGCCCTTAATCAGGTGATAGAAAATGCAGCAGCCATGATTATCGGTGCAATCAGTATCGTTGCAATTCGCTACCTTTCAGCAAAATACGAATGGAATCTGCCAAAAGCAATACGATAGACTATGGATATTTTATGATAATTTATTCGTAATTTATCGGATGTTCATAAAAGGTACAAGAGAAAAAAGATACGCAATGCAGCCGCATAATCGGTGCGAGACATGGGATGAAAGAGGTCAGATTGCGTGGTGATGAAAGAATCCGAGCTTTAAATGTTCGGATCCTTTCATCACCACGCAATCTGACTTTTTTCATCCCTTTTTGAGTGGACAAATGATGGGGAGACGGATGATAGGCGGACTATGTGCCAGGTGCGATAAAAAGGTGAAAGCGATAGCTAGAAATGTAGGAAAATAGTCCTAGTATTTTTGCGAAGTAAAAATACAAATTTACTTTTCAACTCATATATTTAAGAAAAGTGTGCAAAAAGAATTTTTTATGGAGAAAATTAAGGTCATAATGAACAAAAAGAAGGGGGAAATGAGTAAAAAATAACTAAAAGTTTACAATGAATAAAAATATTTTAGTTGATTTATTGTATATAATGGCTTATATTGTATGTATTGAATGGTAAAAATATCTTAAATTCTGCTAGAAAATATCTTTGAATAACAGTCTAAATTGAGTAGTTGTACTCAATATGTAATGAATAAGAAAAATTACATAGTAATTCTATTGATTCTGACATAATCCATGCTAATTTAAACTACTTTAATATGTCGTATATCAATATACGAAAGAGATCGTATTTTATGATATTCCTGATACTTATAAGCGGCAGCTGTCTGTTTTTTAGTGACTGCATGCTTGTAAATATATATGCCAGCAATGGCAAATGGCTATAATTAGTAGAAGGAGGAAGTTTTCATGAGTTGGTCGAAAAAACTGATTCACAGAAAGACTTTGAGAAAGGCAGAAGCGCTTGTGGTAGCAGCTACACTTACGATTACAAGTGTGCCGCCAATGAACGTTTTGGCATCGGAATCTTTTAAACCGGATCTGACAGATGCACTTCAGAATGTTTTGGATGCAATGTCAGTGAAAGAGGATTATGATACTGCTGCCGAGAACCTTTCCCAAAGTATCGAGAGTCTGGAGGGGGCAGAGACCGTAACCGGCCTTGTGATAACAGACATAGGGGAAGATCATGTCACGTTGGAATGGGATGCGTTCGAAGCAGATAATCTGAAAGGCTACAATGTTTACTGGGCAGACAAAGATACGGACACAGAGGTATTCTTAAAGCTTACCAAGGATGGAAAAAAGACAGAAGATAATTCGGTTATAACAGTTGATGCAGATACGACAAGTTTTACATATCATAAATCAACACACAAGAATTATTATTTTAAGGTAGCACCTGTATTCGAGACAGGGGAAGCTTCTAAAACAGAGGCTGTGGAATCACCGACAGCCAATGAATTTTTGGCATACCTTGAGAATCTGGATCGAGGTATTGTAAAGATCGCAACGAGTGAAGGCGTATTCTTAAGCTGGAGACTTCTTGGAACAGAAGTTACCGGTTATGGAGAAAGCGGCTTAGTTGGAACCGATTTTAATGTTTACCAGGATGGCAATCTGGTAGCAACGGTAACAGACAGTACAAACTATGTTGTAGCTGGGGGATCCATTGATTCAGACTACGTAGTTGTTCCGGTATCAGACGGAGTGGAACTAACGGAGGAGAAAAGTGAATCCGCAATCATGATGGATACGACAGATGGGGCTGGTTACTTAGATATCCCACTTCAGGTACCACATGCTACAACGATTGAAGAGGTATATGGCGTCGATACTTCTGATATCACGTTATTGAAAAATGACAGAACCGATACTTATACAACAACAGCAATCACGTATTCTGCAAATGATGTCAGTGTCGGCGATGTGGATGGTGATGGAGAATATGAGTTCTTTGTAAAATGGGATCCGTCTCTTGCAAAGGATGTTTCCCAACAGGGATTTACCGGCAAGCAATATATCGACTGCTATAAATTAGACGGTACGTTATTATATCGTATCGATCTTGGCACGAATATCCGTGCAGGCGCTCATTATAGCCAGTTTATCGTATACGATCTGAATGAAGATGGCAAGGCTGAAATCTCCATGAAGACGGCACCTGGCACGAAAGTGATCACATTCAATAATAACAATCAGGATGATATCGCATCGGAAACGTACATAACAACTCCTGATGGAACAAGCAATGATGCAGATTTTGTCTTTACGGCAGAAGAGTATCGTGAATACTTAATTGGCGTATTTATGGACTGGGGTGTATGGGCAAATGATTCCGAAGATATGATAGAAGCAAAACAGTATTGGGATAAGAATATCATTAATCTGTTTGCTCCGGAAGACGGTACTGTTACTGTTGTGACGGAATCCGATGGAAAGTATACATCTTCTACTGTTTCAAGAGAAGAAGCAGGATTTACAGAAGATGATGTGCTTGTGAATGTTCCGGTAAGAGACGCAGCCGGAAATGTGGTTTATAAGTCATCAGGTGTAGCCAATGCTTATATGCATACCGTACGTTTTGATGATCCGGAAACCGGACTGAGTGCATCCATGTATCATGAAGGCGGTTATACAAGAGAAGAAGCAGAGGCTTTAGTTGATTACTTCTTAAACGGTTATCAGTACCGGATGAAGAAGCACAACCTGAATAATTATGAAGGTTATATCATTACCGGACCGGAATATCTGTCTGTATTTGATGGTGAGACTGGTGTCGAGATGGATACCATCATGTATGAATTTGAACGGGAAGATGACGGCATGCTCTGGGGCGATTATGCAATGAATTATATGGAACCAGGAAACCGCTGTGACCGTTTCTTATCAACCGTTGCTTATTTAGACGGTGAGAATCCATATATGATAGTTGCTCGTGGTTATTATACAAGAGCTACGATTGCAACGTATACTTTGAATGCGGAAGGAAAGCTTCAGTTGCACTGGACAATCGACAGCGGCTGGACCGTGATGACGAATCCATTTAATGATGGACCTCATGGAATGAACGGAAATAACACGAATGTGGGAACAAACGGCGTATCCTTCTCCTTATTCTCCGGACAGGGCGATCATTACATGTGTGCGGCAGATGTAGATGATGACGGATGCCAGGAAATCATTTATGGCGGTGCGATTGTAGATCATAACGGTGATCTGTACAGCAGCGGCGGAGATGAGCTTCCAAGTGGAACCTGGGCAAAATACGGACATGGTGACTCCATTCATGTAACGGATATCAATCCGGACAGACCAGGTCTTGAAATCTTCTCATGCTTTGAAGGCGGACCTGGAGCTCCATATGGAACAGCCCTTCGTGATGCTGAGTTAAATGAGACAATCGCAGGCAACTTCTCCGTATATACCGGAGCAGATACCGGACGATGCATGATTGGTGATCTTCTTTCGAATGTAAGAGGCTACGAGACATGGGGTGTTAATACAACCGATGCAAAGGGGAATATCGTAACCGTGAATACAATCGGAACAAACCAGAACATTAACTGGGCTGCTGATATGACGACACAGATTTATACTGGCAATATTGTAAAGGCAAATGGCACAAGCACCACTACCTTGTTAAATGCAGCAGGAACTTCTTCCAATAACGGAACAAAAGGAAATGCTTCCTTGATTGCCGATGTATTTGGTGACTGGAGGGAAGAATTAGTGGTTCGTACAACAGATAGCTCGGCACTTCGTATTTATACGAATACAGAAGTATCTACAACAAAGATGTATACGCTAATGCATGACACACAGTACCGTGCACAGGTTGCAGGTCAGAATACGTCATACAATCAGCCAGCTTATCTAAGCTTTTATTTTGCAGCGGATACGGACTGGGAGTATGTACCGATTCCAAATGCTAAGAGACAGGCTGAACCAGGAAGCATTGAAATCGCACCAACCGGTGTGTCCTTAAATCTTGCTTCCATCACGATTAAGACAAATGCTAGCAAGCAGCTTAAGGCAACGGTTTCTCCTGTAAAGGCAAGCAATAAGGCAGTTACCTTTACAAGTTCTGATGAGAGTATTGCAACTGTTGATGCAAACGGCCTTGTAACTGGTGTTGCAAAAGGAACATGTGAGATTACTGCAACAACGGTGAATGGAAAGACAGCAGTTTGCGCTGTAACCGTAAAACAAAGCTATGCAGAAGCAGGACTGGATGAGTTCCCTCTTGGAGAGACGAGATCCTTTACATTCGGTACAAAAGAGTCAGAGAATGCAGTGTTAGTCGGCGCTGACACGGTTTATACCAAGGAAACAGGTTATGGATGGCAGAATGCCGATACGATCGTTTTAACAGAAGGAGACGGCTATGTAGCCGGCAACAATGTCAGAACGTCAAATGGCACGAATGTAACATATGACTATCCAACCTTTACGTTAGATGTTCCGGCAGGCTTCTATGAAGTGAAGCTGGTACAGGGATCTGACACAGAAGACTCAGTAGTTGGCGCTTATGTAGAAGGAAATACATACTCCGTTCGCTGGAGCAAAGAAGGCTTCTCTACTTCCTTTACAGAACCATCTGCTGCAAGCTATATCACAACAGCAAAAGGAACAAGAAAAGAAAGCACGGTAAAGACAGCAGTGGCAGATGGAACGCTTACGATTCAGTTAGCAACCTCTCTTACCGATAGCGGTGTTTCGGGAACTACTTATATTAATTCCATTGAAGTAACAAGAGTTGCTTCCAACGTAGCAGAAAGCACATCACCTACCCTTCGTTTCATCGGGGACTCCACCGTTGCAACGTATCCTCCAGAGGATGGCGGAACATGGACACCGATTCCGGAACGTACCGGATGGGGATCTGACTTTGCTATGAGTCAGTTTATGGATGATGAAGTAGTATTAGTGAACAAAGCCGTTGCCGGAAGCTCCATTAAGAGCTATCTTGCAGATGGTTATTACAATGATTTCTTCTTAAGTGCAAATGCAGGCGATACCGTTATTATTGAAGGTGGTATCAACGACAGTGCAGTAGGAAGAAGATATAACGATGCAGCAGGATACGAGACCTATCTTCGTTATTTCATTGATTCCTGTCAGACATTTGGACTGGATGTCGTTATCAGTTCCGGTACAAGTTCAGCATCCACCTATACGGAAGTAATGGAACGTCTGGCGAAAGAATATGGACTTCCTTACATTGATTTATTAGGGGAATACAATGCTTATAAGAACAGGATCAGTTCAGCCGCTCAAGGAGATTTAACCGTTGACGGTACTCACCTTGCAAGAGTCGGCGGTGTGTTGGCAGCTCAGATTGTAGCAAATCATCTGGCTGAAATCGAAGGACTTTCCATTTCAGGATATGTAAATGCTAAGAAAGTAAATGGGAATAATCCAACCGCAGTGGTAACCGGACTTAACGTAAAAGCACAGACAAGCAACAGTGTGACCCTGTCCTGGAACATGGATGAGGATACTTTATATGATCCGGATCAGTTAATCACCCGTTTCAATATTTACAGAAAAGCAAAAGGAGCTGCTGATTCTGCTTATGAGAAAGTAGGACAGGCACTTGCTTACGTATCAGCATCTATGACAGCACCAAAGCTTCAGGCCACCGTAGAAGCTCCGGAAACCGGTGATTATGAATATGCTGTTTCGGTAGTAGGTCTGATCGGAGAAGGAACAAAGTCTTCTTCCATTAAAGTAGGACAGTTTAATCCGGGTACCTCTTATCAGATTATGGAACTGCTTGAGACATATGAGGATCAGATGCATGATTCCACTCATTATACAGCAGAGTCTTATACGAACTTAGCAGTTGCATTAGAAAACGCAAAAGAAGCTGTTTATGTAGAAGATATTAAGGAAGAGACATTAGAGAACGTATTAGCTAAGTTAAAAGAAGCAGTAGCTGGTCTGAAACGCGCAAGCGAGACCGTTATGGAAGATGACTTCCAGAGCGAGGCTGTTGGTTCCGTATGGGGAACAACCGGACATCAGCTGTTACACGTTATTATGGAGGAGGATGGAAACCGTCTGGCCAATGCGTATGTAGAGGCAGCCGGAACACGTCAGATCCAGAAAGCTATCACAGGTGTTGATTCCAAACTTCTTACCATTGAATTTGAATGGTATCCAGGACAGCCGGATCAGAGAAACTTAACGGAAATCAAGTTTAGCGATGCATCAGGAGTGTATTTCTCCTTAAAGACATCCAATAACGGACATATCGGCTATGTATTAGGTGAATATCCAACGGATTCTACCGGATATTTAACCGGAGATGGATTCCATGCAGCCAATACACAGGCAACCGACTGTGGATTATCGAATGAACTATGGTATGACGTAAGAATCGTATTTAACTATGAAGCACATACGGCTGATTTATATCTGATTCCAAGAGATGATGAGACTGCTCCTTCTAAAGTAGTAAAAGATATTCCAATCTCCGAAAATGCAAGCGAGGTAACCTTAATGAACTTCCTTTGCATGAGAGGTAAACAGGATAACGGAACTTCCAACGATTTATCCGTTCTTTGGGATACGTATCTTGACAACTTTGCAATTTACTATAGCGCTAACGTACCATCCGTTGATACAAAAGCATTTGATGCAGCAAAAGAAGCTTATGAAGCAGCAAAGAGCACCGTATCTGCAGAAAATCTGACCGATGAGATCTTTGTAAAAGCAGAAGCTGTTTGCAAGATTGCTGAACATAACATTGGATTTATGACAGCAGATGACTATGCTTATGCAGAGCAGATCTTAAAAGAAGCGGTAAATGCCGTTCCAAATAAGATTGCAGCAGAAAGCGCATCATTTGCAGAAGAGGGCATTACCGTTACAGCAGGTCTTTCTAAGACAATGACCATTACAACAGTTCCGGCAGATGCCAATGAAGGATTTACCTTTACAAGTTCTGACGAAAGCATCGCTACCGTATCCGGAAATGGCAAGAGTGTCATGATTACCGGTGTGGCAGCAGGAACAGCTGTGATTACAGCAAAGACAGCATCCGGTGTAAAAGCAGAAATGACAGTAACCGTTACCGGAACCGCATATCTGTTTGGTGCCAATGCAGCAGTGAATGCAGACAGCATCTATACAGCCGGTGCAAATGGATTTTATAACTTCACGTATCCAGTGGCAGCCGCAGGATGGGGAGAAGACGGTGTATATCATGCAAGAGAGTTAAGCAAGGTTCCAGGCGTTTCTTATATCAATAAGAGTGAGTCCGGATCTGACTATCTGGCAGTGAATGCTCTTGTATGGTCCGAAAATGAAGGCGGCAGAGATGAGGATGCAATTCCATATGAGAATACATCATCCTTCGATTTGGACCTTCCAAATGGAAATTATGAAGTGAATGTAACCTTTACCAATCCAACAAAGAGTGCAATGGATGTAGTCGTGAAAGCAGAAGATATCGTTCGTTACGCATCCGGTGATCATGGCAAATCTGAAATCGCATCTGCTTCTTTATCCGCAGGGCAGACGAAGACTGTTACATTTAAGATTGCATTAACAGACGGAAGTCTTACCCTTCGTTTTGAACAGCCATCTGATGCTGCAGCTTTAAGCGAAGCAACGGTTAAGACTGTTTATGTAAAGGGCGTTAGCGTAACAAAAGTCGCTAAGGAAGCAAAGGGAGAGGTACCATGTGTTTATGTCCTTGGTGATTCCACTGTTCAGACCTATACAAAATCCAATTACCGTACCGGATGGGGACAGGTATTCTATCAGCTGTTTAATGGTGCAGATGACTCCTCCATCGTGGAAGAGACAAGCGAAGGATACGCTTACTATAAGACGGATTCCGCCGAAGTAAAGAACTATGCAAGAGATGCAAGAAGCTCTAAATCATTCTTAGAGGAAGGCAGACTGAATGAAGTTCTGTTAAATGTAAAGGAAGGCGATTATGTACTGGCACAGTTCACACATAATGACTCCAATATGGCAAGACCAAATCGTTACCTTTCCTTAGAAGACTTCAGAACCTATCTTGAGAATTATAAGAATGCAGTAGAAGAAAGAGGGGCAACCTTCGTATTAGTAACGCCAATCGCATTAAATATCGTAGAGAATGGTGCATGGGATCATCGCTTTGAAGCATACCGTCAGGTAATGCTTGAGATGGCTGAGGAAGAGAATGTACCGGTATTAGACCTGATGGGTGAAAGCTATGCTCTGTTAAATGAGATGGGACAAACAGCAGTGAATGCTCTTAACATGTACATGTCCGATACCGTTCATTTACAGAGAAATGGTGCGGTTATGTACTGTGGCTTATTAGCAAATCAGATCAGCGCATATGATAAAGATGCTCAGTTAGATACATTAAAGGCAGCATTAAGCGAACAGACACCTAAAGTTTCCTTTGCTTCTAATCAGGCAGATATCGGAAAGGGAGAGACAAAGACCTTAGCCGTTACGATGGATGGATTAGAAGGAAAGAGTGTGGTTTACTATTCATCCGATGAGAGCATTGCAACTGTGGACGCATCCGGAAAAGTAACCGGAGTATCCGATGGCACTGCTATCATTACAGCAGCAGTTGCAAATGGAGCAGATTCTGCTACAACAGATTGTACGGTTTATACCGATTACTGTCTTGTAACGGTAAGAAGTGCTTCCGCTACGGTTACTGTAAGAAATGGCATGGCTTCCGTATTAGCATATGCTTATGCAGGAAATAACTTCGGTGTATTTACCTTAGCAGGAAACGATACTTTAGCTGCGGCGTCAGAAGCAGCAAATGAAGCAACGAAAGCAGCAGAAGTGGTTGTAGATCCAAATCCAAACGTAGAAGATATGATGCCTAAGGCACTGTATCGGTTTGACTTTGGTTCGAAAGATGGCACAGCAACCGGATTTACCGCGATTACCAATGGAGCATATAGTGCTGAAGCAGGATATGGATTCATATCCGATGCAAGTATCATTTCTTATGACCGGTTAGATTCCGGTGTATTAACAAGTGAGAATGCTACAGAGGATGAGATCATTCTGGCTTCTGCATGCAAGGATGCTGTAAGAGCAGATAATCTTGAGTTTGCAGTAGATGTACCGGCAGGAACTTATATGGTTTCCTTATATACGTATGTAACATGGAATCTTGCATTTTATCAGAACGCACAGTATTTCATTAATGGATATTCTGTAGGCAACGCTGTTATGACAGATTCAACTCCAGACCAGATCGCAAAGAGCGTGAAAGTAACACTTACCGAGCCTGGACAGATCATCATCAAAGGTGAGAATGCTGGTAAGCTGGCTAACTTTAATGCACTTGTGATCAGCACATATGTAGAGGAAGTAAAGACTTATGATGAAACAGCATGGAACACAGCAAAAGATGCAATCGCTGTATTAAATGTAAAACTTGGTCTTATGGCAGATAACACAACACCGCTGGAATACGATGCTTCCCTTATTTCCAAGATGTTAGCTACAAAAGCTGCATTAAAGACAGTAAAAGGAATGCCGGCAGCAGATACTGCAGTTGGTGATGAACTGATTGCCAAAGCAAATGAAGCAATCGAAAACGCAGCACTTTATACAGAAAGCTCTATGGAGAAGATGAAGACCGCACTGGATCAACTGAATGCCGTGATTGCAACAATGGGTGGAGTAAAGGATAAGATCGTTACTGCAATTGATACGATTGATTACTGGTTAGAAGGCGTTGATACTGCAGATGTGATCGCTCCATACAGCCTGTATGCAGACGTTGATTTTATCAGCGGAACCAATGCTTACTTAACAGATGGATATGTATCCCTTCTTACTTCTGATTTGTATTCAGCAGAAAAAGGATATGGATTCGAAACAGCATTAAACGGACGTAACCGTGGTACAGGAGACAGCCTATTTGATGATTTTGCGCTGGAGCCTACTTTCTTAGCAGATATTCCGGCAGGAGATTACTTTATGCGAGTTTACTGTGGTGACTTACTGTCCGGAGCAAACAATAAGTCTAATGTAACGATAACAGATGTTACAACAGGAAATACACTGGTAAGCGATGTAACACTGTCAAGCGTTGGTGGCGAAGTAAGTTATACAGATATGGAATTCACTGTTACAGCTGATACACAGATTAAGTTAGCTGTGAGCGGCAGACTGAATGCCCTGATCTTAGAGCAGAAGAAAGCCGTGACAGTAGCAGAAATCGATATTAGTGAATTAAGAGAACTGGTGGAAAAAATTGATGCAGCAAATCTATCAGAGGTAGATTACACGATCTCTTCTTATCAGGCATTAGCAGAAGCATTAGCAGAAGCAAAAGAAGCAATTGAGAAGGGTGTATCTTATACACAGCAGTACGAATCCTTATTAACCGCTCTTCGCAGCGCGTATGAAGGATTGACCGTAAGAGAGGCAGCAAGAGAAATCCTGATCGACTTTGGTACAGAGACATCCGCAGTATCCGGTGCTGCTAAATTAAGCGGTGACGGTGGCCTAACTACATTAGGAACACCAGTAATGCAGGGTCTTGGAACCATGGTATATGAGGAGAATATGTTAGACAACGGCCAGCACTTTGGATTTGACCGTGTAATGCCGGCATATGAGACATCAGCAGGCGGAGCACATTTCAGAGATTATGTATACAGTGAGGGCGGCGATCCATATACCTTCTCAGCAGATATGCCAGCTGGAACCTACTATGTATATGTATACACAGGAGATAAATTATCAAACAATACAACCAAGTTCTATTTTGGTGATGGAGAAGAAGTTGTTTCAACGAATACGGCAGCAGAAGAAGTAGATGGCAGAACCGTTTATACGCAGACATCTGCAGGCGGCGGTCAGTTCTCAGCACCGGCTTGTATCTATACCGTTACGATTCCGGAATCCGATACGATCAGTACGGTAAGCGGTGTTGCATTAGGACATTTCAGCATTACCTTATATGATGATACCGCAACAGCTTCCGATGCGATTACGGCAAGATTAAATGGTATTGAACTAACACCGGTTGATCCGGATGCACCGCTTCCAACCGTTGCACCGACACCATCTGTAAGCGTTACACCAAGTCCATCCGTAACGGTTAGTCCGACACCAAGCCCAGAAGTGACAGTAACCCCATCTCCAGAGGTAACTCCAACACCAGAGGTAACTCCGTCACCGGTTGTAACCCCAAGTCCGGAACCGACACCGACACCGGCTCCTGCACCAAGCATGGATGATATCTATGTTCCATCCTCCTTATCCTTCTATACAACAGAGTGGTGCGACTTAGGAATTGTGCTTCCGGAAGGCATGGCAGAAAGCGATGTAACAATTGCGTATGCATCGTCAAATGAACTGGCTGCAACCGTAATGAATGATACGATCCAGCTTGAGAACCAAGGTGTAACAAAGATCACAACGACGATCACATACCAGGGAGAAACAAGAACGTATGTAACAAAGGTAGTCGTAAAGGAGCCATCTGTAACCATTACATCTTATAAGTCATCGATGAGTGTGGGAGAGAGCGCAGTATTTACGGCAGCTTCGGAAGGTCTTTCCGGTGTGATTGTATGGAGCACCATAACTCCGGATATCGTATCTGTGGATGCAGAAACCGGCGAAGTAACAGCATTAAATCCAGGATCCGCTATTGTCTATGCATATGACGGTACGACATTTAAGAGTGTCCGTGTTCGGGTAAAATAAGAAATAGTAAGTGAATCCGTGGTAAACCACATTCCTTATAGCAGAACATAGGATAAAAAGAGCAGTGCATAAAAGCATGACCAAAAGGTCTGATTCTATGCACTGCTCTTTGTTGTTTGTTCTGTCATACGAATTCAGGTAAAACAATAAAATTATATTTGAAAAATTTCTCGGATATCAATATAATGAGTGTAGGAATATTAATAGACAAGCAGAGGAGGAAGCATTATGGCATTTTTTGATAAATTAGGTGAAACCTTATCAAGCAAAGGGCGAGATGTAGCAAAGAAAGCAAAGGAACTCGCAGAAGTAACCAGTCTGAATGGTCAGATTAATGCAAAAGAGGAATTGATCCGTCATACGTATGAAGAAATCGGAAAAGCATATTATGAAGCAAATAAGAATGATGAAAACGCTATGTATGTGAAACAGTGTGAACAGGTTGCCGCACTCCGTCATGAGATCAATAAGCTGCATCGTCAGATTCAGGCCATTAAGGGAATTCAGGTTTGTATGACATGTGGATCTGAGATCCCGGCAGGTTCAGCATTCTGCCCAGGGTGTGGTGCTCCTATCGCATCTGCAAAGCCTGAGGAATCAGAAGAAGAATCCGACTCTAAAACTACACTGGATACAGACAAACAGCAGAATGTTTCCGAAGAAGAGGAAGATCTGGCTAAAGAGTCTGTTTCAGAAGAGGATGTACAGAAAGAAAATGCAGTGCCTGCTGGGAGTGTTGTTTCTGAAGAAGACCCATCTACAGAATCTGTAGAGAGTTTATCTATAGAATCCGAAGAAAATCCGTCCATAGGAAGCGAAGAAGAGGCATCCACGAATTCAGAAAAGAAAGATACAGAAGAATAAAAGCAAGAGGTTCTGGTGGAAAATGATCAGAGCCTCTTTTTTTATGAGAAACATGTAAAAAAATAACACAAAAACATAAAAGGGTGATACAATAGGAAAGGCTTATTAGCAGAAACTGTTATAAGAAAGTGAGGAAAAGAATATGAAAAAGTTTTTAGCCATTGCGTTATCCGTCGTAATGACTGGTATGCTATTAACAGGATGTTCTACAAGCAAGACAGAAAATAATGGAGCAGAAGATAATAGCGGGAAAGCCGAAGTGACACAGCAAGCCCAAGTAACACCAGCAGATAAAGAAGATACTGCAGCAAAAGAAAACGCACAGCCGGAAGGGATAGCACCAGCTGAAGATACAGAAAAAGAAATTGTACGTGTAGCAGCATTAAAAGGACCTACCTCAATGGGAATGGTACAGTTAATGGATGAAGATGCAAAGAAAGAAAATGCGGAATATGCATTTACGATTGCGGGCGCTGTTGATGAGATTACCCCTTTATTAGTAAAAGGAGAGGTAGATATAGCCGCTGTGCCAGCAAACCTTGCAAGCGTATTATACAATAACACAAAAGGCGAAGTTGAAGTTCTGGCAATCAATACATTAGGCGTTATTTATATTGTGGAAAGCGGAGACAGCGTTCAGTCTGTAGCAGATTTAAAGGGCAAGACAATCTATGCGAGCGGTAAAGGTGCTACACCGGAATATGCTCTGAATTATATTTTAGAGAAAAACGGAATCAATCCGGAAAAGGATGTTACGATTGAATGGAAATCAGAACATGCAGAGTGTGTTGCGGCATTAGCTTCTACTGAAAATGGAATCGCAATGCTTCCACAGCCATTTGTGACAACTGCTCAGATGAAGAATGATACAATCCGCATTGCATTGGATCTGACAGCAGAATGGGATGCCGTTCAGGAGAATGAAGAAGTAAAGAGTTCTCTTCTTACTGGTGTTGTAGTGGCTCGCAGGGAATTCGTTAAAAATAACAAAGAAGCAGTAGATGCTTTCTTAGATTCCTATAAAGCAAGTGTTGATTATGTGAATGCAAATACCAAAGAGGCAGCAGCCATGATTGAAAGTTTTGATATCATAGCCGCTCAGGTGGCGGAGAAAGCGCTCCCATATTGTAATATTACATATATCGATGGTGCAGATATGAAAGAAAAATTAAGCGGTTATTTAAATGTTTTATATACTGCAAATCCACAATCAGTAGGAGGAAACCTTCCAAATGATGATTTCTATTACAGCAGATAGAAAAAACGGAAGATCGTTGTTTGAAAGTGAATCTTCTATGGCATTGGATTATCAGAAGGAATGGAAGGAAATTCATTAAGAAATAAGCAAAAGTGAAAAAGAAAAGTGAAAAAGATACAGTACGGATAAACTATGATCAGTATTAGCTATTAAATAAAGTATTTGTTGTTAAACAGGTTAAATAAAAAATCGCATATAGTAAGAAGCATGATAACAGTATGTTCTTTAGGATTGGCCTATAAAAGGATTGGGGAATAATCCTGAGAAAAGAATATATGATATCATGCTTTTTTGTTTTGATACCGCGGCAAAATAAAAAACAATAATAATTTATTGAAAAACGATAAATTATTATTGACTTTCAAAACTTCATATGGTATTTTATTGAAGAACGGATGGAAATGAAAAGAAATCATAAAAAGAATTATGAAAAGAAATTATAAAAAGAAGGATAAGGAGAAAAAAGATGAGATCAAAGTTAGCAATATTCACGAAATCGATGATTGATGTATTCTTTTATTTTGGGATAGCAGTGTTAGTGAGCGTGCCATGGGTGATTCGTATGGCAGGAAAGCAGATTCCGGTTTTTGAACGGTATTATTGGCAGATGGTAGTAGTATTCATTGTATCGGGAATACTTGCACTTGCAATTTTTTATGAATTAAGAAAGATGTTTAACACAGTATTAAAAGAGGATCCATTTGTAATGGAAAATGTACAGTCTTTAAAGAAGATGGGATTTTATAGTTTCCTGATTGCGGGGGTATCTGTCGTAAGGTTGCTCTTTGCGATTACACCGGCTGTTTTAGTGATCATTCTTGTGTTTACAATAGCAGGATTATTCTCCCTTGTCTTATCCCAAGTATTCAAGCAGGCTGTTATTTACAAAGAGGAAAATGATCTGACAATATAGGAGGATGTGATGGGAATTATAATTAATCTTGATGTAATGATGGCAAAGAGAAAAAAGAGTCTGACGGAACTTGCGGCGGAAGTAGATCTGACATTAGCGAATCTATCCATTCTTAAGAACAATAAAGCAAAGGCAATTCGCTTTTCTACATTAGAGGCAATCTGCAAGGCACTTGACTGTCAGCCAGGGGATATTATCGAGTATGTGAAGGAGGAAGAGTAATGCCAGAAGAAGTGCAGAAAAAACATCATTTCATGCAGGATAGAATGACAGAAAGGTTTTTAACATTTGGTACGATCAGCTTGATTTTTGGTGTACTGTTTGCAGCGTGTTTTTACAAGGCAGGGCTGGGACTAAGCTATACGGTTTTTACTGGCATCACTGTTGTGCTGCTAAATAAGGTTTCAAAGGAACTATATAATTTAAGGGGACAGAAGAAAGTGGATGAAAACGAGCTGCAGAACATAGCAGAAGCAGAACATCCTGGACAAAAGGATGAAAACTTACACAGCAAGGGGAGTATCGAGAAGTTTTTAAAGAACAGATATTATACGAAGTTTTGCTATGGAGCTGCATTTTTAATTTCATTGTCAGCTATGTTTACAGCGTCGGAGTTTTTATGGCTTCTTGACACAGTAGCAATCTTAATGCTGTTAGAGCTCAGTCTGATCGTAGAGATTACCGGTGAGAAGGAATGGTCAGTTGGAAAATATTTTGGCGTGATGATTCATATGTTTTTTTTAAGTATTTTCGGATTTATGTATCCATTTATGGATGGTGTGGAGTACGCTAAAACAAGAAAGAAGAAAAGAAGTGAAAAGGTAATTCAGATTTTAACCGGTTTGTGTATTGCAATTCCGATCCTTTTTGTGGTGATCTCTCTGCTAGCCAGTTCGGATGCCATCTTTTCTGGAATTACTTCTTCCATTATGAAAGGAATTTTTGTTTCGGGAGATCCATTATTTATTCTGATTCTTGCATTTGTCATGGCGATTTTGTGTTATGCGGTAATTAAGGCAGTATGCTGTCTGGATGACCAGTTTAATGAAAAGGATGCATGGAACAGAATGTGCAGGGAAGCAAAGAGCAGATCCTATACGTTTATTACCGTTGTAGCAAGCCTTACAGCAGTATATGTCATTTATGTAGGGATTCAGATCGTGATGCTTTTGGGCAGAAGCGAATCGATGCTTCCGGCAGGCATGACTTATGCAGAATATGCAAGGGAAGGTTTCTTTGAACTTCTTGTTGTTACATTGATTAACTTTATTGTTGTGTTATGCTGCTTAAAAGAGGCAAAGGAGAGCAAAGTGCTTCAGATTTTACTTTTAATTTTTTCAGCGTGTACATTTGGAATGATCTTTTCAGCGGGATACCGCATCATTTTGTATATCAGCGTTTATCATCTGACGATGTTACGTTTGATGGTAGTATGGTTTTTAGTACTTAACTGTCTGCTTATGACGGGAGCGATTATTGGCATTCTTCGTGAAGGATTTCCTCTGTTTCGCTATTGTGTTGCCGCTGTTTCCATCTGCTTTATTATCCTTTCCTTTGGAAAGCCGGATGCGGTGATTGCATCTTATAATATGAAGCATGATGCTGATTTATCGAGAGATGAGATTACCTATCTTGCCATGCTGTCAGCAGATGCAGCACCTTACGTAATGCCGTTATTAGAAGAGAAGAATCTGACTGGCGGGCAGATGAAATCTGCTACGATTGATTACAGTGATTTGGGAACCTGGGATCTGATCAGTTTTGGAAATCGTATTTTGATTCAATCAGAAGGAAGAGGAATCCGCGGATTCAATGTTTCCTACCAGCGTGCGAAGAAGGCTGCGAAAGAGTGGGATTATCAGTATATCCAGCAGCTGTATTAAAGATATGCATTGAGCGGTGGAGCATGTACGAAATTTCGTATCAAGGGTGGCAATTAGCTGTAAGATAAGGAAAGAATATGAAATTTAAAACAAAACAAAGAAAGACTTTGTTATTTGTAGTTATTATTAGTATTGGATTATTTGCTTTCTGTAACTGGCAAAACAATTCTATAACTACAAGTGAAGTGGTGTTTATAAATGATAGTATTCCAGAGTCATTTAAAGGGTATAAAATTTTACAAATATCAGACCTTCATAACAAACAATTTGGAATCGACCAAAATAAAATATTAGCAAAGATAGACAAGATAAATCCAGATATAATAGTTGTTACTGGAGATTTAATAGATTCAAACAACACAAATATTGATGTGGCAATGGAACTAATAAATGGTGCAATTAATATTGCACCCATCTATTATGTATCTGGAAATCATGAGGCTTGGTCTAATTCCTATGATGACCTTAAATCTGATTTAGAAAACAGCGGAGTTATAGTTTTAGACAATGAAAAAATTGAAATATTTAATAATAACGATTCTATAGATATAATAGGGGTGGCAGACACTTCATTTCTTAGATCGGATTGGTTAGAATATGGACAGAATGTTGAAACTAAGGACTTATTAAATACACTAACAGAAGGTAGTAATAACTTCAAAATATTACTTTCTCATAGACCAGAATTATTTGATATATATTCAAATAGTAATGTGGATTTAATTTTCTCAGGACATGCTCATGGTGGTCAATTTAGACTTCCATTTATAGGTGGATTAGTTGCTCCAGACCAAGGTCTTTTTCCTAAATTAACAGATGGTATTCACACAACTAATAATACATCCATGATTATTAGCAGGGGGTTAGGAAATAGCATTATTCCATTGAGAATATTTAATAGACCAGAACTTATAGTTGTTACCTTATCAAAATAAGGTTGCCTACTTGACAACCTTATTTTTAATGTAGTATATCAACAATTTAATCTAACAGAGCCAAAGAATAAGATTTAAAAAGCGAAAAGAAATAAAGAAATAAATCATTCCTAAATGGTGAGAAACAGTATAATGATATAGTACGGATTTACTATGATCAAAGCTGGGACTCACCATTTTTTCTTAATTCATTTGCTTATTTTATAAGAAATAAAAGTGGTGAGTTATTTCTAATAAAATAAGCAAATGAATTAAGAAAAAACGGGAAACTTCAGAGCGTTTTTTGTGAACAGCAAATACAGTTTCAAGGAAAAGATAGCAGGCTTTGTTATAAACCGCAATCTTTGTACATAAAGTAGCTTTAGGTATTTTTTGATTTCGAAGAAAAGAGGAATTTGAATGGCGATAGAGGCATATGTGATATCTGGATTTTTGGGAGCTGGCAAAACAACTCTTATTCAAAGGATGATAAAAGAAGTGTTTCAGGATCGAAAAATCGCAATTATTGAAAATGATTTTGGAGAAACCAGTATGGATGCGGCCATTCTGCGGTCAAAAAGCGTGCAGGTACGGGAATTAAGTTCGGGATGCATATGCTGCAGTCTTTCGGGCAATTTCGTAGAAGCAATGTATCAAGTTATTCGGGATTATCTTCCGGATTGTATTTTGATTGAACCTTCCGGCGTAGGAAAACTTTCAGATGTGATCAGAGCATGCAATCATCCCAAAATCATGTCTTTGCTAAATCGTATTAAGGCAATCACAGTAGTGGATGTGACGACGCTTCAAAAATACTGCAAAAATTATGGAGAATTCTTTATTGATCAGCTTCGCTATGCGGATACCATATGGCTAAGCCATATGGAAAAATCGAATCTGATGATAAGTCAGATTCAGGGGATTATTTCTGGTTACACCCGGGCATCTATTGTTGCTGCTGACAAAAAGGGGAGTATACCGGAAGGGATTTTGAAGGAAAGCATTAGGATGTCAATATGGCAGGAAAGAGGAAAAATGCCGGGTGAGAGCCGGCCGAAGGTAAAGAGTGGATTTGGATTTAGAACGAACAACGGAATAAGACATACGGCAAAAGAAGTATTTGATACTTGTTCCATTTATTCACAGGCTGAATTTGAAAAGAAACAGATCAAAGACATGTTTTCTTTATTGGAGGAAGGAGAATACGGTGATATTATCCGTGCAAAAGGCATTATAAAAGGAAAAGATGGGTATGTGTGCGTGCAGTATGTGCCAGGAAAGCTTACATTAGAAGATGTGCTGACGAAAGGGAACTCTCTTTCCTTTATCGGTCATAATCTGAAAAAGCAAAATCTGAACCTGCTGTTTGACGGGGGGAGTGGGCAATGAGGACACCGGTTTACGTTGTCACAGGATATCTAGATGCGGGCAAAACATCGTTTATTCAATCGGTGCTTGAGCTAAAAAAAAAGAGAGACAAGAAAATACTGCTTCTTATGTTTGAAGAAGGAGAGAAAAAAATTGAAGAAAGAGTGAAATCTAAGATTAGTGTTTTCTCTTTTGGATTATGTGAATTAGAACAAAATATTACAGATGTTCGGAATGAAATACGGACGATTGTATTAGGGCAACAATATGATGAAATCTGGGCAGAGTGGAATGGCATGGCATCATTCAGACTATTAGAGGAGTTGCTGATGGAGGGGGGAGGCATTGGTGGCTGTTACATAGAAAAAGTTCTTTATGTGGGCGAAATCTGGATGTTAAAAGAGAGGCTTGATAAAACAGGAGAAATCCCCTTTTCACAGATTGTAAACAGTGATCTTGTCGTGTTACGGGAGGAAAAGCGGATAAAAAAGCCATTAAAGAGCGGAAGGACTGACTCTGTGCTGGAAATGAAGCAGCGTATGGGCATGATGGAAAAACTGAACCCAAAAGCATTGCTTTTTAAAGAAGGAGAGAAGCAGAAAATTATTCGTGAGATTTATTCCAAAAAGTCAATTACGAAAGCAATATCATTTGGCATCATCTTTCTATTGTTTAGCATTGTACTTATGTCTAAACAAATCTGGCAGGAGGATTTCCTGCTAAAGAAAGGACTTCTTAATTTCCTGGGAATCCTGTTGCAGGCTATGCCTTTTCTTATTCTTGGCGTACTTCTTTCTTCCTTTATACAAGTTTACGTATCGAGAGCGTGGATTCAGCGCTTTTTTCCGAAACAGACAGCGGCAGGCATGCTTTGTGCTGTCCTGTTCGGCTTCTTTCTTCCGGTCTGTGACTGCACCTCTATTCCGGTTTTTAAAAGTCTTGTGAAAAAAGAAATTCCGCTTTCTGCAGCGGTTACATTTATGACAGTATCACCGGTGATCAATCCAGTGGTGATTTTATCGACATATTATGCATTTGGCGGCAATATGCACGTTGTATTTACCAGAATAGGATGCGGGATTGTGGCAGCTGTCATAATTGGCCTGACTTTTAAAATAAAGGGAATGGATTGCTTTTTAAAAGATGCGAAGTATCTGGATATCTGGTGCAGCTGTGGCTGCTATGAATTGAAAGATGATATGAAGCCGGGGATTAAAAAGCTGTATTTGTTTATACGGCATGCAAAAACGGAGTTTTTCTCTGTATTTCCTTATCTGATAACCGGTATTCTGATTTCAGTCATTATTCAGATCTTGCATACAGAATTTGATGTTCATTTTGAACATAGCGGATTTGAGGTACAGTTGTTTGTTATGATGCTTCTTTCGTTTTTATTCTCTTTGTGTTCTTCTTCCGATGCAATTGTGGCAAGAAGCTATCAAAGTTCATTTTCCATGGGAGCCTTGTATGGATTTATGGTGCTTGGCCCGATGATGGATATTAAAAATATGCTGATGCTTACTTCTGGATTCACAAGGAAGTTTGTAATCCGGCTTATGATAACCTGCTTTCTTGTGTGTTTTGCTGTTGTCTGGGTGGCATCAAAACTGGGAGCCGGAGGTGGTCTTGGATGAGAAAGCGAATTAGTATGTGGGCAATTGCGGAAATTGGCTGTTATCTGCTTACGGGAGCGGGGCTGTTTTATCTGGTGTTATCCAATCATTATCTAGATTTTGTGACGCCGAAGATGAAAAGCTATTTGCTATTTTCCGGTTTTGTTTTTCTTATATGGGGAATTGTGGATATTCCGGCCAGTCGGAAGGCAAAGTATAAAAGAAGCATAGGACCGTATGTGCTGCTTATGGCGCCAATGTTATTACTGACTGCCGGAATTAATATTGGTGAGTTTCATGAAGTGGTGAATGGTTTTCATTCTACAAATGAGGCAATAGAAGTATTTGCAGACAGCCCTAAAGGAGAGAGTGCGATTCTTATCGGACTTGATCAAGAAAAACGAGAGATTCATATTACAAAAAAACAGTATCTTAAATGGATGGCGGTACTATTGAAGAACGGGGAACAATATGAGGATTATACTATTTTTATAGAAGGAATGATCTGTCAGGAAGGCGAAATGGATCAAAGACATGAGTTTTTATTGATTCGAAAGTTTATGTCCTGTTGTGCGGCAGATGTGATGCCGGTCGGCATGGAATGCCATTGGGAAGGAAATCTTGAGGAAATTGACAGCGAATGGGTGAGTGTATGTGCAAAGGTCAGAATAAAGGAAGACGGGTCTTGCTATCTGGAAGTGAAGAGCATAATCGAAGAGGAAAGGCCGGAAGAGGAGTATTTATATGAAAGATAAAAGGTAAAAGGTAAAAGCTGAGAAATACTGGGTAAAAGTATGTCATTTGGATAAAATTCAGCTATGTTATTGATAGAAATTCACTCTTTGTTAAAAAAGTAACATTTTGCACTTGAATTTTTTGTATTCTCTAGGTAATATGATAGGGGGAAGATAAAAAAGCAGATAAAAAAAGGGATGTTTTTTTTGATTTAGGAGGAAAGATGAGTAATTACAACACACACGAAGAGATTGTAAAGGATACCATAAAAGTGGGTATTAAGAAAGCGGGAAAACCTTGGTACAAGACACTTTTATTTGGAATTCTGGCAGGAGCTTTTATTGCAATTGGTGCACAGGGAAGCAATTTTGCAATTCATGGAATATCAGATTATGGCATTGCAAAAACAGTAGCAGGCGTGATTTTTCCAGTAGGGCTGATGATGATCGTATTTGTCGGAGGGGAGCTTTTTACTGGAAACTGTCTTTTGATCATGGCTACACTTGATAAGAAAATTAAAGCATCTCAGATGGTTAAGAATTTAACCCTTGTATATATTGGAAATCTAATTGGTGCACTGTTTATCGCTTTATTAATTAATGGTTCCGGACAGCTTGATACAAGTCATGGCCTTTTAGGTGCTTATACCATTAAGGTTGCAGCAGCAAAGGTTGCAATTGATCCAATGCAGGCATTTGTATCCGGTATTCTTTGTAACATCGTTGTATGTATGGCAATTTTAATGGCTTCTTCAGCAAAAGATATTGCCGGCAAGGCAATTGCGATGTTCTTCCCGTTATTTGTATTTGTAGTTTCTGGTTTTGAACACTGCATTGCAAATATGTACTATATCTTTTCCGGAATGATGGCAGCACGCAACACAGAATATGTAACTCAGGCCGTGCAGGCTTATGGCATATCACAGGAAAAAATTGATTCTATGACTATTGTAAACAGTTTAAAGAATTTTATTCCGGTTACAATCGGAAATATTATTGGCGGAGTGGTATGCATCGGTGCACTGATTTATTTTTTAAATAAGGAAAAGAAAGTAGTATGCTGCGAATAGTGTAAAGCGACTCAGGTAAGATGAAATCACCTTGTAAAAGATTTAGAGAAATATCCAATAGTAAATGAAATATCCAATAAAAACAATTAAATAATCCATTTTAAAGTTATAAAAGGGCGGCCTGAGAATGGCGGCCCTTTTATAGTTTGTACCTGCTAATTTTCATTTTTGAGTAATAAATATACAAAATTCTATTTAAAAACTGCTTGTGATATTAAGAAAAGAAAGATACAATAGAAAGGCAGCATATTATTACGGAAAGATGAAGAGGTGTCTTATGCAGAAGTTACAATTTATTGTATCAAAGGCTGGCGACGGCGATTTTATGACAATCGAAGAGGCAGTCAGAGCGATTGATGATCTTCGTAAAGATACGGTTACCATATTTATCAAGGCCGGTATTTATGAAGAAAAATTATGGATTAGAAAAGAAAATATTGTATTAGAAGGTGAAAGTGCCGAAACAACTGTAATTCGCTATGGGGATGGTGCGAAAAAGCTACGTCCGGATGGCAGGGAATACGGTACATTTAATACAGCAACGGTATTATTCGCAGGAAAAGATATTACGGTGAAAAATCTTACCATTGAAAATACCGCAGGAGAAGGGGATGTAGCTGGTCAGGCACTTGCGATCTATGTCGCGTCCGATCGTACTGCATTTTACAACTGCCGCTTAATCGGACATCAGGATACCATTTTCAATGGGGAAGTGAAGTTCGCGGCAAAAGAGAAGTATATGTATCCCTCTTATTTTTTAGAGTCAGCAGTTCCGCTTGATTACGCAAATCCAAGAAATTATTTTGAAAACTGTTATGTAAGTGGAGATGTGGATTTCATCTTTGGATCCAATACCGTTTATTTTAAGGATTGCGAAATTTTTTCAAGCAAGAGAGAGTCTAAAGAATGCTCTTACATAACAGCACCCAATACACCACTTGGTCAGGAATACGGTTATGTATTCTACGGATGCAAACTTACGAGTGACGATAAGCCAGGCAGCGTTTATTTAGGACGCCCATGGAGAGATTATGCGAAGACTGCTTTTGTACGCTGTGAATTAGGAGCCCATATCCATAAGGCAGGATGGCATAACTGGAATAAACCGAGGGCAGAAGTGATGTGCTCCTATGTGGAATTTGAAAATACAGGTGAAGGTTCTGATGTAGCGGAACGCGCATCTTTTGCGAGACACCTGACGAACCCATCCATTGCAGATTATTATACAAAAGAGCAGGTATTAGCTGGAGAAGACGGCTGGCTTGCAGAATAATGAAAGCAGAAAAGAGGCGAATCTTTTGAAACAGATTGATAAAACACTGCTGACAGAAGGCCCTATTTCAAAACGAATTATTGCATTTGCAATTCCAATCCTGCTTGGAAACGTGTTTCAGCAGCTTTATAATGCAGCTGACTCGCTGATCGTAGGAAATTTTATCGGCAGCGATGCGTTAGCAGCGGTAAGTTCTTCGGGAAGCCTGATCTTTCTTTTAGTTGGTTTCTTTAACGGAATTGCAATGGGAGCCGGGGTTGTCATATCCCGTTATTTCGGGGCAAAGCAATATGATAAGGTACAAGATGCGATTCATACCGATATTGCATTCGGCCTTGTGGCTGGCCTGATCTTAACCGTTTTAGGCGTGATCTTTACACCGCAGATTTTAATGTGGATGGGAACACCAGAATCGGTGCTGCCGAATTCAATCCTCTATTTCCGAATCTATTTTGCAGGCGTTATGGCCGTTGTTATGTATAATATCTTTGTTGGTATTTTACAGGCAGTAGGAGACAGCAGACATCCTTTATACTATCTGATGATTTCTTCGGTTATTAACGTAATTCTCGACCTTGTACTGGTTGGTGGATTTGGATTCGGTGTTGGAGCTGCCGCACTGGCGACAGTAATCTCACAGGCAGTTAGTGCAATCCTTTGTTTTGGCAGACTAGTGCGCTATGATACGGTTTATCGCGTACATCCCAAAAAGGTTAGATTCCATAAAGGAATGTTAAAGCAGATCATTAAATTGGGTCTTCCATCCGGTGTACAGAACTCCATTATTGCATTCGCAAATGTAATTGTGCAGTCTAATATCAACGCATTTGATGTAAATGCAGTGGCAGGATGCGGA
>SVEB01000077.1 GCA_015057635.1 Lachnospiraceae bacterium | reverse complement strand
TATCATAGACGCTGGTCGGCGTGTTCTTTTCCACATTCAGATGTTGTGGCACATATCCGATCTGAAGGTCGGAAAGGCTGTTATTCCGCATATCCTTAAACTCAATTGCGCCTTCATGTTTAATCTCACCAAGCATCGCCTTAATTAACGTAGACTTGCCTGCACCGTTTCTTCCGATGATGACAGTCAGCTTGCCGCAGTGAATATGCAAATTGATGTGTTCAATAATAGTCGTCTTTCCAATCTTTACGCCAATATCCTTCATCCTAATGCAATGCAGGCCACAGGCGGCTTTATGCTGTGCCTCCACTTTGACCTTGCACGCGCGAGGTCCTGCCTTCATTCTTTTATATAAAGCTTTTCGATCTGGTACTTGTTTCTTTTTTACCACGTCTTCTTTTTCAGACATCTTTTTTTATTCCTCCGATAGTCAGGATAAAAGGCGGCTTTTATCCTTCTAAGCCGCCCTCCTGTAAAAGCATTGACTTTAATGTGTTAATATTCTCTCTCATGCCATTTAAATAAGCATCCTTATCATTTGGTCCGGTTACAAGAGAATCGATCACATAAACGGTTGCCCCTGTCTCTGCTGCAATATTAGATGCAATGGAAGTGCTGTACTGCTCTTCTGTAAACAGATACTTAATATCATGAAGTTTAATCTCATTTACAACCTCTGCGATCTCACCCGCACTTAATGCAGTATCCGATTCAATCTCTACCGTATAAACTACTTCCATCCCAAGCTCCTGAGCCAGATAAGCGAATGCATCATGAAATGCAATTACTTCCTCACCAGAAAGAGCCGCAAACTCTGTCTCTAGCTCTTCCTTTAATGCCTTAATCTTTTCCTTATAAGAAGCTGCATTTGCCTCATAAACCTTGGCATTGTCCGGATCATATAAGGCGAGTCCATTTGCAATATTATCAATCTCTGTAAGATACAGATTCATATTAAGCCATACATGTCCATTAATATCGCTGTGAATATGATCATGTTCCTCATTAGCCTCTGTATGTTCTGCGCTTTCCTCATCATGATCCTCATGATCTTCCTCATGATGATCGTGATCATGTGTGCTTCCTTCTAAAAAGGTAATTCCTTCACTGGCTGTTATCACATCCAGATCCGTATAGCCTTTCATCGCTTCTTCCATAAACAGCTCGAGTTCCCCGCCGTTCATAATTACAATATCCGCCGTAGAAAGTGACTTCATATCCTTTGTTGTCAGCTGATAATCATGCACACATCCGGTCTGGTTGTCCGTAAGATTCGTAATAGACACCCCCTCGGCCCCATCTGCAATATTAAGCGCTGCGATATACATTGGATAAAAGGTAGTTACGATTTCCACCGTCTCTTCCTCTTGTGTCTCTGTTCTTACCAACTTTGTCACTCCATATCCAGCAAGAATCAGGACAAGCATAATACCTAATAAAGCCAATAACTTCTTTTTCATTTTCTTACTCTCTTTCCTTACTCTCTACCTAAATAATAAGCAACTGCAAAACCAACTGCGAAAGTCAGAAGGCCAACAATCACAGTTCCTGCTGTCAGTGTTCCAACTCCGATCCCCATTAGTACTGCAAATGGAGATGCAAACACAAGTCCTAAGATAGCGAAATATGTCTTTCTCTCATGCTTTTTCAATAAGTATTCAATTCCCTTTGCTACTGCATAAATTCCAATCAGCACGCCCAGACCAAATGGCAGGATAATGCCGATATTATGAAGAATGGTTGCAAAATCAAATGGTGAAAGTGCCTTAACGGTTCCGCTTATTGTCTCTAAAATAGGGCTGTAATATCCAAGCGCCATTAAGATCATAGATCCGCTTACTCCTGGAATTACCATCGTAGCGGAAGCAACAACGCCTACTGCAAATAACTTGATTACTTCTAAAACGGATAAAGTAATCACTTTTTCTGTATTCTCTCCAAGAAGCTGCATCCCAATAATCAATGCAAAAAATAAAACAAACAGCGCATATCCGATCGGATCTGCCTTCTTTCCTCTTACCTTCTTTAACATGATCGGCATGCCACCGAAAATCAGACCGATGAAGAGCATCGCAGTTTGAAATGGAAAACTTCCGAAAAAGTACTCAATTACAAATGAAAGTCCTACTAAACCGATTCCCATACCAACTACATAGGGAAGAAGCGTCTTTACGCTCTTAACAAACTGCTTAAAGATATTCGTGATCGCTCCGATTAGCTTATCATAAATCCCCATGGATACCATCATGGTACCACCGCTGACACCCGGTATGATATTTGCAACACCGATCATAATGCCGCGTAAAATGTCTTTTAAAAAATTCATTGCCGTATCCTTCCTTCTCTTTTATTTTGTATCCTTATATCCCCATCCAACTAAAACAACAGGGCTGTTCTTTTCCTGCAAAAAAGCACCTTACCATTATAGCATGGACTTCCACGATTTGTCTATAAACGGTATGCTCTCGCCCAGTATCTTCCTTTCTATTATAACCATTTTCCAGAAACAATCCAGTTTTTCTCATATATTTAAAGACGATCCTGTGCCCTGTATTTACCACTGGTATAATATAGCTTTTCTTCCCTTATTTACTTGAATAAGCCTTTATATTGTGTATAATTAGGTTTGTAGAAAAAACAAAAAAAGGAGAATACACTATGTCAGATTCTATTGTTCGTCCGACTCATTCGTCGGGTAATTCTCAGTCTAGAACAAAAATGGAAAGCATGTTTTTACTCTTTCCAGTTTTATTTATTGTAGCCATATTGCCACTTATCGTAAGGTATCATGAATACAATCCAAACCTGTCTTCCTACAGCTGGTTTTCCCAGAGTGACGAAGCATACGATTACTTTTTATATTCCAAGCAGTGGACATTCACCGCAATCAGCGGCATTCTGCTTACCATTACCATCCTTCGTGCCTTTATTAGCAAGCGAGCGCTAAAGTTCAAGCCAATTTTTATTCCGCTGCTTGTCTATGCCGCATGTACGATCCTTTCAACCGTGTTTTCCGAATACAAGTCTTTCGCTGTCAGCGGAATCTACGAACAGTTTGAAAATGTATTCTGTCTGCTCGGTTACGTTTTAGTTGTATATTATATCTACATAACAATCGAAACAAAAGAAGAAGTTAAAATGATCATCAATGCACTTGCAATTGGGGCCCTCTTAATCGGCCTGATCGGTGCCTTCCAGTCATTCGGATACAATATCTTCAATACCGCCTTTGGTAAAAACATATTATTTGGTACAAGCGATGTAGAAATTACGTTTACCTTTGATAATAAACAGGCGTTTGCGACCCTTTATAATCCAAACTACCTTGGTGTATACACCTGTATGATCATCCCTATTTTTACGGCGCTTTTATTTTTCAGCTATAAGCATAAATGGAGCGAACGAATCCTTTACGCTTGTGTTGTGATCACAAATATCCTAAGCTTATTCGGTTCCCGTTCCAAAACTGGTTTTATCAGTATTATTGTTGCGTTCCTATTCTTAATCATTTTCATCCGAAAGTTCCTGATCAAGAAATGGTTCATCACAGTTCCGGTTGTTGCCGTTCTCTGCGCAGCCTTCCTCTTTGTAAACCATGCCAATAATAATGCATATATTAACAGCATTCTTTCGGTTTTCAAAAGCAGCGGCACAGAAGCGCCTCTTACCGATGTTACCACAATGGATGGCGCGGCCTGCATTACCTATAACGGAAAAACCTTTTACATCAATATGACAACAGAATCCGATTCCATCTTCTTTAATTGCTGGGAAGAATCCGGTGATGCAATCGAACTTTTAGTAAACGAAGATTCTACTTACTATACCTTTGATGATGAAGCGCTTAACGGCCTTTATGTATATCCGGTTATGTACGGCGACCTTTTAAGCTTCTCTGTTAATATCAATGGCTACGACTGGTGCTTTACAAATCAGACAGATGATAACACCTATTATTATATCAATGTGTACGGAAAGCTTTGCAAGCTTGGATCTGCATCAGAATTTAAAAAAGCATTTCCTAAAAAATACGACAGTCTCGCAACCGGACGTGGCTACTTATGGTCAAGCTCCATTCCACTTCTAAAGGATAATATTCTGATCGGAAGCGGACCGGATTCCTTTGTATTTGACTTTGCACATGATGATTATGTAGGGCTTTATAACAATGGCTTCGGACTTCAGTTATTAACCAAACCACATTCCCTATATATTCAGATGGGTGTACAGACCGGCGTTGTATCCCTGCTCGCATTCTTAGCGTTTTATCTAATGTATGCAGTCTCTTGTGTAAGACTGTACTTTAAGGCTGATCTTAATAATTCCTTGGTACATGCAGGAATTGCACTCTTTATGGGAACAATCAGCTATATGGTAAGTGCGATCACAAATGACTCATCCATTACGATTGCACCGGTATTCTGGGTGATTATCGGAACTGGGGTTGTTATAAATACACTGTTAAAGAATAGTGCAAAAACAGACTTACGAAAGTAAGGCTTAAAAAGTTTTTCATGTTTTTATAACTATACAACTATCAGACTATTTATTCATTACATGATTAAGTCCTTAAGCTACTTATCCATAAGTCAGCTTAAGACCAATTAAAAAGGACATATACCCATAGCTTCGCAAAAGCAATACTGTGAGTATATGTCCTTTTTGTGATCCTTCCTCTAATTTTACATCAATCCGCCATCTCGGTTTATGTAATCTGATTGATCTGATTTCTGTTACCTGACTCTTTTACCTTATTTCTTCATCTTGTTTTTTATCTCATTCCATTTATCTTATTTTTCTCACTCTATTCCCCTTCACTCTATCGTTCCGATCTGCATCCTCTACTTTGAACCTTCTCCTTCCTTTATTCCATCTTGCTTAAGAACGCTTGTCACCGTCTTAAGAATACACTTGAAGTCAAACCATAGACTCATCCTTCTTACATATTCTCCATCCAGCTTTGCCTTCTCTTTAATCTCAAGTTCATCTCTTCCATTCACCTGCGCCCATCCCGTAAGGCCAGGTCTTACATCATTTGCTCCATAGCGATCTCTCTCTGCAATCAAGTCATCCTGATTCCATAAAGCCGGTCTAGGACCCACAATGCTCATATCCCCTTTTAAGATATTAAAGAGCTGTGGTAACTCATCCAGACTTGTTTTCCGTAAAAATGCTCCTACTTTTGTTATGTACCGGTCAGGATTGGAAAGGAGGTGGGTCGGGCAATCCTTTGGCGTATCTATCCGCATTGTACGGAACTTTAATATATAGAAATAGGACTTGTGAATGCCAATCCTTTTCTGTTTAAAGAAAACAGGTCCTTTTGAAGAACATTTGATAATTACTGCAATTATAGCCATAAGAGGCATTAAAATAATGATTCCAGCCAAACTCAAAAGCCAATCCATTACTCTTTTCATGTAAGTTCATTTCCTTTCTTTTGCTTAAACGTATCTTTTATTAAATATATCATTTAAAATAAGAAACGATTCAAAGTAGGATGCCTCTATAAAATGACTTTTATATCATCATCCAGTTTGAATCGCTTTATTCTAAAATTAATTCACAACCCCCAGATTTATATTATCTCAAATATCAGTCTAACATCTTATTAGACTCCGGTTCATAAGTTGGCACAATATCCTTTATCAGCATTTTAATTTCCTTCGGTTCAGCACTAATAACTGATTCCAGCCTTGAAAGCTTTTGTAAGAATTCATTCTCGTCAAATTCAATTGGCTTTCCAATATGAATCAGCTTATTCTTTGTTTCCTGCATACCTTCTTCATCCATAAGCAGTTCTTCAAACAACTTCTCACCAGGACGTAATCCTGTAAATTCAATTGCAATATCCTCTCCGGGTACGTAACCCGAAAGACGGATTAAATTCTTTGCAAGATCCAGTATCTTAACCGGTTCCCCCATATCTAATACAAATATCTCTCCGCCCTTAGCGAAAGCCCCGGCCTGTAATACAAGAGACACCGCTTCTGGAATCGTCATAAAATACCGGATAATATCAGGATGGGTAATGGTAACTGGTCCCCCTGCCGCAATCTGACGCTTAAAAAGCGGTATCACGCTTCCGTTGCTTCCAAGCACATTTCCAAAACGCACTGCCACAAACTCTGTTTTCGAATGATTATTATAAGTCTGAATGATCATTTCGCAGATTCGCTTGCTTGCTCCCATAATATTCGTCGGATTCACGGCCTTATCCGTAGATATCAAAACAAATCTTTCCGCCCCATATTTATCGGCGGCTTTTACCGTCTTAAGCGTTCCGAACACATTATTCTTAATCGCCTCATTGGGACTTGCCTCCATAAGCGGAACATGCTTATGTGCTGCAGCGTGATATACAATCTGAGGATGATACATTTCAAAAATAGCATTAATACGATTCGTATTTCGTACGGAAGCAATCAATACAACCAGGTCAAGCTCTGGATAATCATGAATCAGCTCTTGCTGGATATCATATGCATTATTCTCGTAAATATCGACAATAATCAACTGTTTTGGCTGATGTCTGGCAATCTGCCGGCATAATTCACTGCCAATTGATCCGCCTCCACCAGTAATTAATATCACCTTATCCCTCACATATCCCATAATGGATTCAATATCAACCTGAATCGGGTCCCTGCCCAGTAAATCCTCTACTTCCACATCACGAAGATTAC
>SVEB01000076.1 GCA_015057635.1 Lachnospiraceae bacterium | reverse complement strand
TCTCACCCAAGTTTATCTTATTAAACGATATTCCTCTCCCCTACCATTCATGCCTTATCCTCAATATGTAATCTTCACTCTAAAATCATTTTCCTTACATTCTTTCTCTGCATTTCTTTCTATAATTTTTTATCCCCCTAATTCTTTTTCTGTAATTTTTTCTCCCCCCTACTTCTTACTTTCTCAAATCCTTTCTTCCTCTAATCCTTTCTTCCTGGTTTTCCGTCTGCAGCCTTCTCATTCCTTTTCACGTTTTTCTTCCACCGTTGCACCAAGCAAAACAGGCTGTCGAAGTAAGCGCCGCTATCCTCGCACGATTGGCTTCTGAATATCCGACTCATAACGCACAAAAAACGTCGTATTCTTCGCCTATCAGACGGTGCTTTCCTGTCTGATAGGCAAAGAATACGACGTTTTTTATTTGCTCATGCGTCCGAACATTCGGAAGCCAATCGTGCGAGGGCGGCGGCGCTTACTTCGACAGCCATTTTCTCCCCCTCACACCTATTTTCCCTATTCTGGAAGAACTGCGTTAATTCTTTCTAAGAGGGCGTTTACGTCCATGCCGTGAACTGCACAAGCATCTTCTAAAGATTCCATCTGAGAAGATGGACATCCAAGGCAGTGCATCCCTGCTTCCATTAAAATCTGTGGAATCTGTGGATCCATATGGATTAATTCGCCGATTAACATTGTCTTATCCGCTTTCATTCTGTTTCTCCTTTTCTGATGTTATTTGCTGTTTATCTATTATAGTATTGACGGTCTAATATAAAATTATATCTTCCATCCATTACCACCACTGTAATTATTGAGCATTGCCTGTCAGATCTTCTGTCTGGTAAGAGTCGCTTGACTCCTGCTGTATCACAATACCTGTTGACTGCTCCTGTACTTCTGATCCAGTCTCTGTTCCACTTAAAGAACCATTCTGACTATCTGATGTTTCAGATTCTGTACCTGCATTTTCCGCAGATTCCTCTTCTGTAGTCACATCTTCTGCTCCTGTATTTTCACCTTCGGTACTGTCAGCATTCGAATTATCTAAAGTGCCATTTCCACCTTCGGTTGTATCGGTTTCTTCTGATCCAGCGGAATTTTCAGTATTCTCTGTTGCTTCTTCGCTGTTATCTGTTTCCGGCTGTGTAATTACGCTTTCATCCGTTGCATCGATGATCGCACCTTCTCCAAGAAGGGCATCGTTGGTATTCTGTAAGATACCAAGGTCTGTATTTTCTTCTGTAGAACCCTCTTCTTCTGCAGCATCCTCCTTTGCAGAGTTGCCTGTGAATAGATTCTTAAACCATTCACCGATTGACTTAAAGAAATCCTTTACTTTCTGCACTACCTTGGCAAAGAAGTTCTGCGCTTCTGTCTCGTCATCTGCTCCTTCTGCATCTGATTCTGTTGTAAAGCCAAGCTTTTCTGCCGCGCTTTCTCCAATCTTGCTTAAGGTGCTTTTAATTGCTTCATAGTCATATTCTAATGTTGAAATCTTTTCCATTGTACCAAGGATCATGGATACCTGCTCATCTGTAAGAGAGATATTGTACTGTGTACTCTTATCGATAATAACCTGTTCGATCTGTTCTGCATTCACAATATTTTCCCCGATAATGGTATCCTTCACTTCTGTAATGATAATAGTTGCTTCATCATTTCCGATCTGCTGCCCTAAGTTACCGTTTAATACAAGTTCTTCCGAAGCGACTTCTTTCTTCTCTTCCTCAAGTTCGGTACCTGTCACGCTTTCAAACGCCATCATAATGCCTGTTAACGCTCCGGTGCCGGATACGATAAATGGAGACGCTACGACAACATTACAGTCATAAATTCCGGCTGTTGTCAGTGTTGTAGCGATCATATAGGAAGTAACCCAGTTTAAGTTCGCTACCTTTACATTAATGCCCTTACCGGCTTCTGTTGGCTCTATATAGGCACAGCTGAATGTCTTACGGCCAATCTGGCTATCCGGCGCAATGCCTTCTAAATATTTTCTTTCATCCTGATTATTTACTTCAATTACGGCTACCTGATTCTTATTTACGCCGAAATACTCATACATTAATTGTTCCTGGCTGTCTGTTAAGTCCACGCCGATTGTAACAACAGTCGCATTATCCGCCTTTGCGGTAAGGGGCTGCATCACAAGCATTAGACAAAGAGCCACTGCTAATAGTCTTTTTCTCATCTGTTACTCCTTATAATACTGCCACGGACTTCTCCATCATGCGGCATTGTATCTTGTATTGGGCTTTTCCTGCTAAATCAGAACAACGTGGCTTAGCCACTCTAGGTTCTTAGTATTTTCTATTCATGAAAAAAGCCAAGTGATGGAAATCACTTGGCCTATAGTATACATGAGAGAACCGAAAAGAAAAAGTGGTACATAATGGTATTTATAATCTTTTAATAGTTCTGGGACCGACTTCAAAATATCACTTTTATTTTCCAGTCTTATTTTTGTGCTTAAATTCGTATCGCTCCGCTCTCAGTATTTGGAAAACTTTCTTTCACTCGGTCATATTCCTCATCGGAAATCTCAAGCACGGTGCCATGCTTAAATCCATATGGGAAATGGAACCTCGCATCGGATCGGATGAATTCCCCACTCTTTAAGCTGTCTGCGATAAATGGCACATATCCCATCTTCTCCTTCTCGCATCCATAGAAATCAAGCATCAGACACCATTTCCCATCCGGAAGCTTATATGCAGTCGGCGCCTCATACACACCCCGCCTCAGCTTTGCCATCTCCTTATCGAATGCCTTCACCCGTTCATACTTTCCGGTCAGGCTATCCCCTTTTTCCAAGATCACAGCAGAAGGATTCGCTTCACTCTTTAAGAAACGGTAGTAACTGCCATCTTCCTCATAGATACTGGAATCAATGATCGGCCCGTCCTCTTTAGAGCAAAGCACAGCCGGCTTGGTAAACGTCTTAAAATCCTTCGTCCGCACATAGAAAATGGACTTTGGCCCATAATCATTGGATGCATGGGAGGAAGACCAGTGAATCAGATAATCGTCCTCTGACTCATCGTACACAGCTTCCGGTGCCCACAGACAGCCGAAATCCTCATCCCCGAATTCTAATTCCTGCTGTTCTGACCAGTGAACAAGGTCATCTGATTCCCACATCATCAGACATTTGCTGCCTTCCCGTCCTACTTTCGCCCATTTGCCTTCGTACTTTCCAAAGAAGTTGTTAGCAAGGGAAAGGTCCGTTGACAGAATATAGAACTTTCCATTCTTTGCACGGATGATTGAAGAATCTCTGACTCCTTTTTCGCCCTTAACACTCCATAAAACCGGCTTTCCGTCATTCACCCGCTCCCAGCAGTATCCGTCCCTGCTTAATCCAAAATAAATCTGTTCCCCGTCCGGTGTTGTCTTTTCTTTAAAATGAATAAATAAGTATGCCCCCATAACGTATCCTCTCTTCTCCTGTTTTATTTTAATCTTCTTATTTTGTGATGGCTGATACCTTCTCTTCTTTGTATCGGTGAATCATCTCATCTGCAATGGTCTTTGCGATAAGATCGGCTCCCTTTGCATTCGGATGAAGTCCGTCATCCTGATATAAGTCCACCCTTTCCTTAAATCCTACTTCCATGAATGTCTGGTATAGATCGATTTTCCGAAGCCCACGATTGCTTAACACAAGCTCTCGCATATAAGGGAACAGCATCTCCAGATATTTATTGTTATTCGTATAGATCTTACAGTCCATAATCGGAATTGGTCTGACAATATAGATAATGGCATCTGGATTCACTCCACGCACATCATTGATAATGTCCTGATAGCAAGGCAGGAAGTGTTTACGATAAGAAATCATGTTATTAAGGGGATCGAATCCACTCTTATCTTCATATTCCCCATCCTTTGCGTCATTGGTTCCGAGCATGATTACATAGATATCCCCTTTTAGCACAAGCGCATCGCGATATCTGTCCTGTCTGGCATACGGATATCCTGCCACCTGACCGTCTACCATGATATTGGTCACACAGCATCCACTGACTCCCTGGTTAAATACCTGATACTCCTCCCCTAAATAAGATTGCAGGCGGGATGGATAATAAACGCTTGCATCATCGCCCAATCCAAATCCTTCTGTTATGCTGTCTCCCATACATACTACTCTGCATTTCTTCCCCATAGCTTCTTACCTTCCTTTCTCAATATTTCTCAGTAACTTCTCAAAAAAGGTGCCGCCGCTCACAAAAAACTATCTCTTTGATAATTATACCGCTTTTACGCTCTTTATTCTACTAATTTTTTACATTTTTCTCTCTCTTTCAAATTCTTTCATAATTATAGTTTCATTCCATTCTATTTTTCTAAGATTCTATAAATTTCTTCTGGCAGTAATCAACCTCTTTTATTAACATTTAATCAAGATAATAAGCTCTACTTCCCGTCTCCAAACTCTGTATAAAGAAAAAAGTCTGAAAAGTGGATCTTTCATCTTTCAGACTTTTTCTTTATTCTTTTTGCCAGATAACTTGTTTTATGATTGCAAAATAAAAGTACTGATAACTTTCTTTCTAGTAAGCATTTCTTTGCTCCTTATCCTATGTATTAATTGCTGTTTTAGCATACAATACGTTTCACAGGATCGCAGTTATACTGTACTTTCCTCTACATGCTTCTTCCTTCCGTAAATCCGGTTATTTTCAAATGTTGTAACCAGACAAATCAGTTTTCCGTAAAGGCCATTTACCTTTGGAAGCGTAAATAGGAATACGATTACAGCGGATACCAGAAGTTCGATCAGAATCGCCGTCACAGGGGACACCCCTTGAAATACGCCGTTCTTTTTGCAGTACAGATAGAAAATGCCGTGGAGAGAGTAAACCGCCAGTGTATTGTCGCCAATATAACTGTACCATGTCTTTTTATTTGGAAACAGATTAAGAAAAAGGCTGATAAAAAGCAAAGCGATGCAGAATATGAGCACACGCACAAGGATTCCGGATGCATTGCTTACTCCCACTGCGTGATACGATTCTGCATTCATAAGAAGTGCATATGTCAGCTGATACTGATGATTAAATATGTAAAAGCCGGCCGCAAACACACAAAGGATGGATACCGTAATCTTCTTAGGGATAGCACGCAGTTTATTTACATGCTCTTCCTTGCAGTAATAACCTAACAGGAACATCGGAAATAATGCGAATGTCCTCTGCAGGGAAAAATTCTTTCCTAGCACCGGAACCATTCCTGCTGCCAGTGACATGAATACACTGATCGGCAGTATGTACTTTATCTTCACCAGGTATTTCATGCTCACTTTGTAGAAAAAAAGCACCTGCAGATACCATGCTGCAAATATCGGGTTCACAACCCGGAATACAAGGCCTCGTGCAATAAATGGATAGGCGATGCAATAAAGAATGGTCATTATGAAAAAAGGAACCAGATAGCTGCTAAACGCTTTTTGCTGGGCTTTCTCCACATCCTTTGTAAAGTATCCGGAAATAAAGATAAATGCCGGCATATGAAAGAAATAGATAAACATCTTTACATAATCATTGATGACCGTGGACTCATTTAACTCCAGGAAGTGGCCAAATACCACCATTACAATTAAAAAAGCCTTTATATTGCTGAATAAATAATCTCGTTCCCTGCTCATGCCACACCGCCTTCCTCTAAGTACTGTACGATATAATCCGTCATATCGATCAGCACTTTCATGCCTACTCCGTTAAACGTATTAAAAAGTACCATCACATGCAGATCCTTTTCCGGCTGCACATACTGATAGGTATAAAAGCCTTTGTCACAGGTGAGATAATAATAACCGTCTTTATTACTCCGCCATCCATATCCCATGTCACTGACTTCATTTACCGTAAGCATTTCCGCAAGACTCTGCTCGGATAAGATCTTTCCGCCGAACAGTCCATTCTGCCATTTCAGCATATCCTGTACCGTAGAGCAGAAACCAGTATCCGCATAAGTGAGATAAGGAGAATATATACTTACGGTATTCGCGCCATCATAGGCATATGCCCTGCAGTCGCTGATATCGAATGTGCTGTCGCTCATCCCTAACGGCTTTACTATATTTTCTTTTATATAATCCGTATATTCCATGCCGGACACTTCTTCTATAACCATTCCCAAGAGATAATAATTGCTTGCAGATGTTTCATTTACCTCTCCCGGTGTATTGCTAAGCGGAAATGAATTCAACAGGCGGAGTATCGTATGTCGTCCGTCTATATTGGCTGTAATTCCGATCATATCCTGTCCATATATGTACTGAAGAATATCCTTGACCTTTCCCATCACATCCGTGTAATCGGGTATACCGGATGCCTGATTCAAAAGCTGCCTGATTGTGACTTCGCTTCCATATCGATATCCTTTCAGATAACAGTCCAGTGTATCATCCAGATTGATCAGCCCTTTCTCTTTTAAGAGAAGGATCGCGGCTGCCGTAAACTGTCTTGTAGTTCCGCCGATATTATAAAGCTGATCCTTAGTATTATATTTATCCCGGTCAAGAGATGCATAGGCATTCGCATATCCAAATGCCTCCTCATATAACACCTTGTCTCCATAGGTAATCAAAACACTTCCATTATAGCTGTCATCGGAGACCGTATGGATATAATCTTTAATTCTCTGCTCTAAAGTTCTTCCATCATCTGCAAGAAAATCCTTATTGCCGCTCTCTGCTGCTTCATCCTGGGATACCGTTACTTCATCCACACGCTTTTTCACTGCGCTACACCCCTGTAAGACAAAAGCCAAGATCAAAATACAGGATATAACGGATTTCATAGTACCAGTTGCTCTTAGGCCCATGCCTATTCTTAAGGTCCGACCACTTTTCTTTTTTCCCTCTGCTTTCAGCCCTGTTTCTGTTTTCAGTTTCGTATCCGTGCTCACTATCCTATCTGTGCCCACTATCGTACCTGCACTCACTTCTTTTTCTGTAAGGAACTGTTTTGTCTTAGTTTCCCTTTCCTCTCGCTTTTGACATTCCATTTTTCTTAGCTTATCCAAATAAAGCAGCACAAGCAGATGAGAAATTGTAAAAATGGTGCTAAAAAAAATACCTGCAAAGAATGCATGCTGTTCTCCAATCAGACTGATTCCGTAAGACATCCTTAATGCGCACAGCAAAAATGCATTAATGGCAATCAGCCCTATTCCGCATACTCTTTCTCTCTTTTCCCTGGCGCAATACATCATTCTGATTCCGATACATAATTCTGCCACCATCAGATACATCTTATAATATTTTAAAATGTCATTTCCGGATAATGAATACAATGCCCCGCTAAACGTAAATACCTTTGTCGCAAGGTAAAAGGCATATATGAGATAACACAGCATCGGCATATAATAAAAACGATTCTTCGCCGCCTTCGCTGTCTTTGCCATCTCTCCTACCATAAGCGCTGCTGCAAAGATCTCCAAAATCCCAAGCCAGTCCGCTAGTGTCCGGACATCCATATAAAGCATGTTTCCGAACAGCACTGTCATCTTAAAGATATCTGCTACACAAAATATAAGTGTTGCGAAAAGCAGATTCTTATATCTTTTTAATTTTCCCATCTGCGCCTCCACTGATGCAATATTTGATCTTATTGACTTTTATCCTTTGTATTAGAAACATTTCATAATTATAGATATACTTTTTACCATTTTATAGTAAATATCATACTACTCCACCATTGTTTTGTCAATTTTTTATATTTTTCAACATTATATCCTATTAGAATTATTATTTTCGATAAAAATAGTAAAAAAATAAAAAACAGCTGCTATCCCTTACTGATCTGTAAAAGATAACAACTGTTCTTCTATATAAAGCTTCAAAGGCATCGCACTTTTTAAGCTTAAGTGATTCTGTTTAAAATGTTATGACTTCTTTTTTCCCAACGCCTGCGACTACGCTTGCTTTCTCAAAGGAAATCTCATAGATATCTAGCACATTTCCACAGTTTTCTATGAATTCCTTATAACTTGGATACTTAGTGACAAACAAAGATGCAAAATCATATACGGATCTTTCGCTTTTCTTAACTCGTGCATTGGTCACTCTGACCTGCTCACTTCCCGATGTGGGAATTGTGGTAAACGATACGATTGGATTTAGCATAAATTCTTCTGTCTTTGCCCGCTCCATAAAGGTACAGATATAGATACGATTCCCCTTTGATTTATCCCAGCAATAGTTCACAACACGGACATTGGGACTATTATTAACCGATGTCGCTAACGCGATATATTGTGTTTCTGCAATGATTCTTTTATATTCCTCTACATAACTCATAACCAAACCTCACTCTAACTTGACTTGTTCTTTATCATTATAATAAACAAGGAAGAGCAAATGTACTGTTGTATTTTACCACATGTGTGAGGTCCGCTTCATAAATTGATATGCAATGGATTATTGTTTTCTGAGTTACCGCTTTACGGTTTTCTATTTTTCAATCACTGTTTCTGAATTTTTGCTTTATGAATTTCTGTCCTCTGCATTTCTACTGTCCATAGTATGCATTTGCGCCATGTTTTCGATAAAAATGCTTATCTCTTATCGAATCCGGTGCAGAAGCTACTTTCGGATTGATCAATTCTGTCTTTGTTGCCATCTTTGCCACTTCCTCTAATACAACGGCATTATGAACTGCTTCCTTCGCATCCTTTCCCCATGTGAATGGGCCATGGTTCTTGCAAAGAACACCTGGGGTATACATCGGATTCATTCCTTTTTCTTCAAATGTCTCAATAATGACAAGACCTGTATTTCTCTCATATTCTCCATTGATTTCTTCCGGCGTCAGGCTTCTCGCACATGGAATCTCTCCGAAAAAGTAATCCGCATGTGTTGTGCCATATAGCGGAATGCTTCTTCCTGCCTGTGCCCAGGATGTTGCTTCCGGTGAATGCGTATGTACAATACCACCGATTTCCGGATACTTTTTATAAAGTTCTAAATGAGTCGGGGTATCGGAAGATGGTTTATAGCTTCCTTCGATCTTATTGCCTTCTAAGTCCATTACGACCATATCATCCGGAGTCAGCTTGTCATAATCCACACCGCTTGGCTTGATTACAAAATATCCGCTTTCTCTGTCGATACCACTGACATTTCCCCATGTATATGTGATCAGCCCTCTCTTTGGAAGTTCCATATTTGCTTCATATACCTGTTTTTTCAGTTCTTCTAACATGATGTTTCCTCCCATTATAAAAGTCCTATCGATATTCGTATCATTTTACTGAAGGCAGTCAACTGCTGCTCTTTCAATTCCAAGACATTTGCTGTAACGTTTCATAAATGCTTCAAAGCCATCCACATCCTTTGGATCCGGATCAACGGTCGTACTTGTCTGATCGGCAAATACATTGTCATTTAAATACTCCTCTAATGTCTGGCCATCCTTTTTATTCTTGCGGTATAAAGCAAGCAGTGCGATTCCCCATGCGCCGCCTTCTCCTGCTGTCTCCATGACAGATACCGGTGCATTGATAGCTGCGGCTGTGATCTTCTGACCAACTCCTTTGGTTTTATATAAACCGCCATGGCCTAAGATCCGGTCAACCTTAACGCCCTCTTCTTTTAACAGGATATCAAGGCCTGTCTTTAATGCGCCTAATGAAGTGAACAAATGAGTACGCATAAAGTTTGCTAATGTAAAGGAGTCTGTGGAATTACGAACGAATAACGGACGTCCTTCTTCAAATCCGGTGATATGCTCTCCTGAAAAATAATTGTATGCCAATAAGCCGCCGCAGTCCGGATCTCCTTCTAATGCTTTGTTATATAAAACAGAGAATAACTTCGTCATATCCACTTCAATGCCAAAGCTTTCTGCAAATTCCTTAAATAAACCAACCCATGCATTTAAGTCGGAAGTACAGTTATTGCAGTGTACCATTCCTACTAAATCTCCGGCTGGAGTCGTAACTAAATCGATCTCCGGATGAACTTCCTTTAAGTCCTTTTCTAACACGATCATAGCAAATACGGAGGTTCCGGCCGATACATTACCGGTACGTTTTGCCACGCTGTTCGTTGCTGCCATGCCCGTTCCGGCATCTCCTTCCGGAGGGCAGATCATAACTCCTGCCTTTAAGTTACCGCTTACATCAAGAAGCTTTGCTCCCTCTTCCGTTAAAGCACCTGCATCCTCACCGGCTACTAATACTTCCGGAAGGATTTCTTCTAACTTCCAAGGATATCCGCAAGGTGCAATTAAATCATTAAACTGATCAATCATGCTCTGATTGAACTGTTTTGTCTTAATATCGATTGGGAACATTCCAGATGCATCTCCGATACCGATCACCTTTTTGCCAGTTAATCTCCAATGAACATAACCTGCTAATGTGGTGAAAAAGCTAACATCCTTCACATGCTCTTCTTTATTCAAGATTGCCTGATACAGATGTGCGATGCTCCATCTTTGTGGAATGTTATAGCTGAATTCATTTGTCAGCCTCTCGCTTGCTTCTTCTGTGATCGTATTTCTCCATGTACGGAATGGCACTAATAACTGATCATTCTTATCGAATGCCAGGTAACCGTGCATCATGGCGCTAAAACCGATGGAACCGATTGTGGTAAGGGTCACTCCGTATTTTTCTTCCACTTCCTTTGCCATCTTCTGATAACTATCCTGTAAGCCGCTCCAGATAGCTTCTAAACTATATGTCCAAACGTGATTCTCATACTGATTCTCCCAGTCATGGGCTCCGGATGCGATTAACGTGTTATCTTCACCGATTAAAACTGCTTTGATTCTTGTAGATCCAAACTCAATTCCAAGCGCTGTCTTTCCGCTTATCAATGCTTCTTTTACTTCCATAACGTTCTCCTTATCTAACCGAATTTATGTTTCTTTCCTAACGATAAACGATTTCTCCTAACATAAGGTCTTTCTTAAAATCACGAATCTTTGTATCTTTATCAATATAAACGGCTTCAATTCCCATTGCAGCTGCCCAATCCCCCATCTGTTCTGCAGTAAGGTCATAGGTAAATGCGGTATGATGCGCTCCGCCTGCTAAGATCCACGCTTCTGCTCCCGTATACAGGTTTGGCTGCGGTGTCCAGAATGCGGTTGCAGTCGGAAGTTTTGGCATTGGCTTCTCTGCCTTTTTGCAGGTAACATCATTGATGATCAGACGGAAACGGTTTCCAAGATCGATTAAGGAAGTTGCAATACCCTTTCCTTCTTTGGATGTAAATACTAATCTAGCCGGATCTTCTCTGTTTCCCATGGATAATAGCTGACACTTGATGCTGATCGGACCGGATGCGATAGATGGACAGATTTCCAACATATGCGCCTCTAAGATTCCTTCTTTTCCCGGAACCAGGTTGTAAGTGTAATCCTCTAACATAGAAGTACCTTTTGCGTCCTTCATGCCGGCTGTCATAACCTTCATCAGACGTACCATAGCAGCAACTTTCCAGTCTCCTTCTGCACCGAAACCATAGCCTTTTTCCATCAATCTCTGGATAGCAAGACCCGGAAGCTGTTTTAATCCTCCTAAATCACCAAAATGCGTTACGATTGCCTGATAGTTCTTCTCCTGTAAGAAACGCTCGAAACCAAGCTCAATCTGTGCCTGAACGGCTACATGCTTTCTAAACTCTGCTGCATCTCTGCCTTCCAGTAAAATGTCGTATTTCTCATAATACTCATCTACCAAAGCATTGGTATCGGATGCGGATACAGCCTCAACTGCCTCTGCGATCTCATTTACCGGGTAAGCATCCACTTCCCAGCCGAATTTGATCTGTGCCTCTACCTTATCCCCTTCGGTTACGGCTACATTTCTCATATTATCGGCAACACGCATGACTCGGATATGGCTGCTTTCCATAATGCCGACTGCAGTGCGCATCCAGGATGCGATCTTCTTCACAACAACCTCATCTGCCCAGTGTCCAACGACTACTTTGCGCTCAATTCTCATACGGCTTACGATATGGCCATATTCACGATCACCATGAGCGGACTGATTTTCATTCATGAAATCCATATCGATCGTATCATATGGGATTTCTTCGTTAAACTGTGTATGTAAATGCATCAATGGCTTTCTATATTCCTGAAGCCCTAAAATCCAGGATTTAGCCGGTGAAAATGTATGCATCCATGTAATAACACCTGCGCACTCTTCATCTGCGTTTGCTTCATTAAATGTTTTGCGGATCAGTTCGTTCGTTATTAACGTCGGTTTCCATACCACTTCGTATGGAAGCAGGCCTGAATTGTTTAACTCATCTACGATAATCTGTGAATGTCTTGCAACCTCTCTTAGGCATTCATCCCCATATAAATCCTGTGAACCGGTACAAAACCAGAATTTGTACTTCTTAACTGCTAACATATATGTGCCTCCTGTAAATTTTTTCTATACCTCTATTTTCATGTTAATACTTGTACACTCGTATTTACAAGTTGTTTTTTTTATCTTTTTTACTATAAAAAATAGACAAGATGTCGCTTTTCATTGCGAATCCTGTCTATTTAGTGGTATTTATTCTGTTTTTGCTGTTATTTTAGTCGGAACTTCATGTGCAAATTATACCAGAGAATTGCTCTGCTTTTTATTCCATACAAGCCTCATATTGCAATGCCTAAATAAGATTTCGCTCATTCCTCTATCACTTCTATCATTTTTACACATATTTTGTCTCCTGGCTGTTCCTTCTTTTGCAGCATGAAGTCCCCAAAATCAATTCCGGTTCAATTTCGATCTTCTTTTGTTTCACTTCCGACTCTTTATTCTGGATCAGATCGATCAACAGCTGCGCTGCCATCTCACCTAGTTTTTCCTGCGGATGTGCGATTGTTGTCAGCTTCATGCCTCCGGAGTTTGCAATATAGGAGTTATCATAACCGGTCACCGATACATCCTCCGGCACTTTACGTCCTAAGTCCTGCAGCGCTTTTATAACCTGTACCGCGATCTGGTCATTATAGCAGACCACTGCCTCCATCTCTTTTCCTTCTCCGATCATCTGCCTGATCCGCTCGTATGGATGAATCATTCTATCCTCTGTATGAAACCAGATAACCAGATCGGCATCATAGA
>SVEB01000075.1 GCA_015057635.1 Lachnospiraceae bacterium | reverse complement strand
TTGGAGTTTCCCATCACACGAAAGAGTGCTGCTCCGGCATTATAGAGTGCGATAAATGGAAATGATGCCGCGGTAATATAAAAATAAATCCTTGCATTCCTCATAATGTCCGATTCTATGCCGCCATATACAAGAGAAAGAATCTGACGATTTAAAATCAGTGCTACCCCCATAAAAATAGCGGACAATCCAGCAATCGCAAGAAAAAGCTGATCCGCCGCCTCACATGCCTTTTTAGGCTCCTTATGACCGATATACTGGGCCGCTACCACTGCTCCGCCTGTGGCAAGCGCAGAAAAAAGTCCGATGATCAGGATATTAATCGCATCTACAAGTGCAATTCCGGATACCGCTGCCTCCCCACATCTGGATATCATCATCGTATCCGCCATTCCAACCGTAACGGCTAAAATCTGTTCAATCACAAGCGGTACGATTAATTTCTTTAACTCCGATCTTGAAAACATCTTTACACCTCATTCGTTATAAGTTGTCCTACTTTCGCCCTGTTGTGTTCCTCTCAGAGTGTATCGTTTTTTATTATGCGACGGAAGATGAAAAAATGCAACCAAAATTCCCTATTGAATCCATTTTTCAGTTACTGGTATAATAATACAGAATTGATACGAATGCATCGGTATCAAAATATTACATCCTGGAGACTATGTTATGATTAAAATAATTGCGACCGACTTAGATGGGACCCTGCTTCAGAACGGTGCGCAGAGCGTAAGTGAGCGTGCCATCCACCAGATTAATGAACTCAATAAAAAAGGGATTGTATTCGCAGCAGCAAGCGGCAGACAGTATCCGAACCTGTTCCGCCTCTTCGGTAAGGCAAGCGAAAACATGGGATTTATCTGTGAGAATGGTGCCCTTGTCATGTATCAGGGACATGTGATTTCAAAAAGCAGCATGGATCGCACGCTTGCTCTGAATCTAATTGAAGATATCTATAACCGCAAGGGCTGTGAAGTGCTGATTTCCGGTGAAGCCACCTCTTATGTAAAGCCTAAGACGGAATCTTATCTGTACCGAATGACTTCTATTGTAAAGAATAATGTAACAGTAGTAGACGATTTTGCCTCCATCCCAGAAGATATCATTAAAGTATCCGCATATGAAAAGACCGGTATTGTAAATGGCTCCGCATCCTATTTCACAAAAAAATGGCAGGATCATGCCAAATGTACGGTATCCGGCATCGGATGGATTGATTTCGTAAACCCGGACGTAAACAAAGGCACTGCTTTAAAAAGTCTCGCCACTTATTTAAAAATTCCACATGATAAGACCATGGCGTTCGGCGATAATTACAACGACCTTGAAATGCTTGATTTTGTAAAGTATGGTTTCGTAATGGACAACGCGGTAGAAGACATCCGCTCTCGTTATGTGTACCATACTCCCCTTGTAGAGCAAACATTAGAAGAAGTTTTATCAGGCATTACCCCAGCCATTCTAAAAGAGAAGGAAAGGGCTTATTAAACCCTTTCCTTCTCTTTCCTTGACTTTTCTTGTCTTTCATCCGGCTGTTTTTTCTAAAATCCGTAATTCTATATTGGATATACGTTAAAGTTATGTTACAATTTAACATTATATAGAAATTTATGTATTATAAAGATGAATTTTGTAAATCATGTATAGGATTGTATTTTCATTTTTATGATAAAGGAGGATATTATGGATGAAATTCTAAATGAGAGAATTGTGATAGAATTCTTTTTATCGGAAATCGATCACGATTCTATCTCATATCTGAAAGACAGACCCTATTACAAAGATAAAGTACAGAAACGGATTGAAGAGCTGCTAGCCTCCGAACGGATGAATGCTAAAATTCAGGCAGCAAAAGGCGTATGGAAAGCACTGTTTGAAGCTGCCATGACTTTTATTGATCCGGATAAACAGGGATACGACAGCCTGTTTGCTTATTTTGATGAATTTGTAGAATTTGAAGAACTGATTTTCGCATCGGACTCCTACTACCGGGACCATACCCTACACTGTCTGTGGGTGTACTTTTTAGAGGAATACCTAGTACGAAAAGAAGAGTTCAAACCATTTTTCACTTCTGTCAGCCCTTCTGAAATCTTAGTGGATTCCTTTATGGAGTTAATCCATCAGATCCATTTGGAAGATACCTTTACCGATGTTGTAAAAGTATCGACTGTCGCACATGCAGAGAGGACCTATGGGGATTCCATCCGATGTGTTGCTGCACTCTGTCATGATCTCGGATATCCGCTAAAAAAGATTGAGAAGATCAACTCCTGCATGAAACAGATGCTTCCGTTCTTCTGTGTGCACTCTTATCAGGATTTTGATTTTCAGTTTAATAACGTACAACAGGAGCAGATCAATAGTTTCATTGACTTTTTAAGCAGTCATCTGATGGCAACGCTGGATTCCGATAATCCTACAATGGATTTCTTAGAGACCGATATTTTTGAAATCGATGAGCAGAATAATTTGATTGGCCTAAAGGAGGATGCCCTTTCAAAGCTGACGCCGGAACGTATTGAGCTGATGCGCGTGAATCTAAAATCAAATCTTATATTTTCCAAAATGCAGTCATTCATTCTGTCGTACAGCTCCGATTTTGAAGAATACCGTCATGGTATCATGAGTGCCTTTTTATTAGCCCGAAATCTACATGCTTTCCAAAATTTAAACTATGCAGCTGGCGCTGACTTTGAGAAACTAAGTCCCGATATTGCTACCTTCAGTGCCAAACAGACAATCCTGACTTCGATGGCCGATCATACAAGACCGACCTATCATATGACAAGAGTAAGTTCTAATAATACGCTTTTATGCTTTGTCGATGAACTGGAAGAATTCTCTCGTATCTCGAGGGCAAGCCAGAGTCGTGAATACGTGGAAGAATTTTGCTCTACCAAAGTATATCCGAAGGATTCGTGGTTGCACATTGACTTCATCTTCTCAGGAGAAAATAAGGCACTGGATCCGGAACGTGCTTTTATCGGGCGCTGCAAACGTTTCCTCACGCTTTTTGATGTTCCAAAGCTTGAAGACGTGCTGAAATTAAAAGTTTCCTGTATCGCACTCCATACGGATACCACCTATACCTTAGAGCTTGCTAAGAACCATGCGGATATTCAGATCAATGGCATATCGCAGGATATCCCGTCTTATTTAAAATCACCGGAATTCTTCACAAAAGAAGAATATGCCGTTTTATCCTAAGGAGGTCTGCCATGCACGCTATATTAAACGAAACCGTTGTAATGAATTTCTTTTTAGAAGAAATGGAGGAAGATAAGATTTCATTTCTTAGAGGGCGAAAGGGCCATCAGGAGAAAATCAAGGCGCTGATTCCACAGATGATTGCCTCTCCCGGCATGAATGAAAAGATTCAGACAGCCTCTCTTTTATGGAAGGCATTGTTTGAGGCCGCCATGACCCATATCGATTCCAACAAAAAAGGATACAGCCAATTCTTTCAATTCTTTGATGCGTATGTAGAGTTCGAGGAACTGATCTTCGCTTCGGATTCCTTTTACCGGGATCATACTCTGCATTGTCTATGGGTATTCTTTTTAGGAGAGTATATCCGACGTCATGATGAATTTGCTCCTCTTTTTAAGGATATGGCGCAAAGCTATGATACCGGTGCAGTGCTCGATCAGCTTTTCGTCCGTCTTGGCATCACCCATTGTTTTGATGATTTCTATCGTCTATATCATAATTTAACGGTCTATAAGGAAAAAGAGGACGCTATCCGCTGTATCAGCGCTCTGACCCATGACCTTGGCTATCCGATCAAGAAGTTTGCAAAAATCAACAAGAGCATCAAAAGAGTGCTTCCGTTCTTTTCAATCGGAGACTACAAAGAGTTTTCCTTTGAATATACAAGTATCCAGCAGCATTATATCACCAACTTCATTAATTTCATCAGCAGCGATATCTTCTGCAATCCACAGGGTACAGCCGAACTGAACTTCTTCTCCGACCTCCTTACATTCGATGGTCAAAAAGTGACCGGACTAAATCTTGAGGCGGTAGATGCTTTAACAAAAGAACAGATTGAACTTTTAAAAAATAATCTCAAGATGCCGCTTCAGTTTATTCAGTCAGAAGCTAAGACACTTGCCTTCACATCTGATTTTCAGAATTATGAACATGGAATCATGAGTGCTTTCTTACTTGCCAAGAACCTGGAAGCTTTTCAGAATATTCAATATGTAGCAGGGGAAAATTTCTCAAAACATACCCCAAACTACGCGGATTTTATGGCGAAACAGAATATCCTGCAGTCCATTGCGTTACATACAAATGAAACACAGCGCATTGCATCCATTGATGGCTTTACCTATCTTACTCTTGTGGATGAACTGGAAGAATTCTCCCGTATCTCAAGGGCCAGCCAAAGTCGGGAGTTCGTAACGGAATTCTGTACCTCCCAAATTTATATGGAAGACGGATGGCTTTGCGTAGACTTTACCTTTGACAATGAGACGCTTGAGAACCTAGATCCGGAACGTGCGTTTAAGGGACGCTGCAAACGATTCTTAACCTTATTTGACATAAAAAATATGGCCCCTTCCCTTAAAATCCGCCTGCGCTGCATCAGCGAATTAAAAGGAAAGGAAGCCATCTATCAATTAACGATCTCTCATAAATATGCGGATATCCAAATTAACGGTATATCGGAATCTATCCCACGTTACTTAAAATCAAACGAATTCTATCCAACCGAGGAATACGCAAAGTTATAAGAATATTGCCTTTATAGCAGGCGTTCCGGTTCTTTATAAGATTCCGGAATGCTTGAGATATCGGAACCAAATTCCTGAATTCCGCCGGCATGAGGCGCTAATACATCTTCATTGAAGTAGAACATAAGACATCCGTTCTGCAGATAGAAACCAGCGTTTGGCGCTTCCTGTACGGCGATATCTCTTGCATTCTCAAAGAAACGGTCCGGTTCTTCATTGATAATCGTTGTAAAGGACTCAGAAATCATATCATATACTTCCTGTTTGCTCATCTTCATCAGATCCACTGCTTCTAACTTCTTGCCTGTTGATAAATCATAGGTATAGCTTGTTCTTGTCTCAACAGAATACGGACCACCTGCTGCATGCACATCGGTATAAACGATGGAAATGATATAGTTCTTATTGAATGTCACTTCATAAGTACGTGTATTGGAGTAAGGGCTCTTCCCTGAAACATCCGCCTTATCCAGACCCGCATGATCTGTCATATACTGCTTTCCTGCTTTTGCAACTTCATCTGCAATCAGTTTGTTCACCTGATTGATTGTCGCTAAATTCTCTGGATTTACAATCTGTGGATATCGAATGCTGTAATGATATAATTCTGTATCGCTATTCTTGCCGACAATTGTTTCGGTAACCTGCTTTTCCTCGATTCCGAATGCTTCATGCATCTTATTGGTGATTATCACCTCTCCTGTCGTTTCTTCCTGTCCGTCAGCTTCCGGAGTAACGGTTGGTTCCACTGTCGGTGTTGGCTCTTGTGTTGGTTCTGGTATTGGTGTAGCCGTTGGTTCCACTGTCACTTCTGGAGTAGGTGTAACCAAAGCTTCTTGGTTCGTATCTTTTTTTCCGGAACATGCTGTTATGGACACTGTCAGTGCCAGCACAAGCATCATCCCGATTATTTTCTTTAAGGACTTGGTATTCTTTTTCATATCATTCATTCCTTTCCTATTACTTGATGTAGAAGACGGCAGATATGCCCTTCCTTTTAGCCTGCACGTCATGCCTTCCATCCATTAAGCAATTCCTCTTTTGGTATCTTTCCTGTCTATTAGACAAAAAAGAGAAATGTACTTAATAGAGTAATCTTAATTCCCTTTGGTGTCAACTACGTGGCAATTAATTTTCTTTAATATACCTTAATAAAAACGTAATAGAATCGAAATAAGTGTCCTGTTTCTGATCCGAATTTACTGATACTTTGCCATCAGTTCCGCAAGCATATTCAGGTAATAAGACTGTATTTTTAGTTCTTTTGCTTCGTTCTCGAATGCGATCACCTTTTCATCAATCTCTTTTAGTAAGTTTGGATCCAGATGCTTTTCCGCATAAGTGTAAACCACTTCATTTTCCTTATTGATATGACGGATTAAAAGCTGAGTATATGCCATTGCATTCACGATGATATTTAACTTGCTTTCCTCATTGCGATCTGCCTTATATTCATTTAATGCACCTTCCCATTCCCCTACATGGAAACGGCCTAAATCATGTTCTACTAACATGCCGTGTGTAATCAGGTTCTGACCGATTCTTCCTAAGTGTGCTACCATTTCATTGAATAAAAGCTGTTCTTCCTTGCCATGGTGATGCTTATCGGCATAATTTCTGCCAAATGCAATCATCTTTGTCATATCTTCCACGTCAAGGTCCTCGCCTCTTATGCCTCTTAAGCATGCCTGTTTTACAACCTCATTGAATTTTAAGATATTATCATGTTCCTCTACCATAAGTTCGATACTATACATCTGCTTGTCCCCCTATCCTAGTTTCACAATCTCGCTCTGATTTCCATTCTGTCTGATCGCAAAGCCGCTGCCTTCTAACATACCTTCTAACATTGCCTGACGAATTTCATAATATTTTGTCACATCACCATTCACAGCCTGCCAGTATGCTTCATGCACACAGTGGTTTCTCTTATAGACAAGACGGTCTGCCTCTTCGAGTTCAATGCTGTTTACATGATCACAAGGCATGCCATCAAGAAGAGTATCCATAATAAACTGGTATACTTCCTTCACACTGTGAAACTCCGGTCTCTTTAAGTCGTGTCCAAAACACTTTGCAGTTTCTAAGATTTCTTCTTTTGCATCTGAATTCTTTTCTATAATCTCTGTTACGAAGAATGCCAGTCTGCCTTCTGCAACGCTTACTCTGTCCTGAAGCCATCCATGGATATTATCGGTATCAATCATCTCTTCTAAAGACTGGTTTAATATTGTACCATACTTCTGATCTGCAGTGTCTAATGTAGCTGCAGTAAGAAGCCCCTTCTCCATTGCCTTTTCTACAATTGCTTTTGTCATCTGGTCCTCAACCTGAACCTTATTATATAACCAGTAATGAATTGGTCCTAAAAATGCACTCATCGTATATCCTCTTTTCTATCAAAATAGTTCTATTTTTTATTATTAACGCTTTATATAATTCTTATTAATACGAACGCCTGTTGCTTTACTCGCCGTATCTTATGTTTATGCTGTTATTATATTGAATCTTCCGTCCTCATTCCGTAACAAATGTTACGTTATATCGTTCTTTTATAATACTTTATTGCCTCACCGCCTGTATCATCCCAATAATGCACAGAAAGGAGACAGAGCTCCATTGCTGCTGAAAAAGTTTTATAGTCCCCTAGCAAAGCAGAATATAAGAGACCAACGGAAGGTATAAAAAAAGCAGGGGCCTGGAGCATCCTAAAATTCATACATTGAATTTCATTGTGCTCCGACCCCTGCCTCTATTACGCCATCCGGTTGTCTCTTACTTTCTTCTTCACCTTATATCTCCACGTTTTCTTTCGATACCATCTTATTTAGGATACCGGCGAAAAGAGAATTCATATCAGAAGAAAACTCCACGTTCCTCTGTGTCAGGGATGCTGTCGCCTCTGCGCGTTCGCTTACATTCTGACTCATTTTTGATAACTTCGAAATATTCGTTACAATACCATCATTCATTTCTTTTAATTCTGTCATTCTGGTATTCATGCTTTCCATATTCTCAGAAAGAGAGTTAACATTCTCATTGATCTGCTCAAAGCCATCTGCTGCGTGGTCAATCATCTCATTCTGCATTTGTGCCACTCTTCTGGACTCTTCCACACGCATCGAAGTATCCGCCGCATTATGCTCCAACTCCTCAATCACGCCTTCAATCTGCTGCATAGCGCTTCTTGTCTGTTCCGCCAAATGACGGATTTCTTCGGCTACGACCGCAAACCCTTTTCCTGCCTCACCGGCACGGGCACTTTCAATCGATGCATTTAATGCCAGCAGATTTGTCTGATTGGAAATCTGATAAATGATCTTTGCGATTTCCTTCACTTCTGTTGTCTTATCCTGAAGCCGCTTCATAGATTCTGTTACATTCTCATTTGTTTCCGAGATCATCCGTGCATGATCCTTTAACTTAATCATTGTTGCAGCATTATCGGAAACAACTGTTTTGGATTGTTCTGCTGCATGGAGTACCTGTCTTGAAATATCCGATGTCATTACAATCGTCTGATGAATCTGATTCGTCATCCTTGTCTGATCTGCAATGCTGTCAGCAGTCAGCTTTGTGTTCTCTAAAATCTCATTCATGGATGCCTTGGACTGATCCGAAGACTGATTTAATTCCTCCAGTAGATGATGAAAGGAAACCGCCTCTGCATTCACCTGTTCGGAAATTTCCAATAAAGATTTTACCAGGCTTCTCTGTTTTTCCTCATTCTGTGTCGCAAACGCAATCGCATCTTGATTATAGCGGATTGCAATTCGTGTTACCAGGATAAAAGTCAGTGCGAATACACTCACCAGACCGCAGGTAAACATTGTTACCATGATTCCTTCTTCATATCCTCCAAAAAGCGGATGATGATACGGGCAACATTCACAGCAACTACAACTAACGATAGATTTCTTGTATATCTCCGATTAAAAAATATAATGGTTCCTGCTAAGATTGGCAGTATGTTTAATGCAGCGAATGAATTGGTCGCCGTTAGTACCAGATATGTATAGGCCATAAGATAGATGCTGTATATGATCACAGCATTCTTTGGATTATTTTTGTCTTTGCGATATAAAAATGCTCCGGTAAGCGGACTTAA
>SVEB01000074.1 GCA_015057635.1 Lachnospiraceae bacterium | reverse complement strand
GCAGTTATCCGGTGGTGAGAAAGCGCTTACTGCTATTTCTCTGCTCTTTGCAATTCAGAGCTTAAAGCCGTCTCCATTCTGTCTTCTCGATGAGATCGAGGCTGCCCTCGATGATTCGAATGTTAAGCGTTATGCAAATTATCTGCATAAGCTGACAAAAGACACACAGTTTATCATTATTACCCATCGTCGTGGTACGATGGCTGCGGCTGACCGTCTGTATGGTATTACTATGCAGGAAAAAGGGATTTCCACATTGGTATCTGTCAGCCTGATTGAGGATGAATTAGAAAAATAAGAAGAAAAGAACGGAATATGTCAGGAATTTCTTGACATATCCATAAAAAAGCAATATGATAATGTAATACACTAAAGTATTACACTATCATATTACATGATAAAATTTCTTAAAATGTAGTATGAGGTGAATAAATTTGGGTGAGAAAAAAGGTTTTTTTAGTCGTTTAGCGTCCGGATTAACAAAGACAAGAAATAATATTGTATCCGGTATCGAAGCTATCTTTAGTGGTTCTAGCAATATTGATGATGATTTTTACGAAGAATTGGAAGAAATCTTAATTATGGCGGATTTAGGAATTAATGCGACTACTTCCATTATTGAGAACTTGAAAGCAAAAGTAAAAGAGAACAAGATTAAGGAGCCAAGTGAATGTCGTGAGCTATTAATGGCAAGCATGAAAGAACAGATGGCGCTTCCAAAAGACGCTTACGAATTCGAGAATAAAAAATCCGTTGTATTATTAATCGGTGTAAATGGTGTTGGTAAGACAACAAGCGTTGGTAAATTAGCAGGCCAGTTAAAGGATGAAGGCAAGAAAGTCATGGTTGCGGCAGCCGATACCTTCCGTGCGGCAGCAATTGAACAGCTGACAGAATGGGCACATCGTGCCAATGTAGATATCATCGCACAGAAAGAAGGCGCAGATCCTGCAGCCGTTATCTTTGATGCTGTAACAGCTGCAAAGTCTAGAAACGTGGACGTGCTGTTATGTGATACCGCAGGTCGTCTTCACAATAAGAAGAACCTGATGGAAGAGCTAAGAAAGATTGACCGCGTTATTTCCAGAGAGTATCCGGATGCATTCCGTGAGACTTTAGTTGTATTAGATGGTACAACCGGACAGAATGCGCTTGCGCAGGCAAAACAGTTCAGCGAAGTTGCAGATATCTCAGGTATCGTATTAACAAAGCTTGATGGTACTGCAAAGGGCGGTATTGCAATCGCAATCCAGTCTGAGCTTAAGATTCCGGTAAAATATATCGGTGTTGGAGAACATATTGACGATCTTCAGAAGTTTAATCCAGATGACTTCATTGATGCGTTATTTGATCATAAAAGAGAAGCTTAGGGGCTTTTGAAAAATCGTCATGAGATGCTTATATGCAGTTCTAATTGAATAGGTTCATTATTAAGGTGTTATAGATCGTCTTGGTCTATAGCACCTTGTAATATAATAAGATGATAGAAGAGAAATCTTATAGGGCTATTATCTTAAGAAGCAGACGGAGCGCTGCGAATAACGGCGGATTCCGTTTCTAGTGTTTAGGATACAAGCAGGAGGAGAACAAGTGATGATGACGTTAGAGAAGTTTGAAGAAGCAAGCGAAGCGGTTATAAAGGTGACCAATCGGACGAAATTAGTCTATAGTGATTATTTTTCAGAAATGACAGGAAATAAGGTATATTTAAAGCCGGAGAATATGCAGTTCACCGGTGCGTATAAAGTAAGAGGTGCGTATTATAAGATCAGTACCCTTTCTGAAGAGGAACGGAAAAAAGGACTGATTACCGCATCGGCAGGAAATCATGCACAGGGTGCGGCTTATGCAGCAAAGGTCTATAATGCAAAGGCTGTGATCGTTATGCCGACCACGACTCCTCTTATTAAAGTAAACCGCACCAAGAGTTACGGTGCAGAGGTCATTCTTTATGGAAATGTATACGACGAGGCATGCCAGTATGCACTGGATCTAGCGAAAGAAAAAGGATATACCTTCATTCACCCATTTAACGATGAGGTTGTGGCAACCGGACAGGGCAGCATAGCAATGGAAATCTTTAAAGAACTTCCAACTGTAGATATCATCTTAGCACCAGTCGGAGGCGGCGGACTGTTAGCAGGTGTTTCCACTCTTGCAAAGCTGTTAAATCCTAAAATCAAAGTAATTGGTGTGGAGCCCGCGGGCGCAAACTGCATGCAGGCATCATTAAAAGCAGGTCACGTTGTGACGCTTCCTGGCGTAGATACAATTGCAGATGGTACTGCAGTAAAAACACCGGGAGATAAAATTTTCCCATACATACAAAAAAATGTTGATGACATCATAACGGTTGAAGATCGGGAATTGATTGTTAATTTCCTTGATATGGTGGAAAATCATAAGATGGTCGTTGAAAATTCTGGTTTATTGACAGTAGCGGCATTAAAGCATTTAGACTGCAAAGGAAAAAAGGTCGTATCCATTTTAAGCGGCGGCAATATGGATGTCATCACAATGTCCTCCATCGTGCAGCACGGCTTAATTGAAAGAGGACGTATCTTCACGGTTTCCGTTCAGCTTCCGGATAAGCCGGGCGAATTAGTAAGCGTTGCAAGCGTGATTGCAAAGGAAAAAGGCAATGTCATTCGCTTAGAGCATAACCAGTTTGTAAGCATCAACCGCAATACGGCAGTGGAACTTGTTATCACGATGGAGGCATTTGGTCATGAGCATAAAGATCAGATTGTTGCAAAGCTTCGTGAAAATGGCTACCAGCCGAAATTAGTACAGCCAAGCCAGACATACAATATGTAGTGAAAAAAGGCAGTCGCACTAAGAGAGTGTGACTGCCTTTTTAGGGTGAAAATTTTCAACGAAGTAATAGATTTTGGGACAAGCATGGGATATAATGGATATGAAAACCGGGATAATGATATGAGCTGTTTCTTCATAATAGAGTGGATTATGAAGAGATGGCTTTTCTAATCTAATTGATAACAATAGGAAGAAGATAATACTTTTTTGGAAAGGAAGCCTATGAATCGGATATTTGTGATTGAAGATGATGAAAACCTGCGAAATCAGATGAAAGAGATTCTGTCCGGTTACGGATATGAGGTGATTTTAGTACAGGATTTTCTAACAATAGAGAAACAGTTTCAACAAGCAGATCCCAATCTGATTATTTTAGATATTAACCTGCCTTATTATGACGGCAATTACTACTGCCGTATTTTTCGCAGACAGAGCAAGATTCCGATTATTATTACATCTGCAAGAAATACGGATATAGATCAGATCTTAAGCATGGAGCTTGGTGCGGATGATTATGTGGTGAAGCCATTTTCCATACCGGTACTGATTACAAAGATCAATGCGCTGATGCGTCGTGTGTATGGCGAGTATAGCAAAGAGGAGAAGAAAGAAGAAAAAGTCGATAAGATGGGATATGGGGGACTTATTCTGGAGGACTCCAGTTTTAAAATTCGTTATAAGGGCATGGAGCGGGATTTAAGCAAGAATGAATACCGGCTTGCAAAAGTATTTTTAAAGAAGCCGGAAACAGTATTAAGCCGTGAAGAGCTACTGGAAGCATTATGGGATCAGTCTGATTTTGTGGATGACAATACGCTCACCGTTAATATCACAAGACTTCGCGGCAAGCTTGCGGAACTGGGACTTGAAGATGTGATTCGAACAAAGCGGGGCGTGGGTTATCTTTTGGATATCAAAGAAGGTGAGATGGCATGAGTGAAAAGCAGGAACTTACCCTGAAAAAAGGGCAGATGCTAAAGATGTTTGGTCGTATGGTATTGCCGGATACGATTTTTTACTTTGGGGGGTTTTATGCGGTGAATCTATTTTATAAGCTTAGCACCGGCAATAAAGTAGAGTTTCTTTATCCGTTTACACTGGCGCTATTCTTTTATCTGATTTGGATGGGGATCAAGGCATATGGATTTTATCATTTTTACAGCAAAGTGCCGTCCATGGTCGGTAATGCAGGAATTCAGAAGGTATTATTTGAGAATGAGAAAGCCTATCTTGCCAGAGCGTTTCAGGTACTGCATGGTAAATACCGTAAGGAGCTTACGGTACGGGATATTAAGGAAGAGGAGAAGAGACGATTTTTGTCTTCATGGATTCATATGATGAAGACGCCGGTTACCGTAAATGACCTGATTTTAGAACGGATGGAGACGAAAAAGATTTTGCCGGAAGAGGCCATCCGGGATATTCAGGCTGAGAACAAGCGTCTTTATAAGAATTTAGATATGGTATTAGGTCTTCAGCGTTTAGAAGAGTTTTCAAAAGACTATATGCCGGAAGCATTTGATCTGACGGAATTTATAAGGACCATTATTAATGAGAACAGGCGGCAGTTTATCTATGGCAATGTATTTCCAAAACTGACAGCGCCGGAAGGAAAGACGATGATTCTATCGGACCGCAAATGGAACCGCCATATGGTGGAACAGATTTTATCCAATGCGGTTAAATACTCGTATCAAATACAAAATGAAGAAGAGAAGGAAGAGAAAACAGAGGTCCAAACAGCAGGTCAGGATGAAATGAATGAGCTGCAATTGAAACATGTGGAAGAAACAGAGGACGATGAAGAGCCTCAAAAACAGGCTAAGAATATATACATAACAATCACTCCCAAGAAGCAGAGGGTGATTCTTACGATTCAGGATGAAGGAATAGGAATCCCTTCGTATGATATGGGGCGTATTTTTGAACCATTCTTTACCGGTGAGAATGGCAGAAAACAGAAAAATGCGAGTGGAATCGGGCTGTATTTTTGCAAGGAGATCAGTGAGATGCTGGGCTGCATGCTGCAGGTGGATTCTGTGGAGCATAAAGGAACTAGGGTCACGATCGCCTATCTGCAAGCGGGGACATTGGCGGAGAGATAGAATATCAGCCAGGATAAAATGTGACAAAAGTGTAAGATAAGATTAGAAAAATCGATGGATGGAGAGATGAGGTCGCTGTAAAATAAAGCCATAAACAAGGAAAGGAAGTTAAGGAAAATGAGTGAGACTGTATTAGAAGCAAAATATATAACAAAGGTTTATGGCAATGCGGGAGAAGAAAATGCAACAAAGGCACTGAATGGGGTGGATGTTAAGATTGAGGCTGGTGATTTCGTAGCGATTATGGGGCCAAGCGGAAGCGGAAAGTCTACCCTTGTAAACATATTAAGCGGAATCACAAAGCCAACCTCCGGAACCGTGACAATTAAGGGACGCCAGATTGAGACGATGAATCCATCTGAGATGGCACTGTTTCGTAGAAGAAGCTTAGGCTTTGTATTTCAGGAATTCAATCTTTTAGACAGCCTTACGATGAAGGAGAACATCGTGCTTCCGATGGTGCTTGATAAAAAGCCGGCCCAGCAAATGGAGGCAAAGGCATATGAGATCATGCATTTATTTGGTATTGAAGCAGTTGGACACAAATATCCATACGAAGTTTCCGGCGGTCAGCAGCAGAGGGCAGCAGTCAGCAGAGCGCTTATGAATGACCCTGTCATTGTTTTTGCAGATGAGCCCACCGGCAATCTGGATTCCAAGTCTTCAAACGCAGTGATGAACTGCTTTAAGACAATGAATGAAGAAAAGAATACGACAATTTTAATGGTGACACATGATGTATTTGCAGCAAGTTTTTGTAAGGAAGTTATTTTTATCAAAGACGGGCGGATCACTTTGACAGCAGAGCGAAAAGGGACGAGAAAAGAGTTCTTTAGTCATATCTTAGACTGCCAGGCTGTTGTGGGAGGTGAGTCAAATGAAATTTAGGGATGTGGCGATTAAGAATTTTAAACACAATATCCGCAATTACTCCGCCTATTTTTTATGCAGCTGCTTTACAATTATGTTGTTCTTTATGTATACCACACTGTTATTTAACGATGCAGTAGGGAGTACCGAAAGCCTAGATGTCTTGACGTATGTCTTTCCGATCACGATCGTGGCAATCGGAGTATTCTCTGTATTTTTTATTAATTATGCTCATCGGATCTTTATGAAAGGAAGAAATAAAGAATTCGGTATCTATATGACGCTTGGCATGAACCAGAGCGATTTAAAGAAACAGGTTTTGATCGAAAGCCTGATTATCAGCATAGGATCTTTAGTAACCGGCATTTTAGTAGGGCTATTATTTTCCAGACTGTTTCAGATGGTGATCTTAAATCTTCTCGATGTGGATGGAATTGAATTCGAGCTTAGTTTTCGCTCATTTGCTTATACGATCTTAACGTATGCGCTGATCTTTGGCATTGTAATATGGAATACCAATCGGAAATTAGATAAGGTCGATATTGGAACACTGATTCAGGACGCAAGGAAGAAAGAGGGAAGAGAATATAAGAGAAGAGATACGGTTCTTGGAATTACAGGCGTGATCGGGATGATTTTATCCGTAATCATCGTGCTTGTCCTTGCAAAGGATGACAGGCTGAACTCCAATCCGCTTTTACTCACTGGATATATGATCATTTCTTTTGCCTCGGTATATCTTGTTCTTGCGCATGGCGGTAATGCGCTGATTCATCGGATGAAAATGAGCAAAGGATATTTAAAGAACCTGTTTACCATAAATCAGATTCATTATAAATTCGAACGGAATAAGAATATTATTTTTATCTTAAGTGTTTTAAGTACCATGACCATCTTTTTGGTGGCATCTCCATTTTCACTTGTAAATGTTACAAAGAGCATTGTTTTGATGGACCCATATCATCTGGAGTTCACAAGAGGAATCGGTATCAATGCAATATCGGATGAGGATATGGAGAAGATTATGAGTGAGACGATGGTGGAGAAAAAAGTAATGCTTCCGCTTTTACCGGCAGCAGAGATAAGGGAAGAGAATACATGGAATAAGCCGCTGATATCGGAGTCTTCTTATCGGGAGTTATGTGGAAAAACACTTGGACTTAAGGAGGGGGAGGCGGTACAGTTGATTTTAGATTGGACGCCGGGAACTCATGGAATGCAGAAAGGTGAGACATGGAATATAAACGTTGGCAATCGAAATGAGACCGTGACATTGCTAAGTTCCGGACGTTTTGACTGGTATATCAGCACCATGGGCAGCGATGGGGTACTGGTTGTTACGGATCAGACATTTGATAGACTGCTTCAGGCAGGTGGCGGGAATGCAGCATATACGTTTTTAGCATTTCAGTATAAGGACTGGGAGAACTCCGAGGATATGGTACAGAGACTGAAAGAAAGCATTGCCGAAAACGGAACGGCAAGTGTGCAGTATCCGATAGAGGCTTCGGTTTTAGAGTATAAAGACCTGAAACAGGGGTATTCGGTATTTCTATTTGTAACAAGTGTAATGGGAGTGCTGTTCTTCTTTGCAAGCGCAAGTGTGCTTTATTTCAGACAGTATGCGGAAATGGGAGAGACCAAGAAGGTATTCGCACAGCTGTTTCGGATCGGCATGACGAAAAAGGAAGCGATGAAGGTGATTACAAAGGAACTCGGAATTGTATGTTATCTGCCATTAGTATTCGGAAGTTATATGGGAATTTCGATTATCTATCTGATGACCTTTATTGTAGGCGGCGGTGATGTAATTAAGGAGTTTTTACAGAACGCCCTCCTGATGATCGGAGCCTATTTCTTATTACAGTCCATAACTCTTGTTCTTACTCATACACTTTATCAAAAGCAGCTGGATTAGTATAGAAAATGTAAGAAAAAAGAAATGTAAAAATAAGGAGGATGTGATATAGTAATGAAAAAATACGTTGTAAGCAGCAAATGACAGGGAGGAAGGAAGTGAATGCAGAAGTTACATGATGCAAGAAAATAGAAGTCCGCATCATGCGAGAAAAATAGAAATTAGCACGATATAAGTAGATAGAAATCAGTATGACATAAGAAAAAGGAGAAGAAAATAAGATTCTTGACCTAAGAAAGAGACACAAACCGCAGCAGGATATGCTGCGGTTTGTGTGGTTTAAAGAAGGTTAGATTATAACTTTAACAGGGTTACGAACTGTCATGCTGTCAGGGGTGATATGGCAGTCGTAGGCCAGAATATTCACGCCGGAATAAAAGGCGTTTTTGAGAGCCTCGGCAAATTCCGGGTGAGTTTTGTGATTAGCCGTAAAGCTGTGAATCCCATCCATCTGAATAGCAAAGATGGCAGCGGTATGAAAACCCTCTTTTATGTGATGGGATAGGCCGTTTAGATGCTTGATGCCACGCTCCGTTGGGGCATCTGGAAACATGGCCATGCCGTTTTCTTCAAGGGTGACACCCTTTACTTCAATTAGCCACTTTTCTTCGCCATGTTCTAAGTAGAAGTCAAAACGGCTGTCACCGTATTTGTATTCAGCCTTTTGGTAATCGGGGATAAAACCAAGGCCGCCACCTGCAAGCCATTCACCAACGGCTTTGTTAGGAGCGGCACTGTCCATATTGATCAGGGTATCCTTCTTTTTTACGGCGATTAGATCCCAGTTTGTCTTTCGGGTGGAGGTATTAAAGTGCTGTACATAGACAGTGGCACCTGGGATTAATAGTTCTTTGCAGCGCCCGGTGTTTTTGACATGGCAGATTTCCGTCTTGCCATTGATTTCAATATGGGCGATAAAACGGTTAGGGCGGCTGATAAAACGGCCCTCATATATGTTCTCATATTTCATGATTGTACTCCTGTTTGAAATGGAATGAAAAGCAAACAAGATGATTCTTTCATCCCTGTGATAGTATCAGCTTCAATGCTGGTGTGCTTGTATTGTAACAGAAAAAGGATAGATAGGATAGAGCAAATTTTTTGGAGGAAGCAGAATGAGGAAAAAAGCAAGGGGAGTGTTTTTGTTTATACTGGTTATGGCGGTCTGTATGATGGCATGCAGAAAGAATGAAGGAGAAACGAATGCAAAGGGGGATATTCCTGCTGGAAAGGAGCAGGTGACGCCGGCAGTAACGAAAGGCGCAGAGGAAAAAACGGGTGATACGAAAAAAGAAACAGAAGAAACGGGAAAGAAGGAAAACGAAAACAGCATAGCAGGAACAGTAAAAAAAGAGGACTTCCCGGTAGTGGATGGCTCTACAGCGACAATCCCATTGTCAACAGTAGTGTATAAGCTTGTCTGCGGAGGGACAGAAGAAGAGGCAGAGAAAGCAATTGCCCATACGAAGACGACGAATTCCTACTACCGTCTGATGAATAAAGAGGCCGATCTTCTTTTTGTTTATGAGCCGTCAGAAGAGGTGAAACAATATATTAAGGATCATGATATCAAACTGCTGATGAAGCCAATTGGAAAAGATGCACTTGTATTTATGAAAAATAAAGCGAATCAGACAGAATCTCTTTCTACCAGTCAAATTCAGGATATTTATAGCGGGAAGATTACAAATTGGAGTGAGGTTGGAGGAATGAATCAGGAAATCCTGGCATTCCAACGGCCAAAGAATTCAGGCAGTCAGACGCTGATGGAAAAACTGGTGATGAAGGATACGGTAATGGCGGACGGAGAGAACGTGCTTCGCTATGAGACGATGGATGATATTTTGGAGGCGATGGTGAATTATACCGATGAGGCGAATACACTTGGCTATTCGGTATATTTTTATGCCAAGAATATGTATGTGCTTCCAGAGCTGGAGTTTATGAAAGTAAACGATGTTAAGCCATCGGTGGAGACAATAGGAGATGGAACGTATCCATTTGTAAATGAGTTCTATGCCTTGATTCGAGCAGATGAGCCAGAGGATTCCGCTGCGCACCGGATTTTTGACTGGATTACGAACGAAGAGGGACAAAATCTGGTAGCTTCCATTGGATATGTGCCGGTCACGGGTACTTCTAATGGAGCAAAACAGGATAATGAGGCCGCAAAGAAGACGGATTTAAAAGAAGATGAACGGTATCTTGTATTTGTGGATAAAAATTATCAGAATATATTTGGAGATGTGATAATCTATGATCCAAACTGGAATGTGGAGAAATATTTTCCGACTTCCTCAATCAGAAGCCCTTATTTTGGAAGGGTGAAAGAAGATACTCTTGTGCCGATTGCGAGCGCAGTTCGAGGGGAGGATGGAGTATATACGGCAAAGACCGGTTTATATGATATGGTGGCGCAGAAGTTTGTGCTGCCACAGGAATATGATGAAATTGAGAGACTGTCAAGTCGTCTTCCTTATTATATCGTCAGCAAAGGATATGAGGACAATAAGCTGATCGATCTGGAAGAAAACTGCTATCTGGATGGATTTGTGCAGGGAGAGGGAGCAGGCGTCTTTATGAAAGCGGATAAGATATGGATGCTGCAGTATACAGGGGATGAAAATGGCTCTTACCAGCAGATCAGTATTTACGATACCAGTATGAACCTTTTGCATAAGTATGAGTTTCCATGGGATGAGAGCCATAATCTGAACAACGACGGCACGATTGCGTTTAGTACGGAAATCGCGAGAAAGAAGATGGGAATTTCAAATGATGCCGTGATCGAGCTTGAATGCCCGTATGTAGGAGTGTACAATGAGCAGGATGATTTTCTAAATCTGATGTATTTTGATGGAAAAGAGTATGTAATGGATAATGATGGCGATGTATGTGAACAGTGCGAGAGCACAGGAATCGGACAACAGTATTCGATATATGGAAAGTTCTATGGAAAGACGTATGGCACGGAATCTGTCAAGGCATTTTATGATGAGGGCGGAAATCTGATTTTGGGAAGCCCAGAGTATTCTTTCTGCAATCTGTCAACGGCTAATTATTATGACTGGCTTTATGGAAATGAATTAAGCCCTCAATATGTTTTCTATGGAAAGAGGGGAGATGTATTAAGGGTATATGTGGAAGATACACATACCCATTATAAGTTTTTGGCAGACGGATGGGAGAATATAGAGGTAACAATGGTGAATCAGCATTTATTCTGTATATCTCATGATGAAAAGACTTCCTTTTACTATGAAGACAGACTGCTTTTTGACAAAGAGGGCATATACAGTAATGATAGTTTTCTAAGCACGCCTACTCGGAGTGTATTCTGCTATTATGATGATGACTATAATATCTCTTATCTTATTTTGAATCAGGACGGCGCTATTTTATATGAGTCTTCCCAGACGGAATGGATCAAGAGCATTGATGATGCGTATATTCAGACAGCACGGAATTCTTATGCCGACGTCATTACTTACGATGGCAACTATATTGTAAGAAATGTAATAGCAAATATAATGGAGGATTAACGATTTATCTATTTTACTCAAACTTCGCAGTTGATTTTGGGCCTAATCAGACTGCGGAGCTTGGGGATTTTATTTTAAATGAAGAAGGTTTGGCGAGAACTATTCAAACTTAAGGAAGCTTATGCTATAATAGGAAAAGTCATGAAGTGATAAAGTGAAAAAATGATAAAAGCCGATAAATGAAATTTAGCGGAGCAATCCGGAAAAAAACGATCAAAAGAAGGCAATTATTACAGAAGAATAAAAAGAAAAATGACAGGAGTATTAAGATGTTAAATCCAACAAAATTATTTAAGATAAAAGGTGCATGGGATCGATTCGTACAGAATCATCCGAAATTTCCAATGTTCTTACAGGCAATTAACCGTGGGGCTATTCGGGAAGGAAGTATTGTGGAAATCAAGGTAACGACACCAGAAGGAAAAGAAATCAGTTCCAATGTTAAGGTGACAGCATCCGATATCGAGTTATTCCAGGAGATCTCAGAGATGGCGAAATAATGGTCATATACAGATGTGAACAGGTAGAAGGAGGAAAAATAGTGGTAATACGCAGCGAAAGAGCAGACGAATATCAGGCAGTGGAAGATCTGGTATATGATGTATTCAAAGGGACGAAGTTTTCAGACGGTTTTTTGGAACGGGAACTGGTAAAGGAAATTCGCAGTTCTAAGAATTTTATTCCCAAACTTTCCATTGTAGCGGTATCCGACAGCGGACAAATTATCGGGCATATTATGATGTCTAAGTTTCCACTTAGTGGGAAGAATGAGGACAAGGTGCTGTTACTGTCTCCTGTATCGGTAGATCCAGCTTATCAGAATCAGGGGATTGGCATGAAAATGATTGAGACGGGTCTTGATATGGCGGAAGAAATGGGATTTTTAGGTGTGATTGTGGAAGGAAGCCCACGTTATTATGGAAAGACAGGATTCTTAAATTATACAGAATTTGGTCTGTCCAAAGCAGCAGACATACCTGGTGATTATCTGATGGCACAGGAACTCGTGAAAGACGGTTTTAAAGGCATAGAAGGAGAAGTGGATTTTGCTATCTATAAGTGTCTTGCATAAAAGATTCAGGTAAAATATCGGTGCCTTTTTTAGGGCACCGTTTCATATGCTTTAGGAGAGGATCGGTAATCATGGGTGAATTTGGTATTTCTCTATTTACGAATGAGTATCTGACGAAACAGGCAAAAGAGAGTATTGTAAGGACAAACGAATATACGAAAAAATATGGTCTTTCCTTGACGGAGAAAGAGGCACTGCTTATTGTGAAAGAGAAAAATGAGGCGTTGCGCTCCTTTGGACGAGTGGAGTTTGGGGCCGGAATCAGCGAGAAGATCATTATGGAGTTTGCAGATTCCCCCTATCTAATGAAAGATCAGTATGTAGAGACGATAATAGAGCTTCAGGATATTTTCTACTATTTTAAAAATGAATCCTTAGATGAACTTACCGATGATGAACTTCTAAAAATCATGAAATATTATTTTGACCATGACTGTCAGGGGGACTTAGGATTTTTACAGAGTACCCTGCTAGAGAATGTATGCCGCAGTATCCGTTACGGACAGCGGAATTTTAACGATAAAAGCAAGGAGTGAATAAGATGGACGAACAGCAGATTGATAAGAAAGAATATTTTAATTCCCTGCTTTTATTGGCTAGACAGGAAGATATGCTTACCGCAGACCGTCTGCAGCAGATTCAGGGAGAATTGTTTGAACTGCTTAAAAAGAAAGCAGAGGCATTTACAAATGGAGAAAGCACCTCTATCACAATTGACCGTGCAGAACAGTTTTTTGCATCCATTCATTATACGATTGGCGTGTATTTAGAAAGTCTGACACTGGAAGAAAAGGTGAAGGCGCTAAAAGATGAGGCGCTTGATTATATGTATCAAAAAGGCTTTCGCAAGATCAGGGAAATGGTGAAGGAAGCCAAACAGATCTTAGAGGATATCCAGGCGATGCGATTCGAAACAGGAAATATTGCATTTCAGGATACTTTAAATAAGGGACTTCCGGCTTTCTTTCGTGATTATAATCCTGAGTTTAAGGCTCACGAGGATGCGGGAAGTATTGACTATCCACTGGCAAACGTCATTTCAGATCAGACCGGGATTACGTTTCTTGCTTCTTATTTAAAGGCGCTGAAGACAGAAACCATGTTTGTGAGACAGTTTGATAATGCTGTGGTCGAAAATCTGCTTGCTTCTTATGATGAGGAGTACAAGGACGATCTTTTCAATATCTATGAGCTGGTATTAATGAATGCGGTCGGCTGTGAACTGATAGAAGGCGATGAAAAGAAACTTACCATAGATGCTGAAGAACGGGCTGTGCTTACACACCAGTTAACAGGTAAAAATACAGTGGAACTTACGGCAATGCTTTGTAATGCATATGACAGGCTGGCAGGGAGACTTGATCTTAAGGACGCAGAAAAAGAGGAACAGAAAGCATATGCATATCGCACTCTTTCTAAGGCTGTGATGCCATTAAGCGATGCCCTAAAGCAGAACCGGCTGGAGAGCATTTTCTTAGAGATTAAGAAACGGGAAAAGAAACAGAAACCGGTTCTTGCACAAGGAAAAGAGATGGAGGATGAGAAGCTAAGGGATCTTATTGAGGAAATCCGCGATATGCGCTATGTCTCGGATAAGATCGCACTGATACGCCGGAATGTGAATAATCTTGATGATATGGCGGAATTATTAGATACCTGCTTCTTTGGAAATGAGTTCCGAGCGGTATACGCTATGCTCCATGAACTAGAGTTAGCATATCTGTGGGAAATCACAAGAGATGAGGAAGAGAAAATATTAAATCACCAGGCAATAGAACTAAAAGAGTGGCAGAAAAGCCTGTTATCCTATGTAGGAGCGCTGCCGGATAATAAGAGGAAAGCAATTTTGATATTAATGTCATAGTGGATAAATGAAAAGGGGAAAGAACGATGAATGCAGTGATTGAGCAGATCAGTGCCTACTGTATGGAAAAGCCGGGAGCATATGAATCCAGACCTTTTGGACCAGATTGCATCTGTTATCGGATTATGGGGAAAATCTTTGCGCAGCTAAGTTTAAGTCAGAAACGATTTCATGTTACATTAAAGTGCAGTCCAAAAATGGGACAGATGTATCGGGAACTTTATCCGGGCGTGGTGGTAAGGGGGTACCATTGCCCGCCTGTTCAGCAGCCATACTGGAATACAATTAATTTAAATGAATTATCCGATCCGCTTGTACTGAATCAGATGATTGATGAGGCTTATGAAGAGGTAATTGGGAAGCTTACCAAAAAAGAAAGACTATCGTTTAAGCAGATATCAGATTTTACGTATCAGGATACGGATGGAGAGAATGCAGACTTTATTAAGCTTTGCGGATGTCTTGATCAGATGCTTGACGAGCTGGTTGGTGGAAATGCACAGCGAGAACAGTATGATCAGTACAATAAAAGAGATGCCATTCATGATGTGATTATTGTTTATCAGAATGGAGAACCAATCGCATGCGGAGGTTTTAAGCTGTTTGATGAGGATCATGCTGAGCTAAAGAGAATCTACGTGGATAAAAAAGTGCAGAATATTGGGATTGGTAGGGAGCTGGTGCGCCGTCTGGAAGCAAAAGCAAAGATAAAAGGATTCACGTATGCGATTTTAGAGACAGGAAAGCCGCTTGCAGCAGCATGCCATTTATATGAGAAGATGGGTTATAAAAGGATCGAGAATTATGGACCCTACAAAGATATGTCGGAATCCGTCTGTATGCAGAAAAAAATATAGGATGCAAAGCTAGATTTTATGCGAGTAATGCCTGAAACAGAAGCAGATATGTCTAAAAATAGAAATAAGTATGTCTAAAAGCAGCTGTAAAGGTCATATCATAACATCTTATGAGAGAGCAGGCACAAACACGAGCCCCTTAAGAATAGACTATACGTATAGAGTTTTAATGAAGTATTTCGACATTTAAGAATGGAATACGCACAGAGAATTGTTAGTTTTTCTTGTAAAAACAGGAAATAATTGTTATGATAAGGGAAGAACTTAACAACAGAAATAGGAAGGCAAATATATGATAAAGAAAGTTTTTTTAGTAGATTATGAGAATACGTCTTTATATGGGTTAAAGGGTATATCGGAGTTAAGACGTGGAAGCAAAGTAGTGATTTTTCATTCCTCGGAAACCACACTGGAGACTTTAAAAGATATTCTAAAAGTTTATGAGACACAGGGAATTGAAATCAGGCTGCATGCTTTAAAGAAAAAAGGTAGATTCAATGCACTAGATTTTATGATCTGTACGTATCTTGGCTATGAAGTAGCAGAAAAAGCAGAGAAAGAAATTTATATTCTTTCTGCAGATCGTGGATATGAATCTGCAATCACATTAGGTACAGAATTAAACAGCGATATGAAAGTAGGATTTGAACGTTCTATCTATCAGTGCCTGCATAAAAAAGGTGAAGAAATCGAAGTGGAATCGAATGAGGCAGCAGATGTGGAACAGCCGATGAAAGCACAACAGGCTGTTTTGGAAAAAGCGGCGGATGAAAGAAAGCTGGCAGATGAAATAAAAGAGTTTAATCAAGTAGAAAATTTCGGTGAAACAGAAAATGAAAATAGAGTGGCAGAATCACAATTCGTATCCAAAGAATCAGAATCTGTTCTAAACGAAGAAAAAGTGGCTTTCAAAGAATCGAATGAAGCGAAACATTTAAAAGAGCTAGGAGAATCACAGGAGTTAGAACAGACAGAAGAATTACATGCGTCAGAGGATTCAGAAGACTTTGTGAATCATGCAGATGATCGCCAAGAAGACAGAGCAGAAGGAGAAGAGAATGTAATCCCGCTTCATGCGGATCATAAAAAGGGATATCGCCGTTATGCTAACGGAAGATATCGCTATTCCAAGAATAATTATCACAGATCTGCTTATCGGGAAAGGCAGTCCTGCAGAAACTATATGCAGAGAAAGATGGAACGCGATAATATTATTCCGAAGCAGTACCATAATCAGCTGATTTCCTTTATGGATAAGGCATGCGGAAGACACGAGTTCGAAGATAAGGCAATAAAGTCTTTAGGTGCAAAGAATGGCATGCTGATGGGAAAAGCAGTTATGTATTATGAACAGTACCAGAGTTATAAGGAAAGACAGTCGATGTATTATTAACCTTGAATTGCAGAAAGGGATGGAACTGCTGTCAATTAGAAGCAGTGACATTGCATTTACCATGGGAGCAAAAGGGCCATTGCTTGCAAAAGCAGACGCATATGATGGTGTGATAGAATGTTACTGACACATTTAAAGCAGGGATAAGAGAAAGGGGAGGCAGAAGCTTAAAAAGCACTGCTTTTGGAAAATTACATGAGTTTAGAAAAGATACTAGAGAAATATTATGAAATTATAAATCAGGAAAAAGCAGAATGTGAGAGGGAAGTAGAGTTCCTTATAAATGATGATCGTATGGATGAAGCGAATATAGCAAAAATCAGACTGAATGTATATGATATAATGAAAACTATCACAAAGGTTCCATATGAAACAGCATGCAAAGGGAAAGAAGAAGAGCAGGCGGAAATCTTAAAAAAGGAATACCTGCGCATGAATGAACGAATTCCAGGCGCGTGGAAGGCAAAACTTGCAAGAGCAAAGGAACGTGAGGAAGCAGACGAAATTCTGATTGAAGAGACAAAGCTTGAGGTTGCCACTCATCTGCTGGAGAAATTTCTTGAGATAATAGAACAGGGGTAGTAAAAATGACAGATGAAGAAGCAGTGAAGATTTTCAAATGTCTTTCGGATAAATCCAGAGTGCAGATCTTAAAGTCACTCGTACAGGAGCCGATGTATGTGGAAAGGCTTGCTGAACGCCTTTCCCTGACACCATCCACAATATCCTTTCATTTAAAGAAGATGATGGATGCGAATATTGTAAATTCAAAAAAAGAACAGTATTATGCGGTATATTCTATTAATGAAGAAATCTTAAGCTGCCGTATGATTGATATCTTAAAAGAAGAGTCAACAGAAGGCGAGCTTCAGAAAAAGCGGGAAGAAGAATATCGGAATAAAGTACTCCAAACATTCTTTGATCATGGAAAACTGTTATCGATCCCGGTACAGCGTAAGAAAGAGCGAATTGTACTGGAGAAGATTGCAGAAAGTTTTGAAGCAGGAAGGAAATATACCGAGCGGGAAGTGAATATTACAATTGCAGATTTTCATGATGATTTCTGCACAATTCGAAGGGATATGGTGGCAGAAGGGCTGTTGGAAAGAACAGAGGACAGCATCTATACGAGAAGATGTGAGCTTCAAACCGACTGTGAGTAAAGCAGGAACAAAAACAAATTGACATAATATGTAAAAAGGAAGTATCATACATGTAAGAGATGGATGATACTTTTTTTATTATCAAAAAGTTGTCCGAACGTCCCGAATAATTTCTGATAAGAGTATTATTTAGAAAAAGGAGGACTCGTATGAAGAAAGACACGGTTTCTTATTTTGATGCAGAAATTACTTCTATGATAAAGAAAGAGTATAAAGAACTATATCCAAAGCTTAGTATTCTGATTTTAGGGTCTGCAGGTCTTGGAATCGATGATAAGTTTTCCGATTTAGAGGCGGCTTTTTACTTGAATGATTCAGACTGGAAAGAGAGCGGGGCAAATCTGCAACTATCATTAAATGAGATATTACGAAAGCACAATCCGTGGCAGCAGAAAGGATCGGTGCTGTGCGTGCATCCGATATCCTGGCTGTTAGACGGACAGGCAGAGTCTATTCTTAGTGGGAAGGATGATATTCACTGGGATCAGATCGAGATTTCATCTTTATATACGATACAGAACAATCGGATTTACTATGATCCGGAAGGAAAGCTAAGCACCTTAAGAGAACGGACAAAGGCAGAATGCTATCCAAATGAGCAGTGGAAAAAGAAAATTCTTATCTCATTTCGAACTCTTATTTCGGAGGACTATCCGGAGTTTTATAAATGTGTAATCCGTAGTCTTAGAGGAGAGGCACAGGTGCTGGCCGGAAGGATGATCGAAGAGCTTCTGGAGATGGCTTTCTTATTACAGCAGCAGTACTATCCGTGGAGGACACATTTGACCTGGGCATTCTCACAGTCTCCTTCTTTGTTAGAGACATTTGGGAGTGATATTGAGGAGGTTATTATGGGGAAGAGCATGAGAAAAAAACTGCTTGCAGTACAGAATGCGATTGAGACATATAAAGAATATATGATAACTCATGACTTATTGCCAGAAGTGGATATGAAGAGTGAGAAACTCGATGAGGAACTTTTATGGGCAGAGAGAATGCATGCATGGGAAAATCCGGACTGGCATGCATATGTGAATTCCTATTCTAAAGAGGCCGTAGAAGACGGATATCCAGCTGATGATTTCTGGGTATGGAGTTTGTGGGGAAAATCAGTCAAAGTGGCGGGTCGGAAAAATGAATGTAAGGATACGTGAATTTCTTGAGATGGAAAAAGAAGATGCTATACCATGTTACATCAATTACTGTCTTTTTCATAATGCAAACGATATAAAAAGGAGGATACCTCTTTATAAAGAGGCGATAAATTCACACTGGTACCAGGAACTTTCTCTGGAGCAGCAAAAAGACGGCTCCTTTGGAAGATTTCATGCCATGGATGCGAGGGCAGAGAAAAATGCCAGATTTCCGACAACAGAGGCCGCTATCCTTCGTATGTACGACCTGATGATTCCTCTTCGTGATCCGGTGGTGAGAAAGACAGTGGATGTTATTAGAGGCTATATGAATGGAAGGATTCCATGGAATGAAAGAATGGAGAAGCAGTTCGGCTACGAAATAAAGCTTAAGTGTATGGCGGCAGCAAATCTTAATTTCCTTGGAATTAAGGATGAGTTTTGCACAGAAGCAAAGAAAAAGTGTGCCCGGTATTTAGAAGAGATGGTAGAAGAAGATGGCAGCATAAAAAAAGAGCAGTGGATGTATCGGATGCGCCGGGAATTTGACTTTATGCTTGAGCCGGAGTCTATTTATATCATCTGGCTATTATATAAGAATGATGATATATCCCCGGAAACAGAGAAAAAGTATTTATCTTATCAGTGGAAAAATGCAAGAACGCTTATAAAAGGCATTCCCTTTCGTGCATGTGAGTTAAAAAAAACGAATTCACCTGAATTTCTTAAGTGGCTTACATTGCTGGAGCAGTTCTCACAGACGAGGATATTTCCGGAATTAATGGGACAGGGGGCATATGAGTTCTTAGAACAGGAGATTCTTGATATTGTAGAGGGGACGGCCACGCTTCCTGCAATGCAAGGACGGATTGGAAGATATCATGAGAATTGGAGGAAACAGAGTAAAAGAAGATGGGACTTGGCGGCGCGCATGACGCGCCTTCTTTTAGCTGCTGATAGGTAAAAGATAGTCTGATAAAATCGCTGCAAACATACATTTTTTAGGAAAACTATGTTAAAATGAGAGCGGAAGAAATACATAAGAATTTAATAAAAATGGTATACAGTATATATAAATTAATGAATAAAAGCAATTGATAGACGCAGGGCAGAAAAAACAGAGATAAATATTCGATGAAAGGGAGGAAAACACAAGTGGAACTGATCGGAATAGGAAATACTGCGGATGTATATGTCTGGAAGGAAGGCTATGTCTGCAAGTTGTTTCATAAGGGATATCCGGAGAATGCAGTGAAAAGGGAATACGAGAATGCAAAAGCAATGCAGAATTATAATCTGCCGGTGCCTTCCTGCATGGGGATGGTAAAAGAAGAAAACCGGTGTGGGATTTTATATGAACGGGCAGAAGGTGTGACGTTATTAGAGTATTATCAAAGAACAGGAGATGCATCTGTGTTACTTGAAACACTGTGCAGTGTTCATGAAAGGATTCTTGGCCATCATGCAGATGACGTGCCGGACTACAAGGAGTTTTTAAGCCTGTTTGCACAGGGAAAAAATGCTGGGAAGGAAGAATTGCTTGGCCTAATTCAGAGTCTGCCGGATGGCAATACACTCTGTCATGGAGATTTTCATCCCGGCAATGTGATGATAAACAAAAAGGAAGCAGAAGATCATTCCGATATCCGGGTCATTGATTTTATGAATGTCTGTCATGGTCCTCGCCTTTATGATATCGCAAGAACCTATTATTTGATTCATCCGGTGGAGAGGGAAGAAGGGAAGAAAAATACCGATGAGGCAGTTCAGGCTATGCAGGCATTTGCAGATGCATATCTTGACAGAATGAAAACAACAAAAGAAGAGATTGCACCATATGTGGAAGTTTTGCAGAAGGTAAGAAAGCTAGAACTTGGAATGGCAGATGGGACGAAATAAAGCAAAAGACAAGTACATAGCAAAAGCGGTGTTTTGACGGTATTGCGTTAGAAAGGGGGGATCATATGGAGCGCCAGACAATTCGAATTGTTAAGGAATCAGAATTGACGCCAAAGACAAAGGCGGTGCATCCACCATATGAATATACCAAATATGAAGTCACCGATCCTGCTGAATGCAGCCAGTGTCAGGTGACGATATATGAGATACCGCCTTATAAATCGAATTATCCGTATCACTATCATATTGCGAATACCGAAGTATTCTATATCCTAAGCGGCAGTGGAATTCTAACCACGCCCCAAGGAGAAAGAGAAGTGTATCCGGGGGACTTTATCATCTGTCCCCCGGATGAAAAGAGCGCCCATAAACTGACCAATCAATCTGGGACAGAAGTGCTTCGCTATCTGGATTTTGATACATGCAACGATCCCGATGTGATACATTACCCGGATTCCAAGAAAACGGGAGTTATGGTCAAGGGGCAAAAAGGTGCATTTTATTCGGATGAGACGAAGGTAACGTATTATGACGGAGAGTAATAACGGAGGAAAAGCAGAAGAGGAATGAAAAGGCAGGATGTACAAAAAAGAAAAATACTCAGATAAGTAAGGGTAAGAAGATTGCTTAGAATCAGATTCATTAGAAAGGAGAATTGGTTATGGGTGATAAGCTTGCAGAGGACTTATTTGCAGAACTTGCGTCTTGCAGTCAGGTAGTGGGAGTTGCACTGGGAGGTTCCAGGGCATCAGGAAATCATGACGAGAAATCCGATTATGATATCTATGTGTATCTGTCAGAACCATTGCCGGAAACCATTCGGAAAGATATATTGTCAAAGTATTGCAGTAGAATGGAAGTAGGGAATCATTACTGGGAGTTAGAAGATAATTGTACCTTTCACAATGGTATAGACTTGGATATCATTTACCGAAATTTAGATGATTTTGAACAGGATTTAGAGAATGTAGTAGTGCGATTTCAGGCATCCAATGGATATACAACATGCATGTGGCATAACCTGCTGACTTGTCAGATTTTATATGATAAGGAAGGAAAGCTTACCAAGATGAAGAAACAGTATCAAGTTCCATATCCGGATGAGCTGCAGAAGAACATTATTACAAAGAACCGAAAGCTGTTAAGCGGAGTACTCCCATCCTATGACATGCAAGTGGCCAAAGCGGTGAAACGGGGAGATAAAATTAGCATCAATCATCGTGTGACAGAATTCCTGGCAAGCTATTTTGATATCCTGTTTGCAATGAATAAGAAGACGCATCCCGGAGAAAAGCGCCTGAAGTTGATCTGTAGCAAAGAGCTTTCGATTCTGCCGGAGGATTTTGATGAGAATCTCGATCTTCTGTTCGAGTCCATGTATGAAGGCAATCCGGTCAGGGCACTGGAATGGATTGTGGAGGATTTAGACAGTGTTTTGGATCAAATACATATCGGATAGAAGTTTTGAATTGAAATGTTAGAAGAAAGAAGATGGTTAAGATGAAAATTTTAGTATACGGAGCGGGAGTAATCGGATGCGAGCTTGCACATGAGCTATGTAAAGGAAAAAATACGGTGACGTTATTAGCTAGAGGAAAATGGAAGGAGAACATTGACCGGAATGGTCTTGTGATCCGGCATTATGCTCAGTTTCATACGACCACGGATCGCATTCATACAATCGCACAATTAAAGCCGGATGACGTATATGACCTGATTATAGTTGCGATGCAGTACAGCCAGTTAGAACAGGTATTGCCAGCCCTTGCTTCAAATAAGAGCAAGTATTTTTTACTTGTGGGCAATAATATGAATCCCGGATATTGCCTGACTAAAATTCATAATACACCAGAATCAAAAAAAGAGATTGCATTTGGATTTCAGGGAACCGCTGGAAGGAGAGAGGACAGAAGGGGAGTCAGCATCCATACGAAACCGGGAATGACATATGGGGGCTTAAGAGGGCATCTTTCCACGGAGTTTCAGAATACAATTAAAGCAGCTTTTGCAAAAACAGGATATCAGCTTAAAGCAGAATACCATATGGAAGGGTGGCTATTATGCCATGTGGCATTTATACTACCAATCTGTTATGTATGCTATATTCAGGATGGTAACTTAAAGCGTGCGACAAAGAAACAGATCGAACAAATTATGGATGCTGCAGTGGAAGCACATACTATGCTAAAAAAACTGGGCTATCCAATCCGGCCGGATGGGGAAGAAGAATATTTTACAAAAGACCGCAAAAAAAATGAGAGAATGCTTTATCTAATGGCAAAGACACCGCTTGGCAGGCTTGCCGCCAGCGATCATGCAATGCATGCGAAAGGTGAGATGGCTGCAATGGATCAGGCATTTGAACTGTTGAGAACCAGAGCGGATGAACCCATGAAGGCATGGGAGAATTTAAGAATGCTTAGCAGAATAGAAAATTTTAAATCCTTATAAAATCCTTATAAATATCCTCTATACTCAAAGAAAAAGACGAGTAGGGAGGATATTTTTATGACAAATATTTTAGAAACCATGAATTTATGCAAGTCTTATAAAGCACAGAAGGCAAATGACAACATTTCCATTCATATACCTAAGAACTCCATCTATGGACTGTTAGGGCCCAATGGAGCAGGGAAGTCTACTTTTTTGAAAATGATTACCGGCATGATTGCGCCGTCTTCCGGCACGATTATGCTTGAGGGGAAGGAGTGGAAGCGTGAAGATCTTGCCGGAATCGGATCTTTAATTGAAGGAGCTC
>SVEB01000012.1 GCA_015057635.1 Lachnospiraceae bacterium | reverse complement strand
CAAAGAATCCGCCAGCTTTTTGTTCGTCATGAGCCGGACATTCCGAAAAAGATAGCCCGCCAGCCTCCACAGCCTCTTACTGCGTCAGCCCGCACCCTCTCTTACCCCCACACTCCATCGTGGATTCCTCTCCTCACTGTATTAAACAGGGCAGAAGAGCGTAACCGCCATGCTGGAGTATCGACTTCAACGTTAAAAAGATAAAAAATAAGAGAGTAGGCGCTGGTGTAATTTATGGTTGGGTTTTATGTATTTAGGTTTAGTGGAGTCCATGTTTTAATATTTGATATCTAATGAATTTGTTTCCAAATGTAAACCACAATACTAGCAATAAAACTATAATTCCCATAAAAATTGAAGTCTAGCAAAAGCAGGATGGATTAGAATAGAAAAGAATGTTATCTTTTTTTACTTTTTTAGTTGTTATACTGCCCAGTCCAATATCTCATTTTTATTCAACCTTGTCAATCTAGCATCATCATTAAAGAATAGGCTTTTATATGTACAATGCATTTCAACACCCCAACATCATACCATTACAATTCCATCCCAACAGAACGTGCGGAGCACCGTTCGAATATGATCCAAAACAGGGAAGAGGAAGGGAGAGGCCAGGGAGGCTGCGGCGTGGTAATTCCGAAATGTCCGGCTCATGACGAACAAAAAGGCTTCTGTGTCTTTGAATAGCAGACAGGCGTATTATCTGTCTGATAGGCAAAGACACAGAAGCCTTCTTGTACGCTCATGCGTCCGAACATTTGGAATTACCACGTCGCGGCATCCCTGGCCTCTCCCTTCCTCTTCACGTCCGTCTGCTCCCTATTCCCGGCTCACCACACTATCTTTTGTGTGCGATTACCAGGTCGGAGATAAGCTGTGCAGGGTTTATGATGTCGTTGACGGATGTATCGTGGTTGAGGGTGTTGATGATCAGGCCGATGTAGCGGGAGAGATCAACATTTGTGTAGTATGGGCGGCTTAGAAGCTCGTCCGTGCTGTAAATAAGGTTCGTAGTAAGGATACGGGTGATGTACCCTTTTTCGTAGTACTCATCGAACTTTTCAAGACCGTTGCAGAAGAGGCCGAATGTAGCTGCGACAAATACTCTTCTTGCTCCGCGCTTCTTTAACTCCCTTGCTACGTCTAACATGCTCTCACCGGAGGAAATCATATCATCCACGATGAAAACATCCTTGTCCTTTACAGAAGAACCGAGGAATTCATGAGCAACAATCGGATTGCGTCCATTCTCAATTACAGAGTAATCTCTTCTCTTGTAGAACATGCCCATTTCTACGCCAAGTACATTGGCATAATAAACGGCTCTTGTCATACCACCTTCATCTGGGCTGATTACCATCAGATTTTCCTTGTCGATAACTAAGTCTGGTTCTGAGGAGAAAAGCTCACGGATAAACTGATAGCTTGTATAGAAATTATCAAAACCACGGATTGGAATCGCATTCTGCACACGTGGGTCATGCGCATCAAATGTAATGATGTTCTCAACACCCATATCCGATAATTCCTGAAGTGCATTTGCTGCATCTAAAGATTCTAAAGTAGTACGTCCATGCTGTCTGCTTTCATACAGGAATGGCATGATAACGGTGATACGTTTTGCTTTTGCAATCTTACAGGTTGCAATGATACGTTTTAAATCCTGAAAATGATCATCGGATGATTTCATGCTTTCTTCACCGAACATTTTATAAGTGTTGCTGTAATTCATAAAGTCGGAAATTAGGAATACGTCACATCCACGGATTGTTTCGTTGATTACGCCTTTTGCTTCACCAGTGCCGAAACGAGGTACGCTGTAATCAACAATATAGGACTCTTTATCATAATCGATATAAGGAGGAACTTCCTCAAATCCTTCCATTGCGGCCTTTCTTGTATCGACGATACAACGGTTGACTTTCTCACCAATTGATTTGGAACCTTCCATTGCGATGATTTTTAATGGCGCAATTGGAAAGGTTTCCGCTAACTTACGATTGCTCATGTAATTCTCCTTAAAGATCTAGTTAATGTTTGCATTTTTTCCAATTTATTTTAGTCCCTGTACTTTGTGAAGTCAAGGAAAAGCGAAAGAAATGCAAGTATATCTTTCTTGTCAGAATTCTTGTGGATATAAAAGTTTGGCAAGATAACGGTAAGCTTCTGCCCATCTTTCGTTTGGTTTATAGAGAAACATGTCTTTTGGAAGGACATAATAGTGATCTTCCCGAATCGCATTCAATGACTGAAAGGCAGCAGTCGCTACGTATTCATCATTCATATAGGAAATAGAGGCGTCGGTGTCTTCTCCCATTGTGGTGACGAAGATATGATCCGGATTCTCGTTTAGAATGGCTTCCACACTTAAATCTTCCAAAAGGGTGTTGGCATGAGTCGCGATATTATCGGCGGAAAGATCTTTTAACATTTTTCCGACAAAATGGTCAGTTGTCTTTGCCTTCGCTCCATATGAAAAGGCGCGGATTAATAGGATGGTAGGAGAGGAATGCTGCTGTTTCGCTTTCCGGATGATGGACTGCGTCTCTCTTAAAACGGAGGCGCCGTATAATTCATAACGGGCTCTCGTATCCAGAATGTCCGTGCAGATCTCCAACATATGGGCGTAGTCATATACATCATCGATACGAAAAAGGGCAGCAGGGATATTGCGTGTACGCAGATAATCTGCCAGCTCGATCTGTGCGGCGTAGTCTACTGTCATAATTACAAAGTCGGGTTTTGCGGCAATCAGGGCTTCTTTATTAATCTCTTTTCCGCTTCCGGGGTCTACAATGGTAACTTGATTTTCATTCGCAAGTCCTCTTGCTACCGTTTCTTCAACGGTAATGGCGACATCGCCTCCCGCCAGCTTCCAGATATCTGCATAGGAGGAGAATAAAACGGCAACATTCTCAGGTTTTTTTTCTAGTGTTACTTTGTTTCCAATATCATCCGAAAAGGTATAGGGGAAAATGGAAGGTTCTTTTTGCTGAATTACTTCTTTTGCAGCGGTAAGATCGCTTTCATCTTCGGAAAGTTCATTGGCAGCAAATTCTTTTTTTTCTTCTGTAGCAGAGATGCTCTTTACGAAAAATATCGTCGTGGAAATCGAGATAATGCTTAATATTGTAATAAGAATGACATAGCGCTTCATAGAATATCCTTTCTTCATATCTGCCAAATTTTTAACTTTAATTCCTTAATGTATATTTTGTTTCAAATAATGGAATTTTAAACAAGAGTTGCTTTATTTCAAAAAATATAATTCAGGAGGATTAAATATGAAGGACTATGCCAAGATCTATAAAGATGAAATAGAATCCTTTCGAGAGACCGGTCACCGGTTTTTAAACGGAGAACTGACTGTTCCGGAGTTTAAAGGAAAATCAGGGGGATTCGGTGTATACGCGCAAAGAGGCGGAAAGAAATTTATGATTCGTCTTCGTACCCCTTCAGGCCTTGTTTCTCTTCCTCACTATAAGCTGACAATGGATTATGTAAAGAAATACGGACTGGATAAGGTGCATCTGACCACAAGGCAGACATTCCAGCTTCATGATTTGGAATTTGACGATGTATGTGATATTATGGCGGATGCGATCGATCATGATCTGTTTACAAGAGGCGGTGGCGGAAATTACCCACGTAACGTGGCACTGTCTCCATTATCTGGCGTAGAGAAAGGAGAGGCATTTGATGTTACTCCGTTTGCGCTTATGGTCTCAGAGTATTTTGTAAGCCGTGCCAGCACATATCATCTTCCGAGAAAATTGAAAGTAGCGTTCTCAAACGGTGAGCATGACACGGGATGTGCGACTATAAATGATGTTGGTTTTATGGCGGTTATTGAAAATGGGGAACCATGCTTTAAACTGTTTTTAGCGGGTGGCATGGGAAGCAATCCGGAGCTATCGATTCCTTACAGTAAAACGGTAAAGCCGGAAGAAGTAATGTACTATGTGGAAGCTATGGTGCGGCTCTTTATGGAAAAGGGCAATTATGAGAATAAGCATAGGGCAAGAATGCGTTATATTCCGAAGGAGATCGGTACCGATGAGTTTATTGCTTGTTTGGAAAAATATTTAAAAGAGGTAAAGGAAACAGAGAAGTTTGAGGAAATTCATGCAACAGTGGAAAAGGAAGAAAAATGGGAGAATACAGAAGCTGAGCATCCACTTTTAATTCCTCAGAAGCAAAAAGGTCTGTATTCTGTAAAAATCCATCCGGTGTGCGGCCAGATGTCAGCCGAACTATTCCATAAGATTGGAACATTTTTAGAGGAACATGAAAATTGTAAGAAAGAAGACGGAAGTGAGAAAGAAAAAGGACTTGAAGTACGTCTTAGCCTAGATGAGGATATGTACATCCGTAATCTGACAGCTTCGGAAGCAAAAGAATTGCTTGCACTTGCTAAGGGGGAAGCACAGGAGACAAAAGTAGATATGACCGTAACTTGCGTCGGTGTGCCAACCTGTCAGATCGGAATCTTGCAGAGCCAGGCGTTATGCAGAAGCATTAAAGATGCGGTGGAGAAAGCAAATCTCAAATCAAATCTTCTTCCAACCATTCATATATCCGGTTGTCCAAACAGCTGTTCCAGACATCAGGTGGCGGAGCTTGGGTTTGCTGGGAAGAAGAAGAGAGTGGAAGACTCTGTTGCAGAAGTATATGATGTTTTTGTAGGCGGAGCCTTAGGACTTGGAAAGACAAAGATGGGAGAAGTGCTTGGATCAATGAAGGTAAGTGAAATT
>SVEB01000011.1 GCA_015057635.1 Lachnospiraceae bacterium | reverse complement strand
TTATCTCTCACAGTTCTATTTGTGTTTGAATGTTAATTCAAACTTTATTCTCAACGAATATCAAGGTTGTTTCACTGTTCAGTTATCAATGTAGACACTTGATGAATCAAGTAGTTTGCTGTCTCAATCAGTCAGCTCATTCATTCTACCATCATAGAAAGAATAAGTCAAGAGCTTTTTTAATATTTTTATCTCTTTTATTAATGCTGCTTATAAATACAATTTTCTAATGTCTAATGCTTTCCTTCTTATATAAACTTCTTCTTATATGAATTCCTGCTCGCTTGTACTTCGCACTTGTTTCAGACTTACTTACTTACTTACTTACTTACTTACTTACTTACTTACTTACTTACTCCTATTGCAGGTATTGGGGCATAGAATCTTTCTTCACACCAGCATATCAATGAAAGCAAAGATAAATTCTATCCCGCCAGCACCTGACTTACCAAGTAAACAAACTCAAACACAAAGTCCAGATCACCTTTTGGATCTTATCCGATTATTGAGAGAACACTGCATCCTGGAATTGAAGCACGCTCATATAACAATCGTCCCCTCCATTTCCCGCAATTGCATCTGATAAGGTACGGATTACATTCTTCGTATGCTGTGCTACATAAATGGTATCAAAGCCGCCACCTTCATCTGCTGCCTTAATTACATATGCAGAGTGATGATAATCATACCCATTCAGACTTAGCTGTACAACATCTCCTTTTTTGATAACAGAAGGATCAACCTCTTTATAGTTCTTTCCATAGTTTAAGCCGACGGCCTTTGGTCCCAAATACGGATTGCTGGTAACACGCCACCATAATGCATCCACATTCTCCCATGCATGCGTTCCTCCGCCCTGATTGCCATACCAGCCATTTGCATAGGTACCGGCCACCATGCTCACCTTATTTTTTATATTCTCAACCATCTGTTCCTGTGTGATATCCGGATACCATCCGCCATAAGCAGCCCATATGCACTGACAGACAAAATTCGTGCAGTCTACCTTTGCATAATAGAAATTTGGATTCGGGTTCAAATAGTAACGTTCGGCATATTCGCTTCCCAAATCAGGATTATATGTCTTCACTCCCGTCTGTACAAATCTTTGAAATCGAAAACTGGCTCTCATCTTAGCCTCTTCTATTTACATGCTTTCTATCTATCCTATTCCGCATAGCTTGTCTTGGCGCAACCAAAATGAACCTCGCGTATCTTTTTTCTCAAACGGCAGAACACACGATTCAGGAATATTCTATTATCCTGTTTTCAATGAATAAATAACTTCTATAAACCTTTTTAATTTGCTAAAACAAAAAAAGCTGCCGTACTTTTTCGTACGGCAGCCCTTTGTCTGGTGTTTTTTATGGTTTTATCTTTTGTATCTTCTAGCTTCTTTGCAAAGCCATTTCCTTATGTAGTACTTTAACTAAAAAGTTTTCTCGTATTGCAGTTTTATAACTGCTATGTTGTGCTTTTAGATCCGAAGATCTTTTATAGTATGTTTATATAAAAACCATCGCTCTTAGAGTGACAGGTTTTTCCCGGATGAATATGTAATCCCATTAATAAAGCCTTGTCTTTCACCAATTGATAACGCACTAAATACTAAGTCTTCAATTTCATCATACTGTTCAGACGTATAAAGAGATTTCATTTTCTTTAGGCGTTCCATTGGAAAACGCGGCTGTCTTTCATGGTGAGTGAAATATTCGTCTTCATTGATATAGGACTCAAATAACTTCTCAGCTTTTTTGTTACTCATGTTTCCTCCCGCTTATTTGGAACAATAGCTACTGTTTTATTTTACTCAAAAACTCTCAAGAAATATAGTGGTAATATTAAGTAATATTTTGTTGTTTTTTAGAACTTTTTTTATACATTTTATCCGACATTCAAAATACTTTAGTGTCAAAATAACTAAAAATAAAAAAGCGCGTGGCAACCTTACCATTAACCATAAACTTCTGTTGTCTAATATCATAAGCTGCCACTGGCGCTTTTCTCCTCCGATCAGCCCTCTGATTGTGCCCTTATCCTCATATTCTTTTTCTGAATCAACTGCTGTACTTACCCTGATATGGGACAGCCTGATTGTGTTTTGCCTTAATAAGAACAGCCACGGCTGTGCCAAGGAATATAAGAAGAACCGATACCAGCTGAGAAACACGGATTGTTCCTCCAATATAAAGACTGTCCGTTCTAAGTCCCTCAATTAAGAAACGTCCAATTCCGTATCCGATGCAGTATGCGGAAAATGTATACTTTAACGTATCATCCCTGCTGCCAAGCAAAAGCAGGGCGAAGAACAGAAGAATGCACCATATGCTCTCATAGAAAAATGTCGCCTGATGCCATTCCGATGCCCGTTCAATGTAGACCGCATACGGAAAGAACTGAAGCCTTTCTTCTGTTATAAGCCGTCCGTATGCCTCCTGATTTACGAAGTTTGCCCATCTACCGATAGCCTGCCCAAGCGCCAGACATGGAATCGTGAGATTTGCAAACAGCAGAAATGAGATTTTATTTCTCCGACAAAACAGAACTGCTACGAGAATGCTTGCAATTACCGCCCCATAAATTGCAAGCCCTCCTTCCGTGATCATTGCAATCTTGCTTAAATGCTCTTTATAATAGTCCCACTGAAACAACACATAATAGCCCCTTGCTCCAATCACTGCTACCGGCATCGCCCATAGCGTATAGTCATAAATCAAATCCGCCTTTAGACCTTTTTTATTTGCCCGCCATACGGCCACTGCCACACCAGCTAACAGCCCTACTCCGATTATCACGCCATACCAGGCTATATTCAGCCCCTTTATCCCAAATAGATCTTTTACTACATATGGATTCATATTCTTATTCCTTTCCAATCACTCTCCATGCATGTGTAAAGGATGATTCTTCCCTTACCGTTCCATAGATGCTAAAGATTATAACCAGATTGAATTAAAATATAATCCAATGTCACATTTACTCAAACAGAAAGAGAAGGGTGACCATCGCATACCGCAGCATATCCGTTAACTCTGTTAATACCTCTCTGTCTTTTCTTAGCTCATACCGATATTCTACGTCCTTCATTCCATACTGAAGAAACAGACTCCTAATCAACACCTTTGCTTCCCGTAGCACCTCCGCCCACTCAAGCAATTCATACCGGTACTGATCTAACAGATGCGTATAATAGGAACACCAGATAATCAGACTGCTGTAAGTATTCACTCTTTCGAGCCGCTCCTCCATAAAGGATAACGATGCTTTTGGATATTCTTTAAAGTAATCTAAATTCTCCTCATAAAACTCCCATAAGGAAGACAGAGTGACCCGGTACCGTTTTAACCGTTCCGTCACCTTATGCTGTCTCGCTCCATTTGCCCCGGTCTGTTTTAGCAGCGCTTCCTTCACAGCACCATGTACTGCCTTTCCGATTAATTCTCCAAGCTTTGCATGCTCTCCCGCATCCGTCAGTGTCTCTTCTGCCTGACTGTCACAAATGATAATCGTTCCATCTGTCCCGGAACCAGTCGCAATCCCTTCGGAATAGAGACTTCCGATCATCAGTTCCTCCACTGCTGTCACTTTTGCCTCACTGCAGGTAACCAATGCTCTTGCCAGCGTTCCGGGCATCAGGTTTTGATTGATCCACAGCATAATATTGATTGTTCCGGGCTTTAATAATACATATTCCCCCGCTTTTTCATAGTACCCTGCCGGATCTTCTACCCGCACGCCGTTACTATCCACCCCTCCGGTCACAACTGCTGTTACTTCCAGTTCCATAAATCGTTCTGTCTTTACAGATGCCAGCTCCATCCATGCGGCAGTGCTCATGCCGCTTACCTTTTTCCCTGCCAGTCCTAAGTCCGCTGCATTCCTTCCAAGCTGTTGTTCATAAGTCTCTCCTATTAATTCACAGCTATACTCATCCGCCAGACAGTTATAGTTAAATACGGCATCAAGATCCGTCCGGATTCCTCCGTTTAATACCGATGTGCTAAGAACAAGGCGTGGGGTGGCAAACTCCAAAATCAGCCCTTTATAATATTTTCGAAGCGTATCTCCATTCGGGAACGCATAAATAATCTCATTTTTCCGATAACTCATTGTTTCTATTTCTCCTTTTGCTTCCATTCCATTATCATTCCATTATTATAGCATATGGATATCCGCCCATCATCCTTGCATGCATTTATCGTTACATGTATTTATCCTGTCCAAATAAAATATTACGCTGATACGAAAGTTCTGATCCATTTCCCCTTAGAATAAAAAAGACCCGGAACTTCTGCTCCGGATCTTTTCTTATATCGGCCTTTCCCCCCTGCTGCCTCTTATAATCCCATTTTCTTATGTTTCTGTTCCTATTACGATTCTATTCCGCGTACATTAAAACGGACAATTAAGGTTACAAGTGTTGTAAAGATTGCTGCCACAAACACAAGAAGGGATACCTTATCGCTAAACAGCTCTAATAGCCATCCGAATAAGATCTGTCCAAGTGGAATACAGATGGTTGCAAATGCGCTGGCAAATGCCATGATCTTACCTAACATATGAGGTGGAATAGCCGTATGGTTATAAGTCATGGTTATAACGTTGGCAATACCAAGCGCTAACATGATCATCATACCAAAGAAGGTAAACATCACGTAGCTTCCCCATTTTCCAGCACCATTCGGACGAAAGATCACAAGGGAGACTGCCATCATCGCCATGGATACACAGCTGATATAAAGGACACGGTAAATACGATTCATCTTAACGAGCGTCGGCTTCGCACTGATGATGGCACCACCGATGATCATGCCTAGCGCAATCACGCCTTCCGCTACCCCATAGAGCTCAGAGCTTATGCCTAAGGTTACTTTAATGATATAAGGTGCGCCGACTGAGAACACCGGGACCATAAACAGGTTATATAGACCACTTGTCACAATCATACGGAAGATAATCGGATTATCCTTACGAAGATACTTGTAGATTTCCCTCATCTCGCTCTTAAACAGCCCAAATGGAGAATGCATCTTTTCCTTCTTCACATGAGGAATAACAAGGAATAATTCCATCACAGCTGAGAAAAAGAAACTTAAAGCATTTAAGATGATCACACCTCTGATTCCCCAGAACCCGTAAAGCACACCTGCTAAAATCGGCCCTAAGAAATTGGATAAAGAAGATACCTGCTGTACAATGCCATTCGCGGATACTAAGTTTTCTTCTTTTACAATGGAAGGAATACTAGAATTCACAACCGGCTGATAGATCGTGGAAATAGCTGCTAACAACACCATAACAACTGCTACCGATCCGGCCCCGCCCTTTCCCGCAAATAGTAATACCGCATATGCTGTAATCACAAGACCACTGATTATATCGAGCACTACCATGGTCTTTTTGCGATCCGCATGATCTGCTACCACACCGGCAATCGGCGCCATTACAATATACGGCACCATAGATAACGCTAAGATCGATGCAAATATGCTTGCCGATCCAGTTACATCTAAAAGATATAACGATAGGGCGAAACGCTGAATCGCGCTGCCGAATAAGGAAATAATCTGTCCGAATACAAGCAGGCTTAAATTTCTATTTTCTTTTTTTAATAACATACTTACCTCTGTTTTCTAATGTCTGCAAGACTCTACTTAAAGTTCTGTGAAGCAAAAGACTCCGGGTGATACCACTTCATCCGCGTCAAAACGAAAAAGTGTATCCCTCGGAGTTTCTTGTTATGCTTCCTTTTTTTCTGCGATTTCAAAATCAACGCAGATCGGATAGGATCCAGTCTCGTCTAACTGAAGCTTTGCTTCAATTCCATAAAGGGTACGAAGGTTATCTTTTGTAATAACATCCTTCGGACTTCCCTCAAATACCACGCTTCCTTTTCTCATGCCAATCAGATGGTTTGCGAACTTTGTCGCATTATTTAACTCATGAAGAACCATAACAATTGTTGTCTTCTGTTCTTCATTTAACTTCTTTAGAAGCATTAAGATTTCCAACTGATGGGACATATCTAAGTAAGTGGTCGGTTCATCTAATACCAAGATATCGGTTTCCTGTGCGAGTGCCATCGCAATCCAAGCACGCTGTCTCTGTCCGCCGGATAAACTATCCACAGGACGATTCGCGAATTCAAAGATGCCGGTTGACTTCATTGCCCAGTTCACGACTTCGACGTCATGTTCTTTCATTCCTCCCATCGCACTCTGATATGGAAATCGTCCATAAGAGACCAGTTCTTTTACTAAGAGTCCGGATGGAACCTGTGGGCTCTGTGGAAGAACAGCCATTCTCTTGGCGATTTCCTTTGGAGCCTGTTTCTTGATATCCATGCCATTAATCTTCACTTCGCCTTTTTTCGGGGTGATGATTCTGGCTACTGTTTTTAATAAGGTGGACTTTCCGCATCCATTGGAACCGATAATCATGGTAATCTTCCCTTTTGGGATGCTTAAGTTCATCTGTTCAATAATGATGTTATCATCATATCCTACCTGAAGATCGGATACGCTGATATTGCTTTCTATTTTGTTATCCACAATTTTGTCCCTTTCTCGAGGCGTTTTCCACACACATGGTATGTTTTTCCACCATGATCGGTGCAATACTGCAAAACGCCGTGTACAAAATTCTACGTTACTTCTTTTCTTTCATCATCAGATAGATAAAGTATGGCACACCAATAATCGATATGGTGATGCCTACAGGAATCTCTAATGGCGAGAATGCATTCTTGGAAATGGTGTCTGCCACAATGATGATAATGGAACTAATGATTGCCGCCACCGGAATCTGTCTTCTATGCACCGGGCCTACTAACTTCTTTGCAATATGCGGTCCTAACAGACCTAAAAAAGAAATATTGCCGGCTACCGCTGTTGCTGCTGCCGAAAGAACGACTGCGATAAAGAGAAAAATTCTTCTTTCCCGTTCCACTTTAAGACCTAATCCGGTTGCAAGTTCATCTCCTAAATCGAGTACATCCAGTTTCTTGCTTCGGTACATGGTAAGTCCCACAAATACGATTACCACCGGAAGGATCAGATAAAAGAACTTCCAGCTGCTTCCCCAAAGACTTCCGTTTGTCCAAGTTAAGATTTGGTTATAGCTTCCTCCATCCATATTCATATGGTACAGAGTAATAAAGGCATTGATTCCGGCATTCATTCCGATTCCGACTAAAATAAGGCGGACCGGCGATACCCCTTTTCTATAACTTAATGCATATACAAGCACTGCTGAAATCAAGGCCCCCATAAAGGCTAAGAACGGCATCAGATATAAGGTCGCATTTCCTATCGCGGAATAATACTCCCCTCCTCCATAGGAAATCAGTAATACAACCGCAAGGGATGCTCCGGCATTGATACCGATGATACCAGACTCCGCTAATTCATTTCTAGTGACACTCTGTAAAATGCATCCGGCAGTTGAAAGACAGATACCTACTAATACCGCCACGGCGATTCTAGGCAGACGGATGGAGAACACAACCATGTTCTGCATCTTTGTACCATTCCCCATCAGCGTGCTTATAATATCCGATACGCTGATTTTATAGCTTCCCATAATAAGCCCGAATAAGAAAGCGCCAAGCAGTAACACAAGCGTGACAATTACTGTAATGGTTATCCGTTTTTTCATTAGCCACGCTCCTTTCTTACCAGATGAATGAAAAATGGAATACCGATCAGAGCGGTAAAGAGACCGATTGGTGTCTCATATGGTTCATTTACCAGTCTTGCCGCTACATCGGCCCAGATTAAAAGACATCCTCCTGCTAAAAACGATACCGGCATGATATAGCGATAATCCACTCCTACAATTCTTCGTACCACATGCGGGATGATCAGACCTACAAATCCGATACAGCCTGCTACTGATACACTGATCGCACAAAGCGGGATGATCAGCAATAAAGTGTAAACACGGACCCTTACCGGATTCTCACCAAGTCCGATTGCCACATCTTCTCCTAAGTTCACAATATTGATTCGTGAAGAAAGCATAAGTGCTAAAAGCGTACAGATTCCGCCGACAATCAGCAGAAGCCATACGCTTTTCCAGGTCGCGGTACGAAATCCCCCGCTTACCCAGTATGCCAGATTCTGTGACTTGTTGCTTAAAATGGCGATCACACTGGCCAAAGAGATAAAGAAGGTACTAAGTGCAGTACCCGCTAATAAAAGTCTTGATATATTCATGTTTCTTGCATTTTGTATACTGAATAACAGAACCAGAAACCCGCTTACGCTGGCTCCGATTAACGCCGCTACCGTATTCCCGAGCACTCCATATAAAGAAGGACTCATTCCCATGATTGCAACTGCAAGTGTGGCTCCCTGGCTTACACCCATAATGGATGGCTCTGCAATCGGGTTTCTTGTAACCCCCTGCATCATCGCTCCTGTGATACCAAGAAAACCGCCTATCAAGGCGGTGCAGATTGCTCTAGGAAGTCTTAAATCTCGAACGAGCTGCATATCAAGCGTCTCTTCGAAATGGAATAAACTGTCCCATATTGTCTTAAGTGGGATGGATTTGGCGCCGCAGCTTACGGCAGTGATTAGCCCGATCACTGCCATAATGCCTGTTATTGTTACAAACAGTGCTGCTCTTTTCTTCATTACTGAATGGATTCTAACAGGCTTACTGCCTCGTTAACGAATACTTTTCTTCCGATTGGGCTATATCCCATGTTGAAGTATGGAGAAGATGGAAGTGTAATTACCTTTCCGTTCTTAACCGCCTCAATGCTCTGGTAGATGCTGCTTGCTTCTAATAAAGCTAGATCTTCATCTGTTCCGATTGCAAAGATATAATCAGCATCGATTGCTGCTAATCCTTCATATGTTACAACTGGAAGAGAGATGTTTTCCTGTTCTGGCATGCCTGCTGGTTTTGCAAGGCCCATATCCTGGTACAGAACACTTCCTACACCAGCGCCGTCAAAGATGAAGATCTGTCCGCCACTTGCTAAGAATGCAAGGTAAGTAGCGTCTTTGCCGTTCATTTCTTTGATCTGTTCACCTGTTGCCGCTGCTGCTGCTTTGTATTCTTCTAACCAAGCGTTTGCTTCGTCTTCTTTTTCAAAGATTCTACCCATATCTGCAAGATCTTCTGTCCAGTCAAGCTGCTTTAATTCGATCATAACAGTTGGTGCAACTTCCTGTAACTGTTCATACATTTTTTCCTGTACGGAAGAGATGATGATTAAGTCTGGATCTAATGCTAAGATACCTTCGATATCCATTGTATTCTGCATGCTGTATCCTACGATTTCAGCGCCTGCTAATGTTTCTTCTAAATAAGATGGGAATTTCGTATAGTCGTATGCATCAGAGTTTGCTGTACCAGCAACTTTATATCCTAAGATGGATAAGATGTCGCTGTTACCGCTAAGGTCTACGATTCTTTTTGGACTCACTGGGATTTCCACTTCCCCTCTTGCATCGGTTACCACTCTTGTTTCAGTGGATGCTTCCGGTGTCTGTGTCACAGTATTTTCTGTCTGTGTATTGTCATTGGATTCTGTGTTGCCCTTATTTGAGGAGCATCCTACTAAACTGAACATCAAAGCTAATGCTAATGCAGCTGTCATAAACGTTTTTTTCATATTTTTTCTCCTTGGATTTTTATTATATACTAATTCTTTAGGAATACTAGGAATTAATCTGGTTCACTCCTATGACTCCTGTTAATCTGAAGATGATTTTCATTTCTTCTATTTGTATGATCCTGAATAATTTTGAAACTCATTCTCATTTACTTCCTCCTGATTATAGTCCTTGCATTCGGATTTGTCAACTACCAATCCATGTCTTCCATCTTCTATGGTTTTTATTAGCCGCTCTCTCCCATTTACAACTGGCTTTTAAGCGTATATGATAGTTATATCCGTTACTTGGATTTATTATTGATAGGATTTATTATTGATTTAATTTATTATAGGGATTTACTTTATGTTCTATCTTTATACCTTCTTTCATACAATCGAAGGAATAAAGTCTTTCCGGCTTCCCCTTATCCAAACAAAATCAGTTATAGGGCCTGATTGATATAATAAAAAAGACAGGAGTTTTATTATGAATTTTACTGCAATAGATTTTGAAACTGCCAATGAAAAACGCAGTTCGCCCTGCTCCGTCGGTATCACAGTCGTTGAAAACGGTCAGATTACCGGAGAGCATTATTTTTTAATCCGCCCGAAAGAGATGCGGTTTGTACCAATGAACATTATGATCCATGGCATAACACCGGATCAGGTGGAGGATGCGGACGAGTTTGATATCGTCTTTGAAAAGATCCGCCCCTATCTTGAAAATCGTCTTGTGATTGCACATAATGCTTCCTTTGATATGAGCGTGCTTCGCAACACCCTGGATCTATATCAGATCCCATATCCATCTTTCGACTACTGCTGCACGATGGTGATGGCGAGACATTTTTATCCTTACTTAGAAAATGCAAAATTAAATACGGTGAATGCTCACCTTGGCTATTCCTTTTCCCATCATCAGGCCTTAGCGGATGCTTCTGCCTGCGCGAATGTTTTATTAGAGATTGCAAGGGAACTCGGGACCAATGACATAAAAGAAATTGCAAAAGCAACCGGAATCGGAATCGGACATGTCTATCCCGGAGGCTATACAGCTGCCAAATCCGGCGGAAAAAGTCAGGTTTCCTGCCGTAAGGACCGTCCTTTGACGTTTTCTCCTTCTGCACCTTTTGCTGCCTCCACCCCCCTCTCTTCATCCGAGTCGATTTCTAGGGCTGTACCTTATAATGATCTGACTGGGAAACGAATTGTCCTAACAGGCCCTCTTAAATCCATGACACGCGGAGAAGCAATCGGCTATATTACAGATCATGGCGGCACCTACTTAAGCTCCGTCTCCAAGAAGACAAATATGCTTGTAACGAATGTTCCAAACATTGACCGCCTTCGTCCCGAACAAATGAGTACCAAACTCCGCAAAGCCATGTCCCTAATCTCCTCCGGCCTCCCAATTCAGATACTCACCGAGGACGAGTTCCTAAGAGGGGGCCACTAGACGGACACACACTAGTTGGTGACGGAAGAACGGGCGGAAGCGCGCGCGAGGGACGACGGGATTTGTATTTAGGAATGTTCAGACGCATGAGCGGACAAAAAAATATCGTTCTTCGACTATCAAACAGGAATGCACTGTCTAATACACAAAAAACGATATGCTTTTTTTTGTTCGTCATAAGCCGGACATTCCTAAATACAAATCCCGCCGTCCCTCACGCCCTCTTCCGCCCGTTCTTTCATCTTCAACTTTTGGATTTCGGCATTGCGTATCAAATGATAGTCGGCGCTTGTCACTGCTAATTAGCCACTTACTTACTTACTTACTTACTTACTTACTTACTTTGTATCTTTCTCATTCCCTCACTCATGTACTCATTTAATCATCCAGAGTAATGTGTGCTATTAAGGGATTGACTATATGTTACAGAGCTTGATTATAGATTTATATCTTATCAACTAGATTACACTGTTGTAATCGTAAGAAGTAAAGCGATGGTAGTAGATACCGTGGGAATGGACAGTGAAACAGTAACGGAATGGGTCAAGAAGAGGATCGTTGTAATAAAGAACATAATCAAACTCTCCGCCTTCTATCTTCTCACAGACAAAATCCTTGCTTAATGACGCAAAAATCTGCTTAATATCTTCCATGGTGCAGTCCGGACGTTTGATTGCTTCTACTAAGGCCGAAAGGAATGTGTTTCCTTCCATATGCTCCTTAATATAGGCCGTTCCAGATTCCGGCACACCGATACAAAAACGCTTTCCGTCTCCGGATACCTTTATTTCACCAAGACGTTCCTTTACAAACTCCTTAAAGCCTGAGAGCCATTCCCTGAGCTCATCCTTTTCAATCTCTCCACAATAATAGCAAAGAGAATCCTTCATGAAATATACGTTCATCGACTCTTTTGCATATCCGATCTTCACCTGCCACTCATAAACCGTCTGCATAATATTCTGCTCCAGACTCTTATACTGTTCCATTCGCTCCTGATTAAAATTCTCCATGCCATTTCCTCTCTTTATTTCTTAATCGATTCTTTTCCTAATCTTTTTTCTTAATCTATCCTAAGCTATTCTTACACATTAACCATATCTTCTAACTAGCTTTCCCAATTCTGAAAGCATTGTAACACATTCCCCTCTCATTTAAAACCCAAATAAAAAACTCCCATTTGGGCAGCCATCTCTAGCCCAAACGGGAGTCCTTCTATTCCTATCAGCAATTAAGCCCTCATATCCATGCTTTTGCCTCTTACTTTCAATTCTCAAAGCTCTTCAAGCATTGCATTCACAGCCTTTTGCTTCTCCTTTGGGATTTCAACTCTCTTTCACCACGTATCCAGCCGCTTGCCTCACCAAGCACTGCATCCGCCGTCTCTACACTCCGTATTCAGAAACTTTGCGGCTGATTTTGGGCTATCCGCATAGTGAAAGGAGGTTTTGGTGAGTGATACCGCTTTGCGCCTATGAGGATATTCTAATTTTTCTTATATTGAGGATTCTGATGATAATTGAAAAAGGGCACTATCTGACGAGGAAGGAGGAATTTGCCCTTTTTTCAATTGTTTATCATCAGAAGACTCCATATTAGAAAAATAGAATATCCGAATCGAAGCAAAGCGGTTTCACTTACCAGAACCTCCTGTTTCACCAGCCTTACGTCCCAAAATCAGCCGCAAAGTTTCGTCCGTCTGCACTTTACGTCCGTCTGCACTTTACGTCCGTCTGTCTACGAAAGCTCAAATGCCCCGGTATAAAGCTGATAGTATTTGCCGCGTTCGGCGATCAGGTCGTCGTGAGAACCACGTTCGATGATATGTCCCTGGTCTAAGACCATGATCACATCGGAATTCTTAACAGTAGAAAGACGGTGTGCAATAACAAATACCGTTCTTCCTTCCATTAACTTGTCCATACCTTCCTGAACGATTGCCTCCGTTCTGGTATCAATGCTGGATGTCGCTTCATCTAAGATTAAAACCGGAGGATTTGCAATCGCTGCTCTTGCAATCGCAAGCAGCTGTCTCTGTCCCTGAGAAAGGCTTGCGCCATCTCCGCTTAACATTGTGTCATAACCATTTGGAAGATGTTTAATAAAGGTATCCGCATTCGCAAGTCTCGCTGCTGCATATACTTCTTCATCCGTCGCATCTAACTTGCCGTAACGAATATTATCTTTTACTGTTCCGGTGAAAAGATGCGTATCCTGAAGAACCACACCTAAAGAACGGCGAAGGTCATCTTTCTTAATCTTGTTGATATTAATGCCATCATAACGGATCTTTCCGTCCTGAATATCGTAGAAACGGTTGATTAGGTTTGTAATCGTTGTCTTTCCGGCACCGGTAGCACCAACAAAGGCAATCTTCTGTCCTGGTTTTGCAAACAGCTTGATGTTATGAAGAATGACCTTCTCTTCGTTATATCCGAAATCAACATCATCAAATACAACATCACCAAGAAGTCTTTCATAAGTTACACTACCATCGCTGTGAGGGTATTTCCATGCCCAGATACCGGTACGTTCTTTTACCTCTGTAATAGAGCCGGACTCATCAACATTTGCGTTTACAAGTGTAACCTGACCTTCATCTTCTTCCGGTGCTTCATCCATTAACGCAAAGATACGTTCTGCTCCCGCAAGCGCCATGATAATGGAGTTGAACTGCTGGGAGATCTGCTGGATTGGCTGATTGAACGTTTTTGTAAGCTGTAAGAATGCTGCTAAGGAACCAAGAGTGAATCCGCCCACACCGCCGATTGCAAGGATGGAGCCAACAATTGTTGTCAGTACGAAATTGATATGTCCTAAGTTACCCATAATCGGCATTAAAATATTTGCGAATTTATTCGCATTGTTCGCACTGTTACATAAGCTTTCGTTTAAACGGTTAAAGTCTGCTTTTGCTTCTTCTTCATGACAGAATACCTTTACGACCTTCTGGCCTTCCATCATTTCTTCAATGAAACCATTTAAAGAACCTAATTCTATCTGCTGCTTCATAAAGAATTTAGAGCTCTTGCCGCCGATTGTCTTAACGGTCATAAACATAACGCCGACCATCACCACGATAACTACCGTAAGAGGAATGCTTAACGCTAACATGGAAATGAATACGCTTACGATCGTGATAACGGAAGATAACAGCTGAGGGATACTCTGGCTGATCATCTGACGAAGGGTATCGGTATCGTTTGTGTATAAACTCATAATATCGCCATGTGTATGAGTATCAAAGTACTTAATCGGGAGACGCTCCATATGAGAGAACATATCGTCACGTACTGTCTTTAGCGTACCCTGTGATACATTGATCATAATACGGTTATACATATAAGTGGACAGCACACCGGTGTAATATACTGCACCCATAATAACAAGCGCTTTTAAAAGCGGTGTGAAATTCGGGGAAGCCACTCCTATAAATGGCTCAATATACGTATCGATCAGTCTTTTTAAGAATAAGGTCCCGGCTACATTGGCAAGGGAGCTGATTAAGATACAAATTAGCACCACAATGCACTGGATCTTATAATTTTTGAAAATAATAGAGAGAAGGCGTTTTAATGTCTTACCCTGATTTCCCTTCTTCATAGACTCTGGATCTCTATTCATGCTGATTCGCTCCTCTCGTCTGTGATTCATATACTTCGCGATAAATCGCATTGTTTTCCAATAACTCCTTATGAGTGCCAAATCCGTCGATCTTACCGTCATTTAATACGATGATGCGGTCCGCATCCTCAATGGATGATATTCTCTGTGCAATGATAATCTTCGTTGTATCCGGGATTTCCTCTTTAAATGCCTTACGGATTAACGCATCGGTCTTAGTATCAACCGCACTTGTAGAGTCATCTAAAATTAAGATCTTTGGTTTCTTTAATAATGCTCTTGCGATACAGAGACGTTGCTTCTGACCACCGGATACATTTGTGCCGCCCTGTTCAATATGAGTATCGTACTGATTTGGGAAGCGCTCCACAAACTCACTTGCCTGTGCAAGTTTGCATGCATGGATGATCTCTTCATCGGTAGCATCTTTGTTGCCCCATCTTAGATTCTCTTTGATTGTTCCGGAGAATAATACGTTCTTCTGAAGAACCATGGCTACTTCATTACGAAGTGTCTCAATATCGTAATCCCTTACATCAAGACCGCCTACCTTAACAGAACCGCTTGTCACATCGTAAAGTCTTGGGATCAGCTGTACAAAGGATGTCTTCGCACTGCCGGTACCGCCAAGGACACCAATTGTCTGACCGGATTCAATCTTTAAGTTGATATCTTCCAGGGCTAATTTCTCTTCATCATTTGAGTAGCTGAAGTTCGCATGATTAAACTCGATAGAACCATCCTTCACTTCGTAAACCGGATCTTCCTTATTTGTTAAATCGCTCTTTTCTTCTAACACCTCTACAATACGTTCTGCAGAGGATTTCGCCATTGTTACCATAACGAATACCATTGCCATGAACATAAGGGACATTAAGATATTCATCGTATAAGAGAACATGCTCATTAACTGTCCGGTTGTCATGCTTCCGCCCACGATCATCTTAGCACCCAGCCAGGAGATTAAGAGGATACAGGTGTACACTGCAAAAGACATAACCGGTGTATTTAATACAACCAGCTTTTCGGCGCGAAGGAAGAATTCATACACTACCTTAGACGCACCTTTAAATTTATTCTTTTCATAGTCTTCTCTTACATATGCTTTTACGACACGGATACCAGTTAAGTTTTCCTGAACGCTTGCATTTAAATTATCATACTTTTCAAATACTTCCTTAAAGTATGGATGTGCTTTTGTCATGATCAAATACAGGAAAATACTTAAGAATACAGTTGCCACTAAGAATACCATTGCGAGTCTCGCATTGATGATAAATGTCATCACCATAGCAGAGATCATCATAAATGGTGCTCTTACGAACATACGAATTACCATCTGATATGCATTCTGCACATTGGTCACGTCTGTTGTCAGTCTTGTCACAAGACCGGCTGTTGAATATTTATCGATATTCTGAAAGGAAAAGTCCTGAATATTCTCATACATTCCTTTTCTTAAATTCTTTGCAAACCCAGTCGATGCGTAGGCTGCATACTTTCCGGCTAAAGCACCGAATGTTAAAGATAGCATCGCCGTTCCTAACATCACGGCTCCCATCCTATACACATAGCTTAGATTATTGTTTCCAATACCGGAATCGATAATGGATGCCATAATGAGCGGAATGATGATCTCCATTATTACTTCAAGTGCAATAAACAGCGGACACAGGATAGAGGCTTTTTTATACTCTCTAACATATGCCATCAACTTTTTAATCATATAAACCCTCCTTTGTTAGTTTTCTAACAATCTGTACAAAAAATTATTCTTTCACAAGTAAGGCTAATTTTTCAATTGAGCAGAATAGCTGTTCCATTTCTTCTTTGGTGAGTGCTGCGTAAAAGCCTTCCTCCATCTCTTCAATCACATTGCAGACGGACTCATGCATCTTCCTACCTTGTTCGGTAAGCGTCAGCTTTTTTAAGCGGGCATCTTCCGATACGCTCTCCCGTTTAATAAAACCTTTCTTCTCTAGCAGCTGCAACACGCTTGTGACGGATGAACGTCTGATCTCGAATGCATCCTCAATATCTTTCTGGTATACGTCACATACCTTGGACTTCTCATAGATATGTCTGATGACTCTGGACTGTACGCCAGTCAGGCCATAAGATGCAACGATATGATCTACCCTACGTTTCAGCTGATTGGATAGAATTATAATTTCTTTTCCAATTTCTCTTCGCTCCATTGTGTTTCCCCTTAATAGTTAGAATTCTAACAGTTATTCTATCATTGCATATTTTTATCGTCAATCGACATTATTCACCAACATTCTACGTATATTTACTTGCTTTTGTCTAAAATGCTATGCCGCTATCTATGCACTTGAACTTTAACTGATATATACTAAGAATAACCATTTCAAACTGTGCAATCTGAATGATTTCAATTGATTTGTCATATCATACTTAGAACAGAAAGAGGGAATGAATATGCCTGGATTTACAACCCATTACCTGATCGGACAAAAGCTCAGCTGTTATATAAAAGACGAACGACTGAATCAAATCATTGCCCGAAATAAAAACGCTTTCAATGCCGGCCTGCAGGGCCCCGATCTTTTTTTCTATAATATTATATTCGTGGCAGGTCCCGTCTCCCGTAATGTAGGAAAACAGATGCATGAGCACAAGACTGGTGCTTTCTTTGAGCACTTCCTGACACGTTCCGAAGGATTAGAGATGCGAAAAGACCGTGAAATCGCAATTTCTTATTTTCTCGGTTTTCTCTGCCATTATACACTGGATACGAGGATTCATCCTTATGTATATGCCCGATGCGGAATCAGTGGGGTGGATGAGGACGCATTTGCAAAACATACGCATTTAGAATCCGTTCTGGATGTCTGCCTTTTAAAGCGGGAACGAAACCTTTTACCTTCTGCCTTTCATCAGACCAAAACACTGGCTCTTAATAAAAGAGAATTAGCCGTCATCTCTGATCTTATGGACCATACAATCCGCGATCTGTACGGGTTATCCCCACAGTATCGTATCTCCTATGGTTTTATGAAACTTGGAACCTTCCTCCTGCACGATAACACCGGGTTAAAACGCAAGGCCGCTCTATTCCTGGAACAAAACGTGTTCCACTCCACAATGGCCGCCAATCTCATTCAGACCGATTCCTGCAAAGATACAATGGATGCATTCAACCAGTCACACCGCTGCTATAGAAATCCATGGGCTCCCGAAAAGAAATCCCGCCAGTCTGTCTTTGATATGATTGAGGATTCCTGCCTTGTCTATCAGCACTATACCGACGCATGTACACCTTACCTTTGCTCAATCGTCGCCAATCTTCCAAAACATGATCGAAGAAAATTGACATTCTCCACAATCGGAAGTCTTTCCTATCATAATGGGATTCCATGTTTTTGATATCCTTTGTTATGTATAACAAGAATTCTTCTTTTCTTTTGTATCATTATGTCATCTATAACGTATCTTTTTCCTACAAACTTCGCTACAATTTTTTTAGACAAAACGCATATGCTATACATTAACATCGAAAATTATTTGGAGGACATCTTATGAAAGTTGTTATTGCAATTGATTCTTTAAAAGGCAGCATGACTTCCTTAGAAGCAGGAAATGCCATTAAAGAAGGAATAGAAAAAGTAGCCAATGCAACTGTTATCGTAAAACCATTAGCAGATGGCGGAGAAGGGACAGTTGAAGCGCTTGTGAACGGAATGAATGGCAGATACGAATCCGTTACGGTAACCGGGCCATTAGAATCACCGATAGAATGCCAGTATGGTATCTTAGAAGAAAGCAAGACCGCAATCATCGAAATGTCTGGTGCCGCTGGCATCACTCTTGTTCCTGATTTCTTAAAGAATCCGATGAATACAACTACTTATGGTGTCGGAGAAGTAATCAAGGATGCGATTTTAAAAGGATGCCGCAATTTCATCGTGGGGATTGGCGGAAGTGCTACGAACGACGGCGGTACCGGTATGTTAAAAGCACTTGGATTTGGGCTTTTAGATGCAGCCGGAGCACCGATTGCGAATGGTGCCAAAGGTTTAGAATCACTTCATTCCATCACAACGGATCATGTGCTTCCTGAATTAAAGGAATGTAACTTTAAGATTGCCTGTGATGTAACAAACCCTCTTTGCGGCGACAATGGCTGCAGTGCGATATACGGACCACAAAAAGGGGCTACCCCTGAAATGATCACCCATATGGATCAGTTATTAGCAAATTATGCACTTCTTACTGCCAAAACGTTTGGCAAAGACACAAAAGACGTTCCTGGAACAGGTGCAGCAGGCGGTATGGGGTTCGCCTTCCTTTCCTTCTTAAATGGGAAATTAGAACCTGGCATTCAGATTATTTTACAGGAAATCAAATTAGAAGAAGACATTAAAGATGCAGATATCGTCATCACAGGGGAAGGTAGATTAGACTTCCAGACAGCTATGGGAAAAGCGCCGATCGGTGTAGCAAAACTAGCGAAAAAGTACAATAAAAAAGTATTTGCATTTGCAGGAAGCGTCACAAAAGAAGCGACTGAATGCAACAAAGAAGGCATTGATGCTTTCTTCCCGATTCTAAGAAGAATCTCTACTTTAGAAGAAGCAATGAATAGAACAACTGCCGCTGAGAATCTTCGTGACACAGCAGAACAGGTATTCCGATTGGTTTCTTTATATCAATAAAACACAATAACACATATGTATGAACTAACAGCATTGATGCTGCTTCATAAGATAAATTTTTTCTATTAAGAGAGGAAGGTATTCATTTATGGAAATTACAACACTTGGGGCTTTACTTGGTCTTGCCGTTGCTATTTTTCTGATCGTAAAAAAAGTGCAGCCAACTTACAGCTTAATTCTTGGCGCATTAGTAGGCGGTCTTGTAGGCGGAGCGGGGCTTACTGGCACCGTATCTACCATGATCACTGGTGCAGAAGGCATGATGTCTTCCGTACTTCGTATCCTTACATCTGGTATTTTAGCTGGTATCTTAATTCAGACCGGTGCCGCTGCAAAGATAGCGGAAGTCATCGTTTCAAAACTTGGTGAGAAAAAAGCTCTTGCCTCAATCGCAATCGCAACTATGGTTCTTTGTGCAGTTGGTGTATTCATCGATATCTCTGTAATCACAGTAGCACCAATCGCTCTTGCTATCGGTGAAAAAGCAGGATATAACAAAGCAAGCGTACTTCTTGCCATGATCGGCGGCGGTAAAGCTGGTAACGTTATCTCCCCTAACCCTAACACAATCGCAGTTGCAGAAAACTTCAACCTTGACTTATCTGCTGTTATGGCAGCTAACATCATCCCTGCACTATGTGCACTTATTGTAACAATCGTTTTAGCAACTGTTATTTCCAAGAAAAAAGGTTCTACTATCTCTAAAGAAGATTTATCTGATAACGATAATGAAAAGCTTCCTTCTTTCTTAGCATCTATCATTGGACCAGTGGTTGTAATCGCATTATTATCCCTTCGTCCATTAACAGGATTCGTAATCGATCCATTAATCGCTCTTCCAGTCGGCGGTTTCGTTACATTAATCTGTACTGGTCACATTAAGAGTGCAAAAGATTTCACTGCATTCGGTTTAACAAAAGTTGCAGGCGTTGCCGTATTATTAATTGGTACTGGTACAATCGCTGGTATCATCAAAGCTTCTAACTTACAGGTTGACGTAATCAACCTTCTTGAAGTTTTAAATATGCCAACTTTCATCTTAGCACCAATCTCCGGTATCTTAATGGCAGCAGCTACTGCTTCCACAACAGCCGGTTCAACAATCGCATCTTCCACATTCAGCACTGCGATCTTAGATGCAGGTATTCCTGCTATCTCCGGTGCCGCTATGGTTCATGCTGGTGCTACTGTACTTGACTCCCTCCCACATGGTTCTTTCTTCCATGCAACAGGTGGTGTAGCTCACGTATCCATTACAGAAAGAATGAAATTAATTCCTTACGAAGCATTAATCGGTCTTACAACAACCGTTGTTTCCATCATTCTTTATTTAATCTAATCAACTTAATAAAATAATGTTTGATTAAAATTTAGAATCCTATATAATAAAATCGGTCTTTACAGAGCATGTTATTTCTGTAGAGGCCGATTTTAGCATTTATAAAGAAGGGAGCTTCAGATGAAGATATCAAAAAACTTAGCGGGTCAGATTGTAAACGCAATTCATGAAGTATGCGGGTGTCCGATCAACTTCATCAACCGCAACGGCATCATTATTGCAAGCACCGATACATCCCGCATTGATTCGTTCCATGCTGCCGGCTATCATGCGATCATCACCCAGAATACGGTCATTGTCGAAGATGACACAACTTATACCGGTACAAAAGAAGGGGTGAATTATCCGATTCTGATCGACCATATCCCGATTGCCGTTATCGGCATTACAGGTCCGGTATCTGAAGTCAGCCGCTACGGCTTTTTAGCTACCAAAGTAACTGAGATTTTTATTAAGGAACAACAGCTAAACAAACGAAATGAATCCTGTCAGCAGCAGATCTCCTATATTATCAAGTCCTGTATCTATAATGAGCTGGAGGATTTTGAAGTACTTAAGGATACCCTTCAAAATCTATCTATCCCGGTATCCCCCCAGTATGCCGTTCTTTTGTTTAAGCTTCATAAACGTTATAATCCAAATAATATTAAAATGATTGAACATGAGATTACCAATCTCTTTGACCGTCTTTCAATCAAGCTATATACGTACATCTATCCAAATGAGTTTGTTGCCCTGATTGATGAGGATAGCTACTATAACAAAAGGGAAGCACTGGAGAAGTTCTGCTCGGTGTATCGGCAGCTTCTTTTCCTTGGCGTTGGAAATCTGGCACCGCTCTCTCTTATGTCAAATTCCTATGCCCATGCTAAGATCGCACTTAAATATCTGGCTCAAAGCCCACATAACTATCAATTTTATGAGGATTTCACAATTGAGATGATTTTAGGCAGCATGCCGGATTCTCTGAAACAGAGATATGTAGAAAAGATTCTTAGTCAGCTGACGGATGAAGAGATTTCGCTTCTTTCCCTGTACCTAAGAAATGAATGCAATCTGAAACAAACTGCAAATGATATGTTCCTTCACGTGAACACAATGCAGTATAAACTCGAAAAAATTACAACGAAGACCGGCTTCAACCCACGCCACTTCAAAGATGCGGTGGTACTCTATCTGGCAGTGCTGCTAAGAGAGTAAGAAAATTTTGACTAGTGTGAAGGAGGTTTCTGTCTCAAGTGATGTAGTATCCAGCACAAATCCCTCTTATACAGGAGTATCTTCTGTCGCAGCATCTTCTTTAGCTGTCTGCAGATTGCTCTGTCCGCCACTTTGCACAGAAGTTCTGTGCTCTCTCCCACACTTCCTGTCTGTATACTACTTCCTAAGGCATTCTGTGCTTTTGGCCAGCCATTATCACTTACCAATCTGATAGCTAAAAAAGCCGTCTGAAATCAGTTCTGTATTACAACACATCTGCTTTCTGACGGCTATTTTTTTACTTTATTTTATATTAAGCTCAAACTTTTGAGCACAGAATCAAGTATGAAGTCTAAACATCCGACTTTTATTCTGCTTCCATCTTAGCGGACTTAGTTACGCTCTCATCCTGCTCCCCATTATATAAAGCAAGGTCTAATTCACCTTCACTTTTTGCAACCAGAACAGCAGCTGCCGCTGCGCCCGTTACATTGGTTGTAGTTCTTGCCATATCGACGATACTGGAGATTGGAGTCAGAATGACAATAATCTCAATTGGAAGACCGGCAGCAGCGAATACTGCGGTTGCCGTAATAGTCGCTGTCCCCGGAACACCAACAGTTCCTACCGATACAATTACAGTGAGTACAATAAGGAACAGATACTGTAAAAAGCTGTATGGAATGTCTAGCGCATGAATGGCAAATACCGCAAGGATCGTTGGCCATACCCCTGCGCATCCTGGCATACCTACATTTGCCCCGAATGCAGCAACAAAACTTGCAATCTTTTCACTAACGCCTAACTTCATCAACTGTCTTACGGTAACCGGAATGGTTCCGACACTGCTCTGGGAAGTAAATGCCACGGTCTGGGCTGGCCAGATTCCACGGAAGAATCGAAGCGGATTTAATTTTGCAAATACCGCTAAGAATGTACCTTCCACTAAGAATGCCTGAATCACACATGCCGCATAAGCAACAGTGAGAACGAGAAGCAGCGGAATCAATTTCTGCATACTGCTGTTTGAAACTGCATTTGCGATCAAAGCCATAACTGCATATGGTGTCAGTTCAATGATAAATCCAATCGCTTCAAACACCACTTTCGCTCCTGAATCAATAAATGTCTTAAATGGTTTTGCTGCCTCTTCCTCTCTTGTTCCTAGTGTCACCAGTGCAATACCGATCATCACGGAAAAGAAGATAACTGGCACGATCTCGTTATTTACCGCATGTGAGAATATATTACTAGGAAACATATTTTTCACGGTATCAATAATAGATGGTACTTCCTTCGCCACATAATCTTCTGTAAGCGTCACTTCCATACCTTTTCCGACTCCGGTAACAATAGATAAAATCATTGTAATAACGGATGCCGTAAAGGTATTGAGTAACAGCCAGAATACCGATTTTCCCCCAATGGATCGAAGTATCTTCACACTGTTTAAAGATGCTATGCTCGAAATAATGCTAAAGAACAATAGCGGAATGACAAGTGCTGAAATAAGTCGTACATGAATGCTTCCTACCATCGCTATGTATTCTACATGCCCTTTAAATATGCTTCCGAGGATTCCGCCAAAGACAAGCGCTATAATCGTACGGATTCCAAAATCCCAATTCTTTTTCTTTAGCCCCCATAGCACCGCCAGCAAAATCACTCCGGACGCGGTGGCAAGGACTGTCATCTTATTGATATCCATGATATTCTCCCTCTTCTTTTTATTTTACTATATTCCTACTGCAATAGTATGAATTAAATAATACTGCTGATAGAACTATTTGTCAAGAAGATTTCTCATTCTATATTAAAATAATAAAAAAAGAGCAGCCGACACTCCCTGATTGTCGCTCTGCTCTTTTTTCTCCCCTGATTTTTTAATACCGATTCGTAACTTCGACTTTATTCTCTGTTATCCTATACTCCTCACAAATATTTGTCTCATCATATCTATGTATCAAGCTTTCTGTTGACACATGTTTTCCCGTTCCTCACTGCAGCATTCTTATAGCACTTTGCTTAAAAATGTCTGTAATCGCTCACTCTTTGGATTTGCAAACAGCTCATCCGGTGTATTCTCTTCTACCACGCTGCCCTGATCCATAAAGATCACACGGCTTGCCACTTCCTTTGCGAAGCCCATCTCATGAGTAACCACAACCATTGTCATCTTCTCATTGGCCAGTTCTCTCATAACATTTAGAACTTCCCCTACCATCTCTGGATCCAATGCAGAAGTCGGTTCATCAAATAACATCACATCCGGTCTCATGCATAAAGAACGCACAATCGCAATACGCTGCTTCTGCCCGCCGGAAAGCTGATCCGGATATGCATTTGCACGGTCTTTAAGACCAACTCTTTCTAACAGACGCATTGCTTCTGCTTCCGCTTCTTCCTTTGACTTTCCCTGTAATTTCATTGGGGCGATGGTCAAATTCTTTAAAACCGTCATATGCGGGAATAAATTAAAGTGCTGGAATACCATGCCCATCTTCTGACGGTATTCATCAATATTCACTTTCTTATTGGTAATATTCACGCCTTCTAATAAGATCTCCCCGGCTGTCGGTTCTTCTAACCGGTTCAAGCATCGCAATAAGGTGCTTTTTCCGGAACCAGAAGGGCCGATAATGAATACCACTTCTCCCTCTCTGATCTCTAAATCAATCTCTTTTAATGCAGCAGTATTCCCATACTGTTTCTTTACCCCTTTTACCTGAATCAGAGGCTGGTTTAAGCTAACGTTCATTCTTCTTCAGTCTCCTCTCTAGCTTTCCAACAAAATATTGGAATATCATAACCATAATCAGATAGATTAACGCCACCGCGAGTAACGGCATAAAGGCAGAGTATGTACGGCTTCTGATAATATCCCCTGCCTTTGTGATATCCTGAAGGGCGATATAGCCTGCTACCGATGTTTCCTTTAATAGCACAATAAATTCATTTCCCAGTGCCGGAAGCACGTTTTTAAACGCCTGCGGCATAATTATGTATCGCATTGTCTGAAAATGGTTGAATCCCAGACTTCTTCCGGCTTCCATCTGCCCGTCCCCAATTGACATAATCCCGCTTCGCACGATTTCTGCCACGTAAGCACCGGAGTTAATGCCGAATGCAATGATTCCGACCACGACTTTGCTGATATCAGCAGAAGCAAAGATCACATAGTAAATGATCATCAGCTGTAATACAACCGGTGTCCCACGGATTACGGTTAGGTACACCCTGCATAACAAATTTAAGATCTTAAGCTTTCCGGTCTTATCATAAGTCGATCTTACAAATGCCACTAAAAAGCCGATCACAATACCGATCAGTACCGCAAAGAATGTTAACACAAGTGTGGTCCCAAGACCATCTGTGATATACTTCCACCGGTCATCCTTAATAAAATTCAAATAAAATGAATCCTTAAATTTTGTAACCATATTTGTCATGAAACTCAGGTTCCCTAATACATTCATCTCTTCTACCATATGTCATCCTTACCTATTCTGCCGCAATATATTTATCTATGATTTCCTGTAACTTGCCAGATTCCTTTAACTCCGCCAGTACCTCATTAACCTTATCTTTTAATTCGGTATTGTCTTTTGCCACTGCAATCGCATAATCTTCAAGCGTAAACTCCTGATCCACAATCTTTAATCCTTCATTTTCAGAAACAAACACCTTTGCCGGCTCACGGTCAATGATAACTCCGTCAATCTTGCCCTGGATCAAAGACTGTACTGCTTCAAATCCTTTATTGTAACGTTCCACAGTCACATCTTTAATATCTTCCGCATACATATCCCCAGTTGTTCCTAACTGAACACCAACGGTCTTCCCTGTCATCTCATCCGGAGTTGTAACTTCGCTGTCTTCTTTAACAATAATAACCTGTGCAGCGGTTGTATAAGAGTCGGTAAAATCCACATTCTCCAGACGATCCGGCTCTACTGTAAGGCCGGCAAGCCCGATATCTGCCTTCCCAGTCTGAACCGAAGTAATGATCGAATCAAATGCCATATCCTCAATCTTTAATGTCATCCCTAACTTATCTGCAATTGCCTCAGCGATTTCCACATCAATTCCCACGATATCCTGGCCTTCATAATATTCATAAGGAGGAAACTCCGCATTCGTTGCCATCACAAGCGTATCATCGTTATTTTTCTTTCCGCATCCTGTCAATGCGAGCACTGCAACCATAACTGCTGTCAAAACAAACGTCTTCTTCTTCATATTTCTCTCTCCTCTTCTCTTACACTCTAAAATTCATTCAGGGCCCCAAGCATCCCTTTCCTTCATTATATGTCCCAATCCAGACTAACAGTATTCCTCACGGTCATTTTAATTTCTATGTATTTGCTCAATTCCCATTTATGCCGTTTTTCTATCTATGATTATATATGCATAAACATCAAAAATCAAGTATAAATATACATAGCTCCAAAAAAAATATTCATTCCACTTATGTACATTTCTTCATAATCATTCATTTTTATCGCATTTTATCCGCATATCGCCCTATTATAATGAATATTTTATCTCCTCAATTTTCATCCTCATATACCCCTGTCTAATATTCATTCATCTACTTACTTACTTACTTACTTACTTACTTACTTACTTACTTACTTACTTGGTATTCTATCTTTTATCTTTTATCTTTTATCTTTTATCTTTTGTCTTTTATCTTTTGTCTTTTATCTTTTGTCTTTTGTCTTTTATCTTTTGTCTTTTGCCTCTTATCTTTTATCTTGAATTTTGTACCAAACAGGAATGGAAGGTGTGTCGGGCAAAAGCCTGGGCAGCGCTGTGGGTTCCGGAATGTCCGGCTCATGACGAACAAAAAGCCATCGTCTTCTTTGAATAGCAGACAGTGTTTTCCTGTCTGATAGTCAAAGAAGACGATGGCTTTTTGTCCGCTCATGCGTCCGAACATTCGGAACCCACAGTGATGCCCAGGCTTTTGCCCGGCACACCTTCCATTCCGTCCGTCCGCTCATTCCGTCTGCTCCTATTCTTCATATCCAATAATGTCTTTCACGACTTCGGAGGCGATGATAAGGCCTGCTGTAGCTGGAACAAATGCATTGCTACCTGGAACCGAACGACGACTTGGGCATTCCACCTTGCAGTTATTGGCTAAGTTCTCTTCCGGTTTCATCGCTGGTTCCTTTGAATATACAACCTTTAATTTTTTCACACCACGTGCCTTCAATTCCTTACGCATAACCTTTGCAAGCGGGCAAACGCTTGTCTTATAAACATCCGCCACCTCAAACATAGCCGGATTCATCTTATTGCCCGCGCCCATGCTGCAGATAATCTTCGTTCCTGCCTTCTGCGCCTGCATAACAAGTTCAATCTTAGCTGTCACCGTATCAATCGCATCCACCACATAATCATACTGATCAAATGGGAAATCCGCTGCATTATCCGGCATAAAGAAGCACTGATGAGCATTTACCACTGCCTTTGGGTTGATATCTAAGATTCTCTCCTTCATCACTTCCACTTTATATCTACCTACTGTCTTTTGAGTCGCGATAATCTGACGGTTGATATTTGTTAAAGCTACCGTATCATTATCAATAATGTCTAATGTGCCAACACCGCTTCTAGCCAGCGCTTCCACTACATATCCGCCGACACCGCCGACACCGAATACTGCAACTCTTGCATTCTTAAGCTTTTCCATGCCATCTTCTCCAAAAAGAAGGGCGGATCTTGAAAACTCGTTTAACATTTCGATCTCCTTTATTTCAATGCATTCTACTTTATTCTCCTGTTTTCCTAGAAAAATAATAGGATTAATTTATTATAGCCATACTGCCTCTTCCTGTCAACAAATCTTCCCTTTTAGAAAGTCATTCTAATATGGATAAAAAGCCATCTCATCTTTTTCCTGACGGATTTCTTTTCTAACCGATCAGGCAAAGAATAAAATGGCTTCTTCCTTTGCATTTTGCTATCAATTGCTATCTACAGAGAGGACTTATTTCATCCTGCATCCGTTTTATTTTTCCATTCCTACTACTTCAAAACCAGCATCAATTACTGCTTCTTTTAACTGTTCTTCTGTTGCAGTTCCCATATTCTTTACATAAGCTTTCTTTTCTTCTAAGCTTACTTCTGCTTCTACTCCTTCAAATGCGCGTAATGCTTTTTCCACGCTTGATTTGCAGTGATTGCAGGACATACCTTCGATATTGATTGTTAACATATTAAATTCCTCCTTATGATCCTCATTCTTATTCTTCTCTGTCTGACTTTCTTCTTTACTCTTAGACAGTGCTTTTTCCTGCTTAGCCTGGCCTCTTGACTGAATTTTTTCATCTTTCTTTCCATGCCCAGTCTGTACAACCTCTGTTATTCTTACTTCAGCTGTCTGATTCTCCTGAATGGATTCTATCTCTTCCTTATCCTGATCTTTCTTAAAGAATTTAAGACGAAGGGCATTGGATACGACACAGACAGAACTTAACGACATGGCAGCCGCACCAAACATCGGATTTAGTTTCCATCCAAACGCTGTGTAAAATACACCTGCTGCTAATGGGATTCCCACTGAGTTATAGAAGAACGCCCAGAACAGATTCTCTTTGATATTGCGGATTACCGCTTTGCTTAATTTAATGGCTGTTACTGCATCTAATAAATCATTCTTCATCAGGACAATGTCGGCGCTTTCAATTGCCACATCCGTTCCGGCACCGATTGCAAGTCCTACATCCGCTCTCGCTAATGCCGGCGCATCGTTGATGCCATCCCCGACCATCGCTACTTTCTTTCCGTTAGCCTGTAGTTTCGCGATTTCATTTTCTTTATCCTGAGGCAGAACTTCTGCAATAACAGTATCGATATTTAACTGCTGTTTGATGGCATTCGCGGTCTTTTTATTATCACCGGTAAGCATAATGACCTCAAGTCCCATCTTCTTAAACTTTTCAATAGCCTGGCGGCTTGTCGGTTTCACCACATCGGCTACTGCAATCACGCCTGCCACTTCTCTTTCGTCTGTAAAGATCAGAGGTGTCTTTCCCTGCATGGAAAGAGCATCAATCTCATCCTGATAAGCGGACAGATCTATTTTTAATTCTTTAAGCAGTCTTTCATTTCCGGCATAATAAAGAGTTCCATCTACTTGTGCTTTTAACCCTTTTCCGGTTATTGACTCAAATTCGGTTGCATCTGCAAGCATGATCTCATTCTGCCTTGCATATTCCATAATCGCTTCTGCTAATGGGTGTTCGCTCTGCTTTTCCAAGCCTGCCGCAATCCGCATCAATTCTTTTGCTGTGTAACGGTGACTGATAATATCGGTGACCTGAGGTTTTCCCTGTGTAATGGTGCCGGTTTTATCTAGTACGATTGTCTTAATGCTGTGAGCGGTTTCCAGTGCTTCACCTGATTTAATCAGAATGCCGTTTTCCGCGCCCTTTCCTGTCCCGACCATAATCGCTACCGGTGTAGCAAGACCAAGTGCACACGGGCAGGATATAACAAGCACGCTGATCCCGATGGATAGTGCAAATTCAAAACTAGCTCCGGTTAACAGCCAGATAATACAAGCTGCCACCGCGATCGTGATTACGACCGGCACGAAGATACCTGCAATCTTATCTGCTAACTTGGCAATCGGAGCCTTACTCGAACTTGCCTCTTCCACCAGACGGATAATCTGGGAAAACGTCGTATCCTCTCCGACCTTTGTGGCACGGAACTTGATAAATCCTGTCTTATTAATCGTTGCAGCAATAACGGCATCCTCTTTTTCCTTAAATACCGGAATGCTTTCCCCCGTAATCGCTGCTTCATCAATGCTCGTACTTCCTTCGATGATCACACCGTCCGCCGGCACGCTCTGTCCAGGCTTTACTACAATAATGTCACCGGTCACGACTGCTTCTACCGGAATCTCGATCTCAACTCCATCTCGCTCCACGATCGCAGTCTTTGGCGCCATATCCATTAATTTCGTAATCGCCTCGCTTGTCTTTCCCTTTGATCTTGTCTCTAAGTATTTTCCTAATGTAATCAGTGCAAGTATTGTTCCGGCTGATTCAAAATAAAGATCCATATGATATTTATGAACTAGATCCATATCTCCGACTCCAAGTCCATAACCGATCCGGTATAACGCAAAGATACCATATAACATGGCTGCAGTGGACCCGATCGCAATCAGGCTGTCCATATTCGGAGATCCATGAAACAGGGTGGAATACCCTTTTATAAAATAATTACGATTTACATAAATGATAGGAAGACAAAGCAGAAATTGTGTCAGCCCGAATGCAATCGCATTCTCTACTCCACTTAAAAATCCCGGAAGCGCTAATCCAGCCATATGTCCCATTGAGATGTACATAAGCGGAATTAAAAATGCAAATGATACGATTAGACGGAACTTCATATTCTTTAACTGTTCCTGCATCGGATCAGCCGCAGCTACTGCCTCTTTCTTCTGATGATGTCCTGTATCCTGCACGCTTGCCCCATATCCGGCATGTACAACTGCTGCAATGATATCTTCCTTCGACATCTTGGTATCTTCATATTCTACCTGCATGCTGTTAGTTAATAGATTGACACTGACATTGGTAATGCCATCTAACTTATTCACTGCCTTTTCTACCCTGGATGAACATGCCGAGCATGTCATGCCGGTCACGTCAAACTTCTCTTTCATCCCAATCCTCCTGTTCTTAGCCGTACACGCTATCTTCTCTATGTTCAAACTATTATGGACACCACATTAGTCTGCCGTTACTTCGACATATACTGTAGCATAACCATAATACAAAAAACTTACGCATATTCGGTTGCTCAATATACCCCTATAGGGTATGCTGACATCATAATACATATCCCACATCTTGTCAATCCCCTATGCACATTCTTGCATATCTTTCTCATCCTCTCTATAATGACACTTATGACGAATAAATAAATGCATATATTTTTTCGCTTTACATACGAATAAGGCAGGGGGTACTTTACATGCTGACCAGACAGGATACCGAATATCTGTGGGAATCACTTACCTTTCTAGAACATCTGACCAAAGAAGAACAGGAACTGATTCTTACGCATACAACCAAGAAAAAAATAAAAAAAGGCACTTCCATTTATAACGGAAATACCGAATGTGTGGGTGTGATTCTGATTAAAAGCGGAGTATTGCGCACTTTTATGATGTCAGAAGAAGGAAAGGACATCACACTGTACCGTCTTCGCCAGAATGATATCTGCATTCTGTCGGCTTCCTGCCTTTTAAAAAATATCACTTTTGATGTCTTTATCAATGCAGAGACCGACAGCGAGCTTTATATTATACCCGCCCCGATTTTTTCAAAATTGATGGAGCACAATATTTATGTAGAAAACTTCTCCTACCGTCTGACCATCGATAAATTCTCCGATGTAATGTGGACTATGGAACAGATTCTCTTTATGAGCTTTGACAAACGGCTTGCAGTCTTTCTATTGGATGAAAGCAATGCCACGCACTCCGACACCCTCAATCTTACGCATTCCCAAATCGCCACTTACATCGGCAGTGCAAGAGAAGTGGTCTCAAGAATGCTTAAATACTTTGAAGAAGAAGGCATCGTCACCCTTACCCGCGGTGGCATCACTCTTATAGACAAACCGCACCTCAAGAGAATTGTTCATAACGGACAATAAAGAAGGATGTGGGGCTAAGAGTGGGCGAGGTTGTTTTTAAACTTCACTCTATCTTAGCCCCACATCCATTTCTTCAAACAGAAGGCACTTCTACTTTGTATCTTCTCCTTTTTTAATGGCGGATATCTGAGAAAGAAGATTCTTGATCTCGTCTTCTGCTTCTTGAATAATATTAAACTCAGCATCTGTCTGAGCATCGCTCCATGGATTCTGCTGATACATCTTCCAATAGTAATCTCCAAGTCTCTCTTTTGCTTCTTTCATCTTCTTATTCTGTTCATTGATTTTTAAATTCAACTTATTGACCGATACCATATCCGATGTTTTATCCCCTACATTCTTAGCAAAATCTCCAAGCTTATTTAAAAATGCCATATGATTTCCTCCAATTTATTTCTTTTCTATAAAATATTCCTCTTGTTCCAATGTATGCATCTCACCACTCTTTTGTCCCCTTTCATACATTTTTCAAATAAATTCCATTGCATCAAAAGTTTCTTATCGATTCTTTCTTTTTGGGGATAGAAAATAGAGTGTCTGGATATTCTTTTTCATATGGGTAAAAAATCATCTTTTGCCCTTTCACTTGTTATTTCCCGTTTGGAGGATATTATGGAAAAAATCATTAATTCCAACGTATTAAAAGAACTGTTTCAGAAAAGCACCGATGTGCTGATCCGCCCAATCAATATAAAAAGCGATTACAATCTGACGGTCAGCCTCTTCTGTGTGGACGGTATGGTGAACAGTCAGGTTCTTGATACAACCATCCTTCGCCCTCTCGCTACAGAGGCCGGGGTCAAAGACTGTAAGACCGAAGAAGAGCTTGAGAATTATCTGCTAAACTGCGGCGGTGCCTACCATGCCTTCGGTTCCGAGACCGATGATTTCAATCAGCTGATTACATGCGTTATGAGCGGAATGCTTGGGCTGATCTTTGATAACCTGCAGAAAGCGATTCTGTTTGATGTTCGTACCTTTGACAAACGTTCTGTTTCCGAACCGAGTGAAGAAGGGGTTTTAAAAGGGGCCAAGGATTCCTTTATTGAAGTCCTTCGTACCAACACGATGCTTATTCGAAGACGTATCCGCTCCCCTTATCTTGTGGTGGAGCAGATGTATGTGGGGAAGCTCTCCCGCACCGATGTAGCTCTTGTATATCTTACCAATGTATGCGACTTAAATCTGGTAGATCAGATCCGCAAGAAGCTGCAGGCCATTGATATTGACAATATTGCGGCCGCTTCCTTTATCGAAGAGTTTATTATTGAAAATAAAGACTCGCTGATGCCGCAGATTATGTATACACAGCGTCCGGACCGGTGCTGTTCAAATCTGACGGATGGCCGGATCGCGCTGATCGTGGATGGTATCCCATTTGTATATGTTCTTCCATGCCAGCTTCCAATGCTATTGCAGTCTCCGGAAGACTACTCGGATAACTTTATCGCAAGTTCTGCATTCAGAGCTCTTCGATATGCAACTATGCTGTTATCCGTTCTGCTCCCCGGATTTTATATTGCAATCACCACCTTCCATAACCAGCTGCTTCCGGTTCAGATGATCGTATCGATCCAGCAGGCGAAGATTAATGTCCCCTTCTCCTCCTTTGTGGAAGTATTAGGACTTTTACTATCTTTTGAAATCTTAATCGAAGCAGGACTCCGTCTTCCAAAGCCTGTGGGACAGGCCATGTCCATTGTAGGCGGACTTGTAGTCGGACAGGCAGCCGTATCCGCTAATATTATCTCGCCGGTCGTGGTAATCGTTGTAGCACTTACCGGAATTGCCGGTTTTACCGTACCAAATTCCGATTTAGCCATCACCGTTCGTGTCTCCCGTTTTGTCCTCGGTATTCTGTCAGGACTTGCGGGATTCTTCGGCCTGATGGTCGGTGTGATCTTTATCCTGCTGCACTTATGTAGTCTGGAAAACTTCGGTGTAGCTTACCTTGCCCCATTCGTAGATGTTAAGAGCATGGAGCTTCAGGATACCATTTTCCGTTTCCCGATCCATGATTTCAAATTCCGTCCAGATGGGTTAGCAACTAAAAATCCTAGAAAACAGAAATAGGAGACCTAACTATGAAACACAGCAAAGCAGCACATAATCTTCGTGTTCTTTCTGTCATTTTCATAATCTTTCTGTTCTATCTGTGCTTTTTCCAGATGGAACGGAAAGAGATAGGAGACGTAGATATCGTTCGGGTATTAGGAATTGATAAAACCGATGAAGGCTATCATCTGACTGCCCTCTATAACGATAACAGCTCCGGAAATGATGATTCCGTCGTTATGAAAACAGTGGACGGAAAAGGAACCACGATTTATGATGCTTATCAAAACTTAAAACGAAAAAACAAACGGGATGTGACCATTGCCCATACCTCTTTTTATCTATTAGACAGTGACGCGGCAGCAAATGGCTTAGAAGGCTGTCTTGACTTTCTTTCCCGCGATCAGACGGTAAAGACCAACTCTTCCATTTTCATTCTGCTATCCACCAATACGCATGACTTCTTAAAAAAAAGCGTGGAAGATGAAACCTTTGTCCAAGATACACTTACCGCTATTACACAAAAGGAATCGGATGAACTTCGAAAAGTGGATAATACACTGGCCTCTGTCATCAACCACATGGATGAGGATCTTCATAATCTGATCATTCCGTACCTGGTTGTCGAAGATGAGAACTTGTATGCCAACGGTTATGCCGTATTTAAAAACAATAAGTTATTTGAATACCTGGATTATGAGACTTCCCAGATCATTGACCTTGCAAATGGACGGCTTATCACCTGCCCAATCTGCCTATCTAATGGAATCGGACTGGAATTAACCAGTATCAAAGCACAGAAAGGAATCACGCGCACTGCGGATAACAAGCTTCTTGTCAATCTGACCATTGACTTTGACAGCGATATCAAAGAAGTCCCTTATGCCACAGAAGTATTCTCAAGCAACACTCTTTCCGTCATAAACGAGATGCAGAACGAATATATCCGCCAGTACGTGGCTGCCATTATAGAGTTTTCCATCGAATACGGATTTGATTTTCTGAATATCAACCAGATCATCGCGGATGAGCACAAAGATGTGTGGGCACTGATCAAGGATGATCCGAGCGCCTATGCAGACATGATCTCCTATCAGGTTCAGGTCTCTTCCGAGATTGCCAATAATTATGTCATTACCAGATAAGGGGATTTCAATATGAACGATAAAATAACAATCAGACAACTTGTCTTTTTATTTATCTTTATTTCGATCACGCCCATCTTCTCTTCCATTCCCAATGCAGCCGCAGTAAATGGGGGAGAAAGCGGCTATATCAGCGCCATCTATACCGGCATCCTGCTTGTAATCTTTTGCTTCCTGCTCGTTAAAATCCTGCACGCCTATCCAAACTCCGATCTCTATGAGATTTTAACAAGAACAGTCGGCGTCTTTCTTGCAAAAGTCATCATCCTTTGCTACGCCGTCTGGGCACTTATATCCTTTACTTACCGAATGGATTCGACTGCCACCCTGCTTCAGACCACCCTGATGCCAGCCATCCATATTAATATTCTGGCCGTATTCTTATTTTTCCTTGTCGCATATGGAATCATCAAAGGTGCTAAAACTATTTTTCGTTTTTCGGAACTCTTATATGGACCGGTATTATTCTTCCTGTTTCTTTTGTTCGTTTTTGCAGTTCCGAACTTTGACTGGACCAATCTCGTCCCGGTAGATATGGAGGATCTTCGCACCAATATTTACACCCTTAATGATTTCCTTGCTATCGCCGGAAACCTTGGCCTGATTCTATTCTTCTCCGGCCATATATGGGATCATGCGGACTCTCATGGGATCAAGCAAAGGATGTATTCCTCTGTACTCCGTTTCACCCTGTTGGGACTTTTAACAATCCTCTTAGCCCTCGGCGTGAGCGGTCCATTTCTAACGGCCCGTTTCAGCTACCCAATCTTTCAGAGTATAAAAGGTGTCGCCCTCTTAAATACCTTCGAACGTTTCGATGCCTTTATTAGCCTAATCTGTCTGCTCTCCGACTTTGCAGGCATTGCCATCCTCGTTCTGATATTTGGGAAATGCATCAGCTGGCTCTTTAACAAAGACCTTATGAAAGGTTCGGGCATCATAGCCCTCGCTCTCGCAGCAAGCTACATCAGCATCCGAAACATCACGCAGTATAACTTAGAACTTCTCTACCGAAACAGAATGATTCCCTTAAATCTCATCTTCCTGTACGTAGTCCCTGTTCTTCTAGGCATCTGCTCCCTATTCAAATCCCCACCAAAGAAAACCTCATCCACCATCCAGGCTGCCCTTGATAACACCACGCCCCCTCCCCCTGATGAGCCATCAGCCCCCGCCGCTTCCTCCACCCCACGCAACGCCATAGCCGAATCTCTAGAAGCCAATACCTCTAAATCAAAAAAATCCTAATCCTTATTTCCAAAAGGAGATATCCATCCGTCCATCGAATTGATATCTCCTTTTTCCACCTATTTTATACTTTGCCTTTTATTTTTTATCTTTTGTTTTTTTCCTTTTTATCTATTCATCCCACCGCCGAACCGATTCTGCATCAACCGCACCAAGCAGGGAGAGAGTGCAGCGGATCGGGTGCAGCCTCGAGCCCCCATGTTCCGAATGTCCGCTCATGCGTCCGAACATTGGAACATGGGAGGCTCGAGGCTGCACCCGATCCGCTACACACTCTCCCGTCCATCTGCCCCCCTACAGAATCCTAGCCTTCCGCACCTTCCCTTTGAGAGTCATGGTAGAAAGGGCTGTCTGGATTTTCTTAGCCTTATTGTTTCGTATCTCAACGTAGGTTGCGCTGTCCCGAATCTCAATTGCACCGATATCTTCCCCAGTCACCCCATCAATGCTACATAATGTTCCAAGAATATCCCCTGCGCGAAGCTTTGATTTTCGTCCTCCTCCGATCATAATCGTCGTAATCTCACCTCGGAATACATCCGCTTTCTTCTTCTTTACTTCCTTTACCTTAAGATGTTCAAAAAATGCCTTTCTCTCCTCGTCTGTAATCTCTCGGTTTGCTCTTTTTGCTACCGGTATCTCCATACCAATATAGTTTTCAGTCTGCTTACGCATGCTCTGCTCATCTGCTGTCACAAAGGAAATAGCCATTCCGGTGTTTTTATTTCTCCCCGTTCTGCCCACACGATGCACATAAGCCTCCTTTGAGCCCGGAAAATCATAATTAATTACATGCGTTAAGTTCTCCACATCAAATCCTCTTGCTGCCACATCTGTTGCGATCAGATATCGGATTCTTCCATCCCGGAACGCAGCAATCGTCTTCATACGCTCTTCCTGATCAATATCCCCATGCAGGATCCCAGTGGGCACTTGCTCCTTGCCAAGTTTTCTGCACAGCACATTGACCATTTCCTTCGTTCCGCAAAAAATCATTGCACTTGCCGGCTTTTCCTTTATCAAAAGTTCCAAAAGCAGATCAAACTTCTCTTCCCCACTCACTTCATAAATGCTTTGCTTAATGGTATCTGCAGTTACCGTTTTGCTCTCCATTAAGATAAATTCCGGTTTTTTCATATATTCCTTCATAAGAGGCTTTAAACTGTCCTCCATCGTAGCCGAAAATAATAATTTTACAGCATGATCCGGCACATAAGAGAGGATCTCCTTCACTTCATCGATAAATCCCATGCTAAACATCAAATCTGCTTCATCAATCACCACATATTCCAGCTTCTCCGCCTTTAAAGTCCCCATCTTAAGATGCTCTAATACTCTTCCCGGCGTTCCTGTCACAATATGCGTCTTCTGACGTAGCGTGAAGTCCTGCTTATCAAATGAAAAACCTCCATATAAAACCGGAACCTTAAGTGCCTTATTCCGCCCAATATGATAGATTTCCTCTCCAACCTGACACGCTAACTCCCTTGCCGGCTCTAATACGAGCGCCTGAGGAAGATTTTCCTCCCATCTTATCTGATCACAGATTGGAATTGCAAATGCTGCCGTCTTCCCACTTCCGGTGTGAGAAACTGCTACCAGATCCCGTCCCTTCTTAATAACCGGGATCACCCGTTTTTGGATCGGTGTTGGACTTTTATAGTTTAAAAGGGCTAACGCTTTTAAAACAGGTTCTGAAAGCTCATACGATGCAAAGCTCTCTAAACTGCCTTTCTCATAATTTTTCTGATTTTTTTTGCTGTTGTGAATCGATTGGTCTGCCTGATTCTGATTCATATCATTCCTCAACGGCCTGAGCCGCTCTTTCTTATCTGTCATTGTTGCTTTTGATTGTAGCATAAAAAGAAAGAAAAGGACAAGGGCTGTTCCTTTCTACCCTTATCCTTTTCTTTACCTCTTAACTTTATTTGTTTTTCTCTCTGTTATTTTTTAATCGTAACCTTATATTTTAAGGATAGACTTCCTGACTTCACAATAACATATACCGTTCCTGCCTTCTTTGCAGTAAGCTTTCCGGTCTTTGTATTGATTACAGCTATGGAAGAATCAGAGGTGGAGAATGTCACTCCTGCACCTGTGCCATATCCTTTTGCACCGAATGTATAAGACTTTCCAGCCTTAATGGATGCTGTCTTCTTAAACAGTTTAATAAATGGATTTTTAACGGTTACGGTTGTCACATATTCCTTTGTATAAGAATCTTTGTAGGTAACAGTTGTAGTAATAGTAGCAGTTCCTGGTTTTACGCCTGTAATTACACCCTGATCTGAAATTGTTGCCACTTTTCTGTCACTTGATGTATAGCTGATCACTACATCTTCATTCTTATATAATGTTGCTGGAACAGATACAACTAACTTAGAAGTCTTACCGGTGTACACGGTCTTAGCAACTGTGTTTGTCTTTACCTTATCTAGCTGATCATTTGTCACAACCTGTACCGGCACTGGAGTTGGTGTTGACGTTGGTGTCGGTGTCACTACAGTATGATGAAGATTTGAACTAGATGGGGTTGCTGTTGGTGCTACTGTTGGTGTTGCTGTTGGTGTTGCTGTTGGTGCTGCTGTTGGTGTTGCTGTTGGTGCTGCTGTTGGTGCTGCTGTTGGTGTTGCTGTTGGTGCTGCTGTTGGTGTTGCTGTTGGTATTGCTGTTGGTGTTGCTGTTGGTGTTGCTGTTGGTTCCGGTGTTGCCGTTGGTGTTGCTGTTGGTTCCGGTGTTGCTGTTGCTGTTGGTTCTGGTGTTGCTGTTGGTGCTGCTGTTGGTGTTGCCGTTGGTTCCGGTGTTGGTGTTGCTGTTGGTTCTGGTGTTGCTGTTGGTGTTGCCGTTGGTTCCGGTGTTGGTGTTGCTGTTGGTTCTGGTGTAATGGTTGCATCAAGAGCATAATCTGCTTTATTTAATGCATAATCATATAATACAATATGAACATCAGCCGGAGCTACATCCTCTAATCCAAAGTCGGATAATGCAAAGCTTAATTTAGAAACTGCTTTCTTTTCTTTTTCATTCAGAACTGCCTTTGCATATACAACTCCATCTGCATCTTCAATAAAGATAGCAGATACATACTGATTGTCGCTTACTTTAATCGTATATTTTTCTCCATCTAATGAGATTTCAGTTACTCTTGGTGCTTCTGTATCGATGGTGATTGGGAATGTGATGGAATCATCATATTCACCTTCTACAGCATTGTAAGCAATACTGCCGGAAACAGTCAGCGTTACAACGGAGTCATTTTCCATTGTATTGCCATCCACATCCGTTCCCTGCCATGACTCATCTAATACATAAAACTCTGGCTTTACCTTTTGTGCTGAAGAATTGTAAATTGTCTTTCTCATATAGGAATCTGTTAATTCATATAACACATTTCCCTCTGCATCGGTAAGCACTGCCTTAAATTCCTGCATATTACGTAAGAAGGACAGCTGAATAATATCAAGGCCATCGAACTCGCCATCTCCATTTGGAGAAATTGCCATCTTATCGTCTGCAGCCAGGCAAAGCTGTTCAAAGTAATCCGGATATAAATATGGATTGTAGTTTCCAATTAACTTATATGTATTGGAATCGTATGCGTTCGCACCTAAATAGTTGCTTCCGTCGTTGGTATAAAGTGCGGAAAATACCTGCTGATATCCTTCTGAATTGCTTGCAGTTCCTTTATCAAAGATTGGTGCGCTCTTGAAGTCTCCATAGAAGCCCATAAATGGGATGGATAAATCAGAAGTAGATCCTTCTGCGTCTAAGAATACAAAACCATCTACAAATTCACCATTTGCAAAACAGGTATCTAAAAACTCTTTTGCATCCTGAGATAATGTAATGGTTACCTGAACCGTTGCATCTTCTCCTGCTGCTAATTCTAATACGGAGATATCATTTCCTGCTGCATCCTGATAGGTTACTGTAACATCTTCTGAAATATCTAATGGAGTTGCTCCAATCAGATATTCATCCAAGCCGGCATTAACAGGCGTTTCTGTTAATACAGTAGCATCTAATGCATAGCTGATTGCAGAACCGGACACATTCTTCACATGGAATTGCTTTGTGAATACACCTGTTTTTGCTGCATCATCTCCAAGATTTAGTTTTGGACGCTGTGTTTCTTCATTTTCATCATCTACATACAGGTATGCGTCTGTCTCTACTGCCTTATATACATTTACAATACCACTGCCCTGCTGACGTGGTGAATAGTAAGTTCCTTCTGCTCCATTTACACCATTCATCGTAGGTTCTGCAGTACTCATTAATAACTGATTTGCTAATTCACATAGCTCAGTTGCACTTAACTGTCCAAATTTAGCCTGTCCCTCTGCAGATGTAATATACTGTTTTACAAGAGCAAAGCAGCCTGCTACATGTGGTGCAGCCATAGAAGTACCGTTCATGGATGTATAGCTATCAAATGGGTAGGTAGAATAGATATTCTGACCTGGTGCTGCAATTTCCGGTTTTAACTTAAGATCCGGTGTAACGCCCCAGGATGAGAATTGCGCCATCGTTCTTGCAGCTGTGGATGGGAAAGATGCATCTCCTTCCATTGGTGTGATATAACCTTCTTTATCTGTTAGCAGATAATTTTTAGCATCCTCTGCTGTAACAGAAACCGCTGGGATTAAGTAGTCCTGAATGGACATATTGATTGTACCAGCCTGATTGTTATAAACAACGATTGCGACTGCTCCATGATTATAAGCTTCGACCAGCTTTTCATTAAATGAGCTGCTGCCACGCTTTACAACCGCGATCTTTCCTGTTACGTCGAGTCCCTCATAATCGGCCTCCTCACCAATTCCAGGAACCACTACATAAGCGATGGCGCTTCCGCTGATTGCGCTTCCGCTCACTGCCTGTAAAGAGCTAAACTTAGGTTCTCCTTCTTCTGCAGTCTCGCTATAAGAAATCTTTACTCCATTTACCTCAAAATAAGAAAGACGTGCTGCTGCGTTACATACGGCAGCAACGGAAGTGGATGCTGTGTAAGTAGATGGAGATCCTACTACGGAAGTATCCGGATTGGAGCCTAATGCATATCCGCTTAATGCATTGTTGTAAGAAGAATTATAAGCATTGCCTGCAGATACAGACATTAATACGCCTGCATTGCTTATGTTATCATAAACACGTTCTACTACTTCTGCTTCTTCTGAACTAAATCCACTGCTAGAGCCAAGGCTCATGTTGATAACATCTGCGCCAAGTGATACGGCATCATCCAAAGCTGCGATAGTATCATAGGTATAGGCTCCGTTTGATGTATCGGAAAATACTTTCATGATGAAAAGTTGTGCTTCCGGTGCCACACCTGTTACGTTATCATCATCTCCTTCACTCGCTGCCGCAGTTCCTGCTACATGGGTTCCATGTCCATTTCCATAGATTGCGACTGAATCGGATGTAGGACTTACATCGTTATCCTTATCTGCATAGTCATATGCATATGGGATTTTCTCACTAACATAAACATCGGATACCGATTTCACGCCAGAATTCAGTTCTGTATTGCTTAATAATCCCTGAATATCACTTTCGGTGTATTTGCCACCTTCCGGTGCAACCTTAAATCCCTTGTGATTAACATCAAGACCGGTATCTACGATTGCAATTACCATTCCCTGACCTTTATAGTCAAGATCCCAGCAGGAATCAGATCCAATCATTGGGTTACTGGATTCCATTGTCGGGTCGTCTAATAGGTAGTAACCGCTCACGAATGCATTCTTAACCTGATCTAATTCTTTAATCTGATCAAGCATGCTATACTTTACTTTTACAGCAAAACCATTTAATACGCTTGTATAGCTGTAAAGCGGTTCTAATGTTGTTCTTTCTTTCTGAAGAGATTGAATCTGCTGTAAAACAGCATCCTGACCTTCTAATAGCTCTTCCTGTTTTTCTACTGCTTCCGGTGTTGTTACATACTTCTCAAAGCCTGCATCCTCAACCGGCATAAAACTTGCTACGCTGGCTTCATAATCTGCAATCAGTGGTTCCTCATTTAATTCTACAATAACTGTAACTTCTTCATCTGGTGCATACTGTTCTACTTTTTCTTTCGTATCAAGTGTAACTCTTTGGTCTTCTATGGTTCCTTCTGCCTTCTCGAACTGATAAGAACCACTCTGTTCATCTGCCGCTTCTGCCTTCACAGGCTGATTCGCATTCACCTGAGCCAGAATTAAAGCGAGCACTAAAAATAGTGCAATAGACTTTTTCTTCATGTTCTCCCTCTCTTCCTAGTTTTTTCTATACTATCCTTCCAGTCTTACAAGAATCCTCCACCTGACATCTTCCTTTCCCGCTCCCGGCAGAAAAAGAAAATGCGCAAGTAATTTCAACATTCTTGCGCGACCTGAAGTTTAATATACAACCGTTACATCTTTGATTCGAACAAAAAACTTATGAATGCTTGAATACGTCATTGTATTAATGTGAAAAAATATATTTTTACCTTATTTTAACATTTTGTTTCATCTTATACAATATTATTCCTTAGGAAAATCACCAAACTTCGACCGAAATTTTTTACAATATTTTTTTGAATTTTTTGTATATTTTTAACATTTTCTTTTCTTCTTATTTATGCATGTCCTTTTCCTCTTTATTTACTTTTTAAGATTTTACTACTATCTTTTGCACATTCTATTACGTTTTTTACATTTTTTGCCTTCAACTTTGAGTCCTGATCTGCTTTGGTGTCTTTCCGGTAATTCGTTTAAAAATATGGGCATAATAACTAGAGCTTGCAAACCCCGTCTGATATGCAATCTGCGTGATCGTATCCTCTCCTTTTAATAAAAGGGGTATGCTTTTTTCAATGCGATATCTCAGTATATACTCAAAAATCGTCTGCTTTAACTCTGCCTTAAAAAGCTTGCAGCACTCTCCCCTACTGATACCGCATGTCTTCGCAATATCAGCAAGCAAAATCTCCGATGCATAATGCTCGTGAATATAGCTTAGAATCGCTTTTAATCGTTCCATCTGAGGTCCTCGCTCAATTTCCACCTGACTGATTTCCTCTTTCAACTGCTCATATAATAACATCCAGATGGCAGTCAGCTCATTCTGTATGCGCATCTCATATAGTTCTTCTTTTTCCTGATAAAGCGTATGTATTCGCAACAGTCCCTCAAGAATTCTTTTCTGTTCTTCCTTGGCGTGATGAAGGAAGCAGGAACTGATTTCTTTCTTATTTACAACCGGCCCTACGTACTTCTGATAAAGGATGCTGTTCTCATGTCCATATAGCAGCACCGGATCAAATACAATCGCAAACCACGTACAGTCCTCTTCTTTTTCAAGCCTTGCCGCATGAAGATTATTTGCATTGACAAATACCGCCTCTTGTGGATGCACCACATAGCTTTTCTCATTCACCTGATATTCCATCGTTCCTTTCAGGCAATATAAAAATTCAATCTCCTTATGCCAGTGACATGCTATAGATGCATCCTCATATAATGAAAGTTTGGAACTCGCAATTTCCAGTGGAAATGACAGATTTCCATGCTCTTTGACTTCTTCCAGATCTTTTGTGATCACTACCCTATGTTTCAATTTTGTTTTTTCCTCCTCTTCGCCTTTTCACGAATTCTCTTGTATCTTAGCATAATATACTGATAAAAAATACCATTATTTTTATAGTTTTGTCCTCTGAAACCGATTATACTGATACCCGTCTTTTTTAGACAAAACTAGACTAAAGAGGTATTCACTCATGCACAAACAAGACATTATGCCCAGAATCACTAGTTTCCTTCTGGGTATCCTTACGCTGTACTTCGGCGTGGCACTTGGCATCCCATGTAAAATCGGGGTCGGAACCAATGATGCACTGTCCCTTACCCTTCAGAACATAACGAAACTGCCCCTTGGCATTGCCTCAATCTCCATCAGCACTCTCTTCTTGCTGCTCCAGATTCTGATTGCTGGGAAAAATTTTAAGAAAAAGGAATTTTTCCAGATGGGATATATACTTTTTGGCGGTTTTCTATTAAACTTGTTTACATATCATGTGGTAAATGGCATCGTGATCAGAAATACCATATCGGGCATCTCTCTTTATCTGATATCCATTGTAGTCAAAGCGGTCGGCGTATCGTTCATCCTGCAATCAGACATCGTAATGACGCCATTGGAAGGACTATGCACGATCATTGCAGATCGTATGTCCGTCCGTATGGGGACCATCCGGCAGCTTGCAGATGTGGTTTTTATCAGTGCCATTCTGATTCTTGGGTTTACAATCCACTCTGATATCACTGTCGGTATTGGTACAGTGCTTGACCTGATATTTTTCGGGCCTGTACTTAATCTATTAGAACAACCGATCAACACATTATTATTTAAGGAGAAGAACAATGAACAGACAAACTTATCACAATCCAATCTTACATGCTGATTATAGTGACCCTGATGTAATTCGTGTGGGAGATGACTTCTTTATGGTTGCCTCCAGCTTCAATCATACACCTGGCGTTCCTGTGCTTCATTCCAAGAACCTAGCAGACTGGAAATTAATCAATTATGTATTTGAAAACATTCCGTTTGAACGTTTCACAGATGTGCAGCATGGTCATGGTGCATGGGCTCCAAGCATCCGCTATCATGATGGGTTATTCTACTGCATTATCCCATTCCCGGATGAAGGGATTTACATAAGCTCCACTGCCGATCCATTTGGCACATGGAGTGACTTATGGTGTCTGATCCCCGGAAAAGGCATCATCGATCCATGTCCAATCTGGACAGAAGACGGACGCTGCTATCTGGCAACCGGATTTGCAAAATCCAGAATCGGATTTAACAGCTGCATTGGCTTATATGAAGTAAGCACTGATTTAAAGACACAGCTAAGCGATTATAAGATCATATATGACGGACATAATGACAATCCAACGATCGAAGGTCCAAAATTTAATGTAAGAAATGGATATTATTATATTATGGCTCCTGCGGGAAGTGTAAAAACAGGCTGGCAGGTCGCATTAAGAAGCAAGAACATCTATGGCCCTTATGAGTCTAAGATCGTGCTGATGCAGGGGGATAGCAATGTAAATGGCCCTCACCAGGGTGCGCTTATTGATCTGGATGATCAGGATAACTGGGCATTCATTCATTTTCAGGATAAGAAATGTTTCGGCCGCATCGTTCACCTTCAGCCGGTAACCTGGTCGAATGACTGGCCAATCTGTGGTTCCTGCCGCGATCCTCTTCTTGCCGGAACACCGGTCGCAAGCCACCCATATTTAGTAGATGTTAAGAGTGACTTCTTTGTTCCAACGAGTGATGATTTTAAATCGGACAAGCTCTCCTTAATCTGGCAGACACCTGCTAATAAGAAAGACGGCTGGTACTCCCTTGATAATGGCCTGTCCCTTTCCTGTTATTATCATGATGAGGCAGCTTATCAGGCACTGAATTTGACACCAAACCTGTTCTTACAGAAACTTGCGTATGAAGACTTCATCATTTCTACAAAGGTATCTCTTTCCTTTATGCAGGAGGGCGATGAAGCGGGATTATGCATGATGGGCCAGAATTACGGTTATCTGTGCGTCCGCTATGAACATGGAGAATATGTTCTTTATACAGCAGAAGGTTCCTTTGGTGAAGCAAAGGATCGCTATAAAAAGATCACCGTATTAGAAGATAAGGAAGTGACCTTCCATCTTACCTTCAAAGGTCCAAATCAGTATCATTTTGCTTATAACAACATTACTCTCCCACAGGAATTTACAGCAGCTCCTGGACGATGGATCGGAACCAAGACCGGCATCTATGCAAAAGGTCTTGCCGGAAGCACCGGAAAAGCGGTATTCCACCACTTTATGATGGAACAGATCCACTAGATTTTAGCAAGCTGCTTTTAGTGAAATAAAAAAGGATGTCAGATGAACTCTTTTTTGTAAAAGCTCATCTGACATCCTTTTTTCTCTTTATATAAATAAGCTCTCCGGTTCGTACAAATACACCTTCTTTGATGGAATCGATGCCAGAATAATACTGCAGATTGCATCAACGCTGTCAGAATCCAGATCTGCATACAGCGGAAGTGCCAAAATCCGTTCGGTTGCCCAAGAGGCGACTGGTGTGTTCGTCTCTCTTACCTTATCTTTATAACAAGGGAAGGAACTGGTCAGCGGATAGAAATACTTTCTTGGATAGATATTATGTGCATTCAGCCTGTTACATAATTCATCTCTTGTGATCCCAGCCTTCTTCTCATCAATCAGCACCGGAAGATAAGCGTAATTGGTTTTTACGCCGTCCTGCGGTCTAACCAGTGTAAGTCCATCTATATCCTCTAAGAATGCCCGATAATGCTCTACCACATTCTTTCGTTTTGCAATCTCTTCTTCCACATGACGCAGATTACAGATTCCCATAGCCGCCTGGAACTCATTCATCTTTGCATTCCCGCCTACCGTCTCCGGAAAACCTTCTTTTGATAGCCCGAAATTCTTAATCTCATAAAGTCTATTCTTTAACTCTGGATCATGAAAGGTGACAGCACCGCCTTCAATCGTATTGAATACTTTGGTCGCATGGAAACTAAAGATGGATGCATCCCCAAAACTTCCAACGCCTCTTCCCTCATACTGCTCTCCAAACGCATGTGCTGCATCATAAATAACCTTTAAATTATGCTTCTTTGCAATTCGCTCAATTTCCCTTACATTACATACATTTCCGTATACATGGACCGGCACAATGGCAACCGTATGCTCTGTGATCAAACGTTCAATCTGATCCGGATCCATTGTAAGATCGTCTTCCTTAATATCACAAAATACAGGTCTTAATCCGCTTCTTACAATTGCATGTGTTGTAGATGCAAATGTAAAAGGTGTTGTAATGACTTCTCCTCCTGCCGGAAAGCCCATTACCTGCAGTGCAGCCTCCAAAGCCATATGGCCGTTTGTATAAAGCATAATTCCCTTTACACTAAGATACTTCCTCAGTTTCTGCTCCAGCTCATTATGTAATTTCCCCATATTCGTCAAAATATGAGAATCCCAGATCTGTCTGATTTCAGATACGTATTCCTCAAAATCAGGCATAGAAGACTGTGTTACATAAATACTCTTTTCCATAGTCATCCCACCTTTTCAATAATTGTTCTTTGTGACTATTCTCCCCAATTATTAATTACGACGTTTGGCATGGAATCTGATGTCGGCACACATCCGGTTCTTTGTATCTCATCGCTCCCAATAATATGTGTGCGATCGGCATCTCCATATAATTCGTTCTCCCACTCTTCTCTTTTACAAATACAGCCCCGTGCTTTTTGTAAAAAGCGATTGCCCGCTCATTATCCTTCTCCACTTCAAGCCCCGCCTTTTGAAAACCTTCCCTTATTGCACGTTTTTTCATCCCATTTAGTAGCTCTTCTCCTATTCCATTCCTTCGATACTCGGGTAATACTGCAAGTAATGATATATATGCCGTCTGAGTGACCCAGTTATTCATATAATAACTAATAAATCCTATGATTTGATCTCCCTGTCTTGCGACATATAGCTCCCCATGCTCATTTAACTTCTTAGCATAATCCCTCAGGCTCTTTACTCTTGTATGCAATTCTGGTATAAACGATGTATTAAATATCTCCAGTATCTCTTCTATCTCTGCTGTCTGATCTACCCGCTCTACTAGAACCTGCATTCATCATCACCCTTCTTATATAACGGTGCACTGATGCAATAATGCCTTAACTTCGTCCTTTGAATTAAACATCATTACATCAATGATTGATAGATTCGGAACAAATTCCCTCGCAAACTGTTTGTAATGAATGTCATCTGTTTTTATAAAACCGAGTTTTATATTCTCCTTTGCAAAATCCTCTTTGTCGTAAAGCACTGTCCCCCCAATGGCATTGATATATTCATCTCCGCCAAAATAGTGGCACATATACTTCACCATATCTTGTCTTCTATATGCTTCTTTTTTATAGTTCTCATCCGTAATCTCAGACGATACCAGAATCTCCGTATGGATATCTAAGTATTCCGCTATTTTCTTCATCATACAGACATTAAACTTTGCCACCTGATGCTCCCCACAAGACAGCCATTCTTCCATCCTTGGATAAATTTCTTTATAGTAAGGCGCTCTTTTATAAACAAACTGCAGCATATGCAGCAGCTTTTCTTTATCTTTCTCCATCTGATCGGAATAAAACCGGTCGCAGATAAAGGCATCCCTCTGCCCTTTCTTTACAGAAAACGTAAAGTAGGTATCCGCACTGGTTTTGCTGTCTGCCAGCAGACGATTGCGATTGATCCAGCTTTCCTTTGTATACTGGAGATTGTCACATACCACATAACGATCCACCATGTTAAGCAACTGAAAGTATCCGATGTATGGAAATAGATAAGGCTGCATGATTCCTAGTTTCATATCATACCGCTCCTTTGTATGTTATTTTTCATTTCTTTAATAAATTTACATAATTTTACATCTAATACAATAGTACTATACAACCTCGGGATATACAAGTGGCTTTCCTGTGTACTTCTCGCATATTTTTCCATTTTTATTATGTTTTCTATTTATTTCGACACTATTTTACTTGATTTTCTGCTGTTCACTCTTGCTTCAATATGTCAAAAAAACACTTGAAAATATGTTCTTCGGCATCTTTCTTGGTTTTCTATTCGCATGGGCTTTTAGTTGGTTTTCTATAAAAAAGGCTGTTATACTAAGCGAATGCAGCATTCTGAACCATTATATTCTCCCAATGCCCGACTCATAGTCGGATTAGGAAGATAATACTCCAGTACCTGCACCCTCTTAGCATAACAGCCTCACCTTTTTCTCTTTATCCCTGTATTCTATTTACATTTATTTATTAAAAGCTTCTGATCTTATCATCTCCGTCATCTACTTTATTCACAATCGCCTTGATCACGGCATTATATCCGTAATTTTCATTTACCCTGACATAAATACGATCTCCTGCCTTATGTCCGAGCATTGCTTTTCCAAGTGGAGATTCAATGCTTAGAAGCCCTTTTAACGTATTCTCTCTTACCGATGTGACAAGACGGTAAGTCTCCGTAATATCATCTTCCTCAAAGAAGATCTCCACGGTTTTATTTAAACCGACCTCATCATCCTTCGCATCGTCCGTCACGACTACCGCAGTCTTTAGCATTCTCTCCAAGTAACGGATTCGGCTCTCATTCCGATTCTTATCCTTCTTTGCCGCATAATATTCAAAGTTCTCACTTAGATCACCCTGCGCCCTTGCTTCCTTTACTGCTTCCAGCGCTTCTTTTCTGACAACTAGCTTACGGTACTCTATTTCTTCCTTGATCTTCTTAATATCACTTTCTGTTAAACCATTCTGCATACTATCATCACCGTTCCTGACATTTCTATAATTTGCAAGCATGATCCTGCTTTTTATTCCCAATAAGCAAATCTTACCACCCCGACTTTCTCCCGTCAAGCAGGTGGAATCTATCATACTTTTCCCTGTCACTAAAATTTGACACGTATCCATTTTATAATACAAAAGACACCACCCTCATATATAAGTTTGAAGATGATGTCTTAAATCGTTTAAGGCTGCTGTGTTAATATCGCAAATAAGGTATCCGATTGTTTTGCTTTTATAAGATTTTCCCGATAAACCTGATCTAATTGTTCGGATAGGATATCTGCATATTTCCCCATACGGCCTGGCTTTCTATTCGCCAGCCAGTAAAAATGATTGGATATGTCATATCTTTGTATAAAAGTAATGTCAGAGTCATAGCCTGAAGCATCAAATACGTACTGCAATCCTTCTTCATTAAAATTGTAAAGATGCGCTTTTTTATAATAAAAATCCATAAATTCCTGACATCGATAAGTCTTTACTAGTATATCATCTACATTCGGTACTTCTATATATATTTTACCGTTCTCTTTTAATAAAGGTTTCAACTCTATTAAAAACTGAACTGGGTCTTGAATATGTTCTAGTACATGAAATAAAAAGATTTTATCAAACTTCTTTTGAAAATCCGCTGGATTTTTTTTTACACATATCTTAGGGCTGTTTAGCTGTTCTTCGATAAAGCATCTTGCCTTGCTATCCCATTCCGTACCATAAGCCACGCTTACCTTGTCCTGAATTGCTGCAAGAAAATAACCAACCGAACAACCGATTTCTAAAATCTCATCTGTATAACACAAATCATTTTCAACCCTGGCCACACGTCTTTTCGCTTCTGCCGTGAATTTTTGAAATACAGCCTCTAACTTTTCTACAGAATAGTACTGAGCCGTATGGACTTCCTCGCGAAACTGCCCGTCATAATAGTCCTCTAATTCTGTTGGTAAAGGATATATGAAATGTGTTTTACAGTTCTCACAAGCATACATTTTAAACTTATTTTCATCGTCATTTCGAATTTGAGCGTGAATCAAATCGCAGTGTTCACTATGACATAACGTACATTCCATAAGTTTGCATCCTTTCTTATCATAGATCGTAAAGTACCAAATCTAGTGTTTTTATCAATATCATCATCTGCATTTGGCCCAGCCATAGTATAAGTATTATTTGATACTCTGTCAAGAAAAAAGTACCAGTTAAATGGGTACTTTTTTCCTAACATTCTATCAGACAAAAAATCCCGCTACTCCTGTTTCCAGAAGTAGCGGGATCATCTCTTATTACACCTTCGAATGAATATCTACCTATTTATCATTTAATGCAGCCTGTGCAGCAGCAAGTCTTGCGATTGGAACTCTAAATGGTGAGCAGGATACATAAGTCAGTCCTACTTTATGGCAGAATGCAACGCTGGATGGATCTCCACCATGTTCGCCACAGATACCAAGTTTGATATTAGGACGTACGGATCTGCCTTTCTCTGCAGCCATCTGTACTAACTGGCCAACACCCTTCTGGTCAAGTCTTGCAAATGGATCAGATTCATAGATCTTAGCTTTGTAGTAAGCATCTAAGAATTTGCCTGCATCATCACGAGAGAATCCAAATGTCATCTGGGTTAAGTCGTTTGTACCGAAGGAGAAGAACTCTGCCTCTTCTGCGATTTCATTTGCTAAAAGAGCGGCACGAGGGATCTCGATCATAGTACCGATATGGTATTCCATATCAGAACCTTTCTCTGCCTTTACTTTCTCTGCGGTCTCAACTACAACATCCTTTACGAATTTTAATTCTTTCTTTTCACCTACAAGAGGGATCATGATTTCTGGAACGATATCATAACCTTTCTCTGCTTTTACTTCGATTGCAGCTTCCATAACGGCACGTGTCTGCATTCTTGCGATTTCCGGATAGGTAACAGCAAGACGGCATCCTCTGTGGCCCATCATTGGGTTGAACTCATGTAAAGAATCACAGGTAGCCTGTACTTCTTCTACGGTTAAGTCCATATCTTTTGCTAAAGCAGCAATATCTTCCGGATCCGTTGGAACGAACTCATGTAGAGGCGGATCTAAGTAACGAACAGTCATTGGTCTGCCTTCTAAAGCTTCGTACATAGCCTTGAAATCTGCTTTCTGGAACTCTAATAATTCAGCAAGAGCTGCTTCTCTACCTTCTACAGTCTTGGAAAGGATCATCTTACGGATCTTTGGAATTCTTTCCGGTTCAAAGAACATATGCTCCGTACGGCAAAGGCCGATGCCTTCTGCTCCAAGTCTTACTGCATTCTTTGTATCTGCTGGTGTATCAGCATTTGTTCTTACTCTTAATTTTCTGAACTGGTCTGCCCATCCCATGATTCTTCCGAAATCACCGGATACACTTGCTTCTACAGTCTTGATATCGCCAAGATAAATCTTGCCGGTGGAGCCATCTAATGAAATATAATCACCCTCTACAATCTTTACTCCACCAAGTTCAAATTCTTTTGCTTCTTCATTGATATTGATTGCGCCGCATCCGGATACACATGCAGTACCCATACCACGTGCAACAACAGCTGCATGAGAAGTCATACCGCCACGAACGGTTAAGATACCTTCTGCAGCATGCATGCCTTCGATATCTTCTGGGCTTGTCTCAAGACGAACTAAAATAACGCGTTCCCCTTTCTTATGAGCCTCTTTTGCTTCTTCAGCAGTAAAGTATACTTTTCCGGCTGCTGCACCAGGAGATGCAGGAAGTGCGGAACCAATTACTTTTCCTTCCTTTAATGCCTTTGAATCGAAGGTTGGATGTAATAACTGATCTAAGGATTTTGCTTCAATACGAAGAACCGCTTCTTCTGGTGTGATCTTTCCTTCATCAACCAAATCACATGCAATTTTGATTGCAGCAGGAGCAGTTCTCTTACCATTACGTGTCTGTAAGAAATAAAGTTTGCCTTCCTGAATGGTAAACTCCATATCCTGCATATCACGATAATGATCTTCCAGTTTCTTAGCAATTTCCATAAACTGTGTGTAGCATTCTGGAAGGTCTTCTGCTAATTTGGTGATTGGCTGAGGTGTACGGATGCCGGCTACTACATCTTCGCCCTGTGCATTGATTAAGTATTCCCCGTAGATGCCATTCTCACCGGTAGAAGGATTACGGGTAAATGCAACACCTGTACCAGATGTATTGCCCATATTGCCGAATACCATCGCCTGAACGTTAACTGCTGTTCCCCAATCCCCTGGGATATCATTCATTCTTCTATATACAATTGCTCTTGGGTTATCCCAGGAACGGAATACTGCTTTAACAGCCTCCATTAACTGAACCTTAGGGTCCTGTGGGAATTCTTCACCCATAGCTTCTTTATATACTTCCTTAAATTTGACAATGACTTCTTTTAAGTCATCTGCATTCAAATCAGTATCATACTTAGCGCCCTTGCTCTCTTTGATCTCGTCTAAAATTCTTTCAAAGTGAGACTTTGGAATCTCCATAACAACATCGGAGAACATCTGAATAAATCTACGATAGGAGTCGTAAGCAAATCTTAAGTTACCTGTTTTCTTTGCAAAACCTTCTACTGCTACGTCATTTAAGCCTAAGTTTAAAATGGTATCCATCATACCTGGCATGGATGCTCTTGCACCGGAACGAACGGAAACTAATAATGGGTCCTCATTATCCCCAAAAGTCTTTCCCTGCTGTCCTTCTAATACTTTTAATGCGTCAAATATCTGTGCTTTAATCTCATCTGTAATCTGCTTGCCGCTCGTATAGTAGTCGGTACAAGCTTCTGTCGTAACGGTAAATCCCTGTGGAATCGGAAGTCCTAAATTGGTCATCTCGGCCAGATTGGCACCCTTTCCGCCAAGGAGATTTCTCATGTCTGCATTTCCTTCTTTAAACAAATAAACCCATTTTGCCATTCGTATTTACCTCCTGAAATAGTCAAATCATATCCTGGGCCTGTCAAAGCCACGAACCAGATAGAGCTTGTCTGCCCATTCATGTCGCCGTCACAATTATAACACGATTTTCCAACTTTGAGAATACTTTTATTGAATAATCCGATATTTTTAGCATGTTTTCACCATTATATTTTGTGCATTGTGCATAAAAACCAAAGGAAGTGTCGATGTAACTGCTTACAGTTGTAATTTTAACCAAAAATCCCCTTTTCTTCCTGAAAGTGCTTACAGGCGCCTTTTGACGAGTCTGTTCCTTTTCTGTCGTGTAACGTCTTTTTAGGAATATTTAGTTTTCTGCTCTCGACCTGATGTCAAAGACAGATGAAGCCAAATTCTCAAAAAAGAATTATTTTACTTTCATTTCCCTCACTATTTTTCTACTATACATTGTCAAATCATAAATAATTACATAAATGAAGAAATAAAAAAGGAATACCGCTAGACATCAGCAATCTAGCACCGGTATTCCTCTTTCTTCTTAATACTTACAGATCTAAGACGAACAAAAAGCCAGAGATTCTCTGACTATCAGCAGCGTTTTTCTGTCTGACAGTCAGAGAATCTCTGGCTTTTTGTCCAAGCTTGTGACGAACATTGTAAAATATATAACGGTGCATACCGGAAGGCGGCAGGGCTAAGCGTCCCTGGAGAGATTCCGAGAGAATACGCCATCCCCTGCCGTCCGTCTCACCACGCATCCGTTCACTCCAAACATACGGCGTCACTTCGTGACGACCTAGCAAGACCGAAAATTAAAATTCAAATTTCTTTTCGAAATAAACCTTAAGATCTTCAATCTTAACGCGTTCCTGTTCCATTGTATCACGGTCACGAACAGTAACAGCGCCGTCTGTTTCGGATTCGAAATCGTATGTGATACAGAAAGGAGTACCGATTTCATCCTGACGACGGTAACGTTTACCGATATTACCTCTGTCATCGTATTCACAGTTGTAGTACTTAGAAAGATCCGCATAGATCTTTTCAGCACCTTCTGCTAACTTCTTGGAAAGAGGAAGAACACCGATCTTAACTGGTGCCAATGCTGGGTGGAAATGAAGAACTGTTCTTACATCACCTTCACCTATTTCTTCTTCATCATAAGCAGCACATAAGAATGCTAATGTCACACGGTCTGCACCAAGAGATGGTTCGATAACATATGGAATATATCTCTGCTGTTTTTCATCATCAAAGTAAGATAAATCTTCCTTAGAAACTTCCTGATGTCTGGATAAATCGTAGTCTGTTCTGTCTGCGATACCCCATAATTCACCCCATCCGAATGGGAATAAGAATTCGATATCGGAAGTAGCCTTGGAGTAGAAGGATAATTCTTCTGCTTCATGGTCACGTACACGCATTTCATCTTCCTTGATACCAAGGTTCTGTAACCAGTTGATACAGAATTCTTTCCAGTATGCAAACCATTCAAGGTCAGTATCTGGCTCACAGAAGAATTCTAATTCCATCTGTTCGAATTCTCTTGTACGGAATGTGAAGTTACCTGGTGTGATTTCGTTACGGAAGGACTTACCTATCTGACCGATACCAAATGGAATCTTCTTACGGGAAGTTCTCTGCACGTTCTTAAAGTTAACGAAGATCCCCTGAGCTGTTTCTGGTCTTAAGTAAACAGTATTCTTTGCGTCTTCTGTTACACCCTGGAATGTCTTGAACATTAAGTTAAACTGACGGATGTCTGTGAAGTTATGCTTTCCACATGTAGGACATGGAACTTCTTTTTCTTTGATGAAGTTCTGCATTTCTTCATTAGACCATGCATCTACGGAACCTTCTAATTCGATTCCGTGTTCTGCTGCGTAATCTTCGATTACTTTATCTGCTCTGAATCTTTCCTTACATTCTTTACAATCCATTAAAGGATCAGAGAAACCGCCAAGGTGACCAGAAGCTACCCATGTCTGAGGGTTCATTAAGATCGCACAGTCAACACCAACGTTGTGTGGGTTTTCCTGAATGAATTTCTTCCACCATGCTTTTTTCACATTATTCTTTAATTCAACACCAAGATTACCGTAATCCCAAGTGTTCGCTAATCCACCATAGATTTCGGAACCTGGATATACAAAACCTCTTGCTTTTGCTAATGCAACAATTTTGTCCATTGTCTTTTCCATTGTAATCATCCTCACATTATTTTAAATTTGTATACGAACATTCTTTTCTGATCAATTCAGTCCGCAATGCGCATCTGGTGCAGTGGCTCATGAATTATGACTGAGACCGTACACATTCTCATTCCGCGCAGTCGTTTACATTTTATAGGTATATCTCCGCTCTATTTTACTCGGAAACTAGAGGGATTTCAAGCACTAAATGGCATGTCCTTTATAAGATTGACAGTAATTCCAAAGATTTCATCGTATGATCTACGTAGAGTCTCCGATAATGATCCACGACTTTCTTAAGCTCTGCTAATACTTCCTTCTTCACCGTGAATGTATATAGTTTCTCCACTGACGATGAAATTATGTATTGCATCGTATAAACGGTGGAATCATCAATATACATAAGGTCATTTGCACTGCTTTTGCAGTCATCGCAGATCATGCCGCCTCTTTCTGCACTAAAACGATGAAGTTTCTCTTCCTTTCCGCAGCGGACACATTCAAATACCTGAGGTCCCTCTCCCGAAAGGCTGATGATCTTTAATTCAAATATATAGCGTACCAGTTCCACTCCGATATGTGGATTGGTAAGCGCACGAAGCGACTGGTATAAAAGCCGCATCACTTCCCGCTCATCATTGCCTTCTCTTGTCATATAATCCGAAAATTCACAGAAATATAAACCATAGTATACATACCGTATATCTTCCCGAAGCTCTGCGAAATAATTCGAGATATTCGCAGAGATCACATTATAAGCGGTCTTTCCCTCATATATCTCGAACTCTCCAAACGTGAAAGGCTGGGAACACGCCAATAAGGCGCTATTGGGTTTCCTAGCGCCTTTTGCAAATGCTGTTATTTTTCCACGTTCCTTTGTTAAGATGGTGAGCCGCTTGTCATAATCACCGATTGGCATCGTTGCTAAAACGATCCCGGTCACTTTCGTTGATCCCGTCATGGTTCGTCTCCTTCTCGGTATCTAGCTCCTTTTCACTTGTGCATGCCGTATAATTTAAATAATCATGGATGCTGCCTGTCTGCTCAAAAATACTCCAATATTTATTTCGATCTGTCATATGTCTATGCCCCCTAAATGATATTTTTGCAGCGATTTAGTCACATCATGTGATCTTATCAAGCCGTCTTTTGCACAGTTCTAACACTATTATCATATCCGAAGCATATTTTTCTAAACTGATACTAATATCCTAGCAGGTAATTAAGAGTGAGGCCTTGACAAGTGAAGCTGACACCTATCTAGAACTCGTTATCTTCACGGTATCCGTAGTTCTTGATTAAGAAATCGCTGTCACGCCAGTCCTTCTTAACCTTAACCCACAGCTGAAGATTAATCTTCATATCTAAGAGATTCTCAATTTCCCTGCGAGCCTGCATACCAATACTCTTTAACATTGCGCCCTGTTTTCCGATAATGATTCCCTTATGAGAGTCACGTTCGCAAACGATTGTGGCATCAATATCCACAATTCTTCCATCCGGACGTGTCTTCATGCGGTCAATCCCTACTGCGATGCCATGTGGGATTTCTTCACTTAAAAGACGCAGTGCTTTTTCACGGATTAATTCTGCCGCGATCTGTCGTTCTGGCTGATCCGTAATGGTATCTTCATCATAATACATAGGTCCCTGTGGAAGATGTTTAAAGATCACATCTAACAGAGTTTCCTTATTTTCGCCTTTTAATGCACTTACCGGAACGATATCTGCAAAATCACAGCATTCCTTATAAGCAGAGATGAAGGTCAGAATTTCTTCCTTCTTTACGGTATCAATTTTATTAATAACTAGAACAATCGGTGTTTTTACCTTATTAAGCTGTTCTATGATATGCCGCTCTCCAGCACCGATAAAAGTAGATGGCTCTACTAACCAAAGAATTACATCCACTTCATTCAGTGTTCGTTCTGCCACGCTTACCATATATTCGCCAAGCTTATTCTTTGCCTTGTGAATACCTGGTGTATCCAAAAAGATGATCTGTCCTGTCTCATCTGTATACACAGTCTGAATCCGGTTTCTGGTTGTCTGTGGTTTATCCGATGTAATCGCAATCTTTTGTCCGATCAACTGGTTCATAAGGGTGGATTTTCCTACGTTCGGACGTCCGATTAAAGTTACAAAGCCGGATTTAAAGCTTCCATTCTGGTGATTCATTTTGTTCCTCCATTGTGTTCTTTCTTACACTGTAAAAAGAATTTCCTATTTTCTTATCAAAAAAGTTCCTCTGCCTCTTCTGTCAGGGACAATACTGTCGCCGGCAGTATAGACAAACCTTGTGTCTATACTACCCGATTATCAAAAAAAGCACAACAGTATTCTATAAAATGACCCTATTTTATCATATGGAATAGGATCGGGAATGGTTCCTACATCAGAGGTTTTACTTCTTTAAACAGATCCTCATTCGCTGCAATCTTTGCTTCATTTCCGATCACACAGAAATTGTCCTGATCGACTACAGCCTTCACAAGGTCTGCTAGTGCCTGAATGTCCGCTACCCCTGCGCTTAGGATCTGATCACGGTCCTTCTGAATATCATCCATCGAAACATTGCTCATATACGCATTTAAGGAACGGCTTCCTTTCATCATCGGAGTCAGAGGAGTATCTACCATACTCATAGTTCCAATGATATACTTTGTCATGTCACGCTCATCTACATTAAAATTCTTAATGTAATCATAGGTGTGTTCATATACATCCTTTGTCTCTTTTAAGTTCGGATCACGGTAAGATACCATGTAGGAAGAACCGTCCATGCCTGAGAAGGAACACATACATCCATAAGCGCCGCCCTTTACACGAATATTATTCCACAGATAATCATAGCTTAGGATCATCCGTAGGATCTTAAGAGCGCCTGTCGGTTCAAAGCCTTTTGCAATATAGTTACCCGCACATGCCACATACTGTACCTGTCCGGAATACTTAAATCCTTCATTTTTCTTCTCATACTGGAATCCAAAATGAGCCGGTCTGATACGGTCGCTGAATGGCACGCCATCTTCTGTCTTTTCTGCTTTCGCTCTTCCATGATCAATTGCATCCATAAAGGATGGGATCAGGGCTGCTGCTTTCTCATACCCTTCTTCCTCAGCCGTAATGCTTAGTACCGCACTCTCTTTATTAAAGATCTGTTCTACTAATCTCTTCAGATTCTTAACCAGTTCTTCTTTTCTATCCTCGAAATTTTCTTCCAATTCTGAAATAAAGCGATAATAACCGATTCCCTTTGTCACATCGTTATAATAGCCGCTTTCTTCAAAATAAGAGAAGGCACGGTCCACTGCCACATTATGGCCGCTGGAATTCATCTTCATCTGAAGTCTTGACTTAATCTCACGGATAATTTCAAGCAGACGCTTAGAATCTTCGAATTTTGTCTCCAGGATGATCTCTTTCATTAATTCAAATGCCTTTTCAGTCTGTTCATATAACATCTTGACAGACATCATAAATACCGGACGATAGTAATCCGGATCGTTCTTCTTATTAAAAATAGTCAGATCGGTACTGATTCCGCCCGTATAGATATTCACCTCATTCGCTAACTCTAAGAAGCTATAATTTGTTGTATCCATATAGCCTAATACGGAAGAGAAGAAGTTCAGATATGGAAGGAGATCTTTCTCTACCTCGCTTAATCCGAAGATACCTTTCACATAAGAGATGCCGTTTGTAAATACTTCATGATGTATAACCGGCATGTCTTTGGCGCTTTTTACGGTATTGTAAAGCTTAGGTGCCTCTTTTTCAATATCCTCACGATTTAATAGTGGAATCTTCTCTAATTCTTCCTTCGTGGATGGTGTCTCCTGATAAGCGATCAGATTCTTTGTGTTTAATACTAACTGTTCTTTTTCTTCGTCAGTAAGGCTGTTCTTATAAGAAGCAAGCTTTTCTTTTAATGCTTCTTCTTTTGCTGTATTAAGGCCTTTCTTCGGACGCAGGATCAGGTTGGTCATATGCGTATTGTCTAAGAGACACTTACGGATCAGCTCTTCATAGTATCCAGTGCCGATTTCCTTCTTTAATTCGGCAAAGACATCATTTCCATGCATATACGCAAATGCTTTCGTATCATCATAAAGCCAGGTCCCCATCATCTGAAGACCGTTTAAAAGTCCTTTCGGGAACTGTCCAAAATCTGCTTCTCGATACTTAAACTCTAAGTTATTTAAAGCCGCACGAATGGATTTCTCATTGATGCCCTCTTTTACGATCTCTTCTAATTTTGTACGGATAATGGAAACAAACTGCTCATTCTGCTCATAATCCGCATTCTTTGCGATAATCGTGAAGTTTGGCTGTAACAGCTCCGTATCAACTGAGCTTAGAATGTCCTTTCCGATCCCGGCATCAATAAGTGCCTGCTTTAATGGAGCACCAGGTGAAGATAGCAGTGCTGACTCTAAAATCTGAAGCGCATAGCATAACTTCACATCCACGGATTTTCCTGTCACGATATTATAGGTAAGATAGGTATTCCCCTTCTCCTCCTCAGAATCGCTTAAGGAATAAAAACTTTCGATTTTCTTGCTCTCTTTAAATGCTTTCTGTTCCGGAATTTCAGAATCTACGGATAGCGGTTCAAAATGGGACAGATATTCTTTGTCGAGCCATTCTAACTTCTCTATTACATCCATATTTCCATATAAATAGATGTAACTGTTTGCCGGATGATAGTACTTGCGATGAAAATCAAGATATGCATCGTATGTCAGATCCGGGATAAAATCCGGATTACCGCCGGATTCCACGCCATAAGAAGTGTCTGGATAAAGGCTTGCCTGAATCTCACGGAACAGCTGAGACTCCGGTGAAGAGAATGCTCCCTTCATCTCACTGTATACGATACCGTTAATCTTTAATTCGGCATCCTTATTCTCTAATTCATAATGCCAGCCTTCCTGTTCGAAGATTTCTTTTCCTTTATAAATGTTTGGATAGAATACCGCATCCATATACACATGCATCAGGTTCTGGAAGTCCTGATCGTTGCAGCTTGCAATCGGATATACGGTCTTATCGGAGTATGTCATCGCATTTAAGAATGTATTTAACGATCCTTTTGTCAGTTCGATAAATGGATCCTTTGCCGGGAAGTTTTTTGATCCGCATAATACCGTATGTTCGATAATATGTGCAACCCCTGTGGAATCTGCAGGCGGTGTCCTGAATCCTATAAAGAATACTTTATTATCGTCGTCGTTGGATACGATGCAAATTCTTGCACCGGATTTTTTATGACGTAACACCGCCCCAAGGCTTTGGGTATCTTTTAAATCTTCTTCATACTCAAGCTGAAATGCATTCAGGTTCTTAAGCTCATTTCCGTTCTTTAAACTTTTTGTCATCGTTACTCTCCTATCTCTGTGGATCACTAAGTTCGTGCATCATTTCCACTCTAACAGCATTATTACACTGCTTTTCATAACTTATTCTAATTTTGCCTCATTCCTTGATTATAGCATAATATGGCATATTTGTCAGTGAAAAACCTGCCCCGTTTTTTTGCACTGAAGTGTAACGAATTAGCGAAATAAAGACATTGTAAGATAATCTTAGGGAATGAGTGCTAGATGCTAAAACTTATGTCTGACAATTCTGCATTTTACAAATCATGATAAAAAATCCCCTATTATTCACAATTAATGATAAATAGTAAAAAATACACTTAAATTATGCATAATTTTACAAAAATAAATTGACAATTTAATCAAAATATGGTAGATTATAGTTCAGATGAACCGAAAAGGTAATCTACTATTTTTATCAGTTCTTAGGAGGCACTTTTATGAAAAAAGGTACAGTTAAATGGTTTAACGCAAAAAAAGGTTTTGGTTTTATCTCTGATGAAGCAGGCAACGATGTATTCGTTCACTTCTCAGCATTAAACATGGACGGCTTCAAAGTTCTTGAAGAAGGCGAAGCAGTTGAATTCGAAGTTGTTGAAGGTGAAAAAGGACCTCAGGCAGCTAACGTTACAAGATTATAATCCAAAACCGTAAGATCGTAATTTTTATATAGGACTTAAATGCAGAACATTCTGCTTTTAGAACATATAGCGTTATGATTGGGTGGGTTGTGACAAACGAAAGTGTTATGTAGTATCGTAGTACATATTATGAAATATCCGAAAGATTTTCTTATTATCCAATCGTACGATCAAAACATAACACTTTTGTTCTGCCCATACTAGTCTATTCTTAAAGGAGTCTTCTGATTCCTTTCTCTTTTTTATCCTTCATACTCTTTTTCCGGAGTGTCAGACCCTAAATAAGCATATAAAAAGACCTCTGATTTTTTCTTTCAGAGGTCTTTTACTTTATCTTATATTCGATTTTTTTCATTTCATCCACATCCTTACCCATTCAATCAGTCCATTTCCGGTATCCTAAGAAGTTCCATCATTTTGCCGGCAAAGCTTCCATTCTCATCTTCGTCTTCCCCGTACTCATCCAACTCATTCTCTTCCCAGTCATCCATCTGATTTCATCCTTTTCATTCATTTTTCATTATGATCATAAATGCGATTTCATAAAACGTGCCCACATTACACTCTTCTTTTGAGATCCCATAATCTCTCCCGTTAACGCTGCACCATTTTCTGTCCATCATGCCTTTATTATACCTGGCTTTCCTCCTTCTCTCAATCATACTTCTGTGAATTCCATGTAAAACCCTTGTAAATCCAGCCTCTCACTTCAAAAAATAAAAAGATCGAACTCCGAGTAAACTAAAAATCCCGAAATCTGTCCGACAGATTCCGGGATTTTATTATTAATGGGAAGAAAGAACATTACTATTATAGCCAAAGCTTTCAATTTATACTCATACTTTTTTATTTCTTCCCTTTCTGTACTTTATTTCTTATTTGATACCTCTCGCTTTTTATCTTTTGTAAAATGCATATTAGAAAATTCAAGATTTAGAATCGAAGCAAAGGTGTCTGAATTTTCCCAAATCCCAGCTCACCAGGCTATTGTGTCCCCTTAAAGGTCTAGTGTTTGAAATGTCTCATGCCCGTGAAGATCATAGCAATGCCGTATTCGTTGCATTTTTTGATGGAATCTTCATCACGGATAGAGCCGCCTGGCTGAATGATGGCTGTAATGCCTGCCTGATGCGCTGCTTCCACACAATCATCAAATGGGAAGAAAGCGTCAGAAGCCATAACTGCACCCTTTGTCGCATCCGGCCCGATTAACTCATGTGCGTGGTCAATGCTCTGCTTAGCAGCCCATACACGACTAACCTGGCCAGGTCCGATTCCGATCGACTGTTTATCCTTTGCAAGCGCAATGCCGTTAGACTTTGTAAACTTCACGACTTTCCATGCAAACTTCATATCTTCCATTTCCTTTTCGGATGGGGCACGATCTGTCACAACCTTTAAATCCGCTTCGTTATAAACTTTGTCATTGATTGTCTGTACAATCAGTCCGCCATTTACCTTCTTTAAGTCGTACGCATTGCCGCTCTGTGGCACTTCAATATCCTTTAACTCTAAAATACGGATATTCTTCTTTGTCTGGAATAATTCCAATGCTTCCTTCTGATAAGATGGTGCTACTACAACTTCTAAGAATACCGGCTTCATCTTCTCAGCAAGCTCTAACGTCACTTCACGGTTCACTACCACAATACCGCCATAGATGGATACCTTATCCGCATCAAATGCTTTTTCCCAAGCCTTTACGATATCCGCATCAGAGCCAACACCGCATGGGTTTCCGTGTTTGCATGCAACAACAGTTGGCTCGGTGAATTCTTTTAATAACTCAAGGGCGCCGTTTGTATCATTAATATTATTAAAGGAAAGCTCCTTGCCATTTAACTGAACGGCATCGGTAATAGAACCTTTCTTCTTGCCGATCTCGCGATAAAATGCTGCTTTCTGATGAGGATTCTCTCCGTATCTCATATCCTGTACCTTTTCAAATGTCATGGTAAGGGTGTTAGGGAGGGAATGATCGTTTCTCTCCTTCTTCAGATAATCTGCAATCATCGTATCATAGCTCGCTGTATGCATGAACACTTTCTGCATCAGATAGAACTTCGTATCAAGAGAAACCTCCTTGTTCTCTTTTAACTGTGTTAAAATAGTCTCATAGTCTGCCGGATCCACAACAACCGCCACATCCTGATAATTCTTTGCAGCGCTTCTTAGCATAGTAGGGCCTCCGATATCGATATTCTCTACCGCTTCTGCTCTCGTCACGCCATCCTTTAGGATCGTTGCTTTAAATGGATATAAGTTTACGACTACCATATCGATTGTTTCAATATTTAAGTCGGTTAACTGCTGCATATGGTTTTCGTTGCTTCTCATAGCAAGGATTCCGGCATGTACGATTGGATGAAGAGTCTTCACACGTCCGTCTAAACATTCCGGAAAACCGGTTAATTCGGAAATCTCCATTGCCTTTACGCCTGCTTCTGTCAGTTTATGATAAGTACCTCCGGTAGAAATGATCTCCACTCCAAGGTTTTCTAATTCCTTTGCGAATTCCACGATTCCTGTTTTGTCTGATACACTGATTAATGCTCTCATACTTTGACCTCCCAAAAATAAGAATAAATGATTGACGCTTAAAAACGCAAAAAAGACCGCCTGGGTAACCCCTTTGCATATAAGCGCAGGTGTTTGCCCAGGCGGTCGGCATATTCTTATTATGATCGATGATACTCCCTGTGGGTAAGCCCCCACATATACAGGAATTCTTCCCGTATATTTTCCGCCAGTTGTATATCTAAGAAAAGTGTAACGGATTTTTCCCTGAAATGCAACTGATTTTTATCGTATCATTTATTAGAATTTTTAATGTCATTTTTTACATCATATGGTATAATTATTCTCAACGTTATAGAAAGGTATGAACGCAATGACGAAACTAAATGAATTAGTACGCTGCATAAAAGGAAATCATGTCTACATACAGATGCACAACTATCCCGATCAGGATGCACTCGCCAGTGCAGTGGGACTGCAGGCACTCTTACGTTACAAAGGCATTGATTCCATCATTGCATATCATGGAATTATTGATAAAGATAATACCTTAAAAATGATCGAGCTGCTCCACATCACTTTGTACCCGGTAGAGGATCTGGATATTCTCACCGAAGATGAGATCGTCATTGTGGATGCACAAAAAGGCAATATCAATGTCAGAGAGCTCCGCGGCAATGAAATTGCATGCATTGACCACCACAAGCAACAGAATACCGACTGCTATCGTTTCTATGATATCCGTAGCAATGTCGGCGCTTGTTCCTCCATTATTGCCAGCTACTTTTTTGAAAATGACATACCGCTTTCGGAAGATGTTGCGACAGCACTTGTATATGGCCAGCAGATGGATACGGCCCATATGTCCCGTGGTGTAAGCGACTTAGATATCGATATGTTCTCTCCTCTTTACAAAGCAGCGAACTTAGTCAAGCTCCGTAAATTTGAGACAAGCAGCTTGAAACGCGGTGACTTAATGAACTATCAGGAAGCCATTAAAAATCTGAAGATCTGTCGCAATATTGGCATTGCAGATATCGGTAAAAACTGTCCGGAAGGAATCATTGCCTCCGTCTCCGACTTTTTTCTAACCCTATCTGAACTGGAATTCGTAATGGTCTACTCCTTTCGAGCCGGAGGATTAAAATTCTCTGTCCGTAGTTCCAACGAATCATTAGATGCCAGCGAAATCATTCGTCAGGCCCTATACGGCCTAGGTGACGGCGGCGGCCACTCCGATATGGCAGCTGGCTTTATCCCGAACATTACCTCTGAGAAAGAAGCCGAGTCCATCGCGCAACACGTAGAAGAACGTCTCATTCTCTTAGTTCAATTTACAAGCCTTCCATCTCCTAGCTACGACAGCTCCGTATGCTAACAAAAATCAGTGTGACAGTTTCCCTTACCACTCGTAAACTGCCACACTGATTTTTGCTTCTCTTACCGCTTCTTTCTACGCTAGCCCCCTCTCTTCCTGCTTCTTTCACCTTACAGTTCTGCCTCCATAAGCATGCGCACCTTGGCTGGATCGGCCTTTCCTTTAAGGTAGAACATCGTCTGCCCGATCAAATAACCGATCGCCTTTTTTTTCCCGGAATGATAGTCCGAGACAGATTGTGGATTATTCTGAATCACACTCTGAATCACTTCTCTTAACCTTCCGTCATCCTGATTGATAGAAAGCCCATTGCGTCTTACATACTCCTTGGGATCCACATCTTCCTTAAAGATATGCTCAAACACTTCTTTCCCAACCGTCCGATTAATTTTTCCCTGATCGATCATCTCAATCAAAGCTGCCAGCTTCTTTGGGGGAATCGTTATATCATCTACATCCTGTTCTGCCTCTTTTAAAAGCCGCATTGTCTCCACCATCAGCCAGTTTGAAACCTCTTTTGGTTTCCCGCATATCTGAATCGTTTCCTCAAACAAATCTGCCATCCGCTTAGAAGCGGTCAGAATTCCTGCATCGTAAGCCGGAATCTGATACTCCTCTTGATAACGTTTTCTCTTTGCATCCCTTAATTCCGGTTCTTTCTCCTTTATTAAGGTAAGCCACTCCTCATCGATCTCCACCGGTACAAGGTCCGGTTCCGGAAAATAGCGATAATCCATCGCATCTTCCTTTGTTCTCATAGAAAAGCTCGTATCCTTATTGTCATCCCATCTTCTTGTCTCCTGAATAACCTTCTTTCCATACTCCAATACCTCAATCTGCCGTTTTCTCTCCCCTTCGATTGCCCTCGCGATTGCCTTAAAAGAGTTCAAGTTCTTCATCTCGGTACGGGTGCCAAACTCCGTGCTTCCCATCTCACGAACCGACAGGTTCACATCCGCACGCAAAGCCCCTTCCTGCATCTTGCAGTCCGACACTCCTATATATTTTAATATCAGCCTTAACTTTTCTAAGTAAGCAACCGCCTCTTCGGCAGACCGCATATCCGGATTGCTGACAATCTCAATTAATGGCACGCCGCACCGATTATAATCAATTAATGTACAGTCATCCCAGTCATCGTGAATGAGCTTTCCGGCATCTTCCTCCATATGGATTTCATGGATGCCAATTTCTTTCTTTCCCGCCGCTGTCTCAATCTCAATCTTTCCGTCACGGCAGATTGGCAGATATAGCTGTGACACCTGATAGGCTTTTGGAAGATCCGGATAAAAATAATTCTTTCGATCAAATTTCGTCCTTCTTGTGATTTCACATCCGCATGCAAGCCCTGCCGCCATCGCATACTCCACAACCTTTTTGTTAAGCACCGGAAGGCTCCCCGGCATTCCCGTACAGACCGGACATATATGCGTATTCGGTGCGCCGCCAAATGCAGTGGTGCAGCCACAGAAAATCTTCGTCTTCGTTGCCAGTTCCACATGGACTTCCAGACCGATCACCGTTTCATATAGTTTCATAACACCCTTCCTTTCTAACTAAGATTTCATTTATGCCATTTTACTGGCATTCTATCCATTTCTTTTAGCAGTAACTCACCGCTTTACAACTCCAATTTATCTGTCAAATGGTCTCTTATACCCTCTTGTCTGCTCAAACGAATACGCCGCCTGAAGAATTATCTTTTCACCAAAAGGCTTTCCTATGAGCTGCATTCCCACTGGCATCCCATTACCGTCTTCCCCGCACGGAAGACTGATTGCCGGAAGTCCGGCTAAATTTACCGATACCGTATAGATATCTCCCAAATACATCTTAAGCGGATCTACTAGGCTTTCTCCAAGCTTTGGTGCTGTCGTTGGAGCTGTCGGTCCTAAGATCATATCATAGTTTGAAAATGCCTGATCGAATGCTTTCTTAATCACCGCTTTTACTTTTAACGCTTTATTATAATACGCATCATAATAACCGGAACTTAATACAAAGGCTCCAATCATCATTCTCCGCTTTACTTCATCCCCGAACCCTTCGCTTCTTGTCTTCTCATATAACTCCTTCAGATTCTCAAACTCTGGCGTGCGGTATCCGTATTTCACACCATCAAACCTTGATAGATTGGAACTTGCTTCCGCCGAAGCGATTACATAGTAAGCCGGTATTGCATACGTAAAAGCCGGCAGATCAAAAAATTCTACCTTGGCCCCTTTTTGTTCGAAAACTTCAGATGCTTTTAGGATTTTCTCCTTTACCGCTTCCTCAAGTCCTTCACTCAAATATCCGTTTGGAATCCCGATCCGCATTCCGGATATATCGTTTCCTAATGCCCCCCGATAAGCAGAAGTCTTAGAAGCGACGCAGGTGGAATCATAAGGATCGCTGCCGGCAATCGCCTCTAATAAAGCGGCACAGTCCGTCACATCTCTTCCAATCGGTCCAATCTGGTCTAACGAAGATGCATAGGCGATTAGACCATACCGGGATACCGTTCCGTAAGTCGGCTTCAAACCGGTCACACCGCAAAAGGAACTTGGCTGTCTGATAGAACCGCCGGTATCGGAACCCAGTGCAAGAAATGCTTCTTCCGCGGCTACCGCAGCTGCTGCCCCGCCGGACGAGCCTCCTGGAACTCTCGTTATATCCCATGGATTCTTTGTCTGCTTAAAATAAGACGTCTCAGTCGTGCTGCCCATTGCGAACTCATCCATGTTTACCTTGCCAATCATGACCATTCCGGCTTCCTTTAACCGTCTTATAACGGTAGCATCATATGGTGGGATAAAATTCTCTAACATTTTAGAAGCACACGTTGTTCTTATTCCTTTTGTGCAAATATTATCTTTCACCGCAATCGGCACACCGGCGAGCGGCGAATCGGCATACATGCCGGAATCGATTCCCGCCTGTACTCTCTTTGCTTCCTCTAGGGCTTCCTCCTCTGCAACTGTCAGATAGCACTGATAGTCGGTCTCCCTCTTTTTTATCGCTGCTAGCTGTTCCTCCATTGCCTCCACTGCGCTGATTTTTCGTTCCTTTATCAGTTTTCCAAGCTCACAGGCTGTTATCTGTGTTATCTGTGTTTTCTTTGCTCTCTCTATTTTGTCTGCTATCTCTATTTTCTTTGCCATCTCAGGTTTTATGGTTATCTCCATCTTCTCACCTCTTCCCATCATTCCACTGTCTTTGGCACAACAAAATATCCATCCTTCTGATTTGGCGCATTTAAAAGCATTGCTTCCCTCTCATCGCCATTCGTGATCTCATCCTCACGAAATACGTTGGATAACGGGAATGCATGAGACATTGGCTCCACATCCGTCGTATCCAGTTCATTCATCCGTTCCATATACCCAATGATTTCTCCTAAATCCTTCTTAGCCCGCAGCCTTTCCTCTTCTGACAGCTGAATCTTTGCCAATGCTGCTACATAATCAATGGTCTCACCGGTAATAATCATAACTCTCTCCTCCTATGGCTCTAATCTTGTCACATCCCTTGGAAAGAGCGTCGTCTCCCTTACATTTGCTTCGTCTAAAAGCCGCATTGTAAGACGCTCTAGGCCAATTCCAAGACCTCCATGAGGAGGCATTCCATGTTTATGAATCATCAGATAATTTGAAAAATCAGAAATCTCCATCCCTCGCTTCTTCATTTTCTCAACCTGTTCCTCATACGAATGAATTCGCTGCCCTCCTGTCGTGATCTCCATGCCTTTAAACAACAAATCAAAGCTTAATGTGAATTTCGTGTCATCTGGATCATCCATCGCATAAAATGGACGCTTCCTGCTTGGATAATGCGTGACGAATACAAAGTCAGAACCACACTCTTCTTTAAAATACCGGCCGATTAACACTTCTTCTTCCGGTTCCAAGTCATAGGGATTTCTCATCACACGCCCGTATTTTTCCGAAACAAGACACTTTGCCTCATCAAACCGTACATACGGAATCTTTGATACATCCGGCAGTGTAATATCTAAAATGCGAATTTCCTCCTGATACTCTTTTTTGAGTAATGCAAAGGTATAGGCAAGCATGGCCGTCTCCATTTCCATAATGTCATAAAAGCTTTCAATATAGCCCATCTCAAAATCAAGGCTGGTATACTCATTTAAATGTCTGGTTGTATTATGTTTCTCTGCCCGAAATACAGGTGCCGTCTCAAATACCCGGTCATACACACCGACCATCATCTGTTTATAAAACTGGGGGCTCTGCGCTAGAAACGCGCGCTTCCCGAAATACTCCATCTTAAATACATTCGCCCCGCCTTCTGCATTGCCAGCCACAATCTTTGGGGTATGAATCTCGGTGAAATGCTCGGTGTATAAAAAATCCCGGAATCCTCTTATAAGCCCCTCCTGAATCTTAAAGATCGCTCTTTCTCGAATATTACGAAGGGTAATCGGGCGAAGGGATAGCCTCGTCTCAAGAGAAGTACTTAACTTCCATTTTCCAATCGGCACAGGCATTGTAGAATCCTTTGCCGGAGAGGATAAGATCTCAATGTTTGTTAAAACAATCTCAAAGCCATGCGGCGCACGCTCTTCTTTTCGGATATCCCCTTTTACACATAGCGTCATTCCTTCCTTTAGGAAATGCCGTTTAGAAGAAGGCATCCGTTCGGACTCAAACACACACTGCACAAGTCCGTCCCATCTTCTTAAAACAATAAACATAAAGTCCGCCATATCACGAATTGCATGAACCGCTCCCTTTATCGACACTTCACCTCTCATGCTTCCTGCCATTAAACCCGCGATGGAACCATCCTGTTTTTCTTTCACTCCTGTCACATACTGCATAATAGATCCTCCTTTTCTTATAGCGTTCCGGAGACCATCCTGTAACAGATTTAAGATATAAAAAAAGCCCCGGAACATTAATCATCATTAATATTCCGGGACGAGAAATTTGAATTTTCCCGCGGTACCACCCGCGTTGGAGCCAACTTGCATCTGCTCCCCCTCAATTGCACTTAACGCGTGCCACGCGCGGACCTACTTCCTGTTCAGCCCGCGAGCTCCAGAGTGTTCCGTAATGTGCTTATCATAAAGGGCATGCTCTCAGTCGGTGACACGCCGTTCCTGTCGTTCCATGCATACACACATCAAAGTCTCTTTCATCGCTGATTCTCTTTTATGAAATTTTCATTCATCGGAGTAAAAAAAACGCAAAGGTACTGATTTTAACAGCACCTTTGCTATTCTTGATATACTACCATATTTTTACTTTATTTACAATCCCTAAATCAAGTAATTTAATGCTTTCTATCTAATTTTCTAAATATGGGACCAAATAAGAATAATAATCATACTTTAGTATGTTCCCTGATATATTGAATTTATTCCTCACAACTGAATTTATTCGTTTTATATATCCCTCCGGAAGCTCACGATCGGTAAAGTTCACAACCTCCCCGGTTTTTGAATTATAGGATGCCAGATCAGTAATAAAGCTTTGGTTTGCGAACATCACAAGCGGAGAAGCATCTGAGAAAATATCCTGCCCCATAAATACTCTGGAATCGTAATCGATTCCAAACAAGTTGCATAATGTCGGCATAATATCCAGGCTGCTGCAGTATTTTTCCACATAAATCGGTTCCTTCATAGCGGCATTCCACAATATGAAATGGTTCTTATATAGTTCAAAGTTCTCCTCAATCGGATGCCCTGCCACCTCTGAAATCTCCTCATTGGTAAGTCCATATGGATAATGATCCGCACTGACTGCAATCACAGTCTTATCCGCCACACCCGCTTCGTTAAGCTGATCGATCAGATCCTTCATTGCCAGATCAAACTCCTTTTGGCAGGCTATATATGCTTTCACATGATCCGAGTACGGAAGATCCTTTACATACTCCTTATTTTTAGAAGCCATATAGTTTCCACCAAATGTATACTCCAAATGCCCGCTTACCGTCATATAGTACACATGAAACTTCTCATCGGTCACATATTCCGGCACGGTCACATCCATCATTTCCACATCAGACTCCGGCCATGTCTCCTTTAACGTAAGACCTCCGCCGCCAGCTCCCTTATAGTCATATCCCATATTCGGATGGCTCTCATCCCGGTTATAATACGTATAGCTGTGATCATGATAAGCCCTTGCCGTATATCCAAGCCTTAAAAACTGATGAGCCAATGAAAACGGAAGCGCATTATGCGATGATTTCGAGAAACTGTTGCTCCCTCCCGGAATCAGGCTCATCAACGACACATACTCCCCATCACTCGTACTGGTCCACCAGATCGGCGTATAAAAATTCTCAAATACAAAACCTTCATGAGTCAGCTTGTAAAGCGTCGGCGTCACTTCCTCATCCACCGCCCATGGTGAAAAACCTTCTGCCGTGATCACAATCAGGTTATAACCTTCAAACATCCCGGTATACTCATTCTTCTTCGTCGGTTGCACCTTTCCAAAATACTCATGCATCTTCCGAATTGTCTCATTATCCTCTTCCTTCCCCATCTTCTCAAAGTCCAGATTTAACACATTCGGCGACGTATCGACCGGAACAGGCGTCGGCGTCAAAGAAGGCGTCGCCGTGACTTCACTCGCGCTATTTCCCTGCATTCCTTCTCTTCCTGCCTCTCCACTTTGCTCCTTTCCTCCATTCCCATCCGAATTTTCATCTGCATTCTGCCCAGTTTCTTTATCAAGGCCCTGCTCCCCTGCTTCCTCTCCATTCTCATCTGTACCGTCTCCCATTTTCGCATCCTCATCCGTCATTGCAAGAAACACCGAATCATCCAGCGAAAGACTGTCCCCTCCAAAAAACACCTGCCTGATATCCTCCTTCACTGCTGTTAACATCCCCAGCTTCTGCACGCCAAGTTCCTGTACAAATCCGTTATTATAAAGGTCATACGGACTGTACATATCCTTCCCCGGAATCAGCAAAAGGGCCAAAGTAAGCACATGAATCCCCGCACATGATGCCGCCACGATTCCAATTCCAGGCCATGAAAAATGAACCATCCGAAAGCCCTTCTTTTGTAGAACAAGCAATAAAAAAAGCGGCAAAAACAAAAGGATGATTCCCAGGCTATTCTTAAGGATCGCATTCAGCGCTTCCTTCCAGAATTCCAGCACATCACTTCCATTCTCCCCGATCGAATACACAGATAGAAAGATTTTAAAAATGGAATGAAACACTAGCTGTACCACAAACACAAGACAGGCACCAGCCGTCACGATACGGCTTGCCCACTTTTCGATCTTTTCAGGCAGTGCCGTCACAATCATCGTAAAAAACAGTCCTGCCGCAATGCCGAATCCTGCTCCGTAAATACAGTAAGCCTCCAATTTCCGGTAAACAAGCAGATGAAACAGCACCTCCTCAAACGCAAATACTCCCGGCAAAAAAAGCATGCTCTCAAGCATTCTCTTTCCATCACGTTTCCAAGTCTCCTTCCACCTTTCACTCCACTTCAACATCATATTCTTCATGACCCCCCTGCTCTACTCCCTATATTCTATGAAACTATGGAGAACACTCTACTCGCGTCGCATACAGATTCTGTCCTCCATTTATCATAAAATTTACCATTTTTTTACACTATTATAGCATATCATCTCTAAAATTCAATATGCACCTGCTAAGCAGCATATGCCTCCTTATCAATTAAAGTATTACATCATTCTCTCATCCTAATCCTCCACACCTTTATTTTCTCATATCTTCTGCCCCCTTCGAAGCCTCTTCGGAACCGTTACATCCAGGACACTGCTCCCTGTCTCACCAAACAGGCTGTCCAGCAGGTGCGAGCCGGACATGCTAGTGATCGGTATTCCGGAATGTCCGGCTCATGACGAATAAAAAGACGCCGCAGTCTTTGACTATCAGACAGTGCTTTCCTGTCTGATAGTCAAAAACTGCGGCGTCTTTTTGTCCGTTCATGGGTCCGAACATTCCAAATACCAATCCTAATGCCCGGCCCGCACCTGCTGGGCGGCCGTCCGTAATACGTCCGTCTACCCCAGTCTCTTAATTCTCTCAATCGCTTCTAAAGTGCTTTCATAGGATCCAAAGGCTGTGAGGCGGAAGTATCCTTCACCGCTTGGGCCAAAGCCGGAGCCAGGCGTTCCTACTACATTCGCCTCCTGAAGCAGATAATCAAAGAACTGCCAGCTGTTCATCTCATCCGGAGTCTTAAGCCAGATATAAGGTGCATTCACACCACCGGATACTGAGTACCCTGCCCCTGCAAGCCCTTCTCTGATCACTTTTGCATTATTCATATAATAAGCAATCTGCTCTTTCGTCTGTTTCTTTCCTTCCTCCGAGTAAACCGCTTCTCCTGCTCTCTGGATAATATAAGGCGCACCATTGAACTTCGTTCCGTGGCGTCTTGCCCATAAGCTGTTTAACATCACATCCCCGCTCTTTAATTCCTTAGGGATCACCGTAAATCCAAGTCTTGTTCCGGTAAATCCAGCATTCTTCGAAAAACTTCGAAGTTCAATCGCACATCTTTTTGCGCCTTCGCATTCGTAAATCGTATGAGGCACATCCTCTTCTGAAATATAAGCCTCATACGCCGCATCATAGATAATGACTGCGCCTTTTTCAAGTGCATAATCCACCCACTTTTGAAGCTCTGCCTTTGTAATAGCAGAACCCGTCGGATTATTTGGAAAACACAGATAAATGATATCTGGTGTCTCCTCTGGAAGCTTTGGTGCAAAATTATTCTCCTTTGTACAAGGCATATAGATCACATTACTCCAGCGCTCGGTTACAGGATCATATTCTCCGCATCTTCCAGCCATCACATTGGTATCCACATAAACAGGGTAAACCGGGTCACATACTGCAATTTTATTATTTACATCAAAGATATCTCCGATATTACCGGAATCACTCTTCGCTCCGTCACTGATAAAGATCTCATCCAGTGCAATAGTAACGCCTCTTGCCTTATAGTCATTCTTTGCAATGGCAGACCGTAAAAACTCATATCCTAGATCCGGCGAATATCCTTTAAATGTTTCCTGTACTGCCATCTCATCGGTTGCCTTATGAAGTGCATCGATCACAGCCGGTGCTAACGGAAGGGTAACATCACCGATCCCAAGACGGATGATTTTTTTATCCGGATTTGCTTCTGTAAATGCTCTTACTTTTTTTCCAATGTTAGAAAACAAATAGCTTCCTGGAAGTTTTAAATAATTCTCATTTACCTTAAACATATGTCTCTCCTTTTACTCAAGGTATGTGCCTTCGAATACGGTAACCGCCTCTCCTGTCATATACAGACGATTCTTCTCTCTGTCATAGCGAATACGAAGATCGCCGCCTAACATCTTTACCGTCACTTCATCTTCCGTATGACCATTTAAAATGCAGGCATATACGCTTGCTGTAGCACCCGTTCCACATGCGAATGTTTCCCCGGAACCACGCTCCCACACACGCATCTTCACGGTTTTGCGATCCACGATTTCAACAAACTCCGTATTGATTCTCTGTGGAAATAAAGGATGGTTCTCAAACTTTGGTCCGATCTCGCTTAATGGCAGGCTCATCGTATCCTCTACAAATACGATATCATGGGGATTTCCAACTGAAACACATGTGATTCGGTATGGTTTATCTTCCACAAGGATTTCCCGGTCAATCACGCTTTCGCCCTCTAACAGTACCGGGATCTTTTCCGGTGCTAAGAGAGGTTCGCCCATATCTACGGTCACTTCTGTCACAACACCATCTTTTACGGCAAGGCTTAAATACTTCACCCCGCCTAGTGTTTCAATGCTTAACTTGGTTTTATCGGTCATATGATGTTCATATACATATTTGCCTACACAGCGGATAGCATTTCCACACATTTCTCCCTGAGAACCATCCGCATTATACATATGCATTGTAAAATCACATTCCTTGGATTCTTTAATTAGAATCAGTCCGTCTGAACCGATTCCAAAATGACGGTTGCTTACTTTTTTCGCTAATGCATTCGGATCTGTCACATTCTCACTCAGACAGTTCACATATACATAGTCATTCCCGCATCCCTGCATCTTCGTAAATCTAATCATCATCTAGCTCCTTTCCCTGCTGCCATTGTATTTTTCTATTATACTCGCAAATACCAAAAAAATGCAACAAGTCATAGCATGCTTAATATCATCTCCGCCATTTCCACCATATTAGTCCCGCTGTCCATGCTGGTCTTCTGTATATAACGGTGGGCTTCTTCTTCCGACATATTATTGCGTTCCATTAGCACAAGCTTTGCCTTCGTTATAATGGCTTTCTCCATCTCGCTGCGCTTCTTTGGCTGATTCTTCTCTTTCCTTTTTCGACGCATATAATTGTATGTCATCATCTGCAATGTATTGATCAGGTCCTGTACCTTCATCGGCATCGTCAAACTGACGACATTTCCATCCGTTCCTTCTGATATTTTTGCAGCCGAAGCCATCAAAAGCATCTCGAACCCTTTCGGAAGATAGCTGTTTAACTCCCGGTACATCATGTCCGGCAGACGGTAACCACATATGACGATTCCTTCATCGAGCTCATTGGCTAATGTAATGACCTGAACACCTGTTGTACAGGCAGCATTTACGGCATAACCGTTACGGCTAAGAATGGTTTTAATGTGATTAGCATCTTCTAACTTTGGAAAAGCAATAATTATACTTAGCACATTCGATCACCTCCGCACTGGTAAGATTAATAACGATTCAGGTACTCATCAATCTCCCATTTTGTTACCTGCGTGCGGTAATCATTCCATTCTTCCTGCTTTGCTTCAATATACTTTTCAAATACATGCTCTCCTAACACGCTTCGGATCAATTCGTCCTTCTGCATGAAACGCACTGCTTCCTCTAATGTTCCCGGAAGGTTTTTAATCCCTGCCGCTTCCTTCTCTTCTGCCGTCATCGCATATATATTGCAGTCAACGCTTGCCGGCGGAACCATCTTTTTCTTAATGCCCTCTAATCCGGCTGCAAGACATACCGCAAGCGCTAAATATGGATTTGCTGCGGAGTCCGGGGAACGAAGCTCAATTCTGGTTCCTTCCCTTCTTGGGGATGGAATACGAATCAATGGGCTGCGGTTTGTTGCCGACCATGCAATATAAACCGGCGCCTCATATCCCGGAACAAGTCTCTTATAGGAATTCACCAATGGGTTCGTAATAGCTGCCATTCCTTCCACATGGTGCATCACGCCTGCGATAAACTGATACGCCACTTCACTTAATCCAAGCTTATCTTTAGGATCATAGAATGCATTCTGTCCATCCTTGCTTAAGGACATATTGATATGCATGCCGGATCCGTTCACACCTGCCTTTGGCTTTGGCATAAATGTCGCATGCATGCCGTGTCTTCTTGCGATCGTACATACTGCCATCTTAAAAGTCATGATATTATCCGCTGTCATAACACCTTCTGAATACTTAAAATCGATCTCATGCTGGGATGGTGCTACTTCATGATGGGATGCTTCCACTACAAACCCCATCTCTTCTAGGGTAAGAACCATCTCACGTCTTGCATTCTCGCCGTAGTCCACCGGCCCGATATCAAAGTATCCGCCCTTTTCCTGAGAATTCGTGGTTGGAAGCCCATTTTCGTCTAAATCGAATAAGAAGAACTCACATTCCGGTCCTACCTGGAAGGTATAGCCCATTTCCTTTGCCTCTTTTACAACCTTCTTCAAAATATATCTCGGATCCCCTTCAAATGGTGTTCCATCCAGACGGTATACATCACAGATCAGACGTGCCACTTTGCCGGTCTGGGGTCTCCACGGAAATATTTCGAATGTGTCCAGATCCGGATATAAATACATATCGGATTCCTCAATCCGTACAAAGCCTTCGATGGAAGAACCATCAAACATACATTCATTATCAAGTACTTTATCAAGCTGACTTGTGGTAACGGCTACATTTTTTAGATGGCCGAAAATGTCGGTAAACTGAAGACGGATAAATTCTACATCTTCCTCTTCTACCAGACGAAGAATATCCTGTTTTGTGTAATGTTTCATTGTTCCTCTCTCCTTATTCCTGTTCTAACAAAGCAGCTTCCCGGTCTTATTAAATACAAGCGACCTCATAATTCCTTAATTAAAAAAAGACAAAGGTAGCCCGTGAAGACTCCTTTGTCGTATTGGTACATATTAACAGTATGTGGGCATTTTGTCAATTACCCGCGCTTTCTTTTAATAAATTCCATCAGCTTCTCCACAGAAGAATTCATCACCAGTTCTTCCGGGAAATCAAGTTCTTTTAACAGTGGGTATACATTATCATGTCTTCCCACATCAAACGTAATATGGGCATCACTTCCCATAATGACCGGCACCTCATACTGCTTGCAAAGCTTAAGCATCTTCGCATCATTCTCTCTTGTATTCGGGCGGAAACCATTCGGTGCAAGAGAAGAATTATTTAACTCTAACAGTACATGATGCTCTTTTGCAGCAAGAACAATCTGCTCATAGTCAAGTTCATATCTTCCATCATCCGGATGTCCAATAATGGATACATACGGATTCTTAATTGCATTGATTACGGCTCTTGTATTCTCTTCCTTGGTTCCTGGTTCGATGCATGGCGGATGAATGCTCGCGATGCAAAGATCCATTTTCTTAAGGACATCCTCCGGAAGGTCTAGATTTCCGTCATAATCCATAATATTCAGCTCAGTCCCCATTAAAAGCTTCACCCCATACAGCTCTCTTGGTACAACATGCAGGTTGCAGAAATAATATTCATGGCAGGAACCCGGCATATTCGGTGCATGCTCCGTGATTCCTAAAAGCTTTAGTCCTTTTTCCGAAGCTGCCTTTGCCATCTCAAATATGGTGTTATATGCATGACCGCTGGCTAACGTATGGGTATGCAGATCTAGTATGTCTTTCATTGTAATACCTATGCCTTTCTAGCAATTTTATGTCTTCTTTTTCGTACTGTATCCGCGCTGTTCTCCTCGAATACGATCCGTCTTTCTTTTATCTTATCCATTATACTCTTTTTCCCTATTATTTTCAATCTCGGGCTTCTCACCTATCATCTTCCCTATCATTCTGCTCTTATCCCATCCCCCTGTTCCCCCCTACTACACCCTCATGAAAAACATCCCCTATACTTCCAATAGAACAAATCCATCGCAAATCACAACCCGCTCTTAGTTACACTGCCGCCATAAACCATAGCATCAGAAAAGGGGCTATCGCTCTAAGAGTCTGGGGCCCCTGGGGCTGTATTTGTTCGGAATGTCCGGCTCATGACGCACAAAATCCGATTTCATCTTTGAATAGCAGACAGTGCGTTCCTGTCTGATAGGCAAAGATGAAATCGGATTTTGTCCGCTCATGCGTCCGAACATTCGAATAAATACAGCCCCAGGGGACCCAGACTCTTAGAGCGACAGCCCCTTTGACTGTCTGCCTTCTTATGCCTGAAACTTATCGGCTTCCAGTTTTAAGTCTTTTGCGACACTATCACAGTTCTCAACTTCACCCTGGATAACAGACATGCTTGCTGCAAGCTCTGCAGTCGCTTCCGATGCATTGGTTATTCCGCCTGCGCTCTCTTCCACCGCACATACGATCCCATCAAATGCTTCCACAAAGGAATCCATCGTACCGCTTACTCCTGCTGCTTTTTCGGAAAAATCACGCATAATGGAATCCATATTTACCGCATCATCCCGGTACTGCTTCCCATTTTCTACAAACATCTGATAATCTTCCAGGATGGATTTATGAACATAGCCTAACATTTTTTCCGTTGTTCCGGCTAATTCTGAAAAAGCGCGTAATACTAAGTCGCTTAACTCCTGAATGCTGTTTGCTGTATTGCGGCTTGTATCCGCCAGTACACGGATTTCATCTGCGACTACAGCGAATCCCTTTCCTGCCTCACCTGCTCTTGCTGCTTCGATGGAAGCATTCAATGCTAAGAGATTGGTCTGGCTGGATATATCTAAAATCTGATTGGTCAGATCACTGATCTTTGATACTTCTTTTGTGTTCTCTAAAGACTGACCTACGACATGGCTTATCTCATCGACCATATCTTTTGTCTTGGTCTGGCTGTCAACTGCTGCTTCCTGTAATTTTTCGGCACGCTGTCTCATCGCTTCCGCATAGGCAAGATATTCGATCGTACCTTCTTTAATATTGTCCGCATCTTTCTTTGCTTCCACAGTATGTTCCTTAATGCTTGCAACGGTAGCACTTACTTCCTCCATGCTGGCTGCGAGTTCTTCCATTGTGGCAGAGATCTCATTGGTATTCTGATCCGCTCTTCTTACATTCTCATTTACACCGCTGACATTATTATTAAGGCTGATAGCACTGTCTGTAATTTTAGCCATAACCTGATTTAAGGTCTCTAAAAATACATTAATGCCTTCTACAAGTTCACCAATCTCATCATTGCTTCTTATGCGGATCGGATTGGAAAGATCACAATTCTCTTCCTTTAATCCTGTAATGATTCCTTCTAACTGTCTTCTCGCATCTTTTACAGGATTAATGACAGTTTTTCTAATTCGGATTGTGGAAACCAGTAATACCAGTACGATTGCAGTAAAAATGGCAATACAGCATCCGGCTACTCCCATATAGGAATTTTGGAAGGATTTATTTGACTTCTCTACCATTTCCTGATTCAGTGCATCAGCCTGATAAAATACAGAATTCAGTCTCTCTGCGACCATCTCAATCTGATCGATATAAGCTCTGATCTTCTTATCGGATGCATAACCCACTCTTGCAGTATCTAACGTATCATAAAAGGATAAATACGAATTAAAATCCTCAGTAATAGTTGAATTAATTTGCTGTTTTGCGGTTTCATCCAGACTTTCTAAAAATGTTTCATATGTACTTGCTAGCTGCTCTTTCGCTGCCTCTAATTTTACTAACAGTTGTTCCTGCACTTCACTGTCTTTTGCATAACAGTATTGATAGATTGTGCTCTGAAAAGATGCCATTTGGATTCGTATATCCGAGATATTCTCCACATTCGGTATGCTCTCTGTAATGATCCTCTCTCCTCTATGTTTCATATTCCATACATTCATAAATAATCCAATGCCGAAAAATATACATACACACAACTGAACAATAAAGGAAAAATAAATCTTTTTTCCTAAGCTTCCTTTCTTCTTCATACTATTTCCTCCTCATTTGTATTTTTATTCATTACCTAATTTATCAAATTATGTACATTTTTGTCAATAATAATAACATATTTTGTTAATTTTTATTGTGTTTTGTAATTTCCCTATGTTTTGTTGTATTTTTTAGTATCCGTATTTATTTTTCTTCAAACTGCCTTCCTTCATGATCCATTGTATAATTTTCTTTATAAATCAGCTTTGATATCGGCACAATCTCATATCCTTTCTCCTGAAGCCCTAAAATCAGAGTCTCTAATGCATCCGCTGTATACTTCGCTCCGTTATGGCACAGGATGATGGATCCATTTCCAAGATGAGCGTTATTCACGACACGGTTTACAATCTGATCCGGACCATAGTCCTTCCAGTCTAAAGAGTCCACATCCCACTGGATGCAGTGATAGCCATTATCTCTTACTGCCTCAATCAGTGTATTATTATAATCCCCATATGGAGCGCGGAATAGTTCCATCGAGATTCCGGTCAGCGCTTTGACCTTATTATGAACAGACATAATCTCTTCGGTGCACTGTTCCTTTGAAAGCTTCGACATCTCTTTATGATTCTCCGAGTGATTTCCCAGATCATGGCCTGCTGCTGCAATCGCCTTTACATCATCCGGGTATTTGGTTACCCACCCGCCTGTCATAAAGAATGTAACGTTTACATTATGTTTTTTCAGTATCTCTAAAATTCTTGCCGTGTCATCATTCCCCCATGCCGCATCAAAAGAAAGAGCCACCTGCTTTTTATCGGTATTCACGCAATAAATCGGTAGCTCTTTTTTCTGATTGCTGATTGTCTCCACTACTTTAGGCAGGAATCGAACACCGCATGCGATCAGCACAAGTGCGGATAAAACAATGATTCCTGACTTTAAAAAACGTAATAATTTTTCTCGATCCCATTCCATAGGATAAACCTCTTAATCATGTATCAATAATAATATATTGTAGGTCTGACAACTTATGAATGAAATCTGGCTGTTTGGGACATTTCATCTCGTATGCTATTGTGGTATAAAATAAGGGGTATTCGTAAGCGGATGGATGGACTGAAAGAACGGAATCTCATAGACGGATTCCAGGTTTTTTACATTCAATACTTCCTCTGTCTTACCATCTGCAAATACCTTCCCGTTTTTCATTAACAGGATCTGCCTGCAGTATTTGGCGGCCATATTGATATCATGAAGGACCGCGATAATCGTGGTGCCGCGTTCTTCATTCAATGTCTTTAATGCCTCCATTAATTCGATCTGATAACGAATATCAAGGTGCGAGATCGGTTCATCTAAAAACAGGTAAGGGGTATCCTGTGCGATAGCTCTTGCTGCGATGACACGCTGTGCCTCACCGCCGCTTAACCTGGTGATCAGTTTCTCCTTCATTTCCTCGCAATGCATCAGTTCCATCGCTTCGCTAACTTTCCTCTCATCCTCTTTTGTAATGCCTCCAAACCGTTTCTGATAAGGACTTCTCCCCATCATAATGATATCGTAAACGGAAAAAGATGCATCCACATTCGTATTCTGCGGAACATGAGCGAATTTTTTTGCAAGCTCTTTTCTTGAATAGTCGGAAAGTTTCTTTTCCCCTAAGCATATGTTTCCTTCCTCTGCCGGAAGATAGGATAACAGATGACGTAAAAGAGAAGTCTTCCCGGATCCGTTCGGTCCTAATATTCCATAAAATCCGCCTTTTATAATACTTGTTTGAATATGATTTAAAACCGGCTTTTTTAACTCCGATGGCTTCCAGCTAAGGTCCTGTACATGAATCTGATTGTCCATCTAATATCCCGCCTTTCTTTTATTTTTCTGCAGGAGCAGGATAAAATAAGGTGCCCCGAAAAGAGCGGTCACGACTCCGACCGGAATCTCCGACGGTGGAATTAGGATACGGCTTAAGGTATCGCAGATCACCATGAAAATAGCTCCGCCCACCATGCACAGCGGCAGCAGACGGCTATGCTTCGGACCACAGAAGAAACGGATGCAATGAGGGATCACTAATCCCACAAATCCGATAATTCCGCTTACGGATACACAGGCCGCCACCAAAAGGGATGCCGCTACAATCACACATCGTTTTACAATCGCTGTGTCCACTCCAAGGCTTGCAGCCGTCTCCTCGCCCGTTGCAATTAAATCCAGTTCCTTTGCGAATATAAGGAGAATCAGAGTTCCTGCTGTGATCGCAATCATTAAAAAGAGAATTTTTTTCCATGTAGCCGCTGAAAAACTTCCCAATGTCCACATATAGACTTTTTCGATCTCATCGTGATTTAGGCTCATAAGCAGGGAGATTAAAGCAGAGAGCATAGAGGAGATTGCTGTTCCGGTTAATAAGATATTGGTGACTGCGACTTTATTTCCGACACATGCGATGCGGTATACCAAAAACACGGTGATTAATGCTCCAATAAAGGCAAAAATGCCAACTGCGCCAAGCCCCGCAAAAGAAAGGCTGATGCCGCTTAGCATCGCGATTGTAGCCCCTGCTGCCGCACCGGATGAGACACCTAATATATGAGGATCCGCTAACGGATTGCGGAATAATCCTTGAAAACTTGCACCTACGATAGCTAAGCCTCCTCCGACTAAAGCGGACATAATAATACGCGGCAACCTTACCTGCCATACGATTGTGATATACGCGGTGCGAATATCCGAGATATCCACAACCGTCCTTAAAAATGGGACTTTTGCCAACATAATCCTTAAACTATCCACCACTGACAGACTGGAAGAACCTACTGACAGGGAGATTAACATGCATATTATAAGAAGTGGAACCAGCCATGCAAGATGCCAAAAGGCGCTGTCCTTTGTTACTTTCATCTTCGTCCTCCATCTATGACACCACAATCTAGAAAACACCTCAGGGACCGAAGGTCCACTGAAGTGTTCAAAATGGTGATCATTATTTATTTGCAAAAACTTCCGGATAGAATATTTCAGCTAAAGCGCGAACGCCTTCTGCATTACGTACACCCTGACGGTCTAGTAAATTATTATTGATTTCATAAACTCTTCCGTTTTTCACTGCTGTTAAATCCTTATACGTATCAGCGGATGAGAATGCTTCTTTCTGTCCCGCTCTTACGACAATGATATCAGGGTCTGCTTCTACTAAGCTTTCTAAAGAATAAGACCATCCTGATACATCGCTTGCAATATTATTACCGCCAGCTAGTGTGATAAGGCCGGATACGAAAGTATCACCGCCGGCTGTGTAGTCACCGCCTTCACCGAAGCCTACTACATAGTATACGCTTGGTGCTTCTAAACCTTCAACAAGGCTTTCTGTTTGTGCAATGCTATCTTTCATGCCTGTCACGATTTCTTCTGCTTCGGCTGTTTTATTAAACATAGTTCCCATTGTCTCAATCATCGTATAAACGCCAGTCACTTCATGTTCTTCATAAAGAACAACTACCTTGATCCCAAGGTCCGTTAACTGCTGTTCCACATCTTCTGCAAAATGTGTGGATGCAATTACAACGTCTGGTTCTAAATCAATGATTTTTTCTACGTCTGGGCTTCTAAGTGTTCCGATGGATTCCACACTTTCCACTTCTGCCGGATAATCACAGAAGTTTGTACGTCCGACTAACTTATCTTCTGCGCCTAACGCATAAATCATCTCTGTAATGTTTGGAGCTACGGAAATAACCTTCTGTGGTTCTTCCTCTAATGTAATCTCAGTTTCATTGGAATCTGTGATTGTCACTGGGTAAGTAACACTGGCATCTGTCTGCTCATCAGCAGGTGCTTCTGTTGGTTCTTCGCTTGCTTCCGGTGTAACGGTTACATTGCTATCCTCTGTAACCACTGGTGTTGGTATTGTCTCGTTCTGATTCTGGCTGCTGCCGCACGCTGTTAAGCCAAGTACCATTGTCGCAAGACATAATACTGCTACTAACTTTTTAAACTTTTTCATCGTTTACTCCTTCTTCTTCATCTCCCTCCCGAAGATGAATTTTCTCCCATATGGCAGGTTTCCTGACTCGTGATCGGTTTACTTGCTGAGTCTTCTCAAAAAAAGGCCGTCCTGCGGCAGACTTCCTTCTCTCAATGACATCTTCAGCTTTCATCCCACTTACAGTAGCGGGGGCTGTTATGGACTTGCACCATATTCCCTTTTAACTTATTAAGCACCATATAGTCGGAGTTATTATATACAATTCTATTCCAAATAGCAAGGAAAATAGTAGCTAATCTAATAAATCTATCGGATAAAAATACAGGACAGCCAATAAGCTTTTCCATTTTATTGGTCTTACTGTCCTGTATCCCTTATTTTCTACTTAAATATTTCGACTCTTCACATGACTCAAAATGATCTTCTCCAATACCGCCTTATAAACCAGTACAATCTGTGCATCCACATAACAGTATTTGTTTACGACAAATTCATATGTTTTTATAATGAAACAAACGCTCGTTAAGGACAGAGCAACAATCGTAATTGCTGGATTTAAACCTTTTACCAATAAAAAAATAGATGCTGCAATATATGCGATAAATGCCATAAAATAAGTCCTGCTTATCCGAAACGCCAGAAGCATCGCATCATTTAACCGATCATGCATTCTCGCAATGGATTCAATATCTCTGTCTTTTAGTTTTTCATAAATATCTTCATATACATCTTTGCTCTCCAGTGACTTATTTTTTATGTTTTTTTGAATGTATGCAAAATACTTATTGTAGCTGTTAATCCCCAGCTCCTTTCGTATTAATCTTTTAAAAACGCTTGCCATTACTCCACTTCCTTCCGCGGATATTTCTCTTTCCTTAGTATCTGCCAAGTAAGATAATCAAATCTTGTAATTTTTGTATGATTCCCATCACTCATTATTCTTCAGCCACGTACCTCCATGCACCTTTTACCTTCTGCATGAAACTATTCACAATTTGTTCATAACTTAGCCATACTATACTCATAAATGTCCATTATAATAACATCATAAAGTAAAGCGAAACAAGCTATACCTTATATTATAATTTGCTTACAAGATAATTTTTTTCATAAAACAAAGCCCGGCAGTTACCCTCCCCCTCTACCGGGCTTCTCCTCTGTCCATTTTTTAATGAATGCTGGAAAGAATCTCTTTCACTTTCTCATAATCGAAAGTGCCTGCTGCCTGTATGGCTATCTGTATCAAATCCTTCCATTCCTGATTTCCTGTCTTGTTTAACATCTCAAGCGCACCCATCATTTCGTGATATTCATAGTTATTTGCATAAAAAACAGCCTGTTCTTTTAACTTGCTTATTTCTTCTTCTGACGTTTGATCTGCTATGGTTTCTGAGTCTTTTGTTTCACTACTATTATATGCAGAAATCGCATGTTCGAGTTCACATTGAAAGACTGTTATCTGGTGAATCAGATACTCAATTTGCGCCATCGGCACAATCCCCTCATTCTTAATTCGATGCTCGGCTTCTTCCACTTGTGTATACAGCATTTTAGCCCCAATATGTGCTAAAATACCACGAACTGCATGAAGCTCATATAAGATTTTGTCCTGATTATTCTGTTCTGTATACACTGGCAGATCTAAGACAAACTTCTTACTATATTGTATGGCCAATTCTAAAATCTGCTCATATTGTTCCTCATTTCCAACAGAATATTTCATTCCTTCCTCATAATCCAGTCCATTTACTGATAAAAGGTAACTGTGCAGCTTTGTCCTGACTTTGGACTTTTCTACCTTATATCCTTCCCCCGGCTTTAAAAGCAACTTCTTATAAGCGCCTAATTCCTGATTTTCTTGGTGCATTTCTGATTTTATTTCTTTCTTTTCCATCTGCAGGCATGCCAGCACTCTGTCAATTGCAAATGGCTTTGGAATCAGCTCCTCTACTCCCTGCTCTTCAAATGCCTCTCTTAATGTTTCATCCTCATTTGCAGAGAGGCCGACAATCCGGATATTAGCCCAAGCCTCCTTGCTTTCTCTGATTTTCCTGGCCACTTCTACTCCATTTTGTTTTGGCATCAGATAATCTAAGAAAATTAAATCTATTTCTTTCTCTTTAAGGATATCTATGCCCTTTTTTCCATCTTCCGCTTCCTCAATCTCAACCGGTTCACTGGCAAGCATATTCCGTAACACAAGCCTGCTGACTGTATTATCATCAATAATCAGAACTCGCATTTTCCTTTTGGATGGCTTTTCTTGCCTTCTCTCATCGTTCCTTCTTTCCACCATATGGTTGTTATCAAGAAACATAGATTCTTCTTTCTGATCTATCATTACGTCCTGCTCAGATGTGATCAACAAGGCCTGCAGCTGTGTTACAAAATCATACAAAGACTGTGCATTTTCTCTTGCACGATAGATTAAAAAAATGATGCAGCCAGATAAAAACAGCATACACAGAAGTTCCAGATTCAGTTCCGGCGCTTGTTTCTTTTTACTACACTGATAGATTATCTTGACCGCATATCCAATATCCAATCCAAACAATGTTCCCATTGCTGCATTTAGCAGAAATTGAATTAAGATAAGACACTTTCTTCCTTTCTGTTCAATATCATCCATTCTTTTTTTGGTATCTTGATGCATTCCACCTCATCCTTCTTCTTTTATAGTTTGTCCAGATTGCTTTCAATCGGACCATTCCGCTCTCATGCGCCCTCCATATTACCAAAATAATCCACATTTTTCAACTTTTTTTGTAATACGTAAATACAGGCTTTAAAAAATTGGATGTGTTTGCTATAATTGAGAATAGAAATTTTATGATACAGTTATAGTATCATTACTTTGGAGGTAATAAAATGTCATCAGTTTATGTTATGGACCACCCACTCATTCAGCACAAAATCGGAATCATGCGTATGAAACAGACTTCTACCAAAGAATTCCGCGATCTTGTATCAGAAGTTGCGATGCTGATTTACTATGAAGCAAGCCGTAATCTTGTACTTGCTGACAAAGAGATTGAAACTCCGTTAGTGAAAACTACGGTTAAAGAAATCGCAGGCAAGAAGCTTTGTGTTGTTCCTATTTTACGTGCAGGCATGCATATGGCAGATGGTGTTCTGATTCTGACTCCAAACGCAAAAGTTGGACATATTGGCTTATACCGTGACGAAGAAACATTAGAACCTGTTGAATACTTCTGCAAGCTTCCTTCTGATGCGGCTGATCGTGAAATCTTTGTTGTAGATCCTATGCTTGCAACAGGCGGTTCTGCTATTGCAGCTATTACCTTACTTAAAAAACGCGGCATTAAGAAAATTCGTTTCCTTTGCCTGATCGCTTCTCCAGAAGGTACTAAGAAGCTTCAGGAAGCACATCCAGATGTGGATATCTACATCGGTGCTATGGACGAATGCCTTAATGAACACGGTTACATCCTCCCAGGTCTCGGCGACGCCGGCGACCGTATCTACGGAACTAAATAATATTCTAATCCTGGACAAGATTGCCGAAGGGATGAGACTGTAAGAGACGGCTGTGGCTGCCTAAATCCGAATTCGGATTTAGGCAACCACAGCCGTCTCTTACAGTCTCATCCCTTCGGCAATCTTAGTTTATTTGACTGAGAATTTATAAATTGTGACAGAATCGTATTCCTGGGATGCACCGAGGCGGCACGATGGGAAGTTCTTGATGTTACAGGAGTTCGGGAAATACTGTGTCTCAAAACATACGCCATCACGTTTTTTATAGATGTAATTGTCTTTCCCAAGCTCATTGCCTGGAATGAAATTGCCGGTATAGAATTGCATCCCTGGAAGATCGGTGTAAACTTCCATGAAACGGCCGCTCTTTTCATCATACAGATCGGCGGCTTTTTCAACCTGACCATTCGTTTTTTTGGTAAGAACGTAATTATGATCATACCCCCCTGCCTGTTTTAAAGGAAGATAGTCGGCATTGATATCCCTGCCGATTGTTTTTGCTTTTCGAAAATCCATTGGCGTTCCTGCCACACTTCGAATCTCCCCGGTCGGAATCAGATCATCAGTTGTCGGAGTAAAGGCATCCGCATTGATACTTACAATATGATTTAAAACTGATCCGGACGCATGTCCCGAAAGATTAAAGTAAGAATGATTGGTAAAGTTCACGATTGTATCTTTATCACTTCTTGCATAATACTCAATTACAAGTTCATTTTCCTTCGTAAGGGTATACGTAACCGAAACATCCAGATTTCCCGGAAAACCCTGTTCCATATCCGGGCTCAGACGGCTGAATTCAATGCTCATATCTCCGTCTGCCGCATAGTGTCTGACGTCATAGAAATATTTATTGTAGCTGTGAGAAGCACTATGTAAATTATTCTTTCCATCGTTTACTTCTAGCTGATAAACCACACCATTTAGCTCAAATCTCGCATCTTGAATCCGGTTTGCATGTCTTCCGATAAAGGAACCATATCCCGGAGCATTCCGCTCATATGCCGCTATCGTATCATAACCAAGTGCAATATCGCAGACATTGCCGTTCCGGTCCGGCACATAAATGCTTACGATCACTGCTCCGTAATCGGAAAATACCACCTTCATGCCATTATCATTTGCAAGCGTATAAAGATTGGCGCTTCTTGAATCCTTTGTAAGGCCAAATTCTTTCTTCGTGATACCCATACTTACATCCTCCGTTTTTCAAACATTAAAATCCCTTGTGATTTCAACGACCTGTCATTCAAACTTACAGCAATACAAATATTCACTATATTCCATGATTATACCATTATTTTACATATATGAAAAGACTAAGTTTATGTCTCTGCCTGCTCATTCTATAAAAAAAGAGTGTGATAGAAACTTCTATCACACTCCTAATCAATGACTCTACTAATATAGCTTTCTATACAAAATTTTTCAATTTATATATAATAAAAAGGTACACCGTAGCTTTTCTTGATTATAATCTTGTTACATTAGTAGCCTGTGGTCCTTTAGCACCCTGAACTACTTCAAATTCTACTTCCTGGCCTTCTTCTAAAGACTTGAAGCCTTCCATGTTAAGACCTGAATAATGTACGAATACGTCGTTGCCCTGTTCATCACAGATGAATCCAAAACCCTTCTGATTGTTAAACCACTTAACTGTACCTCTGTTCATGAGTATATCCTCCAAAAAATAAATAATATTGTGCAATCCCTTGCAACACATACATAATAACATTATTTTCCATTTATGTCAAACTAATTTTGGTAATTAATACCCTATTTCTGTATTTTTTATGGTTTATTTTCCTTTTTCGATTTTCAATACGCTATATTTCCTATTATTTCGTGTATATCTCTGAAATATCTCATAACCTCTGTTGGAATTCCACCTTTTCTATTTTTCCAATTTTATTTTCTTTAAACAGAATATATCATCACGCTATTTTACACAAAACCAGAAGTAGCATGCCACAATCGTGATTATGTGAAGACACAGAATCGCAGGCATTCCATACACAAAGCTCTTATGTTTCGTCTTATGTCTGAACTTCTGCATCCCGATTATAGACCCGATGCTCCCTCCGAAGATCGCGATGCCAAACAGCACCCTCTCCGGAATCCGGTAATCCCCTCTCTTCGCCTTCCGTTTATCAATTCCCATGCTGATATACCCAGCAAGATTCATTATAACAACATAAATAATAATGATCCGATCCATTCTCTATCGTCCTCTTTCTTTCCTTATCAAAAAGCCCTCGTTATCCATGCTTCCTTTCCATGAACACTGGGCCTTTCTCCAAACACATCTCATTCAATTTCTCTTAATCTCACTCTTTCTGATACACATCATTCCATCTAAATTCCCATAGCAATTAAAGTCCCTTAGTTCTTATCGCCCTATAAAAATTAAAGTGGCTTAAGCATTAAAATCCAATAAGAGTTAAAGCCCTTTCGAATTAAGGTCCTTTCGAGTTAAACTTCTCAGCTGATTTTTGGCTCCCCACCTAAATAAAAGGGATTTCGAAAAAGTGAAACAGCTTTGCGCCTATGAGGATATTCTAATTTTTCTTACACGGATTTACTTGATGATAAGAGAAAAAACGGCATGTTTGACGAGCACAGCTCGGAGTTTGCCCTTTTTTCTCTTGTTGATCATCAAGAAAATGCATGTTAGAAAAATAGAATATCCGAATCGAAGCAAAGCTGTTTCACTTTTTCAAAATCCCTATTCACCAGTCTTCTCGCCCAAAAATTAGCCAAGAAGTGTTAAATCTATTCTTCTACGCTCTGAATTGCGATCATAAGTTCATCGAGCTGTTTTGCATCTACTACGTTTGGTGCATCTGTCATTAAGCAAGAAGCATCCTTAACCTTAGGGAATGCAATTACATCACGGATGGAATCTTCGCCTGCCATAAGCATAACAAGACGGTCAAGACCGTATGCAAGACCAGCGTGTGGTGGAACACCGTATTTGAATGCATTTAATAAGAAACCGAAACGGTCATATGCATCTTCTTTACTGAATCCTAATACTTCAAACATCTTTTCCTGAACGTGGTTCTGGAAGATACGAACGGAGCCGCCGCCGATTTCGGTACCGTTTAATACGATATCGTAAGCCTTCGCACGAACTTTTCCTGGATCTGTTTCTAATAAGTCTAAATCTTCTTCCATTGGCATTGTGAATGGATGATGCATTGCAGTATATCTGCCTTCTTCTTCGGAGTACTCAAGAAGTGGGAACTCTGTTACCCATAAGAAGTTATACTGATTCTTGTCTAAGATATCTAAGTTTCTTGCGATCTCAAGACGTAAGTTACCAAGAACATCGTAAACTACTTTGTTCTTGTCTGCTGCGAATAATAATAAATCGCCGTTCTTACCGTCCATTGCTGCAATTAAAGCATCCATCTCTTCGTCTGTCATGAACTTCGCGAAGGAAGATTTTCTTGTGCCGTCTGCCTGGATTGCGATGTAAGCAAGACCTTTTGCACCGAAGCCTTTTGCATAATCGACTAATGCGTCGATCTTCTTACGTGGCATTTCGCCCTGGCCTTCTGCATTGATACCGCGAACAGATCCACCGTTTTCAAGTGCGCCTGTGAATACAGAGAATCCGCATCCTTTTACGATATCGGATACGTTCTTTAATTCCATGCCAAAACGAGTATCCGGCTTATCGGAACCGAAACGGTCCATTGCTTCCTGCCATGTCATTCTCTGAATTGGAAGGGAAATGTCGATTCCTTTTACTTCTTTGAATAACTTCTGTAATAAACGTTCATTTACATCTAATACATCTTCTACATCAACGAAAGATAATTCCATATCGATCTGTGTGAATTCAGGCTGTCTGTCCGCACGTAAATCTTCATCACGGAAGCATTTTACAATCTGGAAGTATCTATCATAACCAGATACCATTAATAACTGCTTGAATAACTGTGGAGACTGTGGAAGAGCATAGAAGTTACCTGGGTGTACACGGCTTGGTACTAAGTAATCTCTTGCGCCTTCTGGTGTGGACTTTGTAAGCATTGGAGTTTCGATTTCAAGGAATCCTTCCTTTGCTAAGAATTCACGTGTTAAAGTCGCTACATGGCTTCTCATCATTAAATTTCTCTGAAGATCTGGTCTTCTTAAATCTAAGTAACGGTATTTTAAACGTAACTCTTCTTTTGTCTTAGAGTTTTCCTCAATTGGGAAAGGAGGTGTTTCTGCTTCGGAAAGAATGCGTACTTCTAAAGCTCTGATTTCAATATCACCTGTCGCAAGGTTTTCATTTACAGCGCCGGAACGTGCTTCTACCTTACCAACAACCGCAATAACAAATTCACTTCTAAGCTTTTCTGCTTTTGCAAAGTGTTCTGCTCCGCAATCGCTTTCCTCAAAAATAATCTGTAATAAACCGGAACGGTCTCTTAAATCAACAAAGATGATACCACCTTTATTTCTGCTTTTCTGTACCCAACCCATTACGGTAACGGTTTCCCCGATATTCGCACTGGATAATTCCGTACATCTATGACTTCTGTGTAAGCCTCTCATCGACTCAGCCATGTCAATTCCTCCTGTTTCTCTGTTTTGTATTGGATAAAAGGCAGATTCGGATGATCGATCCGAATTGCTCCCTTTTATAATATTCTATATAAAGCATATGCCCAAAAATCTAGTCCATTATAACCCTGTTTTCGCCAAAAAGCAAGTTCTAGAGGGCGGTCATGCAGATTTCGGACTATTCGTTTTCCTGCTTTAAGATATAGTCTGCGATTTCATCTAAAGATAATTCGGTCTGTTCACCATTTGCCATATTCTTTACGTTCGCTTTGTTGTTTGCGATCTCATCGGCTCCGATGATGACAGTGTTCTTCGCACCAAGCTTATTCGCATACTTCATCTGTGCTTTTACGCTACGGTCTAAGTAGTCTGTTTCTACTACAACACCTGCATTACGAAGCTTTGTCACAATCTTATATGCGCTTGCCTTTGCTTCTGCACCTAAAACACCAACGTATAATTCTGGTGTTGGTTCAGGCTCAAGCGCTACATTTTCTTTATCTAAGAAGTAAAGGATACGTTCAATACCCATACCGAAACCAACGCTTGGGATATCCTGCTTCTCTTCGATTTCATGCACAAGGCCGTCGTATCTTCCGCCGCCACATAATGTGAAGCCGTCTTCATTTACAAATTCAAATACAGTCTTTGTATAGTAGTCAAGACCACGAACGATGCCGGTATCAATTTCAAATGGGATTTCAAGCTCAGTTAAGAGTCTCTTTAATTCTTCGAAATGATCCTTACATTCTTCATCTAAAAACTCAATTGTTCTTGGAGCGTCTTTTACGATTTCCTTACAGCTTGGAACTTTACAGTCGATAACACGAAGTGGGTTCTTTGCCATTCTTTCACGACAGGTAGAGCATAACTCGCCTTCATGTTTCTTTAAGTAAGAAAGAAGCGCGTCATTGTAAGTCTTACGGCAGGATTTACATCCGATGCTGTTGATATGAAGCTTTGCATCTTTTAAACCTAACTCTTTGATGAACGTTGTGATTAATGTGATTAACTCCACTTCAGCAAGCGGGCTTTTGGAACCAACAAATTCCACACCAAACTGATGATGCTGTCTGAAACGGCCGCTCTGTGGCTGTTCGTAACGGAATGCCTGTGTGAAGTAGAACATCTTGATTGGCTGTGGTTCCGCATACAAATTGTTCTCTAAGTAAGCACGCATCGCACCTGCTGTTCCTTCCGGCTTTAAGGTGATGCTTCTATCACCCTTATCCTTAAATGTATACATTTCCTTCTGTACTACGTCTGTTGTTTCACCTACACCACGTAAAAATAATTCCGTATGTTCAAATGCCGGTGTGATAACCTCTTTGATGTTATACGCTCTGCAAAGCTTTCTTGCAAGTGCTTCTACAAGCGTTCTTTTATGCATATTTTCGCCAAACCAGTCCTGGGTCCCCTTTGGTCTTTGTGTAATCATAGCTATTCCTCCTGCTTTCTATAATGCATGACCGTACTGACGTAAGAATTCCACCTTGCGTGCAATCATTTCATCGGTACGTTCGATATAATCTTTTAAACTCTTTACATTTTCCACACGTTCAATGCGGTTCTCATCATGGAATACGAACTTTGAGGACGCTCCGGCACCAAGCGCTAAGATTGTCTGCTTTTCTTCCATGATTAAAATATTGTAAATGCCTTCTTTACCGATTCTGGCATATCCGACATTCTCTAAGTTCTCCGCCATATTCTTCTGACGGTACAGATAGTATGGATGGTAATCATTTGCCTTAGTATACTGTTTTGTAAGTTCCATCATGCCCTGCACGTCCTGTGCTTTATAGGCTTTAAACTCTTCCTTATTCGTATTCAGTCTTGCCGCACGCTTGATTGCTAGTGTATGCACGGTTAAGCTGTCCGGATTTAACGGACGGATACGGTCTAATGTATAAGCTACATCTTCCTTGTTCTCACCGGATAATCCAAGAATTAAGTCCATATTGATATTGTTATGTCCTGCTTCCCTTGCCATATAAAAAGCTTCTTCAATCTGCTCTACCGTATGCTTTCTTCCGATCAGATCCAGAGTCTTCTGACGCATTGTCTGCGGATTGATGCTGATACGGTCAACCCCCTGCTCCTTTAATACAACGAGCTTGTCCATCGTGATGCTGTCCGGTCTTCCGGCTTCCACTGTCAGTTCCTTCATATCCGTGAAGTCAAAATGACGGTGTACGCTTTTTAATACGCGCTCTAATTGTGGTGCACTAAGCGTAGTCGGGGTTCCGCCGCCAAAGTAAATGGTACTTAACTTTTTGTTTGGAATGGCGTTTGCCGCATATTCGATTTCCTTTTCCAGTGCCTCTAAATATGGCTCTACCATATTGTCAAAACGGCCTAGCGGGAAAGAAGTAAAGGAACAGTAGTTACATGTGCTTGGACAGAATGGGATACCAATGTAAATGCTGTATCCGTCTTTATAATCAAGCTCATCTAAGATTTCCTTTTCCCTCTTTGCCACAGTAAGGCTTACATCGATTTTTTCATCGGATGTGTAATATTCCTCTTTTAAATAACGACGGATCTCTTCTTCTGACTGATGTATCTCCAGACGTTCTAACACCTGCTTGGTCGGACGGATTCCGGTTAAGGTTCCCCAAGGGAGTGTTTTCCCGGTCACTTCTGCTAACAGCTCATAGAGCTTGCGATGCAGCTCATTACGGTAGATTCTTCTCTTTGCTTTCTCCTCTGCTTCTTCTCCATCAGACTTAAGATTTTCAAAATCCTTCCCAAAATCATAGTCTTTCAGCCCGCTCTTCTTAATTGCAGTTTCAGAATCAGATGAAGGTTCAAATTCGCATAAGCCAATTTTAAATCCATCCTTTTTAAGATGAAGCACAACAATTCCAGTAACTGCATCCTCTTCTGCCACATGCTGATGAGGATGGTGCTTTAAGAATTCCTTCTTCTCTTCCTGCTCTTCTTTTCCCATCTCTTCATTCGGAATATGGAAAAATGCAGAACCTTCTTCTTTTGTTCCCGGCTCTTCGGTTTTCATTACCCGAATCTCATCATCCGGATAAAATGATTTGATTAATGGGCGGACATCCTGTTCATAATCCTCCCCATATAAACGTATTCTGATCATTTTTAATATTCCTCTTCTAATACGTATGGATTGTTTTGTGCTTCATAGCCAATGCTTGAGCTGCGTCCATGCCCTGGATATACCACAACATCTTCAGGAAGTACAAACAATTTCTTTGTGATGGATTCTATAATCGCCGCCTCGTTGCTTGTTGGAAGATCACATCTTCCTACTGCTTCAAAGAACAGAGTATCCCCTGTAATCACGATTTTTAAATCTTTCATATAATAGCAGGCTCCACCGGATGTATGTCCCGGTGTATGGATCACTTCAATATCAAGTCCTATCATGGAAAGGATCTGACCATCCTTTACATATACATCTGCCTCAGCCGCTGCCTCGCAGTGAAACATATGGGCACAGTTCATATCCGGATCTGCCATTAACTCTTTCTCTGCTTCACATGCATATACTTTCGCTCTTTCCTGTCTGCGGAGTCCATCCACACCCATGATATGATCGAAATGTCCATGTGTCAGTAAAATAGCTGCGACTGTAAGATCTTTGCTCTTTAAAAATTCCAGAATTCTTTCTGGTTCGGCACCCGGATCAAATACAAGCGCTTCCTTTGTTTCTTCGTTGCTTAAAATATAACAGTTGGTTCTCATTTCACCAACATTAATCATATGAAGCTTATACATACTCATCTTCCTTTCAACTAGCACACTGTCTTATTTCAAAAGACCAGTCTTTAGCCCGTCGTACGCTCAATATCAAGCACGCTTTCAATACTGCGCAATTTTGAAATAATGAACTGAAGCTGTTCCACTCCGTTGATTTCAAATCCAACGCTGATAGTCGCAGTCCCCTGCTTGCTTGTACGCACGGTCATTGATGTCACATCGATTTTATTCTCAGTAAAGACTTTGGAAACATCCAGTAACACGCCGTTACGGTTATTTGCAAAAATCTTGATCTCTGCTGTATATAATTCGTGGCCTTTCTTATCTGCCTGTATATTCCACTCTGCATCAATCAAACGGACTCTGTCCTCTTCCGGAAGATGAAGAATATTAATACAGTCCGTACGATGGATGGAAACCCCACGGCCTCTTGTAACAAAGCCCACGATCTCATCTCCTGGTACCGGTGAGCAGCATTTGGAGAAATGGACTGCCACATCGTGGATTCCCTGTACCACAATGCCGCCTTTGCTCTTTACCACAGCCGGCTTATCAATATGCATATCGCTTAACGTTTCCAGTACATTCGCATCTGTTAAGTTCTTCTTATTCTTCTTCGTATACTCTTCCTGAAGCTTGTTTACGACCTGACCTTCCTTAAGACCGCCATGTCCGACTGCCGCATAAACGGAATCCCAGTCACGGAATCCATACTTATGCATGCAGCCTTCCATATATTCGGACTTTAATAAGTCACTTAATACAATGCTCTTTGTCTTGCAGTAAGATAACATCATTTCCTTTCCGCGGATGATATTATCTTCCTTTAACTCTGCCTTAAACCACTGATTGATCTTATTCTTCGCCTGTGTGCTCTTAACTAAGCTTAACCAGTCTCTTGATGGTCCTTTGGAATTCTGGCTTGTTAAAATCTCAATACGGTCGCCGTTCTGAATCACATAATCAATTGTTACAAGACGTCCATTGACTCTTGCTCCTACCATCTTATTCCCGACCGCACTATGAATGCTGTACGCGAAATCGATTGGTGTCGAACCTGCTGGCAGGTTCTTAACATCGCCGCTCGGAGTAAAGCAGTATACGTTATCGGAAAATAAATCAAGGTCGTTCTTTAATAGGCTTAAAAACTCCTTATTATCGGAAAGATCACGCTGCCACTCTAAAATCTGTCTTAGCCATGTAAGCTTTGCTTCTTCTGTATCCTGTGGACTCTTTCCATCCTTTGCTTCTTTATACTTCCAATGCGCCGCAATACCATATTCCGCCGTACGATGCATCTCAAACGTACGGATCTGAATCTCAAACGGCTGTCCCTGTGGACCGATTAACGTCGTATGAAGGGACTGGTACATATTTGGTTTTGGCATTGCGATATAATCCTTAAAACGTCCTGGTATCGGCTTATACATCTCATGAATCACACCAAGCGCCGCATAACAGTCTTTCACATTATCCACAATAATACGCACAGCAAATAAGTCGTAGATCTGCTCTAACGTCTTATTCTGGTTTACCATCTTCTTATAAATACTGAAGAAATGCTTTACGCGCCCATCAATCTTAGCCGGGATATCAGCCGCTTTGATATGGCGGCTTACATCCTTCACAATACTTCCGATAAACGCTTCTCGTTCTTCCTTTTTGGATGCGATCTTAGCCGTCAGATCCTTATACACTTCCGGCTCTAAATAGCGAAGAGACAGATCATCCAGTTCAATCTTAATCTTGCTGATACCAAGTCTTTGTGCGATCGGTGCATAGATATCCATGGTCTCTCTTGATTTTTCAATCTGTTTTGGTGGACTTTGGTACTGCATCGTTCTCATATTATGCAGACGATCGGCAAGCTTAATTAAGATAACGCGAATATCCTTTGCCATTGCAAGGAACATCTTTCTTAAATTCTCTGCCTGGATCTCCACTTTATCTTTTGAGTAATTGAGCTGCGTTAACTTGGTAACGCCATCAACTAACAGCGCCACCTCATCGCCGAACTCCCTTGCTAATTCCTCAACCGTAAACACCGTATCCTCAACAACATCATGCAGAATACCAGCCACAATCGTTTCCTTATCCAGCTCAAGTTCTGCTAAGATAATAGCCACGCAAAGTGGATGGATAATATAAGGTTCTCCGGACTTTCTTTTCTGATTCTCATGTGCCTTAAATGCAACATGATAAGCCTTCTCGATCATGGACAAATCAGTAGAAGGGTGATAATTTCTTATAACCTGAATCAAATCAGCATATAACTCATCCGGGCTCGTAAAATCAGCCGGAGTTCCGATTCCGATCTTCTTCTCCCGCTCGTACGTCTTCTCCTGCTCCATCAGTTTATCAATCATTGCAAGATCAAATCCAACTTTTTGTTCTTTCGCCTGTACATCAGTTTTCGTATTTATCTTCTTGTCCATGAGAACCAATCCTTTCACTGCAATTCGCTTAGAGTTTATCATATCATTATAAATAGAAATCCGAAAAAAATCAATATTTTTGGCATTTGTAAACAATTTACTCCAAGCATTCCCCTATTATATTCATTATTATCCACCTTGTTCCCCTCTCAATACACCTCTCCCAAAATTTTTTCCACCATTCATCCCCTATTCCGACATCGTTCTCTCTTTCCCCTTTTCATTCCTCCCAAACCCCTTTTTCATCAGGCTAACATCTCATTCAATTCCTCTCTCTCTCCTCTAACTCATACAAGCCCTACCACATCCATCCTTTCCAAGAAGCCCTCTTCATCAGCCACTTTCCATTCAAAATTTCTCTCCCACCTCCAGATGCACTCTCCGTCCAAACAATCTCCCCCGAAGAAACTTTCATCCGCCTCCCGTCTCCGTAACTTCCCCCTTCGTCTTCCTCAGTGACGACCGTACACTAGTGGGAACTGCCTCGGTAAGAGGCGGTGAGACCAGAATTGTTCCGGGCAAGCTGACTTAAAGCTCAGGAATTCCGGAATGTCCGGCTTATGACGAACAAAAAAGCATCCCAGTCCTTGACTAGCAGACAGTGTCTTTCTGTCTGCTAGTCAAGGACTGGGATGCTTTTTTGTCCGCTCATGCGTCCGAACATTCGGAATTCCTGAGCTTTAAGTCAGCCTGCCCGGAGCAATTCTGGTCTCTTCGCCTCTTACCGAGGCAGTCGTATCCTACTTACCTTCGTACTTGATAACGGATTCAACGTTGTAGCCATTAAGGCGGGCACGTCCATTGAGGCCTTCTAATTCCATTAAGAAGATAGATTTTACAACAACGCCTCCGAGCTGTTCAATTAACTTAATAATTGCTTCAATTGTACCGCCGGTAGCCATTAAATCATCCACGATCACGACTCTCTGACCTGGCTTGATTGCATCCTTATGAATTTCGATTGTAGCAGTGCCGTATTCTAATGCATATTCCATTTCGATTGTTTCACATGGAAGTTTGCCTTTCTTACGTACTGGAACAAAACCTTTATTTAAATTATACGCAATTGGCACACCAAAGATGAAACCACGGGATTCTGGTCCAACAACAATATCAAAGTCCTCATCCGCAACTAATGCCTGCATCTGGTCGATAGACATTCTAAGACCATCCTTATCCTGTAAAACGCTTGTTACATCACGGAAAATGATCCCCTTCTCTGGGAAATCCGGTATACTTCTAACATATTCTTCTAACTTTTTCATTCTGACACCATACCTTTCTTGGTAAATTCATTTCTCCTAGGCGCTGTGCACATATATACTAAAACCTACACTTATCTTTACAATCACCTTGTATATATTAAATACTTTCAACTAACCTATCATAAACGCAAACCACAATCTTTTCAATACCTAAAATAATTTTTTTCCTTTTTTCACTTTCTTTTTTATTATTTCTTTGCAAGATCGTTGTAGCTTTCTAATAAGTCGTTGATTGGCGCCTTGTCTAACTTTTCAAAAAACTCATCTCTGGCATCCTTGATCACGATCGGTTTCTTATGGTTATACTTAAATGCGGTCTGCAGATCGCTCTCCTTATAATGGAATCGGTCTGCCACTGCACCAAATACTTCATCGCCTTTTTTGGTATTAATCATAATAATGCTGGTTCCCTTATCATCATACATGGATGGATCGGTATGACGAATTCCCCAGAAGTCACCCATCGTAATATCTCCGACACGATTCTTGTACACGAAGGAGCACTGTCCGCATCCCGGTCTTGCAATATAATCCTTTGCAAAGCAGCGGTAGTAATTATTCTTTCTGGCATTAACCTTTATTACCTTCTTATTCTTAAAGGTAATCTTAAGGCTGTTGTGTTCTGCAATCCATCCTTCTGACTTATCACGGAAATTAAAGTCTACCACTTCTGACTTAAATTTCTTATTTAAATACTCTACATACTTCTTAAATACCTTTGGAGATGGTGATGCATGACAGAGGATTTCGGTAACCATCAGATTATCATATGGTTTTCGTAAGTAAGCCTTTAAACCGGCCGCCTCACATGGAAGTCCGGAATATAATACAAATTTTCCTTCATTTAGAAGTTCTTTGATCTTCGGGAACACATGTGAGAAATCACTCTTTACATATTTTGCACCATAGAACGCTTTCACATCTTCCATATTATCTGCAATATCAGAAACTGCATTCATATTCTCATCATATCGAACGCCAACCACGTAACCATGCATCACATTGATTGCATAATCCGCAAGCACCGGGAATACACCGCCGGAAGAACTGCCCATACGTTCTGTCTCATTCTCATTGATTGCACATAAAACCTTCGGATAGGACTTCTCATAGGAAATGGTCTGCGGATTCTCTTTCTTCACACATTGTTTTGCACAAAGCTTACAGTCGATGCATTTATCCTTGTCCACAACCGGGTATAAGAATCCTTCTTTATCCGGTACCATCGCAATGGCATTCGTCGGACATACTTCCTTACAAGCAGAACAGCCGCAACACTCGGAACGCAGGATATTGGTTGGACAGTCCACATACAGGTTATACTGCTCTAACTTAAGCTCCATTCCAAGGTTTTTCTTGATTTCTTGCCTTGCAGCCTTAACTGCAGCACGGAACTCGGCTTTATTCTTAATCGGATAGCTTGTCTCCTTTTTATCATCCTTAGCAAGGTCATGTGCGTGATCTGCAAGCTTAACGAGAGACAGCACTTCTTTAATCTCGCCTGCTTCTTCATTTTCAAGAATACTTACAAAATCCTTTTCATGAAGGAATGCCATAACGGTAGTAATATACGTATCGGTCACGACACATGCTGCATGTCGCATATAGCCGATATAGCTTTCTATATCCTTTGCGCGATATCTTGCCACAGGCTTTAATATGGATGGATTATCTGCATTTTCTACAATCGCAAGACCGCGTTCCTTCGCCATATGTTCAATAAAATGCTTTGTCTTCTGATCCGCATTCTTTACATCCACAAGCATATATTCCTTGGTTAACTCCGGATTTTTAGCTAACTCATGATAAATCTTCTGATTTACTAAGATTGCTGCATGTTTCACTTCATAAAGCGGATTATAAAAATGCTCTTCCTTCTCTAATTCCTGCTTCATGATAGGATTCGTAACAAGGTAATGGTCCATATTCTGCCAGATGCCTTTTTCATGTCCGACCTCTTTGGTCCCATTGCCGATCACAAAGCGATCCTTTGCGAATTCCGATATCTGACGCTTCTTTACTGCCGGTGTCTTTTCCTCTTTCACCCCAAATAGACCTTTCAGTTTTGCGCCAAACCCTTTTTTCTCTTCTTCCTTCTCCATTTCGGATTCATTTATATTCTCAATCTCATGCGCAATCGCAATTGGGGTAATGCCAAACTCTTTTAATACTTTCTGAGTAGCCCATGCCTCCGCATAGCCTCTCATATCGTCACTAGCTAAATCTGCTATAATCCCGACTTTCATAACTTACCTCTCTTACATTTATTGTATTCGGTTCAATTTCTTATTGTATCGTATTTCTCAAAATGTGGCAAGTTATTGTATTCATCTTGCCTTATGCATCCAAAAAGATTTTTTCCATTACGCACAGACCTGCATCTGTCCATTCCTTTCTCTTTTCTGCCTCAGCATATCCAAGCTTCTTATAAAAAGACTTATCTTCCGCGGTAACCGGCACTCTCATGCATTTTGCATTGAGCTTCTTTACCTCGTTTTCAAGATGATTTACAATCTGGGTCCCCACTTTATTTCCCTGATGCTGTGCTGCTACAAATACGCTAAGCATCTAGTACTCACCATTTCTATTATTTCTAGGAATCTTGGCAAATGCCCCTGTCCCCACAATTTTATCCGCATGATGTGCGACAACAATCGTTCTCCACTCTGACTGAACCACGATCTCTTCTGGTGTATATTCTTTTGCGATTTCCTTTCGATCCGGTTTGAAACGTCCTTTCTGCTTCTTCGCAAAAATCTGGTTCACAATAATCTCAGATACTCCTACCGCATCCTTCTCTTCAAATAATGTAAATCTGATATCCATATTTCGATCTATCCTCTTTTGATACACACTTCTTCACTCTTTATTTTATAATTTTCTTCATCCGCTGCAATTTATTACTATCTTTCGTCTTTTATAGAATATGTATTCACTTGCTTTATCGACTAATTACTTGAATGAGCATAATCTTTTTTTCTTTTCTGTGTATTCCTATCGTATTACTACAATATCGCAAAAAGTATAGACTAGGATACTCTCGCAAATCCCTTATGTCAATAAGTGAAACTTTGGTAGAGTATATTAACATTCCGTTTCTACCATTATCTGTATATCTAACATGCGTTTCTTCTATATAATATACCATCCATAGCTGTTTCTACTTCTATCCCCCTTATCTGCCTCAACCTGTCATGGTCTCGATGTCTTTTACACCTGTTTTTCCATTTATATATCTTCCCATCCTGCATTTACTTTTTCTAGGCTCTTCTACCTTTTTTGCCTCATGTCTATCCATGTTCAAACGAAAAGAAATCATGCAGCCCGAGCCGGAACCTTTCTACGGACGGGTATAAGCGAAAGCGCTATGTGTTCCGGGATGTATGCCTCATGACGCACAAAAAGAGTGCCAGTTCTTGAATAGCAGACAGTTTATACTATCTGCTATTCAAGAACTGGCACTCTTTTTTGTGCGCTCATGCGTCTGAACATTCAGAACACATAGAGATTCTGTTTATGCCCGCCCGTGGAAAGGTTCTGTCTCGGACTGCATGCTTTCTTATATAATTAGATCTGCGCGATATCAACCAGGGAGAGCTCGCCTGCGTTGGCGGTCTCGAGGCTGGTGAGGAGCGCATTGGCAGTGTCTAAAGAAGTAAGGCAGGTAACGCCGGTTTCAATGGAGACACGGCGGATTAAGAAACCGTCTCTTGATTTATCGCGTCCTAAAGTAGGGGTATCGATTACCAGATCAATCTCATGGCCTAATAATAAATCCATAATAGTTGGGGATTCACCGTCAATCTTCTGTACCGGAATTGCAGAAACACCGCTTTCATTTAAGACTCTGGCTGTGCTTCTTGTTGCATAGATTTCATAGCCTAATGCTTCAAATCTTCTGCCGACTTCCACGGCTTCCAATTTATCCGCATCGCGAACGGTGAGGATCATCTTCTTATGTTTTGGAAGATTGATGCCTGCTCCAAGGAATGCCTTATAAAGCGCTTCATCAAAGTTCTTGGAAATACCTAAACATTCACCGGTAGACTTCATTTCCGGTCCAAGTCCGATATCAGCACCTCTTAACTTCTCAAAGGAGAATACCGGCATCTTCACTGCGATATAATCGGATTTCTTCGCAAGTCCTGTGCCATATCCTAAATCCTTTATCTTCGCTCCTAAGATTACCTTGCTTGCTAAGTCTACGATTGGAATATTGGTTACCTTGCTGATATATGGAACCGTACGGCTGCTTCGTGGGTTTACTTCGATTACATATACTTCATCATGGTATACAATGAACTGGATATTGATTAAGCCGATAACATGTAGGGATTTTGCTAACTTTCTTGTATAATCCACAATTACGTTCTGTAATTTTTCACTTACATTCTGCGTTGGATATACACTGATACTATCACCGGAATGGATGCCGGCGCGTTCCACATGTTCCATAATGCCTGGGATTAAGATTTCTTCTCCATCGCATACGGCATCAACTTCCACTTCCTTGCCCATTAAATATTTATCTACTAAGATTGGATGTTCCTGTACGGTACGGTTGATGATTGCCATGAATTCGCGCACATCATCATCACAGATCGCGATCTGCATGCCGGCACCGCCTAATACGTAAGATGGTCTTACTAATACCGGATATCCTAATTCATTGGCTGCCTGAATCGCTTCTTCGGTTGTGAATACGGTCTTTCCAGCTGGTCTTGGGATACAGCACTGCTCTAAGATTTCATCAAATAACTCTCTGTCTTCTGCCGCATCTACATTCTCTGCGCTTGTTCCGAGTATTGGAACGCCCATCTTTAATAAGCTTTCAGTTAACTTGATGGCAGTCTGTCCGCCGAACTGAACAACCGCTCCATCTGGTTTTTCCAAGTCTACGATACTTTCCACATCTTCTGGTGTTAATGGCTCGAAGTATAGCTTATCTGCAATATCAAAGTCCGTACTTACGGTTTCCGGATTGTTATTTACGATGATTGTTTCAAAACCGGATTTATGAAGAGACCAAGTCGCGTGTACGGAACAGTAATCGAACTCGATACCCTGACCGATTCTGATTGGGCCGGAACCAAGAACTAATACTTTCTTTTTGGTACGAGGTGCTTCTACTTCATTTACGGAATCATAACAGGAGTAGTAATAAGGAGTCTCTGCTTCAAACTCTGCCGCACATGTATCAACGGTCTTAAATGCTGCCGCGATCTTATATTCTTCTTTTCTAAGCTGTTTTACTTCTGCTTCGGTCTTGCCTGTTAGGGATGCAATCACGCGGTCCGGATACTCTAATCTCTTTGCTTCTAACATCAGTTCCTTTGTTAAAGGCTCTGTCTTTAGGCGATTCTCCATTTCCACTAAGATTTTGATCTTATCGATGAACCAGAGGTCAATCTTTGTAATGGAATTGATCTCTTCTGCCGAAATGCCTCTTCTTAATGCTTCTGCGATCACGAAGATTCTTCTGTCATCGATTAAATGTAATTTTTCACGGATATCTTCATTGCTATCCTTTGTATAATCTCCGTACTGCATGCTGTAGATGTTCTGCTCTAAGGAACGAACCGCTTTCATAAGCGCGCCTTCAAAGTTGGTGCAGATACTCATAACTTCACCGGTCGCCTTCATCTGTGTGGTTAAAGTTCTCTTTGCCATAATGAACTTGTCAAATGGCCACTTTGGAATCTTTACAACACAGTAGTCAAGAGCTGGCTCAAAGCTTGCTACTGTCTTTCCTGTAATCGCATTTGGAATCTCATCTAATGTATAGCCAAGTGCGATCTTAGCAGCTACCTTCGCGATTGGATATCCGGTTGCCTTGCTGGCAAGTGCGGAAGAACGGCTTACACGAGGGTTTACTTCGATAACACAGTATTCAAAGCTATCTGGCTTTAGGGCATACTGCACGTTACATCCGCCTGTGATATTTAATTCGGTGATGATGTTTAATGCGCTGGTACGTAACATCTGATATTCTTTATCGGATAATGTCTGGGATGGAGCGACTACGATACTGTCACCGGTATGAACGCCGACCGGATCTAAGTTTTCCATATTACATACGGTGATGCAGTTTCCGGCACCATCTCGCATTACTTCGTACTCGATTTCCTTCCAGCCTGCGATGCAGCGTTCAATCAGACACTGTCCCACACGGCTTAAACGAAGACCATTTGTACAGATATCGATTAACTCTTCCTCGTTATGTGCGATACCACCGCCGGATCCGCCAAGTGTATAAGCCGGACGGATTACAACCGGATAACCGATTGTATTTGTAAAGGCTACCGCATCTTCTACTGTTGTTACGACTTCAGATGCCGCACAAGGCTCGCCGATCTTCTCCATTGTGTTCTTAAACTCTAAACGGTCTTCCGCTTTTTTAATCGTAAGAGAAGTCGTACCGATTAACTTCACACCGCTTTCTTTTAAGAAACCGCATTCTTCTAATTCCATCGCAAGATTTAATGCTGCCTGACCGCCAAGGGTTGGAAGGATGGAATCTGGTCTCTCTTTTAAGATAATCTGCTTTAACACATCTACGGTTAATGGCTCTATGTATACCATATCTGCGATATCTTTATCTGTCATGATGGTTGCAGGGTTGGAGTTCACTAATACTACCGTGATTCCTTCTTCTTTTAAGGAACGGCAGGCCTGTGTTCCTGCATAGTCAAATTCTGCTGCCTGGCCGATTACGATCGGACCGGAACCAATTACTAATACTTTCTTGATTTCATTATTCTTTGGCATTACGCATTTACCTCCATCATGTTCATAAACTCATCAAATAGGAATTCGGAATCCTGTGGGCCCGCACATGCTTCCGGATGGAACTGAACGGTGAAAATATTCTTGCCCTTGTAGCGAAGTCCTTCGATTGTCTTATCATTTGCATTGATAAAACGAACTTCTGCTTTTTCGGAGTCAATGGTATCTTCCACAACCACATAGCCATGGTTCTGGCTTGACAGATACACCCTTCCTGTCTCTAAGTCTTTTACTGGGTGGTTGGCACCACGGTGTCCATACTTCATCTTCGTTGTCTTGAAGCCGTTTGCAAGGGCCATTAGCTGATGTCCTAAGCAGATTGCGAAAATTGGCACATTGCTATCATACATCTTCTTAATTTCTTCAATGATCTCCACACACTCTGCCGGATCCCCAGGGCCGTTGCTTAACATAATGCCATCTGGATTTGCCTTTAATACTTCTTCTGCTTTGGTGCCTGCCGGATAGACAGTCACTTCACATCCGCGCTTCAGTAAGTTATGCTCAATATTCTTCTTGGAACCGAAGTCCATAAGTGCTACTTTAAAATGTCTCTTTGCTTTCTCCTGATTCTTAACCAGTTCTTCTAATAACTCCACGCCTTTTGTTCCAAGCATGGATGCCATTGCGATCTCACCTAAGCAAATCTTTGCTTCTTTTGCTTTGTCGATGGCTGCTTTCATAGCAGGAGACGCCATGTAGCTCATTTTTGCTTTTTCAAAGTCTGTTGGTGCGAATTCTTCATGAGTTGTCACTCTTTTTTCTGCACAGGTAACTTTATTCACCACACCGGTAACCGTGTATGCCTTCAGCTTTTTGATCACTTCATTCAGATCATAGTTCTCGTTTGTTGTGATCATGCCGTTCATCGTGCCGCTTTCACGAAGGATCTTGGTTAACATTCTGGTATCCACTCCTGCGATTCCCGGGATATCATTCTTCTTTAAAAATTCTTCGATGCTTGCTTCACTTCTGAAATTACTTGGCACGCGGGATACTTCTCTTACGATAAACGCATCCGGCCAAGCTTTTTTAGACTCCATATCGGAATAACATACGCCATAGTTGCCAATCAGTGGATAGGTCATAACCACTGCCTGACCCGCATAGGATGGATCCGTCAAAATCTCCAAATAACCTGTCATAGAGGTATTAAATACAATCTCACTCACTACCTCTTTGTCTGAACCAATACTTTTGCCTGCAAAAACATGACCGTCTTCCAGTATTAGAAACGCTTTCATAACAAATCCTCCTATATTCTGCTTATTTACCTGTACCCTTCATAATAGAAAAATAAGATGCATAGCCTCTCTTTTTTTCATGCCACCATTCCTTCCGGCACTCGTTAAGGTTATACATCTCGCATCTTGAGGCTATTATTTCACTTATAAGGGCACTTCTTTGGTGCTCTTGTTCCAAAAAATGAAACGCTATATTCATTTCATTATCACTTATTTTCGCATATTTTTTCATTTTTATGTATGTTTATAAACCTTGTCTCAGACCTGTTTACTTCATAATTTTAGAAAAAGATACTCAAATTGTTACAATGATACCATATGTTTTTTTAAAACACAAGTCCAAATTTACAGCTTTTTCGCTTTTGTTTTTGTGCACTTTTTACAAAAAATGCACACCTATAATCCTAGCTTATAAGATTCTATCCTCCCTCCTTATAACACCGTATCTTAAGTCTATCACTGAAACTTTTATCATCCATTCACAACCTGTGCTTACCATGCATACTTTAGAAATGAAAGTAAAATATCGAGGTCACATATGGACGCAAATGTTAAACATGACGATTACTCTGACAGTAACCCCCTTTCTCCTCCGATTATCCGAAAAAACATAAAACCCCGTCAAGACATGAGGGTCTACCCTGCTTCTGTGGATACCCAGGGATTAGGAGAACTGCAGGTAAATGTAACCTCTGCGGCAGGCAACCGTCCGATCGATGCCGCCACAGTAACCATCACCCCGCAAAGTGCAAATGCGAGTGGCTCCGCGGAACAGTTAAGAACCGGCGCCAACGGAAAGACGGACTCCATCACCCTTCCTACTCCTCCGCTCGATTACAGCCTGACCCCAGGTTCCGATATGCCATATTCCGAGTACCAGATTTCCGTTACAGCTCCTGGGTTTGAACCACTCATCATCTCAGGTGCTGAAATCCTTCCTACCGTACAGGCAATTCAAAACATCACATTAGACCCATCTGTTCCAGCCGAAGAAGGCACCGCCGAAGAATATGTCATTCCCGACCATACTCTTTATGGGGAATATCCTCCAAAGATCGTAGAAGACGAAGTAAAAGAAGTAGAATCCTCCGATGAAATTGTGCTAAGCCGCGTTGTAATCCCTGAATTCATTGTCGTGCATGATGGTGCACCAACCAATACTTCCGCACAGAACTATTATGTAAGATACAAAGACTATATCAAAAATGTTGCCTCCTCTGAAATCTATGCAACCTGGCCGGAATCCACCATTTACGCCAATGTTCTTGCCATTCAGTCCTTTACGCTAAACCGTGTCTATACCGAATGGTACCGTAACAAAGGCTACAATTTCACCATCACCTCGTCCACCGCATACGATCATAAATTTATTCCGGAGCGTAACATCTTCAATACCATCAGCACGGTCGTTGACAGCATCTTCAACAACTACCTGTCCCGCCCGAACGTAAAGCAGCCAATCCTAACCCAGTATTGTGACGGCAAGCGTGTTTCCTGTCCAGGACTTATGACGCAGTGGGGTTCCATGTCCCTTGGTGAAGACGGCCTGACCCCAATCGAAATACTCCGTTACTACTACGGTGAGAACATGTATATCAACTCCACAGACCAGATTTCCGGAGTCCCATCCTCCTGGCCGGGAAGCAATCTAACAATCGGTTCCTCCGGCAGCAAAGTGCTCCAGCTGCAGGAACAGCTAAATGCCATAGCTAACGTCTACTCCAATATCCCAAAGATTGCCGCAGACGGTTCTTACGGCCAAAGAACCGCCGATTCCGTAAGAGCCTTCCAACAAGAATTTGACCTCCCGCAAACCGGTGTCGTAGACTTCGCCACCTGGTATAAAATCTCCGGTATCTACGTGGCCATCACCCGAATCGCTGAATACTCCTAACTCTTGATCTTTATTTTCAATGTCCTGTTTACCTGCTCCCCTGCCTCCCGATTCATCTGTGCGTTCAATATTTGGCCATCAGAATCACTTGCTCATTCTTACGGCTGGTTTAAGAGGAGCGAATCTATGGGCGCGGAAGGGATACAAAAGACGCTATGTGCGGCTCATGACGAACAAGAGGCCGGCGGGGCTTTGAATAGCAGACAGAGTTTTCCTGCCTGATAGTCAAAGCCACGCCGGTCTTTTGTTCGCTCATATATCCGTTCATGCGCCTTTTGTATCCCTTCCACGTCTGCCGACTCTCTCCTCCTAAACCTTCTAGCCCCTCTACTTCTTCTTCCAGTTGAATTGGCAAGGATCTCTATGGTCGAGGGTGTCGAAATCATAACCATTGTCGCGAAGTTCATCAATAATATCTCCCAGCACCTTTGTTGTCAGCGCATTGCTCTGGCCGTCATGCATCAAAATCACAGGGCACTGATACCGGTACGCATCCTTCTTCACATTCTTCTTAATTGAATATGTTGTCGGAGTTCCAACTGCATCCTCTGCACTTACATTCCAGTCATTAAACGTAAACCCTCTTCGTGCCATCTCCTCAATAATCTCTTTTCGGATGCTCCTCATATAGGAATTATAGCTTCCTCCCGGGAACCGATATATATTCGGTTTCTGTCCGGTAATCTGATAAATCTCCATGTATACCTTCTCGTAATCCGCTAAAAATGCCTCCACCGACTTATAAATTGTCTTATAATCATGGCAAAACGTATGTAATCCCAGTGTATGTCCGCGTTTCACCACTTCCTTTAATGTTTCTTCCCCTGCAATGGAAACCTCTTCTCCAATAATAAAAAATGTAGCCTTCACATTTTTTTCATCTAAAATATCAAGCACCTTCCACGTATTCTCGCTTGGCCCGTCGTCAAATGTCAGATAGGCAATCTTCTTTCCATTATCCGGGCTTTCCTGATCTTCCAAAGGTGTCGTATACAGACTTGGATAAAGCGTCACATACTCAGGCTGCCTGTTAATGTCCGTATCTGCAGGTGTCTGTTCATCCAATACATAAATCGCTGCATAAATATTTTCTACCGGAACTCGGTCACTTACCACGCCCATTGAATTCACAGCGATCTCATTTTCCAAAAGAATGAACTCCGCCAGCTCTTCCATCGTGTTATAACTGATTTCTTCCGGTTTCACACGCCCCTTATTATTCTCTCCGTTCAGAAACAGCTTTCCTAACAGGGAGAATAAGATCACAACCATTATCACAATAATCACTTTATTCTTCATAATATCCCGCTTTCTATCTTCCTCTGCTCTTATATCATATGCAAAGGCTTAGCGTAACATAACTTTTATTATGACCAGCGCTTATAAGCTCATAACGAAAAAAAGACCACCTGAGCTTTTGCATTCAGATAAGATCATCTATCTGAATGCAAAGGTCTGACGGCCTCTCATTCCTTTTATCTTACTTCTACTGTCCAGTGATTGGTATCCGGAAGCTTACCAAGTTGGATTCCGGTAATCGTGTCATATAATTTCTGACTGACAGGGCCAATGCCACCGTCCTTGATCTGAAGCACATGGTCTTCAAAACGAAGGTGTCCCACTGGTGAGATAACTGCTGCTGTACCGGTTCCAAACACTTCTTCCAGAGAACCGTCCTTTCCAGCTTCATATAGTTCATCCACAGAGATACGTCTTTCCTCGACCTCATATCCCCATTCCCTGCATAACTCAATAACAGAAGCTCTTGTAACCCCTGGAAGAATGCTGCCATTTAACATTGGCGTTACAATCTTTCCATTGATCTTAAAGAAGATATTCATAGCACCAACTTCCTCGATATACTTGCGTTCCACACCGTCAAGCCATAATACCTGAGAATATCCTTCATCATGAGCCTTAACCTGAGATGCAAGACTTGCCACATAGTTTCCACCGGTCTTAGCCTCGCCGATGCCACCCTTAACCGCTCTTACATACTCATCCTCAATCCAGATCTTAACTGGATTCAGCCCTTCCGGATAGTAAGCGCCGACTGGAGAAAGGATAATAATAAATAAATACCGATCAGAAGGACGAACACCTAAAAACGGATCCGTCGCAATCACAAATGGGCGAATATATAAAGAAGTACCTGGTTTCGTTGGAATCCATCTCTCATCCGTTTTTACAATAGCTTTCAGCGCATCTAAGAAATCTTCTTCGTTAATCTCCGGAATGCAAAGTCTTCTATTGCTTCGGTTCGCACGTTCAATATTCTTCTGTGGTCGGAATAACAGAGTTCTTCCATCCTCTGTCTTATAAGCCTTTAATCCTTCAAACATCTCCTGTCCATAATGAAAGACCATAGCGGAAGGTTCTAACTGTAATGGAGCATATGGTACGATTCTGGCATCATGCCATCCTTTTCCGGTCTCATAATCCATCAGGAACATATGATCTGTAAAAATAGTCCCAAACTTAAGGGGATTCTCTGCGCCTGGCAGCTCTTTTAATGTTTTAGCCTTTTCAACTCTGATGTTCAGCATATGTACTTCCTTCCTTCTGCATAAAATTTACGTGTCAAGCCATATCCATTTCCTGACAAACGTTTATTGTTTATATATTAGTCTTCCCCTTTCCAATTTTCAAGTATTTTTTTCCAATCCTTTCCGTTGACTATTCCACTCTCCCCTTCTTTTCTTCTTTCTATCGTCAAAACCTATTTGCTATGAATTCTACCTTTTTCCCCTTCCTAACTTGCTTCCTTTCTATTCCTTTTTGCTTTAATTTTGTCTTTGCTACTGTTTATAGTTTCATTTTTGATTTCCCTTTTATTCGTCTGCCACCTATCCGCCAGAATTCCAAACCAGTCATCCGTCTCAAAAGAAAAAAGAAGAGGGCGCTGTCTCTTAGCCAGCCGCCCTCTTCTTTTTTCTCTTCGCACCAACCCTTATTTTTTTCTCTCATACTTGCAGAAACGATATTCGAGGTCATAATAGGTTTGCTCTTCGGATTCTTCGGTTACGATCCAGTCTGGATTCTCGTCCAGATTTGGGAAATACGTATCCGCATGGTATCCGTAATCGATCTTTGTAATATATGCCACATTGCAGTAATCAAGCATCTGTCTATAGATCTCTGCCCCGCCGATCACATACACATCCGAAGGTTCACAGTCCTTTACCGCTTCTAGGGCTGCCTCAATGCTATGCACGACCTCACAGTCCGGAACTTTTAAATCCGCCTGTCTTGAAATCACAATATTGCGGCGTTTCTTTAAAGGCTTTCCGCCTGGAAATGTATCCAGAGTCTTCTTGCCCATAATCACAATCTTATTGGTTGTCTGCTCACGGAAAAAACGCATATCTGCCGGAATGCTTACCAACAGCTTGTTTTCATACCCGATTGCCCAATTCTTATCCACTGCTGCTATCAGATTCATTGTATTACTCCTTATCGTTTGTCTATACGGCTACTGGTATCTTCTCAACCTTTGGCCCGGTTACATAATCATCCAGACGGAAATCGTCCACAGTAAACTCATAGAAATCCTTCTTGTCCGGATTCATCCAGAACTTTGGAGCATCAAAAGTAGGACGTTTGATTAATTCCTCGATGATTGGAATATGGCGGTCATAAATATGAGCATCTGCAATGACATGCACTAACTCGCCCACCTTCATATCGCATGTTCTCGCAAACATATGAAGAAGCACAGCATACTGACATACATTCCAGTTATTTGCCGCTAAAATATCGCTGGAACGCTGATTTAAAATACCATTTAAGGTAAGCACATCACTGTCCTTCTCCTTTGTTACATTGAATGTCATACTGTAAGCACAAGGATAAAGGTTCATCTCATGCAGATCTTCATGCACGTAGATATTCGTAATAATACGGCGGCTGAATGGATTATTCTTAAGGTCATAAAGCACACGGTCAACCTGATCCATCATGCCTTCCTTATACTGATGCTTAATGCCAAGCTGATAGCCATATGCCTTCCCAATAGAGCCATTTTCATCTGCCCAGCTGTCCCAGATATGAGAGTTTAAATCGTTGATATTACTGGACTTTTTCTGCCAGATCCATAAAATCTCATCAATACAGCTCTTAATTGCCGTTCTTCTTAATGTGATTGCAGGAAACTCCTTTGATAAATCATAACGGTTTACAACACCGAATTTTTTTAACGTATAGGCGAAAGATCCGTCTTCCCATTTCGGACGTACCTTTTCTCCTTCTGTACTAAGCCCGTTGTCTAAAATATCCTGGCACATATCAATAAAAATCTTATCTGCTGCGCTCATCTGCTTCTTCCTTTCCTACGTTTTGTTATTCTATTTTTACGCACAAAGAAAGAAGTTCTCTTCCTTCGTGCGATAAAAGTCTGCCGTTTATGATAACATACCTGATGCTAAAAGACAAGAATAAAGAGAGGTGACTTAAAAGACAAAATCACCTATTTTAAAATCAGCATCTGGTCTGCGAATCTCTTAATATTGCCTACACTGCTGTACGCTTCCTCCATGTCATCCTTTACAACAAGAAGAGTCGGTGCCTGCATGATATGATAGCGTTGTGCTAATTCCATATGCTCCTCGGCATCGATGATTTCATAAGTAAGACCACTTAAAAACTGTTTTGCGATTCTGCAGTTCGGACAGGTCTTGGTTGTAAACAGATACATCCCCTCATCTAATCCGGTCACCAAATCATCTAACTGTAATTCTACCGCATTTTGATTTTCCTTATTCGAAGCAGATGCAAAATCAGACTGAAACCCTTTCATTTCCTTAGACTCCAGTGCCTGTTTTGGATTATATGTGACACGATTTTTGTATTCCTGTGCCTTGCCTTCATTCCAGTTCTTTACCGGACGGTAATAGCCTGTGATTCGAGAATACACTTCCGTCTGCTTTCCACACTTCGGACAAACGAATACTTCTCCATTCAGGTATCCATGCTCCTTGCAAATGGAGTAGGTCGGGGAAATCGTATAATACGGAAGCTTATAATTGCTTGCAATCACTCGTACCAGCTTAGCCGCAGCCTTCCAGTCCGGAAGCTTCTCACCTAAGAATGCATGGAATACAGTTCCCGATGTATATAAAGTCTGCAGTTCATCCTGAATATCCAGTGCTGCGAAGATATCCTCACTAAAATCCACCGGCAGATGGGAACTGTTTGTATAATATGGAGTATCCCCTTCCTTACCGGCAGTCTTAATGTCCGGAAACTGCTTTTTATCATGCTTTGCAAGACGGTAGGTCGTGGATTCCGCCGGGGTTGCCTCCAGATTATATAAATCCCCGTACTTTTCCTGATAATCTGAAAGACGGTTGCGCATATGATTTAACACCTCAACGGAGAATTCCTGTGTCTTTTCATCGGTCATATCACCGCCAAGCCATGCCGCGTTCAGCCCTACCTCGTTCATGCCGATTAGGCCAATTGTAGAGAAATGATTATTAAATGTGCCAAGATAGCGTTTTGTATATGGATATAAACCTTCCTCTAACAGCCTGCTGATCACTTTCCGTTTTGTACGAAGAGATCTTGCGGATACATCCATCAAACGATCAAGGCGCTTATAGAACTCTTCCTTTGTCTTTGACAGATATGCGATACGAGGCATGTTAATAGTAACAACGCCAATCGATCCGGTGCTTTCCCCGCTTCCAAAATATCCACCGGTCTTCTTTCTTAATTCCCTTAAATCAAGACGAAGTCTGCAGCACATGGAACGCACATCACTAGGCTCCATATCGCTGTTGATATAATTAGAGAAATACGGTGTTCCGTATTTTGCTGTCATCTCGAATAACAGACGGTTATTCTCCGTATCAGACCAGTCAAAGTCTTTGGTGATGGAATAGGTCGGGATTGGATACTGGAATCCTCGTCCATTTGCATCCCCTTCGATCATAATCTCAATAAATGCCTTATTGATCATATCCATCTCACGTTTGCAGTCCCTATATGTAAAATTCATCTCTTCCCCGCCTACAATACAAGGAAGATCCGCTAAATCTGCCGGCACGGTCCAGTCTAATGTAATATTGGAAAATGGCGCCTGTGTTCCCCATCTGCTTGGTGTATTCACTCCATAGATAAAGCACTGGATACACTGCTTCACCTCATGATAGCTTAAATTGTCCGCTTTCACAAATGGGGCCAGATAGGTATCAAAAGAAGAAAATGCCTGCGCCCCTGCCCATTCATTCTGCATAATGCCTAAGAAGTTTACCATCTGGTTGCATAAGGTAGATAAATGTTTTGCCGGTGACGATGTGATCTTTCCCGGAATTCCGCCAAGCCCTTCCTTAATCAGCTGTTTCAATGACCATCCTGCACAGTATCCGGTTAACATGGATAGATCATGAATATGAATATCTGCATTCCGGTGTGCCGTCGCGATTTCCTCGTCATAAACCTCAGAAAGCCAGTAATTTGCTGTAATCGAACCAGAATTATGTAAGATAAGTCCGCCCACCGAGTAGGTAACCGTCGAGTTCTCCTTCACTCGCCAGTCCTCTTCTTTCACATAGCTGTCTACAAGTTCCTTATAATCCAGTATGGTAGATTTCATATTGCGGATCCGCTCTCTATTTTTACGGTAAAGAATATAAGCCTTTGCCACATCCGTATATCCGGTCTGCTCCAGCACGTGTTCCACGCTGTCCTGAATATTCTCTACTGATATTGTCTCTTCCTTCACCTTTGCCTGAAAATCAGAGGTAACACGTAAGGTCAGCAAATTAATGATATCCTCATCGTATAAATTGCCCGTGGCGTCAAATGCTTTGGAAATTGCACTTCCAATCTTCCCTAACTTAAAATCCGCGATCTCGCCATCTCGTTTTACTACCTTAATCATGCGTACATTCTCCCTTCTTTGTTACATCCTGAATAAGTTTTTTCCGCTCATCCACTCCTCCTATTTTAGCAGAATATTCCTTCTCAGTCAAGGCGGCATACACAATATATATTTTACTCTTCACGCCCAACCACAATATATAGTGGTTTCTTTTTCTCTTCAAAACCAAACTATCTGACTTTTTTAATGCAGTATTTAACAACGAAAACCGTCGTTTTCGTTATTTTCGTAACCTATTGTTGTATTTGAGGCAATATTCTAAAATGAACCCGATTTTACATATACTCCTCTAAAAGTTTTTATCCTTAAACAAAAAGATTGCTTTTTTAGAAAAAGCAAATTCCCCCTATCCCTCCCCCTCCCGTCTCAGTTCCCCTCATCCTCTCACTTCCCGCCTCTCCCCTCCCCTGTTCCTCCCAAAATCACATATACAATTTTCTTTTATTTTTTGACTTTTCTACCTTCTCTCTCCCATTTTCAGACTTAATCCCCAACTCTCCTCCTGCCATCTTTTATCGGCCCAAACCATTATCCTTCCAAATCTCTATTCTTTCGGCCTCTATTCTCCCCAGTCTCCATTCTTTCCAGCCTCTATGCTCCATTCCACTCTCTGTAGCACCTTAAGAGGAGACCAAGGGGACAAGAGAGGGCGCAATCCGTCCCGTATCCTTCTGGTGACGGCTGAACTGCTATTTTTCAAAGTGTCCGGCTCATAACGAACAAAAAACCGCCGCAGTCTTTGAATAGCAGACAGTGCTTTCCTGTCTGATAGTCAAAAACTGCGGCGGTTTTTTGTCCGCTCATGCGTCCGAACACTTGAAAATATAGCAGTCCAGCCGTCGGCAGAAGGATACGGGACGGCTTGCGCCCTCTCTCGTCCCCTCAACCTCCGACTGTCGGCCCACCTCCTACTGAATTCCGAGATAGACGTCCTTTGGAAGGTAGGCTTTCACGTAGATGCCCTCCTCACGGTAGTCTTCTTCTAGAAGTTCACCGTATTTACGAATCACCTGGATCTTTCCGGCATCCTGATACGGAAATACCTGTTCAATTAATACCTTACGTTCCCTGAGCACATCCTCGATCACATCGGTCAGTTCCTTTACCCCGGTACCAAACTTAGCTGAAATCTTCACGGTGCGGTCTGCCTTTAAATCCTTAATCACCGCATCATCTTCCACCATATCCTGCTTATTAAATGCTGTGATAATTGTCTTATCCGTAACCCCAAGATTCTTTAACGTCTCATATACGATATGCATCTGCTTATAGGCATCCGGATTGGACGCATCCACCACGTGCAGGATAATATCTGCATACTTTGCTTCCTCCAATGTAGAACGGAATGCATCAATCAGATGATGAGGCAGCTTTCTGATAAACCCTACCGTATCGGTAAGAAGTACCTGTCCGCCGCTTTCAAAATTTAAGCTTCTTGTTGTTGGATCAAGCGTTGCAAACAGCTTGTTCTCCTCGAGCACACCCGCATCTGTCAGATAATTTAACAGAGTTGATTTTCCTGCATTGGTATATCCCACGATTGCCACAACCGGAACCGGATTCTTGCTTCTTAAAGAACGGGATACCTCTCGGTTCTTCTTCACTTCCTCTAATTCCTTATTTAACATAGAGATACGGTCTTTAATCAAACGACGGTCCATCTCTAACTTCTTTTCACCAGGACCTCTTGTTCCGATTCCGCCGCCTAGTCGGCTTAAGGAATTTCGCATGCCGATCAGTCGGCTGGAACGGTACTTAAGCTGTGCTAATTCAACCTGAATCTTACCTTCTCTTGTAAGCGCATGCTGCGCAAAGATATCTAAGATTAACATGGTACGGTCCATTACCTTTTCCTGCAGCGCAAGCTCTAAATTTTTCATCTGTGCCGGACTTAACTCATCATCACAGATAATGCCGGTTGCATTTAACTCTGCTACAAGATTCGCTACTTCCTCGATCTTGCCTTTTCCGATATAAGTTCCCGGATGCACGCTCTCACGGTTCTGGATCACCTTTGCCACCGTCACAGCACCGGCTGTTCTCGCTAATTCTTCTAATTCATCTAAAGACTGTTCCGTGTCATCATTGTCGCTTGTTGCTACAGCCACCAATACAACGCGTTCTTCCTGCTCTTTCATGTCATATAATTCTGCCATATTGTTACCCTTTCGTGACTACTATCACTTGCTTTTTATTTCTGGTAATTCTACTATCCTGCCATCGCCTTTTCCTGCGGACTAAAACAGCTTTCAGAAATTACTCGGTATCTTTGATATTGCTATTCACTCTTGTCTGAAGGAATAAATAATCCTTTTCCACATCCTCATCCTGTCCATATCTCTTGATATACTTTTCCATCAGCTTTAAGGCGCCATCAAAATCACCCGTATTCTCTAAAATTATGATTTCATTTCGAAGAAGCTGCTGATCGATCGCGATATGCGCATAGGATTTTGCATTGGCAAGCATCTCTGCCGCATTCTCAAAATCATTCAGCTGGATATAGCACACAGTAAGCTGATTAAAGAAGGTCGCGGACAGCGTATTACCTGCCTGTTTATAAGCAAGGAAGTAAGAAAGCGCGGTCTCATACTCTTCATTAATCAATGCGATCTCACCAAGATAGTAATTTGCTTCGGTCAGCCCTTTTGATAAGGCATCATTAAATTCTACCTCACACTGTTCATAATTATTCTGATAGAAATGAACCTTTCCAAGATCTAGCTTATCCTGATCCGTATTCATCTTAATCAGAGATGCCTTCTCTAATACCTCAGCCGCCTTTGCATCCTGTCCCATTTCACGGAATGCCGTATACGCTCCAAAATAAACATCAAAATTATCAGATGCATACGTAAGGGCCTGTTCGTAATCTTTTATGCTGCTCTCATATTCGCCAAGCTTGCGATAGATATTACCTCTTGCATTATAAAGTGCAGCATTTTTAGAATCCGATGAGATCAGCTCCGTATAAGCCTCAATCGCGTCATCATAACGGGCTAAATTATCATAACAGCTCGCAATATAGGAACGGATATCCGTATTTAGCTCACTTAGTTCCGAAATCTGAAGTGCCTGTTCGAAATAGTCCGTCGCGGATTTATAATCCTGCATTGTAAAATATGCAATTCCGATCCCCCGATATGCCTGCTTATTATTCTGCAGAACCATAGGGATATTTTTATCCATTACCATGCTTTCAAACTGCGCGATCGCCGCATCGTATTCTTTCAGCTGGATTAATGTAAATCCATATTCCAGACGGTATTCTGCCCGATCCTCCTTTTGTTCGATCGCTCTGGTAAAATACTGTGCTGCTTCCTCATAATCTCCTGACTGATAAAGCTCCTGTGCTTTTTCATAATACGTGTTCGCTTTATTAAAACTACAGCCTGCCGTCACCATTGCCACTGCACATGCCACTGCTGCCATCTTTACTGTCTTCTTCATGTTTCCTCCAAGGCTTAATGCCCCTTATTCATTTTCTTCTTGACTTTCTTTGTTTAATGCCTCATCCACATTTGCAATCAGATCTTTTATCGTCATTCCATCCTGATCTGGATGCTCCAATGCATAAATCAGGCGGATCTTTTCTCCTCTGCTTTTATTACAGTTATACAGCCTTTTTCTTAAATAAGAAAAACCGGATACTTCCGCATCTATCCCGGCATCTTCCATGATTATCACAAACTCATCTTCTGAAGCATGATAACAGGAAGCTGTGCTGCGGAAAGAAAGATTGATCAGTCTCGCCGCAGTTCGAATGATTTCCTCTTTTGCCTTGCTTCCATATGTAAGCTCGGTTTGGGCAAGCCCCATAATTCTGATTTTTGCCACACTGATGCTGTGTCGTTCTACGCTTTTCTCTTGCAGTTCTCCAATCTTATTTTCATAAGCAGTCCGATTTAAAAGTCCTGTCATTGGATCCGCAAATACGATATCTTCTAACTTCTCAATCTCTACATGCGCATCAATGGATGCGATCACCAGATCATAGCCAATGCATATGATATAGATAAAAAATCCGATTCGTACAAACTTTGCATAATCATTATACAGCTTAAAATAATAACGCAGAATGTCGATCATGATCGTTGCTCCGAGAATCAGCACGCCCATGCTTGTAACAGTCATGTGCTTTCTGTGTTTTCCCTGCGAATGAAAATACCGTTTTGCCTGCCCTGTGATCACATAAACAGTACATAATGCAATGTTTATATGCGCAAGGAAAACGGTCTCCGGCAGATCCTTTGTTCCGGTACACTGTAACCCGATGCTTAATAAAATGCTTATTACGGAAAACAGGCTCAGCGCAGTGACAGTCTTCGAACATTCTATTCCTTTCTTATAGGCATAGTAAATCAGTGCCGGAATCGGAATAAGCGCCAGTGATATATAGGTGATATACTGTAACACATAAACATTGCTAATAAAGAACTGCATGATCTGTGTCTCAAACAGAGACCAGACAGAGACTGTAAGCGTGAAAAATCCCATATACAATAAATGCGGACGGCTGTCCTTTCCAGCAAGACGAATATAATAACAGGCAATCAGTACAATTCCAACCGCTGCGGTCAAAGCACATAAAATAACAGAAAGAATATTCTGTCTGATCAGTCCCGTAACAATGGTTGTCCGCTCTCCCAGCAGAAATCCGCTTATATGAAGAGATGCCCGTTTATAGACTGGAATATACTCGATCTTTACTTCTTTTCCATAGTTATCAATCGTCAATGGAATCAGACTGTACACGCATCCGGGTGACTTCCCAATGGTATTGCGGTCATCCACACCGATGGAATAAGAAAGTTCGCCGTTAATGTATACATTCATAGTCGTGTGATTATTCTTAACGCAGAGTACGCTCCCTTCCGGATAATAATCCGGAAGGGTTTTGGTGATGACATACATCTTCCCTGCTTCTATTGCTTTATTAAGTGGTAAATCTATTCGTTCCTTTGTTCCATCTTCTGTCTCATAATCCCAACCGCTATCAAAACTTCGGATTTCGTTCCATTTGTAATGATCAACTTCTGTATTGGTATACTGATAATTAATGTATAAGAGAAACAAAACGGATATCACAATAAGAACTGAATAAATCTTTATAATTCTGGTATGCTTCAATGATAATCCCTCCGGATTTTACATTTCATAGTACCACTTATTATAGTATGTTTGCCAAACTATCACAAGTCATATTTTAAAGCGGGAGCGAATCTCTTAAGCAAAGGGCCCCATATCCAAGTTCCTGATTCGGCCATACCGAGAATCCCGGCAGCCTTCTTGCTCCGCTGATTAGATAAGCCTTGATTTTCTCCCCATATAGATATGGATCATTATTGTTTACAATGCCCCATTCCATCATAATCGCCGCGCTTCCCGTAACAAACGGCGTTGCCATGGAGGTTCCGCTCTTGATCGTATATCCTCCCCCCGGTGCCGGTGCATTGATATCCACTCCCGGTGCCACAATATCTGGCTTCACTAAGTTGTTTCCTCTTGTAAATCCTCTTCCTGAGAAGAACGCATAACTGTCCAGATTAGAATCATACGCTCCCACCGAAATGGCACTAGCAGCAGCAGAAGGAATTGTGAGTGTCGTATCACTTACCGGACGGTTAAAACCAGTCCCCTCACTTAGCTGACTCGTAGTCGGAAGCCACATATCATAATTGCCGGTCAGAATACGCCTTGGCGTCAGCTGAATCTTCCATATGCCGGAGCTCATCGTACGGTCTACCGGGGTAAATTCTATATAAATCTCCTGTGCACGGTTAATGGGCTTTGGCTCCCCATAATAAAGGAAGATATTCGTTCGCTCTAACTGGAACTGCTGTTTTCCAAGAACTTCTGGAATCGGACCTACCCGGTTTCCGCTTGGATGAATCAAGGTAACATCAAAACGATCATAATAATTCTTCCAGATCTGCAGATTGATGGACCTCTGCCCCTCTGCAATAACCAGTTCCACCTCTGCTGTCTGGGTTCTATCCAGTATTCCTGCTGTATGGGTTCTTCCTGCCCCCTCATTGCCAGTACCGATTACAATGCTTGTTTTCCATATATTCGATGCATCGTTGATATACTGCTCCAGAATAGAGTTTCCATCGTGTGACCCATAATTATTTCCAAAGCTGATATTGATTGCAAGGGGCTTACCGATCTTAATTGCTTCCCGTATTACATAATCTATGGCCGTCATAAGCTGAGTTGTTCTTGGAAATGATTCATTTAGAGAGTTTCCCAGCTTTACGATTAAAAGATCACTTCTTGGTGCTACCCCCCGGTATCTTCCTTGCGATGCCCTTCCGTTTCCCGCTGCGATTCCCGTCACATGAGTCCCATGCCCCGATAGATCCACACTTGGAACGATCTCTAACTGTTCTTGTCTCGTTCTTTTTTGAAGTGCCTGATTAATCTTCTCCTGAGAAAATACCGTTCCTCCTACAAATCCTTCCGGCGGTCCCGGTATCTCTCCATCCGGCTGCTTTGTGATATCAATCGTTTCCGGGCGGATTGACTGATCCCATAAAGCGAGTATTCTGGTCGTTCCATCTTCATTTCGAAAATCCGGGTGGGCATAGTCAATTCCTGAATCCACAACTGCCACAATCACGCCTTCCCCATAAAGATTATACTGGGAAGTCTGAAGAGGCAGAATGCAAGATACCGCCCTCGCCTCCGCTACTTCATAAAATAACTGCATCGGCTTTTCGATAAACTCAATCTCCGAATACCGGCTCAAAAGCGGAACTTTGCTATCACCGATTTCTAATATTGCATATCCATTTAAAAGGAGACTATATAGAAAACCAACCTCACGGCTGACCCGATCCAAATCTCCATTATATTTTACGATCAGCTCCCATGTCTTTTCCTCCGGATCAAATCCCACATTTAAATCTAACGTCTCCGCTCTTTCTGTTTCCGGCATATCCAGTGCCAGGTTCAGCTGATTATCCGCCTTTCCACTCTTCATCTGTTAACCCTCACTGCTTTTCTTCTTTCTATTTATATTCCATTATTCTTTTATTTAGCCATTTCTCTATGTACTATGCTTTATTGAATTGATTAATAAGTGAAACTTTTGCATCCTTATTTAAAATATTTTGATCATAATGCAAAAAAGGATGTCCATACTGGAATAGAAAACAGGAAATACTGTCTTCTATTCCAGTACGGACATCTTTTTTGCTGTCACTTTCAGTTCTCTTAACTTACTATTTCATTTTTACTATAAGTTAAATTTTGCGGAAACGATCGTAACGTGATTCCACGATCTCAGCAGAAGGAATATCCTGATATTTTAAGAGAAATTCAATAATGGCTTCTTTCAGTTTAAAGGAGGCATAGTCCATGTTATCCACGGTAAGATGATTTTTCAATTTCTCCTTCTCCCGATCTTTTTCTTTTGACTTACTAGGCTTTTCTTTTGAGTCCTTAAGATCTTTTTCAATGATTTCAGGCAGCGTATTACCAAAATCCAAATCAAGTTCTTCCGGCTGTTCCTTTATGACCTGATCAATGATGCCCATATCCAAAAGATCCGAAGCCGTGATCTTCATAATGGAAGCAGCCTCGTCACAGCGTTTGCTGTCCTTCCACAGAATGGAGGCAAAACCTTCCGGGGAAAGAATGGAGTAGGTTGAGTTTTCTAACATCCATACTTCATTTGCTACCGCAAGAGCTAATGCCCCGCCGGATCCGCCCTCTCCGATTACAATGCTTAGGATCGGCACTTTTAAAGAACTCATCTCATACAGATTTTTGGCGATCGCTTCCCCCTGTCCACGCTCTTCCGCTTCAATCCCACAGAATGCTCCAGGAGTATCAATAAAACAGATGATAGGCCGGTGGAACTTTTCTGCCTGCTTCATCAGACGAAGAGCTTTTCGATATCCTTCGGGATTGGGCATTCCGAAGTTGCGCTTCATATTCTGTTTCATATTACGACCTTTCTGCTGGCCGATCACAGTCACATACACGCCATTAATCGTGGCAATGCCACCTACTAAGGCACCGTCATCTTTGCAGGCACGATCACCATGTAATTCTAAGAATCGATCGAATATCTTTCCTACATAATCAAATGTGGTGGGACGCTCACTGCCTCTCGCAATCTTAACACGTTCCCATGAGCTTAATTCTTCCATCTTATCACCTCCATTCTTATTTATTAAAATCCATCTCTTCCACTCCGAGCTCATTTTCGCTTACTTCTGATGTGTCTTGTTCTTTCTCTTCACCTGAAATGCGGCTCGGTGTAGCGCTTTCAATTAGGAAACGAAGTGTCTGACGAAGACGGCTTCTTGTTACGATCTTATCTACAAATCCATGTTCCAACAAAAACTCTGCACTCTGGAATCCTTCCGGAAGCTTCTGCCCGATCGTCTGCTCAATGACACGCGGACCTGCGAATCCAATCAAAGCTCCTGGTTCTGCAAGAATTACATCGCCTAGCATTGCAAAGCTTGCCATAACCCCTCCCATCGTTGGATCGGTAAGAATGGAGATGTATAAAAGCCCCGCCTCACTATGACGTTTTAATGCCGCACTGGTCTTTGCCATCTGCATCAGGGATACGATTCCCTCCTGCATTCTAGCTCCGCCGGAACAGCAAAAGATGATAAGCGGCAGTTTCTTTTCGGTAGCGCCTTCAATCAGCCTTGTTAGCTTCTCTCCTACTACCGCTCCCATGCTTCCCATCAAGAAATTAGAAGCCATAACTGCAATTGCAGTCTCAAGTCCTGCTATTTTTCCAACGCCGGTGATAACCGCCTCATCTAAATTGGTTGCGGCTTTCATATGCTCCACCTTTGTAAGATATCCTGGGAATTCAAGCGGATCGCTAAATGGCAGATCCACATCCCACTCTGTAAAGGTGCCTTTGTCTAATACCATGCTAAGCCTCGTTCTTGGCATGATGCGAAAATAATTGTTACAGCTTGGGCATATATAATAATTTGCGATTACGTCTTCTGAATATATGATATCCCCGCACTTCTCACATTTTTGAAACAATCCATCCGGTACCTGAGGCTCGCGCATCTTTTCTTTTACTTTTTCATTTCTTTTGCTTTCTTTCACACCTGCCACGCTCCTAGTTCTCTTAAAGATTCCCATTTTTCTCATCCTGCCTTTTTAGTCCGCTTATTTTCTGGCTACTGCTGGCTTAACACTTCTTCTACAAAGTCTGTGGTAAACTCTCCGGATAGAAATCTAGGATGATGAATGAGTTCATACTGAAAATCTATGTTTGTATCTATGCCTTCAATAAGTAGTTCCGAAAGCGCTGAACTCATTTTCTTTAACGCCTCGTCTCGATCTTTTGCATAAACCATCAGCTTCGCAGCCAGGGAATCATACATAGGTGGTATGGTATATCCGGCATACAAAGCGGTATCGATGCGGATGCCATTTCCTCCCGGAAGATGGAGAGATCGAATTGTTCCCGGAGACGGAAGGAAGTTTCTTTTGGGACATTCTGCATTGATTCTGCATTCTATCGCATGTCCCCGAATTACAATATCCTTCTGTCTTAAATCAAGCCTCTCGCCTGCTGCGATTTTTATTTGTTCCTTTATTAAATCAACTCCAGTCACTAGCTCGGTGATTCCGTGCTCAACCTGGATTCTTGTATTCATTTCCATAAAATAATAATTCCCGGCTCCGTCTACAAGAAATTCAATTGTTCCGGCACCGGTATAGCGGGCTGCCTTCGCTGCACGCACCGCAGCCTCTCCTATCTGCCCTCGCAGTTCCTCAGAAAGACCGTTTGCCGGTGCTTCTTCTATCATCTTCTGATGTCTTCTCTGTACGGAACAGTCTCTTTCTCCAAGATGTACTACATTTCCATACTGGTCTGCTAATATCTGTACTTCTATATGTCTGGCTTTCTCTACATATCGTTCCATATACATAGAGCCGTCGCCAAATGCACCAATCGCTTCTTTTCTTGCTGTTTCAAATAAATGAACAAAATCCTTTTCTTCTCTTGCGATACGCATGCCTCTTCCGCCACCACCGGCACTCGCCTTGATGATGACCGGATACCCGCATGCATCCGCCTGTTTTTTTGCCTGTTCGGCATTTATCATAATTTCTTTGCTTCCGGGCACGACCGGAACGCCTGCTGCAATCATCGTGTTTCTGGCAGCTGATTTATTGCCCATCTGATCGATCACTTTCGATGTTGGTCCAATAAAAGCGATACTGCATTTCTCACATAAGTCCGCAAACTTGCTATTTTCGGATAAGAATCCAAATCCAGGATGAATGGCATCCGCACCAGATGCCATGGTAGCGCTTAAGATCCGGTCCATCTTCAGATAGCTGTCTTTTGCCGGCGCAGGACCAATGCAGACTGCCTCATCTGCTAACCTTACATGGAGCGCTTCCTTATCCGCAGAAGAATATACGGCTACGGTTGCAATCCCCATCTCTTTGCAGGCTCTGATGATTCGAACCGCAATCTCACCGCGGTTCGCAATCAAAATTTTTTTAAACATAGGAAGCCTTCCTTTCCGGTTCTTTAGCCAATCATAAATGTCATTTCTGCTTCCGCACATACCTTATCTTTGACATATGCTTTCGCCTCTGCAATGCCTACAGGGCCTTTGAGCTTCTTAAGCTCCACTTCAAGCGTGAGAACATCTCCCGGAATAACTTTATGGCGGAATCTCGCATGATTGATCCCTCCAAAGTAAGCGGTTTTTCCTTTGTTCTCTTCCACTGACAGACATACCACTGCCCCTACCTGTGCAAGACTCTCAATAATCAGAACACCCGGCATTACCGGTTCATTTGGAAAATGCCCTGCGAAATAAGGTTCGTTATAGCTGACACACTTTGTTCCTACCGCACGTACGCCTGGCTCTAATTCCTCAATCCGATCAATCAAAAGAAACGGACTTCTGTGCGGGATCAGTTCCATGATTTCTTTGCTCGTTAACATCATAATCCTCTCCTTCTTGCAGTCACTCTTGCTTCTTCTATCTGGCTGGCCGGATTTTAATAATATCGTCACCAAATCCTACCATTTCCTTGTTCTTGATTAAAATCTGCTCTACCACTCCATCATAAGGAGACTCAATCTCATTCATCAACTTCATGGCCTCTACGATTCCCACTACCTGGCCTGCCTTTATATGATCGCCAACTGAGACAAATGGCTCCCCGCCTTCACTTCCAGACATATAAAAGGTCCCGACCATTGGTGAGGTAATCGTACATAGATTCTGATCGCAGGAAACAAAGCTTTCTTCCGCGGCTCTGGCCGCTACCATTTCTTCGCTGTTCATATTTGAAATCTTAACGGTCTGCTTTTCCGCCTTTTCAAAGCTTAGCTTCGTCTCCCCCTCCTCATAGCAAAAGGAGGTGAGATTAGATGCGGATACTGCATCGATTAATGTCAGAATATCTTTGATTTCCATATTAAATCTCCTACTCTGTAAATTTCTTTACTAAGATACTTCCGTTATGTCCGCCAAATCCTAAGGAATTGCTGATTGCATAGTTTACAGGACGACTTACGGCTTCCTTCGTATAATTTAGATCTAACTCTTCATCCGGTACCTGATAGCCTACTGTTGCATGGATATAATCATCTAAAATGGATTTCACGCATACGATGAATTCCACAGCGCCTGCCGCACCAAGAAGATGGCCGATCATGGACTTTGTAGAGTTGATATTGATATCCTTTGCATGTTCCCCGAATGCTTTCTTAATTGCTCTTGTTTCAAATAAGTCATTATGGTGGGTGCTTGTTCCGTGTGCATTGATATAATCCACATCTTCCGGTTTGATGCCTGCTTCATTGATTGCAAATAACATCGCTCTTGCAGCGCCATCTCCGTCTTCTGCCGGGGATGTGATATGGAATGCATCACATGTCGCACCATAGCCTACGATTTCTGCTAAGATATGAGCGCCTCTTGCCTTTGCATGTTCATAAGATTCGATGACTACTACACCAGCACCTTCCCCCATTACAAAACCACTTCTCTCTTTATCAAATGGGATGGAACAGCGCTTTGGATCTTCGGAATCTGTTAATGCAGTTAAAGAACCAAATCCGCTAATACCAAGCGGAGTAATCGCGGCTTCGGTACCGCCGCAAACCATCACATCAGCCTCATTGCACTGAATATAGCGGTAAGCATCTCCGATGGAATGAGTTCCGGTTGCACAGGCTGTTACGATATTGGTGCATTTTCCTTTTAAGCCATATGTGATTGCCACATTGCCGGCTGCCATATTCGAAATCATTAATGGAACTAATAATGGATTTACTCTCTTTGGTCCTTTTTCTAACAGCTTCTTATGTTCTTTTTCAATGGCCTCTAAGCTTCCGATACCGGAACCAACGCTGACACCGATCCGATTTAAGTCTTCTTTTTCTAAATCAAGCCCTGCATCCTTGATTGCCTGACCTGCTGCCGCTACTGCATACTGGCTGAAGCGTTCCATTCTTCTTGCTGCCTTGGCATCCATAAAATCTGCTGGATTAAAGTCCTTTACCTCTGCCGCTAACTTTGTCTTATACTCTGTTGTATCGAAACGGGTGATTTTATCAAATGCTATCTTTTCCTGTTTGATATTATCCCAGAATGTATCTACGCTGTTTCCTAATGGTGTGATCACACCCATACCTGTTACAACTACTCGCTTCATATCTAAAATTCCTTTCTTCTCTTCGATTGTTGCTAAAATGTGCTGCATTATGACTAGGCTGACAAAATTACATGCTCATACCGCCATCCACATGAATCGTCTGTCCTGTAATATACGCTGCCTTATCCGATGCTAAAAATGCCACGGTTTCTGCCACATCCTCCACTTTTCCAAATTTCTTTAATGGAATCTGTGTGAGTGCGTTTTCCTTTACTGCATCCGAAAGCACATCCGTCATCTCTGTCTCAATAAATCCCGGTGCAACCGCATTTACGGTAATGCCTCTTGAGCCTAATTCCCTTGCAAGCGATTTTGTCATACCGATGACACCAGCTTTGGCCGCTGCATAGTTTACCTGCCCTGCATTTCCCATAACGCCGACTACGGAGGAGATATTGATGATTCTTCCGCTTTTTTGTTTTAACATAATGCGGCTTACCTGCTTTAAGCAGTTAAAAACGCCTTTTAAGTCTGTATCGATCACCGCATCAAATTCTTCTTCTGACATTTTTAAAATCAGGTTATCTCTGTTGATCCCGGCATTGTTTACTAAGATGTCAACTCGTTTAAATTCTTTGATCACATAAGAAAACATCTCTTTGATGCTCTCTGCATCTGCTACATTTGCCTGATACGCTACTGCGTGTCCGCCTTTTTCGTTAATCATTGCTGCAACTTCTTCTGCTTTTTCTCTGCTTCCGCAGTAATTAACAATGACAGTGGCTCCTAATTCTGCAAGCTTTAATGCGATCTCTCTTCCGAGTCCTCTGCTTGCTCCTGTCACGACTGCTACTTTATCTTTTAACATTCTATTTTTCCTCCGCATTCGCGTAATTCTTCAAGTTTTGCTAAATCATCTGTCTTATCAATATTAATGACTTTTACATTTCGATCAATCTTCTTTACAAAAGACGATAAGGTCTTTCCCGGACCGATTTCTACGAATGTAGTGACCCCGTCCTTTATCATTGCTTCCACGCTCTGCTGCCACATAACGGAGGAAGAAACCTGCTTTGCAAGACTTTCCTTAATGCCATCCTTCTTTGTCACATATTCTGCTGTCACATTCGCCACATAAGGAATCGCCGGATCTTCAAATGTTATGTTCTCTAATTCTTTTTCTAACTTTCTTCCCGCTTCTTCTAACATCCTAGAATGAAACGGTCCGCTTACATTTAAAGGAACGACACGTTTTGCTCCTGCTGCCTTGCAGCCCTCTGCTGCCTTTTCGACTGCTTCCTTCTCACCGGATATGACAAGCTGTCCCGGACAGTTATAATTTGCAATAGATACGATTCCTTCTGTTTCCTCACATGCTTTCTTTGTCGCCTCTGTATCTAATCCAAGCACAGCTGCCATAGCTCCTTTTCCAACCGGAACGGCTTCCTGCATGAAAATCCCGCGCTTTCTTACTAAACGGATGGCATCAAGAGGAGTAAGCACACCACATTCGGTAAGCGCTGCATATTCCCCGAGGCTTAAGCCTGCTGTTACATCCGGTCTGATTCCAAGTTTATGGATATGTGCTGTCATCGCGAGCATCGTGGTGACCATAGCTGCCTGTGTATATTCCGTTATGGAAAGCTGATCATTTTCTTCAAAACAGAGTGCGCAAAGATCCATGCCTAGCGCTTCCTTTGCCTGATCAAAGATTTTTTTACTTTCCTCAAACTGTTCGTAAAAGTCTTTTCCCATCCCAATATACTGTGCCCCCTGGCCTGGGAATATAAATGCGATTTTGTCCATACTGTCTCCTTTTCATGAATGCAAAAGGACGAAGCAAACACCCTCGTCCTTACTGCTGCTGCGATCATCGCACCAGGCTTTTCACTCTATTCTTATTATTCTTCTACACCTTTAGTCTTTAAGTACGAGATGACATCTTCTACTGTCTCAAGACCGTTAAGATCATCCGTTGGAATCTCTAAATCATATTCTTCCTCTAACGCCATTACAAGTTCGAATAAATCCAGAGAATCCGCACCTAAATCATCCTTTAAGGAAGAGCTCATCGTAATGGTATCCTCTCCGATATTCAGCTGTTCTGCTATAATTGATTTCATTTTTTCAAACATCTTTGTTCTCCTTTTCATGCTGCTTTTCTTATTCTGTCCAAACTTGATTATTTCTTTCGTTTATTTTTAAATAGCGGATTGTGGAGTTCTTGCCCTCTCCACCTTTTTTAACAGCTTTGCACTGCTTTTTTTCTTTAAAATAATGGCCACAACACTTACCGCAACCACCGCCATTGTAAGTATCCCGGTAACAATTGCCCTTATACGACTGATTCGCTTCTTTACATGATCCACCTTGATCTCTAGCTTCTCACTTAAATCTGTGTACAGACTTCCTTCTTTCTCTTGTATTTCACTCTGCCATCCAATTTCCTGTTCAATGCCATCCTGAAGAGAATCCTTAATCACAAATTCACTGCCTTCTTTCAATCCGCCAATCCTATTTAACAGCTTTCTTGATTTGATTGCACGATTCTGTCTTAAATCCTCTTCCAGATAGTCATTCTCCAGATAAGACAGATCAAGTCCGCTCATTAAATTCACTAACATCGCATCCGTCATGTCGTTACCTCCTTTCTTCCTTCTCCCACTCGCTAAATTCCAGCTTGAATTTGGTCCTAAGCCTTGAAAGTTTGGAATCTACCGCTGTCACAGTCATGCCCATTGATTTTGCAATCACTTTTGAAGACTGCAGATAAAAGTATTTTCGTATCATAAGTTCACGGTCTCGCTCGGCTAACGATGCAATCATCTGATTCATCCAAGCCATATCTTCTTTACGAACAACCTGATTTTCAATGTTCTGACTCTGATCCGCATAAATCCCTGCGATTTCGGAGATATCTTCCCCATGCGTCCTGTCTTCATGCCGCTTGGTATCTCTAAGCCGGTTTAGGGCGGTATTTCTTGCTATCACTTTTAGATATGTGATAAGGGAAGCTTTTTCTAAATCATACGAATCCACGTTCCTCCAGAACTTCAGATACGTATCATTTACACATTCCTCAATATCCCTTGAACGGCTTCCTAAGATACCTGCAACGATATATACAAGCAACTTTTCATATTTCTCTGCCATCATGGACAGCCCTAAGTCGTTCTTCTTTTTTATCAACGATAGGATATCTTCATCTGTCAAGTTAAGGCCTCCTTTTAGCATGCCTATCTTCTTATACACAAAGAGATTTCATATCTTGCATGCCAATTTATTTTTTCGTACATTTATGACACTATGCTCATTCGTCCATTATAGCATTCTGAATATGGCCTTTCAAATTACAATTTCCTTAATTTTCTTTCCTCCACGGTTCTTCGATAAACTTCTTAATATCCGATGCCATGGCTGGAACGGATTCCTGCATACTTTCCTCATTCGCCGAGGCATCCTTCCAGGCATCGGTTGTATAATGATTTCTGCTGTTCCATAAAAGCCACCCTTCATATCCTGCATCGTATACCGCATCCATCTGCGCCCTTACTTCGTCTGCCCCATACGTAATATGATTCTTTACCCATGTAGCAGTAAAATCCTGCAACCATGGTCTTACTTTGGCACAATCGGATTCTTCCATTTCCAAAAGCGCCTTCCTTGATGCGTTTAACGCTCCGGCAATCAGCTGATATGGCTGTGTATCGGGATTGCTGATACCATAATATCCGCTGGCATAATGGGATGGATAGATCATCGGACAGATGTAATCTAAATACTTTGCCATCTCTTTATAGCTCTGTCCCACACGTTCGGCATCCGCATCGCTGTCAATGATCGCGCCGTAGACATCTGCGGATACTTTGACCCCAAGCGGTTTTAACGTCTCACATGCATATTTCACAAAGGATGTGATGACCTGTACTTTTGTCTGGGTCCTCGCCTCTTCCCCAAATGAGACCTCATCCATTCCGGATTCGGTACAGAATCTGATATAATCAAAGTTAATTTCATCAAACCCTGCATATACACACTGCTTGGCCACCTCAATAAGATACTCCCATACCTCTTTTTTATATGGGTTGACCCATGCCATGCCGGATGCATCATAGAATATGCTTCCGTTTGCCTTCTTTAAGGCAAGCTCTGTCTTCTCCTTTGCCAAAATCGGATCCTTAAACGATACAATGCGCGCGATGGTATAGATCTGATTCTCCTTTAACTTTCTTAAAAGGCTGTCCATGTCTTCAATATACGCACGCACCGCCTTAATCTCCTTTGCCTTCGCATAATTCATCTCATATGTGATTCTACCTTCGTCATCCTTAATATCAATGACGACTGCATTCACTTCCTTACCCTTAAGCTCTGCAATAATCTCATTAATCGAAGCATTGGCCTTTAATGCGGACAGATAAATCCCCTTAATCGGTACATCTGATTTGTCCGTATTATCCTGCACCATTGCAACTTTTGCCTCTCCAAGTCCGTTCTGCAGTACAGTCTGTTTATTCTGTCTTGCAAGCCATAAACCATATGGCCCAATCAATTCCTCTGCAGATTCTGTACTTTCATCTTCCTTTCTGCTCTCGTCAATTTGAGAATCCTCCGCCCCTGTCTGTTCTTCCTGTGCCATATTATATGGCTCTTTTTGTACTTCTTCTTTGCCTTGTTTTACATAAAGAGCAATAAAATAAGCGCACCCAGCTAAGAAAGCGGCCGATGTCACCATCATAATAAGCCGCTTTCTTCTTCTGATACGCTTTCTTTTTCTTCTCTCTTTTAAACTGCTGCTTTTGTAGGAACGGTTCGGATATAAATCATTCATTTTCATGCTCAATTCCTTTAATATAAGATTCGTTATATTTAATTCTTAAGCTGTTTTTGAATTTTATTCAGGATTTCAATAATTCCCGGATCAAAACTTCTTCCGGACTCCTCATTTATGATCTTCATGCTCTCTTCATGCGTATAAGCATCCTTATAGCAGCGCTTGCTGACGAGGGTATCATATACATCAATCACGCCTACAATTCTGGCACTTAACGGTATCTCTTCCCCCTTTAGCCCTAACGGATATCCACTTCCGTCCCACTTTTCATGGTGAAAATGTGCGATCTCGATCGCCATCCGGATAAAGTCATTATATCCTCCCGCCGAGTAAATGGCCTTTAACGTATCGGCACCGATCTCGGAATGAGTTTTTATTACTTCCATCTCTTCTTTCGTCAGTTTCCCCGGCTTTAGCAGAATACTGTCCGGCATTGCGATCTTTCCGAGATCATGCAACGGTGCTGCTAACTCAATGGATTCAATAAATCCATCCGAAACCTGTTTCTCATACTTCTTACTGAGCTGAAGGCTTAAAGATAGCAGTCTCGCGCCCTTCGCTACATTCTCGATATGGCATCCGTCCGCATTATCCCTTGCCTCGCATAGCTTTGCCATGGCAAAGAGAATATGCTTCTGCTCCTTTGCGATCTTATCAAGCTGTTCACTGACCACTTTCTGCAGCCGTCCATTATTCTCCTCAAGTTCCTGCTGCATCCGATAGATCTTCAGATGATTACTGACCCGCATCGTCACTTCTTCCAATTCAAATGGTTTGGAAATAAAGTCAACAGCTCCAAGTTTAAATCCCCGGATCTTATCCTCTACCGAATTCATGGCTGATATAAAGATAATCGGGATGTCTCTTGTCTTCGGATTTCGTTTTAAAATTTCACAAAATTCAAAGCCGTCCATATCCGGCATGGATATATCTAATAGAATCAGCTGCGGTATTCTTGCGTCAATAGCTTGCATGGCCTGCTTTACGCTGGTCACCGGTCTAGCTGTATAGCCCGCCTGCTTAATCATATTGGCTAATACTACAAGATTGGCAACAATATCATCTACAATCAGGATATTTGCCGCCTTTTCTTCCCTATCTTTCGTATTCATAATATCCCCCTAGATTATGATTCGATTTTATCCTGTATTTTCTTAACCTGTTGTAAGGAAAGATCATAGTCCTCCCTTCGTATCATCAGTTCCAAGCGAAATACTTCCCGTTTCAGCTCCTGCATCGTATCCGGCATAGCCGCCTTCATCATACCGGCGAACTTATCTGCCTTCTCCCATGTTCCAAGCTCAATACATAAGAGTACTCTCTCAAGCTTCTCCCTCATAAGCTTAAGCGTATCCTCTTCACTGGACTCGCTTTCACTGACACTCATATATTCTTTGAGCCTCTGGCTCCACTGTGTCGAAAATCCTTCTGCTTCTTTCTCTCCTTCTTCCTTCTCATTGCCTGGAAGGTCAAGTCTTACGGAAAAAGAGAACGTGCTTCCTTTTCCCAGTTCACTGTTTACATAAATATCTCCATCCATCTGCTCGACTAGCTGCTTGCAGATTGCAAGACCTAATCCGGTCCCTCCAAACCTTCTTGTGATCGAGGAGTCTACCTGTGTAAAACTGTTAAACAGCTTGTCCATATCTTCTCTGGCAATTCCGATTCCGGTATCGCATACAACAAAAAACAGCTCAATCTCTTTGCCATTCTGTGCGGTATTCACCACCTCAAACGAAATCGTGCCTGCCTGTGTGAATTTTACTGCATTCGAAAATAAGTTATTTATAATCTGTCCAAGGCGGAATTCATCTCCGATCACAATCTGCGGAATCTTCTTCCCAATGCTGATTCGGACACGGAGTCCCTTTTCATTGATCTGAGGCAGATTGAGTGCCAAAGTCTCTTCTATAAAATGATAGAAATCAAATTCTCTCTTCTCCAATGTCACCTTTCCGGCTTCCATCTTTGAAAAGTCCAAAAGCTGATTGATAAGCCCCTCCATATTGGTGCAGCAGTGCAGAATATATTCCACATTCTCCTGCTGTGCCGGGTCTAGTTTGGTCTTTTGCAAACTTTGGGCAAATCCTTTCATACCGTTAACCGGCGTTCTCAGCTCATGGGTAATGTTCGCGATAAATTCATTCTTTACCTGAATTGCATTCTTTAGTTTTCCCTCTAAAGATACCATCTTCTTCATCGCTGCATTTTCATTCGACATGTTCTGCGCAAAACAGATATAGTAGTCTGTCTTTTTATCCTTCAGGATCTTTACCATTGCCGGGTAACATGTCATGTTTTTTCGATAAGCCACCGTATCAAACAGCATATCCTCCCGAATGCCATCTAAAAGGCAGAGCTCATCGTTTCTCTTATAAAATACTTTAGGAAAAGCAGACATGATCGATTCGTTTTGTCCGTCGTATCCAAGTTCTTCCCTGGCTGACCGATTGCACGCTATAATCCTGCCATCTTTATCATAAATAAAGACTGCTTCAATGCATTCGCTGTAAATGCTGCAGTCAGGAAAGTAGTTTTCCTCACAAGAATGAAGCATGGCTGTATCCATATCCACTCATCCTCTCTTCTTCTATTGTTCTGTATCTGGTCTTTTGACCTATGTACTGTGTATGACCCGCTAATCTTAGCGTCTTTCTCAAAAGTCAGGAATCTTACTTCCCGGCTCCTGCAGTTTAGGCCGGAACCGGTTATTTCCCGGTCGTCGCTATCCGCAAAAATCTGCAGTTTGATACTAAATATCATAATTCACGCAGTATGGTTTGTCAACGCAATTGCACAAATATGGTAACAGAGCTTTTCATTTGTTGTTGACACTCTGCCAATTTTTGTTATATAATTACCGTATTGTAAATCGGAACTATCTCGGGCAGTGCGTTCTGCCTGACATACGTAAGATATCTGCGGGAGGGGACATATGAATTTTAATATACGATTGAAACAACTACGACAGAAACATAAATTAACACAGAGCGAACTAGCTGACATATTAGGATTAAAGCCGACTGCCGTGTCCAACTACGAGTCACGCCGTAATGAGCCATCCTTTGACAAGCTGATCGCGCTTTCCAAATACTTTGATGTTTCCTGCGACTATCTGCTCGGCATATCAGATGCATATCTGCCGGTTGGCGGTGAAGTATTGGATAAGGACATTGTAGATTTCTTTAACCTATACCAGCAGCTGGATCCAAAAAGTGCTGAGGACCTCAAATCCTATGCCGACTACCTCCTCTACAAACAAGAGAAGCAGAACTACCTCGGATAGTGTACATATCGCATTCTGCGAACGGAATTATCACAGGAGCCCCCCTTACCACCGGCGGGGCAGTATGATTCCAATGTTCGGCACAAGCTCGGACAGATTAAAAAAATCGGTGCCTGTCAGACATTTAAAAATCAAAATGTCTGACAGGCACCGATTTTTTTTGCCGCCTGACGGCGGGCAGACACCAATTGGTGCTGCGCCGGAAGGCGGGAGAACGGTCAGAGGGCGAAATCCCCCTAACTCTTAGTTAGCACCGCAGCACTTCTTGTATTTCTTGCCGGAACCGCATGGACATGGATCGTTACGGCCAATTTTCTTTTCTTTTACAACTGTGTTAGACTTTCTCTGTTCAAGGAAAAGTTCTTTTCTGCGTGCTTCTGTTAATAAAGCATCCCATTCTGGAAGATTATATAACCAGTCTGCGTTGCAGCCTACCATGTTGTAGTATAACTTTTCTTTATCGTAACCTAAAGACACAACAGTTTCTTCTGTCATTTCTTCGATTGGATTTGGAGTTGTTAAGCTGTCGTTGATACCGTCTAAGAAACCAACCATTAACTGTACAGTTGTGCCGAATTTTTCAGCTAATTCCTTAACAGTTCCTGTTACAACTTCGCTGCTAGAAAGGATCTGTTTGTAGATGCCCTGCTCTACTGTAAAGTAGTTAGACCAAAATACCTGGCCTTCTCTTTCATCCATTTCTCTTTCATAAGCATAATCTCTCCACTCTTGTAATAAACTCATGTTTTTCATCCTTTCACCAAAAAAAATTATTGCATCCTATAGTATAATTCCATTATTACCGTTAATACTATAGTTAATCTAATTTATATCGAGAATTTCATTGGAAATCACGTTAATCCTTTTCCAATGCGGCAGGAACCTGAGACATTCCTGCTGACTTAAAACAGCCTACCAAAGATTCTCGACATACGATTAGAGATGCGTATGCTCTTTCAATAGTTGGATTCCCCCTCCAATGAAAAGCAACAATACCAAAGAAGAGTTAAATACTTATCCTCCCCTTTTTGAGCCGGTCATGATCCCATGACCGGCATTTTTTATGCTTCGCGTAAGGCTAGTCTTACGCAAAGCATAATTATTTGTTTTTCTCTGATTTTGTATATTCCCTATTCTGCTTTCTAAGCTCTCTTAAGGACATATCCTCATCATTTCTGTGTACCATTTTATAGACAACTAAAAGACCGTATATGAAAACCGGCACTGCGATTGTCGAAAACAGACTCGCCATAAATAACCCATTTGCATAAGGTTTTGCCATTAATGCGGATACAAATGACAGTCCATATAAAGACAGTAGCAAGACTACCGCGATGATTGCAACTATTTGCTTTACTTTTTTCATCCGTCAAAATCCTTTCTTAAAATGGAACGAATCATTACTCCTTGCACAGGATACCATGAAACGCTTTATTTTGCAAGATAATCCCCTTATTCACCCTTGATTCGCTTGAAATATTCCTTAATCTGTTTTTCGTATCCATAATCAACCGGATGATAGAACTTATGGTCCTTTAGCTCATCCGGCAGATACTGCTGCTCTACATAATGATTCTCAAAATTATGGGCGTACTGATAGCCAATGCCATGTCCAAGCTTATGGGCTGATTTATAGTGCGCATCCTGTAAGTGTGTCGGAATGGTAGCCGTCTTCTCATTTGCTACGATCTGCATTGCCTCATCGATGGCCATAATGGCTGAATTGCTTTTCGGGGCACAGGCTACATAAGCCACCGCCTGTGCGAGTACGATCCTTGCTTCCGGCATGCCAAGACGCTCTACTGCCTGTGCTGCGGCAGTGGCAATGACAAGAGCGTTCGGATCCGCATTGGATACGTCCTCTGCTGCACAGATCATAACACGTCTTGCGATAAAGGCCACATCCTCCCCTGCATACAGCATGCGGGCCAGATAGTAGATCGCTGCATCCGGATCCGATCCCCGCATGGATTTAATAAAAGCCGAAATAGTATCGTAATGATTATCGCCATTCTTATCATACTTTAAGACACGCTTTTGAATGCATTCGGATGCCACCTCTAAGGTAATATGAATGAATCCGTCCTCACTTCTGTCTGTTGTCAGAACACCAAGTTCAATTGCATTTAAAGCGGATCTGGCATCTCCATTTGCCATATCTGCTAAAAAGGCGAGCGCTTCCTCCTCAATTACAGCCTTATAAGCCCCGAGCCCCTTTTCCACATCCGTGATCGCACGGCTGATTAAGGCGCGAATGTCTTCCTTTGATAATGGTTTTAACTCAAATATAATGGAACGGGACAGTAAAGCGCCGTTCACCTCAAAGTATGGATTTTCTGTGGTTGCACCGATTAGAATGACCGTGCCATCCTCTACGAAAGGAAGAAGATAATCCTGCTGTCCTTTATTAAAACGATGAATCTCGTCTACAAACAGAATCGTTTTCTTTCCATACATGCCGACTGTTTTTTTCGCAGTTTCAATGACCTCCTCCATATCCTTCTTCCCTGCGGAAGTGGCATTGATCTGCTTAAACTCCGAACTTGTCGTGTTGGCAATTACTTTGGCAAGTGTCGTCTTTCCGGTCCCCGGAGGCCCGTAAAAGATAATGGAACTGATCTTATCCGCTTTGATGGCACGATAAAGCAGCTTGTCCTTTCCTATAATATGCTGCTGTCCTACCACTTCCTCGAGCGTGGACGGACGCAGTCTTGATGCAAGAGGGGATTCTTTCTTCATCTTGCTTTCCCTCATATATTCAAACAAATCCATGGGATTCCTCCGTTTCTTACTTGAAAGGTAATTTCTGTTATGCTAAAATAATGGCGTTTAAAATAGAAAAAAGAAGGTGAATCTATGTCTATACCAAACGATCCAGTCATGCTTCTAAGCTTTATTAATACGAACTTAAGAGATCATTATGATTCCTTAGATGAGCTTTGCCTAAGCCTTTCCTTACCCAAAAACGATATCGTAGCAAAGCTTAGCATGATTGACTACGAATATGATGCAAACAGAAATCAGTTTCTATAAAACTGGTTTCTTTTTTATCTTAGCACCGTTTTCCTTCTTATAATCATATCATCCTGATCTTTTTCGTTCCATCTTTTCAAGAAATAAAGCAACAGCATAAAAAGCAAGGTTCCTGCCGCCGCTCCTGCTGTATCAATACACACATCCGTAAATCTTCCGCTTCTTCCTTCCACAAACAGCTGGTGAAACTCATCCGATGCCGCATAAAGCGCACAAAGCGGAACTGTATACCAGAATAGCCTTCTAATCGGCACTAAAATCACGCGCAGATGATTGGCTACAAGAATCGCCAAAATTGCATATTCCGTTGCATGCGCCGTCTTTCGCACGATATGATTGATCGTTGCTAGTGCTGCATCCATCTGTCCGTCTGCAATATCACCTCTTACCATTTCAATCACCTTAAGAACCTTCCTTGCAATCACGCTGCTTGTGCCATCACTTTCGGTCGCTGTTTTTGCTGAAAAGCTAAAAATAAGTATCATCATAAGTAACACTGGCAATAATGACAGTAAATACATCTTTTTTGAAACGGTCTTTCGGTTAATGGAATCCATTAACAGCTGCTCCCTATTTTTTTTCATACTGCTCCCCCTGTTTTTGCATTTTGCATGACCCCGCTTTGCTTGCACTAATTTCCTTAGATTGCTATAATAGGATAGAAAATCAGTGCGCAGTGACCGGTTTTTTATCATACTAAGATAACTGCAATTATTTGTCAAGAGCGGCCTAAAGCTGCTATGGACTCTTATTATTCATATAGAAAGGCTGTATTTTATGATAGAACAATATAAGTGTGTATATGAAGGCGGAACCGGGGAAATTGTCGAAAAGAAATCCCGTTTTATCGCCACTATCATCCCAATTTCCTGTGAAGAAGAAGCGATTTCTTTTATTGAACAGATGAAAAAGAAATACTGGGATGCCCGCCATAACTGTTCCGCCTATGTCATCGGCACAAAGAATGAGACCGTGCGATGCTCCGATGATGGAGAGCCTAGCCAGACTGCTGGAAAACCAATGCTCGACGTTCTTTTAAATGAAGGCATCCATAACTGTGCCGTGGTGGTCACACGTTATTTTGGAGGGACTCTGCTTGGAACAGGCGGTCTTGTACGTGCCTATCAGGCAGCAACAAAAGAAGGTCTTAATAACAGTACCATTATTACAAAGCAATATGGAAAAAAACTCTTAGTCACAACCGACTACAATGGAATCGGAAAGCTTCAATATATCGCTTCCACTGAGGAACTGACTACATTAGATACCGAATATACCGATATTGTACGAGCAACTCTTTTAATGCCTCCGGACAAAGAGGGTTCTTTTACAAAGAAAATTACAGAAGCAACGAATGGAAAAGCAGGCTTAGAAGTATTAGATGAAGTGTATTTTGCTACCGTAAATGGGGAAGTTCTCCTGTTCGAATCCTGATTTTACCCTTTTTCATCGTTTATAAAACCACAATTTAAACGATTTTTCTCCGTTGTCATTGCGCTTTTTAGCATATTTAAAATAGGAAAGCAAATTAAATGTAACATAATTGTTAAAAATATCCTTTTCCATGTAAAACTCTTTTAATTTGCCAAACAATTTTGTATTTGCTATAATAAGCGATAACGGTTCATGAAATAACCGTTTCTTTTAGGAGGTTTCATATGGATTTTAGCAGAAAAGGTGTTGAAGAAAAACAGCACCAAATAAAATCAACAACGAAACGACTTAACACAAAGATCCGAGTTTCAGGAGCCCGTCTCCTTTTAGTACTCGTTGTGTTTATCGGAGTAGTTGGCGTCCTTGCCGGCTATGGTGCCGTTAAGGGCATGATTGACAGTGCCCCTGATATATCACAGATTACCATTGATCCGGAAGGATTTACGACACATATCTACTACAGCGACGGTACACAATCTGGTACCCTGATTGGTGCAGAAGCCAACCGTATTCAGGTAAGTATCGAACAAATCCCGGATGTGTTAGAGCATTGTTTCGTTGCACTGGAAGACGAACGTTTCTATGAACATAATGGTATTGATATGCGTGGTATATTCCGTGCCGGATTTTCCGTTTTAAAGACAGGCGGATTAGGATTTGGTGCTAGTACGATCACCCAGCAGCTTTTAAAGAACAAGGTATTCGGCGGCGGTGATGAAGAAAACCCAATTGATAAAATCGTTCGAAAAGTACAAGAACAATATCTGGCCATTAAGCTAGAAGATAACTATACAAAAGATGAAATCATGGAAGCTTACTTAAATAATATCAACTTAGGTAACGGTTCCTTTGGTGTTCAGACAGCTGCACAGAGCTACTTTGGAAAGGACGTACAAGATCTTACGTTATCCGAATCTGCCGTTATCGCCGGCATCGCATTATCTCCAGTTTATCGTAACCCGATCAACTATCCAGAATTAAATGCGGACAGAAGAAAAAGCTGTCTTGATAACATGTTAAAGCTTGGTTACTGTACCCAGGAAGAGTATGATGAAGCAATGGCAGATGATGTTTATACCCGTATTCAGAACTATGCGGAAGAACGCCAGAGCACAAACTCCACTTATTCTTACTTTACCGATACCTTAATCACCACAATTATCTCTGATTTACAGACGAAAAAGGGCTATACCCAGACACAGGCATCCAACCTGCTATACAGCGGCGGCCTTGATATTTATACAACTCAAGATAAGAAGATTCAGAGCATTATGGACAGTTACTATCAGGACGAGTCCAATTTCCCAGCTCTTGGCGAAGGTTCTTATTATGAAATCGTATACAAGCTTTCTTTAAATAAAGCAGACGGAACTTTAGTCCACTATCAGACAAGCGACTTCGTAGAATATTTCAGTTCTTATCAGGATACAGAAAAGAAGTATTATCATAAGACCTCCAACCATACCGGCATCAGCACCTACGGTTTTGATCCGGATGATATGTTAGCAAAGGCTGAGGAATTCAAGGAAGCGATGATGGAAGAAGGCGATACCATTGCCGGAGAAGTAAAGACTGTTACACTTCAGCCACAGTCCTCCATGGTCATCATTGACCAGCATACCGGTAACGTAGTTGCCTTATATGGCGGCCGTGGTAAAAAGACTGCCAACCGTACGTTAAATCGTGCAACCGACACTACAAGAAATGTTGGTTCCACCTTTAAAGTGCTTGCAGCTTTCCTTCCGGCTCTTGATACTTCCGGAATGACTCTCGCATCTGTATTCGACGATTCCCCTTATACCTATCCAGGAACCGATACAAAGGTTACAAACTGGAACGGGGAAGTTTACAAAGGCTTATCTTCCATCCGTGAAGGTATCTACAATTCCATGAATATCGTAGCTTGTCGTACGATGGAAGCCGTTACTCCTCAGGTTGGTTTTGATTACCTGAAGAAATTAGGTTTTTCAACATTAGTAGAAAGCGAGATTCGTAACGGAAAAACTTATTCTGATATCAACGTAACACTTGCCCTCGGCGGTCTTACAGATGGTGTTACAAACTTAGAATTAACAGCAGCTTATGCGGCAATCGCAAACGGCGGTGTTTATAATAAGCCGATCCTTTACACAAAAGTAATCGATCATAACGGAAAAGTTTTATTATCCAATGAGTCCACATCCACACAGGTTATAAAGACTTCTACAGCCTACCTGTTAACAAGCGCAATGCAGGATACCGTCACAAAAGGTACCGGCGGTAACTTAAGATTTAAAAACTACGCGATGCCGGTAGCAGGTAAGACTGGTACCACATCCGATTATAACGATTTATGGTTCGTCGGCTATACACCATACTATACAGCCGGCATCTGGACCGGATTTGATAATAACTTCTCTCAGACTAATAAGAAATATCATCAGTTCTTATGGCGTAACATTATGGAAGAAATTCATCAGACACTCGGCCTTGAGAATGTAGCATTCACAAGACCAGATACGATCGTACAGGCCACAATCTGTTCTAAGAGCGGCAAACTTGCAGTTCCTGGCTTATGTGACCATGCTCATGGCGGCAGCACAGTAAGAACGGAGATTTTTGCAAAAGGAACGGTTCCTACTGAATACTGTACCGATCATGTAAAAGTTTCTATTTGTAAAGAAAGCGGCTATTTAGCAAGTCCTTATTGTCCGCATCATGATATCCAGGAAGTGGTATATCTCAAGAAAGATGAGACTTCAACTACATGGGATACTCCAAACGTACTTCCTAACTTTGATTCTACTACCTGTCCGATCCATTCTGACGGAAGCATATTACCGCCTCCGGATGATACGGTTCCAGATGTAGATCAGCCAGATGACGACGATTCCAATACAAGTGAGGACGAGCCGGTAGTAACACCTCCGGTTATCGTAATTCCTCCTGCTTCTGATGATAACAATTCATCTGAACCAGGAAAGCCAACCGTAACTCCAACTCCGTCTCCGTCTCCGTCTCCGTCTCCGACTCCAGCTCCGACTGCGACTCCTGTACCGACAGTTCCACCGACACAGGATCCTGGGAATGGAGAAGAGAACGAAGGAAATGAATAAAAAAGAAACCCCGATAAAATTCATTGGGGTTTCTTTTTTTATTCATTTTTGTCTTCCTGTATTCAAATGGCGGGTATAAATCAGATAATATAAAAACAGCTGATAAAACAGATATGCAAACCTATCTTTCATATCGTTTTAGGATTTCATTTTCGGATTAAAGATCCAGGAAGCGATATAACTAAAAATCAGAGCGCCTGATATTCCGACCGCAGATGCTGTAAATCCGCCTTTAAAAATACCAATAAACCCTTCCTCATCAATCGCCTTTTTCATCCCCTGATATAAAGCGTTTCCGAAACCACATAGCGGAACATTCGCTCCCGCCCCAGCCCATTCTGAAAATGGCTTATATATGCCAAGCGCCCCTAAGAGTGCTCCGGTACATACCAATATTACCATGATCCTGCCGGGCATAAGCTTTGTATTATCCATCAGAATCTGCACTGCCGCACAGATTGCACCACCAATTAAGAATGCTTTTAGATAGTCCATTCCTCTCTTTTCCTTTCCATCTAGCCATAATCACATATCTTTTTATCAGATATCATTTTCCAGTATGACTGCATGTGCGATACCGGGCACCGTCTGCCCTTCATTAAAGCTGACTGTCGATAATAAAGCGCCTGTCGGTACAAATAAGATCCGGTTCCATACCCGTTTATGCATCTTTCTTAGGATATAACCGGCCAGCGTGATCGCACTGCATCCACATCCGCTTCCGCCTGCATGGGTATCCTGTACATCCGGATCAAAAATCTCGATTCCACAATCCATATAATTCTCACTGATATCGTATCCGTCATTCCGTAGCAGATCGATTAAAATATCTTTTCCTACAAGTCCTAAGTCACCGGTGACGATCTTATCGTAATAGCTTGGTTCAACACCCAGATCCTTTAAATTTGCCTTGATCGTATCATAGGCTGCCGGCGCCATGCAGGCACCCATATTCATCGAATCTTTAATGCCAAAATCGGTGATCTTTCCAATGGTCACCCCTTTAATTCGAACCTGTGCAAATCCTCCTTCTCCCTGCGCATCCCGTTCTTCTTTTGTCATCCCTTTTGAAGAAATGACAACCGCTCCGCTTCCGGTTACAGTCCAGGTTGCTGCAAGAGGTCTTTGTGCTCCGTAATCAAGAGGGAAACGGAACTGCTTTTCAGCTCCGGCAAAATGGCTGGATGTGATCGCTAATACCTTGTCTGCGAATCCGCCTTCTACTAACATAGAACCGACCGCCATAGACTCTCCCATGGTCGAACAGGCTCCATATACACCAAGCATCGGTATCTCTAAATTCTCCACACCAAATGAAGTGGCAATCAACTGACCTAATAAGTCTCCGCCTACTAAGAATCGAATATCCTTTGCAGTAAGCCCGGCATTGCTAATAGCAAGACTTGCTGCCTTTCCGAGAAGTGCGCTCTCTGCCTCTTCCCATGTTTCCTTTCCGCACATTGGATCTTCTTCAATCTGATCAAAGAATGCTCCAAGCGGACCTTCTCCTTCTTTTTTTCCTGCTACAGATGCAGCCCCTATAATAACCGGTGGATTTTTAAAATAAACGGTCTGGCTGCCTCTTTGTTTTCCAGTTTCTTGCTTTTTCTCACTCTTCATGATTAAAAATCCCTTCTCATCCTTTTACCAGCGTGTAGATATAATAAATAATGCCCAATATCCAAGATGAAAAAATACCGTACAGTATTACCGGACCGGCAATCGTAAAGATCTTGCATCCAATACCAAATACCTGTCCTTCCTTTTTAAATTCAATGGCCGGGGCTGCAACTGAATTGGCAAATCCGGTGATTGGAACGACCGTACCGGCCCCTCCGAATTTCGCTAACTTTGCATAAAGTCCGAACCCAGTTAAAATAACAGACAGCAAAATCAGGCTAAGCGATGTGTATGCTGCTGCTAACTCCTTGTCCGCACCTCTTGATCCATAAAAATTGGTAAATGCCTGTCCAATCACGCAGATAATACCGCCAATAATAAATGCCTTGATTAAGTTTGCAAGCCAGCTGTGCTTTGGCGTCATCTGCTTTACATACTTGTTGTACATCTTATCCCTTTGATTCTTATCAGACTGACTGGTAACATCCGATACAGGGATCTTCTTGTTTTCGTTTTGCATTTGATTTCTTCCTTTCTTTTTCTTCTCTATTTACTAAAAAAATCATATAACGCTCCAAGTATTTTGCCGATTGCAAAACTTAAGATAATATAAGGGAGGCCAACCTTTAACTTAATCCGGTTTACTATAACCGGAATTACATTCAGCACCTCTGCTAAAGAAAAGGAAAGCACTCCCACAAAAATCCCGGAACCGAGCCCATATAAGATAAGCATCAGACTTCGTAGCGGTACATGCCATTCAAACAAATATACAAAGTTTCCAATGGCTCCACCAATCACTACAAAATCTTCATACCACTTGACCCTTTTTACTGTCTTTGTACGTACTGCCAGCCTCTCTAAGACACCTATTTTTACAATAAATGCAAAAACTCCTCCTGCCACCAGTGCTCCGCAGGAAAATCCCACAATCGCAAGAAGCGCGTATTTCACATAAAGCATACTGTCCCCTTCCTTTAATTAGCCTGCATCAATTGTTTTTCCTTCCCGGCTCTTATTCTCAATAATCGCCGTATTAATATCCTTCTCATAACTTCTTAGCTGAACCTGCAGCGGTGTCGGATCGGAATCAATCTTAACTTTAGAGAAATGGTTGAAGAATACCACGACACCGATTGGAAGCCCAATTGAATAGGCGATTTCCATAACGCTGCCACTTGCCTCCTCTTTTCCCATCACAAGTTTATAAAACATTCCAAACACTTCTTTTACCGCTACATCCTCATTAAATGTCATAATGGTAAATGCAGCTCCAAAGAATACAATAAAACATACGATAACCGTTTTGACCCATTCCATCACTATATTCTTTGGCTTTGGAGGGATGTATTCGATTACAAAATCCTCTTCTCCTACATTGATGACTACTGCATCCGGATTTTCTTTCTGAATCAGTTCGATCACCTTTAATATAGATACTGCATATTTGCATTTTTTCTGACTCTCAATCACGAGTATGACCGTATTATTTATTTTTTTCACCAGTGTCTTATCCGTACCGTATATTTTCACAACATCCTGCAGATGTACCTTTTTATTGGTCACAACAGAGTTTTGATCCGCTTTGATATAAATCGTGGTATATGTCATGCCTCGTACCTCTTCCTTATAGTTTCATGCCTGTGCTTACTAATATCCCATCACGGGTTTTCTCCGAACCATCCGTATAAAGAATTGAAACTCCTACTACAATCGCTACCACCACTAATACAACAATAACGATTCCTATCAGTTTCCCTTTCATAAACACCATCCTATTCTTTCTTTCTTCCTGAATTATCATTCCCATTTTCCCTGATTCTATGAGTATTTTAGGGCATTTTTTGGATAGGACATACCCCTCCTTCTATGTACAAAAAAAGCCTGAGCGATTGCTTTTCGTGCATCGCTCAGGCGTCTATAACCATTATGTTTTATTATGAACCGCTTCTTTCTATCCTAACATTCTCTCCCTCATGATCTTTAAGATTTTCTTCTCAAGCCGGGACACCTGCACCTGAGAGATGCCAAGTTCAGAAGCGATCTCAGTCTGCGTCTTGTCCTTAAAGTAACGCAGATTGATAATATTCCGCTCCTTTTCCTCTAAGGAGTCCATCACTTCTTTTAATGCGATATGATCGATCATTGTGCCACTTTCATCATCGGCCTGCTCAATCTTGTCAATCAGATAGATGGCATTGCCATCCCCCTGATAGATTGTCTTATATAAAGATTCTACCTCTGCACCGGACTCTAATGCCAAGACCACTTCTTCCTTTGCTAACATTAACGCCTCACTGATCTCCTCAATGGTAGGCTCCCTGCCGTTCTTTGTCTCTAATTCATCACGCATCATGCGTATCTTCACTGCAGTCTCCTTTAACGACCTGCTTACCTTGATCATGCCGTCATCTCGAAGAAAACGCTTAATTTCTCCGGTTATCATCGGTACCGCATAGGTTGAAAACTTCACATCATATGATGTATCAAATTTATCAATGGCCTTCATCAGACCAATGCTACCAATCTGAAATAAATCCTCTGCCTCATGTCCTCTGCCTAAAAATCTTCTTACGATACTCCAGACTAATCCTACATTCTCTGTTACAATTCGGTCTCTTGCCGCCTTATCTCCTTGTTTTGATAAAAGAATCAGTTCTATGGTGTCCACATGTAACCTCCCTTCCACCATGGTCGGCTTTCCACCTATGTAGTCTGGATTTTTTTCTTCATCCTGATCAAAGTCCCTTCCTTTACTTTGGACTCTACCGCTAACTCATCCATAAAAGTCTGCATAAACGCAAATCCCATACCGGAACGCTCTAAATCGGGCCTTGTCGTATACAAAGGCTCCATTGCCTTTTTCACATTCTCAATCCCAACGCCAGCATCTTTCACATCAATTCCAATTTCATTTCCGCTAATATAGCAGTGAACAAAAATCTTTCCTTCCCTGCCTTCATATCCATGAATGATACAGTTCGTCACTGCCTCGGATACAGCAGTCTTAATATCTGCAATCTCTTCTAACGTAGGATTTAGCTGGGATGCAAATGCAGCCACTACGGTTCTTGCAAAGCTCTCATTTTCTGATTTTGAGTCGAATTCCAACTGCATTTCATTGTCATACTGATTCAGAATCTTCATATTACTTTCCTTTCTGCACGGTTTCTCCATACGCCTGATTCACCTTCCTTTTCCTTCGCTATACTGACTTTAATGCCTCGTTAAGACTCGGATAGCACTCCATGATCTTATAAAGGCCGGATAGGGATAAAATCCGATTGATGGTCTCGCTCACTCCGCACACTGCGATCTTGCCCCCAATAAAAATCACTTTTTTATAACGTCCCATGATAATTCCGATTCCGGAACTATCCATAAAGGTGACTCTGGTGAAATCAAAAATGATATTCTTCACATTCTTTACTTCTAATAAATGGTCTGCCTGCTCTCTGATCCAGATCGCATTATGATGATCTACATCCTGATTAAACTGAATGATAAGGGTATGCTCCTTTATAAAAAAATCTGCCTGTTCTCTGTTTTCTTTCTGCATCCATGTAATATCATCACTTTTTCCCATGATACAACTTTCCTTTCTACACTATATTGTTTCCTATTTTTACCATGTTATTCGTACAAAAAAAGAGTTTCTTTAATGGAAACTCTTTTCTTACGTGACTTATGTCGCCTGATATTCTCTTGTATCCTACTGACCGATCTCCTCCAGACGGCTCTCTACATAATCCTTAAAAGAGGAATTCGGACATTCACTTAATAACAGATTATAGTACTTTACAGCGCCTTCCGTATCGTTTAACTTCTGGCATGTCTTACCAAGGTAGTATAAAGTACTGTCATACTTTGTATTATAATCATAGGCAGCTAACAGCTGTTCATATGCAGTCTCATATTCACCTGCCTCAAAAGAAGCCTGTCCTAAGGAAGAAGCATATTCATAAACTTTCGGATAAATCTCATCCTTCATCTGATTTAACAGGATAAGTCCCTGTTCATCCGCAACCACTTCTGAACTTACGGTACGAAGCAGAGCTGCAATCGCAAGCACTTCTTCATTGGATAAAGATCCATCCTTCATCATGGCAAGATAACCATTCACAGCTGTAAACATAGTGGAATATGCCTGCTTGTCCGTTACGGATTCCTTACTCTGATCAAGCTTTGCCTGTTGTTCATCAATCGTAGCCTGTAAAGACTCGATCCGGGTTTCTAAGCTTGCGATATTCGCTAGCTGCACATTGAGCTCTGAACTAAAGTCAAGCTGTTCCTTCTCATATTCCGCTTTTGCATTCTTTCTTACCGTCGGTACCACTAAGATTGCCACTACTGCAATTCCGACTAAAACACCTAACACCATGTGCACCCAAGGCATAATATTCGGTTTCTCTTCCCGATAAGAAGAGATTGGGGAAAGTGGTTTTCCCTCATCCTTAACGATTGCCTTTTCTGCCTTTGCATGAGAGGATTTCTCACTCTCATTTCCGCCCATCATTCGGTTTAATTCCGCTGAATAGCGTAATGTCTTTGTATTGGTAAAATCAATCTTTCCTGCTTTTACAAGGCATCTTCTTGCACGTTCCAGCTCATGATTTCTCATATAAACAAGCGCAAGAAGCTGATAAGCACGGATAAAATGAGGATTTAAGGAAATTACCTTCTTTAACTGAAGGATCGCCATATCATCATTTCCCTGCTTTGCGGAGTCCAGTGCGATATTATACTTCTTAATGGCCTGGTTCATTGCATCTAACTTGGTCGGACTCTGCTGAATCTGTGCCATATATTCATCTGCCTGATTATCATTTGGTTTAAAATGTTTGCTGACCACCCATTCGCTTAATGCCGCAACCGTTTCTCCCATTTCAAAAAATACAAGACCTAACAGGTTTCTTGCATCTGTATTCCTCTTATTAATCTCTAAACTCTTTTTAAGCATCAGTACCGCGCCCGTTAAATCCCTTACCTGAGCTTTTTCAAGCCCGCGGTTATAGAAGCTGTTGGATAATCGGAATGCTTTCCGATACACTACAATATTCTTACCGCATACTTCGCAGCGATTTCTTCGTTCCGCGACTACATTGCCGCACTTTGGACAATTCATCGTCTTCCCCCCATGGTCCATTCCTGAAAATATATGACTCTTTGGTCAATCCTGACAGATTGAAAAACGCCACCCCTGTCAGTTTCTCTGATTTCCTACTTGCCGTTTTCCTTTACTATCGTCTCAATAATATCCGTAATATCGGTCAGGTCATTATTAAAAATAGCCTCTTCCGCCTGATCTACTTCCAGGCTTGGCTGAAACTTTGCAATCTCTTCATCAAAATTAATCATACAAAACCTCTTTCCCAAAGCCTACTAAGGCTTTTTCCTCTAAAAATATCTATCTTAAAACAGGTTTCTGTTCTTATTCTATCTAATATCATAACGACAAGAGTAGTAAAAATCAAGCACTTCCATAAAATTTAAACTTTTTTCAGAATTTCTATCCGAAGCTCTTCTCTGCCTGATACATTTTGATCTTTTCCGGACTTTTTCTATTCACATTTTGCGAAAATAAGCACCCTATATTACCATTATTATACTCTTTCTTCCTATTTATTCAATCAGTTTTCATCGCAAAATAAACGAAAAAGAGCAGGGACCCTCTCCAGCAAAATACTGCCGTAGAAAGGTCCCTTGCTCTTTTTTATAAGATATTAAATTCTATTTCTGGAAATGAGCAAGTCTTTCTTCAACTTTAGCCATCATATCCGTATACTTTTCAAGTTTTGCACGTTCTTCGGCAAGCTTTGCTTCCGGCGCTTTCTTAACGAAGTTTTCATTGGAAAGCATTCCTTCTACACGCTTTAATTCGCCGATTAACTTCTGTTTTTCCTTCTGAAGACGTTCGATTTCTTTTTCGATATCAACTAAGTCTGCAAACGGAATGTAGATCGTTGCCTGTGGGATCACAGCGGATACTGCATCCGGATCGATGCCATCCTTAGTTTCCTGGATGACAACTTCGCTTGCGAAACCAAGTGTTGCAAAGAATACACGGCTTCCTTCAAAGATAGCACGAACTTTTTCATTTTCGGAAACTACGATTACAGTCGCTTTTCTGCTTGGTGGAACGTTCATTTCAGAACGAACGTTACGGATGGACTTAACCGCTTCCTTAATTAATTCAACTGCTTCTTCTTCTACTGGGAAGTTCTTCGCTTCATCAAATACTGGCCAAGCAGAGATCATGATGGATTCATTCTCTTCTAAGATGCCTTCTGCTTCTTTTAATGTGCAGAAGATTTCTTCTGTAAGAAATGGCATATATGGGTGTAATAATTTTAAAGCATCTGTAAGAACGGTTCTTAATGTATACACTGCCGCAATCTTAGTTTCTGCATCATCACCGTAGAATCTTGGTTTAACCATTTCGATATACCAGTCACAGAATTCATCGTAAATGAAATCATATACTTTCTGAGCTGCGATACCAAGTTCATATTTTTCTAAGCTTTCTGTTACATCTTTTGTTAACTGATTTGCTTTGGATAAGATCCAGCGGTCTGCATCAGTAAGAGTGCTCATATCAATATTCTTAGCAGTAGAATCAATGCCTGCTTCTTTCATCTGATCCATATACATCATGATGAAACGGGAAGCGTTCCATACTTTGTTTGCGAAGTTTCTGCTTGCTTCTACTCGTTCCATATAGAAACGCATATCATTACCAGGTGCATTACCTGTGATTAATGTGAAACGAAGCGCATCCGCACCGTATTTATCAATAATTTCAAGAGGATCGATACCATTTCCTAAGGACTTACTCATCTTACGTCCCTGACTGTCACGTACTAAGCCGTGGAATAATACAGTCTTGAATGGTTTTTCACCCATCTGTTCGTAACCGGAGAAGATCATACGGATTACCCAGAAGAAGATGATATCGTAACCAGTTACTAATACGTCGCCTGGATAGAAGTAATCTAATTCTTCTGTCTTATCTGGCCAGCCAAGTGTAGAGAATGGCCATAAAGCGGAGCTAAACCATGTATCTAAAGTATCAGGATCCTGTGTGAAGTGATCATGACCGCATTCACATTTTGTAGGAACTTCCTTAGATACCACTACCTTACCGCACTTATCACAGTAGTAAGCAGGGATTCTGTGGCCCCACCATAACTGTCTGGAAATACACCAGTCGCGGATATTGTCAGTCCAGTTGAAGTATGTCTTTTCCATACGTTCTGGGATTAATTCGATTTCTTTGTTCTTAACCGCAGCAACGGCTGGCTTAATTAACTCATCCATCTTAACGAACCACTGCTGTTTGATTAATGGTTCTACTGTTGTCTTACAACGGTCATGAGTACCAACGTTATGGCTGTAATCCTTAACCTGAACTAAAAGACCCATTTCGTCTAATTCTTTTACCATCTGCTTACGAGCTTCGTAACGATCCATTCCTTCGAATTTGCCGCCGTTTGCATTGATTGTCGCATCATCGTTCATGATGTTGATTTCCGGTAAGTTATGACGCTTTCCAACTTCAAAATCGTTAGGGTCATGAGCAGGTGTGATCTTAACCGCACCGGTACCAAAGTCTTTTTCAACGTAAGTATCTGCGATAATTGGGATTTCACGATCAACAAATGGAACCTTTGCCATCTTGCCGATTAAGTGCATGTAACGTTCATCTTCTGGATTAACCGCGATTGCAGTATCACCAAGTAAAGTTTCAGGACGTGTAGTCGCAACTTCAAGGAATTCATCTGTTCCTACTACCGGATAGTTGATATGCCAGAAGTGTCCAGCCTGATCCTGGTATTCTACTTCCGCATCAGAGATAGATGTCTTACATACCGGACACCAGTTAATGATTCTGGAACCTTTGTAGATCATGCCTTTTTCGTACAACTTAACGAATACTTCTTCTACTGCCTTCGAACATCCTTCGTCCATTGTGAAACGTTCTCTGTCCCAGTCACAGGAAGTTCCGATTTTTCTTAACTGGCTTGTGATTCTTCCGCCGTATTCTTTCTTCCATGCCCAAGCATGTTCTAAGAACTCATCACGTGTTAAGTCTTCCTTAGAAATACCTTCATTCTTTAACTGTTCTAAGATCTTTACTTCAGTCGCGATACTTGCGTGGTCAGTACCTGGCATCCATAACGCATTGAAGCCCTGCATTCTCTTAAAACGGATTAAGATATCCTGCATGGTATTATCTAATGCGTGGCCCATATGAAGCTGTCCTGTGATGTTTGGAGGAGGCATCATAATGGTAAATGGTTTCTTTGTCTTATCAACTGTCGCATGGAAGTATTTCTTATTTGTCCACTTTTCATACAATTTGTCTTCTATGGCTTTTGGGTCATAGGTTTTTGCTAATTCTTTCTGCATGATCAATTCTCCTTTCGTTCTACGGCACCCTGTCTTTTTTCGGGAATAAAATCTTCTCCGTCTGCTTTCAGTGAAATACACCTTATTTTTTATAGCGTTGACATAACCATTCCTGGTTATGCAGGAAAGAGACTTTCGTCCACTTCTCTTTGTATCGCTAAAACAGGCCCCTTTTCTTAAAAATGGGCGAAAAAAAAGATCCCTCATCCTCTCTAAGGACGAAGAACCGTGGTACCACCTTAATTCATGACATTACGTCACCTCAAAACGCGCTTCCATCTTGCGATAAAGCACTCGTCTGTAACGGGACTTCCCGGTATTCCCTACACGCCTTCCGGTTTCAAAAATACTGTTTCGGAGCTACCTTCCATAAGTACTGCTTCAAATGGTCTTTCAGCCTGTGGACCATTCTCTCTGACAAGGTTGCTTATGTAATCCTCTCCATCACTACATTTCTCTGTATATGTTTCTATCTTATGCAAACTCCCCAGAAATGTCAAGCCTTTTTTGGGCTGCTTTTTAGGGAGGATATCGCCGGAAGGCAGCGGGGAGACGGGGGAATAGCGGGGGCATGTTCGGACGCAGGCTCGGACAGATGGGGCGGCAGTCTTTGCCTATCAGACAAGATAAAACACCTTGTCTGCTATTCAAAGACTGCCACCCCATCTGTTCGCCCTGAGCCGGACATCGCCCCCGCTATTCCCCCATCTCCCCGCCGCCTTCCGGCGATGTCGCAACGAGTTTAAAAACCAAAACTCGTTGCGACGCGCAGCACAAGTTTGTGGCTGTGCGGCTCCGCGGGACGGAAGGAGGGTGAGTGGATGAATGACTTAGATACTTTGGGTGGCTTACATGGTTTTATGGTTTGATACTCTGATGTTCTGATGGTTTAGATATTTAAGTTGTTTGCCTCTAAAAAACTGAAAACTGGCGCCATAAGGCATTCAGTTCCAAAATGCAGGAGATCTGGATGGAATCCATACACGTAGGATTATAGAATTTTTAATGCTTTACTTTTCTAGAGAAATTCTACTAAGCCTGTGATATTCACAGTAAATAATTGTTCTACATACTGTTTCATTTTAGGAATAACTATTTTTCTTAAGAAAACTTCAACGTATTTTTTTATATTTCTTATGGGCCCACTATTCGTTCCCATATATCCTCTTTGCTTACGGGCTCCACATCTTGTTTCTTTCGTTTCTTTTCGAAGTCACTATCCTTTCGCAGCCTCGCTTCGTTACTTTCCCCGCAGAATCCAGCAGCGCTGCAAGCCGCTGCGTCCCCTCTGTATTTTTTCACCAAACGTCTGTCTATCACAAAATAGTTCCGCTAAGCGGAACTATTTTATGATGTCGCAGTAAGCCCCGGTGAGGGCTGGGTGCAATAGGAACTCCGGTGTCCGGCTCGAGACGAACATAAGGGGGCCAAAATCCTTGAATAGCAGACAGTGCTTTCCTGTCTGATAGTCGAGGATTTTGGCCCCCTTATGTCCGCTCTCGCGTCCGAACAACGGACTTCCTATTGCGCCCAGCCCTCACCGGGGCTTACTGCGACATCCTCTCTCTCCTACTTGGCAGGCACAATTTCCAGCCAGTAACCGTCGGGATCGGAGATGAAGTAGATGCCCATGGATGGATTTTCGTAACAGATGCAGCCCATGGCTTTATGCTTTTCATAAGCGGCATCATAATCGTCTACTGTGAAGGCAAGGTGGAACTCGTTGTCTCCTAAGTTGTATGGACGATCCCAGTCTCTAAGCCAGGTGAGCTCTAACTGGTGTGGAGTTATTCCGTCTCCTAAGTATACAAGGATGAAGTCGCCATTTTCCTGTTCTTTTCGTCTTACTTCTTTTAGGCCTAAGGCTTCCTGATAGAATGCTAAGGACTTTTCTAAATCTAGTACATTGAAATTATTATGTGCAAATTTGAAATTCATAGTGATTCCTTTCTTGAATGTCGCTTTCTTTTTTCCGTTTCTGGAATTTGTAGGCACCAGACACAGATTTTCCTTATTATAACATAGAGAAACGCTTGAGAAAAGCAGTTACTTTTCTTCCTGAAAAATTCTTCTCTCCCCTCTATCCATCTGGTTTCCTTGTGGCCTTGTCTAGAGTTCAAACTGCTGCCCTTCTGCTGTGATTGTTACGATTCGATCACGATATGGAAAAGATTCTTCCATACGGCACAATCTCTGGATGACGGAATAGTCATCCCAGCAGTGCATCGGGAATGCAGTTTTTACGGAAGCGGTGCGCATAAGAGTGTTAAATCCCCACCAGAAACGCTCTTCCTGTCTTGGGTCTAACGGAATGAATGCAACATCCAAAGTCCGGCCTTCTAGCTTCTTCATTTCACACATAAAGGCGGATGTCATCTCCTTATACTCGGCTTCTGATTCTCCCCTCCAACTCCACCAGTTTAGGTCTCCGGCATGATAGATTGTTTTTTCTTCTACACTGATAATGAATGCAACGCCTTCATCGGTGGAAGTTAATGTTTCTATATGGATTTCTTCATTAAGATCAAGTTCCTGATTTTTTCCGATATACCTGATTTTATCCCTTGCATTCTCCGGAACTTGAAGACGATCCATATAACCGTCGCTCATTTTGATATCTTTTGACAGTAAAAACAGCGTGTCCTCATGCTCTTTTATTAGCTGAAAGATTTCTGCGTTAAAATGATCGTGATGCTTATGACTGGCACATACAATCAGTTTCTTTTCCTTTGGAATCGGTGGAATGGTTCCTTTAAAATAATCAAATAAAAATACATATTTCTCGGTTTCTACTAAGAAACCGCTGTGACTGATATAGGTAATCTTCATGTTATTCTCCCCTTTTTCTGTTCTATGCGAAATGAACGGTCTACTGGCCTACCATAATCTTGATGATCTCCTTATCGGTCTCGCGCATTCCAACCTGACCTAAACGGCTGACGTTTGCAATCGTATTCTCAACACCTTTCTTTACGATGCCGTCCCCATCCCTAAACTGCTGTCCGTTGACATACATATAGTATCCCATAAGTCCGGCATCCACGGATGCTCCGATTTTAGCAGCACAGGAAGGCTTTGCCCCGTCGCATACAATGCCGGATGCGATGGCTACCGCATTGACAAGGGTATGGGCAATTTCATCATAGCGTCCTCCATTTAAATATGCAATACCGCATCCTGCTCCACAGCCTGCACTGACTGCACCACAGTAAGCAGAGAGTCTGCCGATTCCGGTCTTAAGGTGGATGGTGATTAAGTTGGATACGACAAGCGCGCGGTAGAGTTCTTCTTCTGTCTTTCCCAACTCTTCTGCATATACTACAACCGGAATGCTCGCGGTCATTCCCTGATTGCCGCTTCCGGAATTAATAATGACCGGAAGCTCACATCCACTCATTCTGGCATCGGATCCCGCTGCTGCCATGGCTTTCGCTCTTACTTTTACGTCATCCCCATAGGTACTGCTTAATACCTTTCCGATATTGGCCCCATACTGCCCCTTCATGCCTTCTTTCGCGATGGCCATATTATAGGAAACCTGTCTTTCGAGCACTTCTTTCACATCTGAAATCTCCACACTATCCGCGAATGCGATAATATCTTCTACATTTAAAAGACTTCGATCGGATAACACGGTATTGCTTGTCTTTGTCCCCGCTTCATAGATGGTCACCCCATCCTTCTCAATGAAAACTACATTGGTATGGAAGTTTATAATACGCACTTTGGCATAGGATTCTTTTGCATACACGGTGACCACGATATCAAATACCACATCCGAGCTGCTTGGTATCACCTGAAATTCCGCTTCCTCTAAATATTCCTTGATCTGTTTCTTTTGATCTTCTGTCACTTCGGAAATGACTTCTAGTATCTTTTCTTCTTTGCCTGCAATAATGCCTGCTGCGGCAGAAGCCTCGATTCCTTTTAGCCCTCCGGTATTCGGCACAATAACACTCTTTACATTTTTAATAATGTTACCGCTGACTTCAATCACGACTTTATCCGGCTTCTGTTCCAATACCTTTCTCGCTTTCGCTGCACAATAAGCAATTGCAATCGGTTCCGTACATCCCATTGCCGGTACAAGTTCTTCCTTCAGTATCTGTACATACGTCTGATATTTTTTTTCTGTCCGTTCCATGTAAGCCCTCCATCGCTGTAACCAATATAGTGTTTGAGATTATATTCCTCAATATAGCATATTTATGCACGCATTCGCAATAGCGCAAACCGCAAATCCGATTAAAGAGATGTGACCCTCTCAAAACCTGCTGTTCCGGAAACAAGCCGAAAGACCCTTTTCTTATTATAGAAAAGCTCATAACAGGCTCTGCACTGTACACACTCTTTCACCCTTCCTCTCATCCTGCCTTTTATCGGCGCCTTCAGTATCTGACCCTGTTTCGGAGCCACCCTGATTCTAAGTGCATAAGCTCCCTGTGTGATTAACAGCGTATGCTCTGTCCTTATTCGAACCCTTGCTCCTAGATAGGTTGCAAAACGCAGTTCTTTTCCCCGGTAGTTTACAATTGCAATACATCCCGGTATCCAGACTCCAAACACGGGGATATCTGCTGCCGCTGCAAAGATTGCAGCCTGCTCCTTAGAAAAATGGTTACACTGTGACCAGAAGTAGTCATTCGGAAACGTATGTCCTGAGTCTCCTTCAATATAGCCATTTCCTCCTGAAAATGTAATCTCTTGTCCATTTAAACTGATTCTCCCGTTAAGTGAATGCCTCATACTGATAATCTGATGTCTGCATGGCATAAAAGGAATGAATCGAAACGGCCCCATAATATCATAATGCAGCCCCTCAAACTTTCCGTACCGGATTTCACCTTCAAGATCCAACTCCTTCGTATGAATGCTAAGATAAATCACACGCCTGGTAAACCAGTTTGGTCCGACCTTTATAAAAAATACTTTGCGGTTCACATAGTAACATTCCATTGGATAAGATATATAATAAGAAGCATCCTTTGTAATAACTTGCACAAATGCAGATGCATTCCCCTCTTCGTCGATTTGTGCCCCCGGAATAATACTGATAACGTTATCGTCCTTCTGATGTCTAAAATACCATCCTTCAAAATATGGTCTTTGCCTGTTCATTGTTTTCTCCTGTATCCTAGGTCATTTACAGCCGTACTTTCAGCTGATATTTTATTTCTGATACTTTATTTCTAATATTTTCATACATTGTTTCTTGTATTTACTTCAGATATCTATTTCTGATATTTACGTTTTACATTCCACTTGTAATTTTTGTTTCTTATATTACATATTTCACTTCACACTCCGGAAAGAGCTCATTCAAAAGAGCCAGGAAGAACTGCTTCATATCAGCAAGTTCTTCTTTCGTATACACATATTTTCCATATCCAAACTGTCCGTATTTAAATGTTCTCTCTTCCTCCGTCATCGGCAACGTATTTCCCGGAAAGATCTCATTAATCCGGTCCTTTGCCCGCAACGTGTAACGGTGGGAGATCACTTCAAATGTAATCTTATGCTTTCTCTGTGTAGGAAGGGTTTTCTTTAGATGCTCTAACATCTGCCGGTACTCCTCTTTCCAGTTCTCATACAAAAAGACAGGTGCAATTAAAAATCCCGATGGATAGCCTGCTCCAATCACCTTTGCGGCCGCTTCAATTCTGGCATCCGCTCCTGCTGTATAATGCTCATACTGCTTGATGACAGTCTGGGTATTTAAACTAAACCGGATCTCGGTATGATTGTTGTGAGGAAGATCAAGCAGTGTATCCACATCGGTGAACTTACTTACAAATCGGAATCTGGCATGTTCCTGCTCTCCGAAAAATCGAATGCATTTTGCAAGAGCATGTGTATATGGCTCCACCGGCAATGGATCAGAAGTGGCCGCCCCCTCAAAAATCGTAATGCCAGGAAGCCTTTCCTTCATATACTTTTCAGCCTGACTAAGAATATCATCTACATTTACATGCACCCTTACAAATGGCTTATCCCCAAGCTGGGTATTCAGATAACAATACTCACACTGCCCCATGCAGCCGCTTACAATCGGGAGCTGATAGTGAGCGCTCGGCTTACACGACTGAAACGTAAGGCTCTTCTTCACGCCTACTACAAGCGTCTCTTTTCCATTTCGATACTGCTCAAATAATGTTTCTCCCGGAATCGCGCTCTTCACCCGGTTGGATGCCACTTCCGTCACTTCAATCCCTTTATCTGTTACAAAACGCCGGTATAACTCCTCTCCTAGCGGATACTCTCTCGCTCCCTTTTCAAAAATAACCTGGTTTGGCTTAAACATATTCCCTTTTCCTTTCCGAAAAATAGCTCTGATGGTCATCTGCCTGAACGGTGTTTAACACCATTCTCCTTCATTCTAATTTTCTTAGCACAAAACCTCTTTTTAGTCTTTGCAGAATCGTTCTATTTGTTTCACAATGCCAAGTTAATATTTTCATCTAAAATACTAAAATTCTCTCTTTTTATGTAAAAAAATCCATGGTCTATTCTTAACAGATTGTTATCTGCTTTTCGGCCATGGCATACTTGTCTTAATTTTCTGTTTGATTTTTAACTTCAAAAAAAGCAAGGGACTGCCTCACTCCCCTGGTGATACAGTCCCTTATCATTCTTGTATTTTATTTTCTGCAAACGGTAGCTTTACCAAAACAGTTGGATCCTGTTGTCTTAATAGAGCTGCCGCAAGTAATCTTCTTTAATTTGGAACAGCCTGCAAATGCATTTTTTGCAACGCCCGTTACTTTGTATTTCTTACCATTGCATGTTACGGTAGATGGAATCTTGCAGGATTTTGCATTGCTTCCTGCTGCTGATAAACCGGTAACTGTGCATGTGTTGTTTCCTGTAATTTTATAACTCAATGCCCCTGATGAGAAATCACATACACTTTTTGTCTGTGATGTACAGGAGGTTGCTGCATAAGCTCCTACGCTTGGTGCTGCTACTGTTCCTAATGTTACGATCATTGCAAATGCTACAGACATCTTTTTTAAATTTTTCATTGTTTCTTTCTCCTTTGGCTTCTTGATGTAACAATATTGTAACATTTACGTAACATTTATGTAATAGTAGATAACTGGAAATTTTATTCTCCCAAGATTGCTGCCGCAATTCTTTGTTCTGCCGTATCATATTGTTTCTTTGCTTCTGCAAGAACCGATGACATCTTTGCCAGACTGCCTGCCTCTTCTTCCATTATTCCTTTTATCCGGTTAAGGGGAATCTTAACTAAGTATAATCCTTTGGCCAGATTTGCCGAAAGGGTTCCAACCTCATCCGCAATCTGTTTTAGCAGCTGATGATAGCTTGCCATCTCCTGCTCTGCCTCTTGCATTGTCTTTAGCCGGATAGCAAAGGCTGCTTTCCCGGTGGATTCTACCTTTTTATCACTTCCATCTTCAGAGACTTCTGTTGTCTTAAGCTTATCGGAGACCGTTCCGATGATTGCGAGCAGCTTTCTTAACTCATCCGTCGAAAGGCGGATCCCGTATTTTTCATACAGATATTTGCTCAGTTTCTCAAGAGCCCAGTCCGGTATATGGTTGCCAACCACTCCTGCTATACCTAAAATCTCATCAAAATATTTAGAGTTCATGATGTCTGTCACGGTATCCACGATACCGGTCACATCCTCTAACCCCATCTTTCCCAGTACATCCTTAACAGTTGCCGCTAATTCCGGATTGGTCTGTTCATACTTAATTAAATAGGCCAAAAGATTTGCTGCATAATCGGTATTTCCGCCTTCTAATAAAATTCCTAACAGTTCGTTCGGATTCGCTCCATTGAATCCGCCTTCTACTAACTCTCCGATAAAAGAAAGCGTCTTTGCCTTATCTTCTGAAGACAGCGTTCTCAAATAACTGTTGAGGAAATCATCTAACACCTTCATTCCCGGATCTCTTTCACTGGTGGACATCGAAAATGTACCATCTTTATTAAAATTTAAAAAGGTATTCGGACAGTGATTCTCTAAAAAACCACCGTCTCCATAATCATATCCTTTATAGAAGATGGTGTTGCCGATATCATTCAATAGAAGATTCACATAATCACTATCTACATTATTATTTAAAATCTTGTCCTGATTTCTTGCGATAGCATCCTTATACTTCTCAACGAATTCATCTGAGAATCCCTGTCCATCAAAAGAGAGACAGCGGTCTACGGAGTCATCCATGACGGTTATGTATTTGGCCTTGTTGCCGCCTTTGGAGTGTCCGGATACTGTCACGCTGTTATAGTCATCAAGCCCCAGTGACTGATACCATTTAAGGGCATTCTGCTGGTGAGTCGTGGATACCCCGTCCGCTGTCCCGGTACTGCCGCCTCCAACGAAATTATCCTTCCACTCTTTTGATGCAGTTCCCCGAAAAACCACAACCGCATCTTTAGTAGACGGATCTACGAATAGCGCGCTGGCACCGCCGCCACCGCCTTCCGTATTATCTACATTCGTAGATTTAATCTGTACATTCATCAGCTGATCATCATTCTTTACAGCCTGAATCAGCTTCTTCCAGTCCGACCCAGTCATAAATGATCCATAATCTTTGTTTGCTTGTAACTGATTCACATCAATATTATTTACAATCTTAGAGACGGTCAGATTTCCATCCTGATAAGATGTAATATTCTTAAGCGGGTCATCTTCTGTCATATACATCAGGTTATTCAGCAAAAGCACCTGCTCTGTAGTTAACTGTTTTCCCATCCTGCATTCCCTGCCTTCCTTTTATGATTGGAACTGTTGAAATGTATATTCATAAACAGATGCTCCATCCCCTTGCTCTCCTATAAAATCACGGAGTTCTTCTGTCGTAGCATCCTCTTTTGGAAGTTCAGACAGTACATATACCGTATAGGCTCCATAAATCAGATTCTCTTTCATCTTTTTCTCAATAGATGCTGCAATCTTTTCATACTGTGCAGGATCTGACTTTCTTCCATCCATGTAAATAACGGATATCGGTGAGACTAAAAGACGTTTTTCCTTTATGTCTTCCACGGTCATCTGCTCGTCATACCCTTCTCCCTCTACACTCGTGATAGACGATGACACTCCAATGCATCCGTCACATACTTCACCGATTCTCTCCATCAGATACTGTTCGTATGGAGTCTTGATAATAGTCTGATAATAATTGTCCTTCGCCGTATAGCTTATACTATTCTCTGTCTCTTCCGAATACAGATACAGATCATAGTAAGTCTCGCTATCCTCATCTGCAGTCATTTTAAATAAAGAAAAGGTATTCAGCTTGCTTTTTGGATCACAGCTTACCAAATGAAACGTATGACTTGGGTACTTCTCCTTTAAATAATCCAGTGCATAATCATACTGGTTTAAAATCTCCTTCTGCCAGCTATAAATCTTTCCTTCCCGGATACGATCTGCATTCACGCTAATTCCAATTAACAGATCCATCTGCTCCTGTGTCATCTCTACATCCTCCTCTATCTCGTCCGCTTCTTCCTGTGCTGCTGCTATATCCTCTTTCTGCCTGATGTCATCCGCCTTTCCACATCCGGAAATCATAATAACGGTTAGAATTCCAAGCAGAAAAATACTCTTTTTTACTCTCATTCTCATATGCGCTCCTTCTTTTTTTATTTCCAGTAATCTACTTTGTATTTTATCATATTAAAAAGAATTTTTAACCATTTTCTGACAGAATGCATGTATTTTAGGACAGACAGCATATTTTCTTCCTATCCTGAGTATGTTAACCAACCCTTCTCTCATACACTATATCAAAGAATACATAATCGAGGTTATTATGAATATGAATCATGTAAGCATAGGGATGCGGGCGCCCGGATTCACCGCCACCACTACAATGGGAACACTTAGCATGTCTGACTACAAAGGGCACTGGCTTGTATTCTTCAGCCATCCTGGAGATTTCACCCCAGTATGCACAACCGAGTTCATCGCCTTCACCAAAGCAGTAAACGACTTCTGTGCCATCAATACTATGCTATTAGGCTTAAGCATCGACAGCAATCCATCCCATCTTGCCTGGGTCAACTGCATCAAAAAGCTGACCGGAGTCGAGATCCCATTTCCAATCGTAGCCGACCGTGACGGTTCGGTGGCTTCCAAATACGGTATGATCGCTCCGGATGTAAGCACGCAGGAAACGGTACGAAATGTCTTTATCATTGACCCGGACCAGATCATCCGCACCATCCTATGTTATCCCCTTACAACCGGCCGGTGTATTCCGGAAATTCTTCGAATCGTAACCGCCCTTCAGACAAGCGATGCCTGCAAAGTCGTAACCCCTGCCAACTGGATTCCTGGCGATCCGGTTCTTGTCCCTCCTCCAAAGACCTACATGGATCAACAAGAACGCATTATGGATCCTGAAAGCGAAGGCCTCTCGTGCAAGGACTGGTTCTGGTGCTATAAAGACCTTGACTGACCCGTTCTATTATAACCCTCTCAGTCTTGCATGCCCCGCTTCTGTGGCTTCACCTTATTCTCTATGCTTTTTTGCTTTGGCTCTTATTAGAGCCTTGGTTCTTATTTTTCCTTGAACCTTATTTTTGCTTTGAGCTCTGTCTTTACCTTGCTCCTTGTTTTTACCTCTGTCCTCACCAATTTAGGGATAAAAAAGAAGGTGCCGTGCGGCAAGATAAGAAAACGGATGCGGATAAGTTCTAGAATGTCCGGCTCATGGCGAACAAAAAGCACGCCGATCTTCGACTATCAGACAGTGTTTTCCTGTCTGATAGTCGAAGATCAGCGTGCTTTTTGTCCTCTATACGTCCGAACATTTGGATCTCATTTATATCCATTTTCTTAGCTTGCCGCACGGCGGCCTGTTTTTCGCATCTCATATTTTTGTGCCGTCTATATAAGCACTCTATAATTAGAAGCCAATGCATGAATGGAAGGACTCTTAGAAGGAAAGCGTTTCTTGAAAGATTCGATTTCGGAGAGGATCACCGCACGCTGTCGATTATTATAATCGATGCGTTCACGCAGTTTCTGTCTGCGTACATTCAAGCGATGTCTGACCTCCACCATTTCCTTAGCATCCAAAAAGGCGTCCGGCTGATGGATCCAGATTGCTGCATCCTCTATCCCATAATTCATAAGCTCTTCGACGATTACCTGCTGATAGAAGTTCATCATCTCGGTATTCTGCTGATACAGCTTCGCCTCATCCTTCGCCTTCACATATTCCACCCACAAAAACTGCAGTTCCTGATAACTGTTGACCCGATACTTCTCATACGCATAATCCAGGGCGCTGGTGCAGTTCACATACTTCACCTTAATCTTATTCGATAAAGTAATCGCACGATTCAGCTTCATTTCAGATACCTTTAACTGATACGTGCTGTTACGACTCTCCACTAAAATATATAAAATAGCTGCTGCTGCCATCACTCCTGTAATGAAAAATGGTACCATCAGATTCGCCCCGGTCTGCTCCATCACAAGAAACAGCGTCATAAATGCAACAAATACAACCAGACAGGATGCGATAGAAAACTTCTTTAAGAAATCCTTCTTATCAAGGGCCGCTTCTTTCTCATAAATAAGCGCTCCTTTTTCTCCTTCTAGCTGCCTTAGATCGCTTTTAATCAGTTCCTGATACGCTTCCTGCTCCTTCATTATCGGCAGCTCTTTCTGAATCTCCCTTGCAAATCGTTCTATGTACGCATATTGTGCCTCACTGATGCCTTTTTCCGTTTTCTTATAACGGTTGCGCTCCTTATTAAGCTGAATGATTTTCCTTGAAGCATCGATAATTCCTTCCTTCTGCTTCATCGTCATCGCATCAATCTTCTGAATATCGGCCAGATATAATGTCACTGCCTCATATTCTCTCTTGGCATCCTCCAATTCCCGTTCCATCTCAACGATCTGACATAATCCGTCTTCCGTCTGCTTTAAAACATCCTCTTCTGTAACGCCTGCCTGTGCACCCTTGACCTTCTCTGCTTCCCTGCGGCTCTTTGCATACTCTTTCAATGCCTTATCCACAGAAATCGGATCAAATTCCTCTGCCTGCACATCCTGTTCTTTTCGTCTTTTAAAAAAGCGTCTCATCTATTACTTCCTTTGCCTTTTATACCGGCTGCAAATCAATCCTTTCCAGCCGGCTCTTTTGTGCTTTATATTAAATGGTTTCTCTGCGATACTTCTCTTTTAACCGCTCTATCATCTCATCCGCCATCTCATAAAACTGCTGTCTTTCCCTGTTCTTTAACGACTCCTTTAACTTCTGCATCTCATGATAAGGAACCGTATATTCCTCGCTTCGCTCTGCCTGATTAAGTTCCCGTTCAATCTGCTCTAAGATATCCCGTCTTGCAACCAGTGCTCTCACTTCTCGTTCAAATAAGTTCACTTCTCCTCCGAGCTTTAATGCAAACAGGTACTGCTTTAAGGATGCAATTCTATGATTTCTCTCATATGCCTCCCGGAATGCTTCTGCTGCCGAAAGGTAATCCCCCTGATATACGTCGATCACTCCCAGGTTATGCAGCATATCTCCATACTCCTGATGCGTCAGATCCTGACTTTCCTTTGAATGAATGATACCAAGGTATCCCCGAAGCGCTTCCCTGAACTTTCCATGCTTCATATATTCATCCGCATGCCGTTTCTTTCTCTGTACCGGCGTCATATGATACAATTCATCGATCACAGCCAGCAGTTTCTTGATCTCATCCTCATCATAATAATCCGCACTGCAGAAAATGCTGACTACGATATCTTTGATCCCAGCCTTGTTCTTAACGAGGTTTTCTAAGAAGTCTGCCCTTTGGGCAAGTCCAAGTTCTTCCCTGATAAAGCTGATCAGGGAAGGCGACATCAGTTCTTCACTGACCGTCTCGATATTATGGTAAATATAATAGCATAATTCTTCTATTGTATATACATTGGTACCTGTTGCCGTAAAACAGTATGGCTTCGATGCCACCTGTCCCGCGCATAATATCAGTTTTCCCACATCTAGCCTCCTGTTCTTTTCTTATGCGACTGCATTCTTATAACTGTAATTCCTGTTCCCAGATACGCATGGTTGTCGGAAAGAACTCTCCGAATCCGATATCCCGCACCGTTGCGATCGGGGTATCACGGTCTAGAAAACGTATCGTAAGCTCTAGGCGTATCGTTTTATTTTCCCGGTTCATCATACCATCTAACCTCATGACCTCATGGATCACATCCTTCTTTAGAAGATTGCTGACCCTAAATTCCAGTTCATTGCTGTGATCCAGTATAAATGTCACCCTTTTCTCTGCTTTTTTCCATGGGGTTCCCGCCTTGATCAGAACATACTCCCCATTCACCGCATTTGCATAAAGCTTCAGAGAAATTGTAGAGGTAATCAGTTCATCACTTAAAATAAGAAAATTATCAAATTCCTGATACTGCAACCCTTTGGCACCATAACAAGCACCTCTTGTATAAAGGTTCTGTCCTTTAAACACTCTTCTTCCAATGCATAATGGTTTTACGGCTTCATAAATCCATTCCCCTTCAAATCCATATCCGGTCAGGTAAAGAGTCGTGATCATCCGTTTCATTAAAATCCGTTTTGCAAGCTCGGTAAACTCATCCGCTAATTCCTTCGGTGTATGCTTTCCTGGCATGCCAGCCGGAAACTCTGCTGACAGATCAATCTTATCTACCACAATCGTAATCGGATCCGTCTTACGATCAATCTTTAGATGATAAAATAGAAGCCCCTCTGATGCATACTCAAACAGCCCCACATCCATTGGCCAGAGCTCTGGCTTCTGACTGATCGCATAATAAATAAAGCACTGAACATGTTTTAAAACAATCGCACGATCCCGTTTTATCCCGAGACGCTCAAGCACCGCATACAGTTTTTGTTCCAGGTCCTCATTTATCTCCCTGCCGGTCACTACAATCTTTAATATGCTGTTATTCAAATAGTGCTGTCGTAAGAAACCAAGTGTCTTTCTAAAATACTTCTCCATCAGTCCCTCGGCTGAGAAGATGGAACCATAAATCTCGGTGTCCTCTCCTCTCATCAGCCTGCCGACTAAATCATCCACAAATACGCCTGCGTTCAAATCCCGCAGCCTTACGGCTTCATCCCCGAATACCCATTCTTTATTTGATTCCTTCACCATAAGACAGGTCGGAATCGCAAATCGGGATTTATCAGGTGTGACACACACAGACTCCGGTTCCATCAGCTTTCTGTTGAAACAGCTGATCTGCGTATAATCGTTGTTGATATCAAATCCGACTAACAGCGTCTTATTATCGCCCATGCTTTGTCCACCTTTCCTATAATGGCTTAAACAGCTGTGCTGCTTGATAGTCCATCTTCCAATATTCTTCTAACAGAGCCGCAAGGTTCTCGGCATCATCCGACATTCTTGCAGCAATGATCTCATTCAGACGTCCATATCTGTGCTTTTCCTCATTTGCCTCATCATCCCTTGCCATAATCTCCTCTATATCGATGACTGTGACATTCTCCCCGTCTTTCTCGGTGATATAATAATAAAGCGTCTCTCCTTTAAACAGCACAAATTCCTTTACAAAAATGCCATAGCACATATCAGACATCTCTTCCGTCCGATATAAGCCTTCTTCTTCATTTGGATCCATGCTGTAGTGAAGGATGACCTTATGTTCCGGATTTGCTCGGTATTCCACATACACCTTATGATCCATCTCTTTTGGAATCTTCATATGTTTTTGAAGCCCTTTAAAAAATGGCAGATAGATGCCTTTGATCTCAAAATGGCTTAAATGATAATCAATAAAATTGATCTCACTGTCCGTAAGCTGATTTAATCTGGAATAATACTTGATTAACGCAAGGACACAGACCTCATTATCATCCCGACTCAATTCCTTACGGATGATTTCAAACATCTCGTCCTCGATCATTCGATTACGGATCAGATATTTATACGAACAATAGGATAAATAGGCACGAATCAGCTTTTTATTGAAACCGGTACGATAGTAGCTGTAAAATACAGCCTTTCCATCCCACACATAACTTTCAGTAAACAGCATCTGACCTAAAAGACGTTCCTCTAAGTCCGTCGTATCCATTTCCTTTTCCCGTACGTGTTCCCATAAGTCAAGCATATTCTTAGTCGGACCGTTATAGTTCTTTGCAAGGAATTTAAAGCTTTCCTTATCTGCCTGATTCTTCTGATAGAGATAATACGTGATCTCGCAGGCCAGATTCTTCTCCTGACCGTATTCCTGACGAATCAGATGACCAGCAAGCTTGACCAGACGGGTAACACTGATTTTCTCATACCCATACTGCTTAATCTGTGCCACTGCCACATCAAAGAGCTCACGCAAGATCATAAATTCAATGAACTTAATACGGTCTTTCTCTGCTACAAAGTGCAGATCGATCATGGCCAGATAATTCTTAAGCGTCTCGCCTTCATAATTATCATAATAATAATAAATTAACGTTTGTAAAAATTGCTTTTTATAAATCGGATTCAGATTTGGCATAATCGCCACCTGCTTGCGTAACTCTACCGATATCTCATCCGTCTTCTCATAATACTCCGCCATTTCTGATAAATGAAGCGCCAGACATGGCTGATCCTTATGCTTTTTATAACATTCCTCTAACAGCTCTGACACATCAAGGAGATGTCTCATCGTATACGGAATAGATACCGTATACCGGTTCTGGCTTTCATCCATTAGATAGATTCCAACATTCTGTGTATAGATATCAACAACAGCCTGTCCGTCCACAACCGGAGTTATGACCTCATCTGCAATCTCCTTATGAATGACGCATACCGCCTTCACCTTTGCCGCATCACATGTGATAAGATACTTAAATGCGACCTTCGGAAGATATTCGGCAACTTCTTCATTTACTTCAATATCCTTGCATACATCTTGATAAATGACAGCCATTCTCTCATTTATCACAGACTGCTTTAACTGTTCCAACGCAAATTCCCGAATCCTATCGCGATACGTATCATATATTGCGGTACGCTTTTCTTTCCCACGCACCACATCATAAAACAGATATTCCTTTAAGCGGTCCGGAAGCTTTACATTAAAGCTGAAATAAGCAAGAACCGCTGCATCGATCACGATATCTTTTGACGGATCTAACGCATACATATAATATTCCTGAAGCTCTCCGATTCGCAGCCCTGCTAAAATGCCGGCACAGTACCATTCAAAATACTTATACTCCGTTCTGTGAGTGCGGATTAAATAGCCACAAATCGCCTGAAGTGCCTCTTTTAAATCGTAAGTCTCATATGCAAGCTTTAATAACTTAAATAAAAGGATGGTAAAATGTTTTTCCTTTAATGCCAGATAAGAAAACTGCATCGCCACTTCCTTGGTCATCATATGATTGCGGAATGCAAAGTTAAGAATCTGCTGTTCGAAGCTTCCTAATTCCTTTAATAAGGATGGCGTCTCCATCAGCACTTCTGCCGCTTCATAATAGAGGATCGGCGTATGGATCTTCGTCCTATAAAACTGCGCCTTAATATCTTCAAACTTCTTTTCCGGATTACTGTCATACTGCTTTTCCAGATATAATAACATCCAGAATAAAAGCCAGTCTCCCTCATCCTTCTTATAATACTCCCGAACAAGGTCACACACCGCCTCTTTATCCTTCTGCTCACGGTCCACTAATGTGTCCAGATAGAGCACAAAGGCATAATAAGAAGCCGACTCGCGGATCAGCTGCTCCGGTTTTTCCATTCTTCTTGCTAACTCTTCCCGTACCACATCAAGCTTATCTGTCACCTGATAGATATGTAACCGGTACAGCTGTAAGAATGTGCTTTCCTTATCCAGTGTGTCGATCTCTAAAAGCAAATGAAGCGCATCCTGTGCATACTGTTTCGAATCCTTCTTATCCGTTCTGAAATCAATATAATTCTGTATCAGATCCCCTTCCAGCTTTGCCTTATGAATCCGCTTTTCCTGCTTTTGTTCTGTCTCTTTTTTGTTGTCAATGGTAACTTCGATCACAAGTTCCTCCGTTACCGACTGCAGCCTAATATGGCCGGTATAAACGCCTGCCTTTAGTTCATCATTCTTTACCACAAAGCCAAGTTCATATTCGTCCCCATTAAAGCTGTCCACCCATAAAATCTTGCGGTCCAGCTCAATAAAGGAAAGATCCGTACTAATGCGCAGGTCCCCATATCCCCAGCCTTTCTTGATAATCTTTACCTTATCCATGAAATTATACTGGTTCAATTCATAAGACAGACTTACCCGGTCTGCTTCGTATCGGATTTTCTCCTTATAACCGGTCGCTACTAAAAACTCTTCCATTGACTGGCTTGTGGAACTGCTCTGACTTAAATCCTGATATAGCTTATAGTATTCCGGTTCATGGAACAATAACATATCTGCAAATGCAGGAGACTTAAAGATATTCTTTGCTTCCGACCAGTTGCATTTTGCCAGATTTGTGAACTCATCACAGTTTTCAATCTTTCCAAGGGTACTATTGCAAAATGGAGCCACTGTCTCGATGATAACAGGGATTGTCTTTTCTCCACAGTCGGTCACAATCTGTATCTCTTCCTCTAATCTTAACTGTGCAGCCAAGCCTTTTGCACTCACATGATACACAATCTCGTTCTCTTCCCCAATAAATCGGCCATTCTCAAATGTAATGAGCCTGCTTGAAGAATACAATACGCCCTTCAGACGCGTTTTTGTACTGTTCGTAATGGTAAAAGAGCCCTGATAGGTGTATCCCGCTACTACTGTTATCTCTAGTTTGTCTTCAGACAGAATTATCATTGGCAGATCATATAAGAATCTGCCATTCGCAAACTGTTCAATCTTCTCTTTCACACTTTTCACCTCAAGCATCTCTAATTCTAAACCGGACTTATATTACCGCTTCCTATAAAAAAATTATATCACTTCACCCTTGTCTTTTCAACAGTAAGCCCCGGGCCTAAGTCGCTTCAGACCGAAAATAAGCTGTTGCAAAACGTACGCATATGCGTGCATCCTGCAGCAGCCTTCTTCGCTACTTTCTATCTTAGTTACTTGGTAATCTGTACGAATTTTCCCAGTTCATCATCGTGTACAAATACCTCTTTTCCATCCACTGTCACATAGAGCATCTTTACTAACTGCTGTTTGTCATCCACATAATCATATACATTCAGACAATAGCATTCATTTCCTTGTACCATGGTTGTCCAGCTGTCAACGATAATGGAATACTGTCCAAGTTCATTCTGAAGCCCTAATGCTTCCTTTGAAAATGCCGCAACCGCTGCAACTGCCTGCTCCTTTGTGAGCACCTCACCCTCCGGAACAATTGTCTCAACCGGATCTTCTTCTGTAAAATCTTCCTCTGGTTTCTGTTCCGGTGTAACTTGGATGTGCTCTTTGTCCTCTTCTATTTCAGCGTTCTCCTCTTCCTCTGCTGCATCCTCCTGCACTTCAGATTCTGTTTCGTCTTTTGGTTCTTCTTTTGGTTCTTCTGTTTCCTCTTGCGTATCGGATTCTGTTTCTTCTAACTCTGTATTATCCTGATCTGGAATCTCTGTAATGACCGGTGTAGGTTCTGCAGAAGTTTCTTCCTGTTTCTTTGCGCATCCTGACATCCCCAAAAGCATTACTGCGATCAAAATCAAAACCTTTTTATTCCATTTTATGTACTGTCTTTTTGTCATTTCTTTATTCATTTTCATCTGAATTCCTCCTCTGTTACACAGCTTCGTGAAAGCAACAAAAAATCTTTTTATTTACTATTTTACAACAAAATTTAATATCCCTATTATATACAGGAATGTATGGAACCGCAACAATATTTTGCCTTATAGTTTTCCAGTTTTTTTTTCATAACTCAAATAAATTTCTCATCTATTATTATAATATAAGCAGTCCAGCAACTCCCTGGATAGTGTATATTATCACTTTTTTTATATTTATTTCATGTATTTCTAAAATTTTTATTTTGTTTTCGCAATTTTCTAATTGACTTCTTTTAGTCATCATGACATAATAGTGTTGTAAAAACAACCAGTGTTATTTCGTATAACTACCAATACACTGAGATGGTTTATATCCCCCGGAGCTTAAATATGCAAGATGTTCCCCCAATTTTCCTTCATCTGCATATTTAACTCCTCCCTTACTTTAAGCGCAGGTTTCCCCGAACCTGCGTTTTTTTAGTTAACAAGGAGGTTATGCTAAGAGAGGAGGAGTTCTAAAGCATGATCTTTTGGTAACAGTCCTATTGCTTAAAGACAAAAAAGAATCCGAAGTTCTTACCTTTCCCTAATGCTTAGGTAAAAACTCCCGATTCTTTATCTTATTTTTTCTTGATCTTGTTTCTTGATCGTTTTATTTCTTCTCGATTTTTATTTAAAGTCCACGCTTACTCTTCCTGATCCGCCATCAATCTCAAGATAATATAGGGCATCAGAATCGCTGTATCGGTAATCGTCCTCTTTCTCTCCATTAATCCAGATTCCGCCGCTTCCGGCATCGCAGTCCATTCCATAATCCTTGATATTTCCCATAATATTAAGCACTACATTTCCGCTTCCGGTCTCTAAATCATTCTTTCCTTTCAGTTCCCCATCAAATGTAAACCTTCCGGATCCCATATCACCGGACAGATCTTCTATGCTGCAACTGCTCATCGTAAGAGAACCAGATCCTCCCGTAATGCTCGTACGTCCGGATGTAAGATTCGTGATCTCCACTGCACCGGATCCAAGATCCATGGTTGTGCGTTCTGCTGTCATATCATTTCCATTAAACCTTCCGGAACCATTCTCAATTGTCATAACATCCGTATTCAGATACTGAAGGTCAAATTCACCGGAACCATTGCTAAACTCTGCTTTTTCAGCCACAAAAGATGCCGGTACTGTCACAACCACTTCTGACCGTTTCGAAGAAGAAAAGAACTCAAAGTTAAAAATAAAATTGGAATCATTCTCATTTCCTACATATAACTTGTTTCCATGCATCTCTGCCACATAATCAGATCTGACATTCTTTGCATCTACAGAGAATCCCTCCCCGATCTGAACGGTCATATGTCCGGAATAGTTATGAAGATCCAACTCTTCTACTCCTTCAAACTCCTTTGTAAAACTAACAAGATCCTCGTCGCTTGATTCCCCGAATAATACGACGGTACCATTCGAAGCAACACCGGTCAGTGCTGCTGCTATTCCCCCAAATATCCCGATGGAGAGCACAACTGCAAAGGCCATTGCACAATACTTAATGATTCTCTCAAATGTGTTCATCGTATATCCACACCTCCAAACATACAAGTCGTATTGATATAAATGGTTTTTGCATCATCTGGCACTCTTCCTTTTACATGATTGGTCGTCCCGCCGAATAAAGAAGTGCTTGATACCTTAACCCGGATATCCTGTGGTACAAAGATATCGATTCCCCCAAAGATGGCGGAAGCATCAATCACCGCATCTTCCGGAATCTGAGCATCCCTAAGATCTAATTTCACTCCGCCAAAAATAGCATTTGCTTCGGTTCCTCTAAAGATTTCTCCTGTATAACACTGTGTCTTACCCCCGAATATTGCATTCTGCCCCGGTCCAAACTCTACATTCAGATGCATCTTCTTATTGGCTGTGAAGATTCCTCGAAACATAATATTGATACCAATCAAAACAAGAATAATCGGCACGATAAGCTTTCGCAATACACTGCCGTCTAAGATATTCCTCTGTGCCAACAAAAGCAAGATACCAATAACAAGTCCGATCATGGAGCCATTTCCAAATCCATTGTTTATCATACTAATTGCACACGGGACAATAATAAAGAGCGTCCACCAGCCTCTAAAAAATAAAGTAAAATCCCATATATGGAATGCGTTCCCCGCGATTCCAACTCCAAGTACGATCCAAAACACTCCCCAAAGTACATTTGAAACCTTATTCCGCATACTACATCCTCCTTTACCCAGATTCGTTAACTAATTCCTTACATTTTCTGTCTCCATCTTACCTTTCTGCTCCCAAACAATCAAGTTAGAATTACATTAGAAAATGCTTAATAGGGAGGAGGTCGAGATATGTGGTGGGGGAGATGTTAGGCAGGAAATCCATTACCTTGATAAATTAATCGATGAACTAGCCAAAGGAAAATCCATGGACAAAATCCTTCGAAAACAATAAAAAAACTATAGTCTTACTGATCTTTTATCGTTTTCTTTCATAAACAATCGGCTGATTTTATTTTTAATATACCGATTTTGGCATTCATCTCACTTCTTATGTATTTACAACCTGCATTATCCTCTACTTTTTAGGCAATCCTGTTTTTTCACGTTCTCCTCTTTTTATCTTTTTATATCTCCCCCTCCACCATCCCATTCCATCCAAGATGCGCCCTCCTGTCCACATCTACCGCATGCCGCAACACTCACCCCACGCTAGTGTGTGCGCATCACAAAGAGTTTCGCTTTTCGAAACTCTTTGTGATGTCGCACTCCCCACCCCCGCCGTCCCGTTTTCCGGGGAATGGATGGGGCGAATGTCCGGCTCAAGACGAACAAATGGTGAGTAATCTCTGAATAGCGGACAGTGCCTTCCTGTCCGATAGTCGGAGATTACTCACCATTTGTCCGCTCTTGCGTCCGAACATTGCCCCATCCATTCCCCGGAAAACGGGACGGCGGGGGTGGGGAGTGCGACATCCTCCTAAACCAAAAAAAGCGCTACAAAGCAGATCTGCTTTGCAACACTTCTTGGGTATGGTATTAAGCTAATTTAGTTTTAGCAACTTCTACTAAAGCTTTGAAGCCTTCAGCATCGTTTACTGCTAATTCAGCTAACATTTTTCTATTAACAGTGATATCAGCTAATTTTAAACCGTACATGAATTTGCTGTAGGAAAGGCCGTTCATTCTTGCTGCTGCATTGATACGAGCGATCCAAAGCTGTCTCATCTGTCTCTTTCTTTCCTTACGTCCAGCGAAAGAAGATGTTAACGCTCTCATTACGGACTGCTTAGCAACTCTGTACTGTTTGCTTCTAGCGCCTCTGTAACCTTTTGCGAGCTTTAAAATTCTATTATGTTTTTTCTTAGCGTTTAAGCCGCCTTTAATTCTTGCCATAGTCTATTTCCCTCCTTATTACCAATCTTATAGATATGGTAAAATCTTCTTCATGTTCTTTTCGTTGCTAGCATCCATCATAGCTGCTTTTCTAAGATTTCTCTTAGTCTTTTGAGATTTCTTAGTTAAGATATGCTGCTTTCCAGCTTTCATTCTTTTTAATTTACCAGTACCGGTCATCTTAAAACGCTTAGCTGCTGCTTTGCTTGTCTTTAATTTAGGCATGATATTTCCTCCTTAAATCACATGGTTTGCCACTTATCCTGTGCAAACCTTTCTTTTTATATTGGTGTCAATAGATTCCATAGAACTCTATTGCTTAACACATTCTAACAAATCCTAACAGAATCTGTTGTCTTAGTTAAAATGTAATTAACGATTTCTATTTTTTTTCAGTTAGAAACATAATCATGCTTCTACCTTCCATCTTAGCAGGCTTTTCTACGACTGCAACGTCTTCAAGCTGTGCATAGAATTTATCTAAGATCTGCTTGCTCGCTCCCATATGGGCCATTTCTCTGCCTCGGAATCTTAAAGCTACCTTAACCTTATCCCCTTTGGTGATGAACTTTCTTGCCTGACCTGCTTTTGTGTTCAGATCATTATCATCAATGTTCGGTGATAAACGGATTTCCTTTACATCGGTAACCTTCTGCTTTTTCTTAGCCTCTTTTTCTTTTCTAGCTAACTCGTATTTGTATTTACCGTAATCGATAATCTTACAAACCGGTGGTTTCGCAGTAGGGGCAATCTTAACTAAGTCTAAGTTTGCTTCCTGTGCTAACTTGTATGCATCTCTTGATGACATAATACCAAGCTGTTCTCCATTTTCACCAATCAGACGAATCTCTCTGTCTCTGATCTGCTCATTAATCATTAAATCGCTAATAGTTCTGCACCTCCATAGGATCATTCAAAATATAATTAAAAAAGGTGAATAGCGAGCTATCCACCTAAAATTCTTCACAAAACCGCTTTCACAGTTGTCAGTCTAGACGTTTGAATTAAGGACCCGTTCGCGACTATCTAGTGCTGCGGGCGAGAGTGGATACTCTGCTTCATGCTGCCTGTAATGATTACAGGTTTACTAAGTACTGATGTATCAGCACTTTTCCTCAAAATTATATCATTATGCAGCATGACTGTCAAGCAATTTCTCATTACTTTTATTGTAAATTCTTGTTATTATTTTGCTTTTCCCATCACATGACAGATTTCCTTTTTTCTTATAAGAATGATTTTAACTAATCTTATTTTCTGACATTCCTAGTCTTTACGTTCTTTTTGTTCGTTATGCTTCCCGCGCTCTTTTTAGGACGATATTTTTTTCATACATTTTTTTCGGGAACATTGTCTGATAGATATGGTCAAGCTGTTCTAAAAGTTCATCTTCTGAAATATGTTCTTCCTGCAAAGGCAGATACATCACATGCATATCCACAGTAAATAAAAGCAACCATAAATCGGTCATCCATAAACCGTTTCGAAGGTAAAAGGACTTTCTCCTCTCACATACTTCCTTTGCCTTTCCTTCTTCATAAATCCCAGTCTCCACTTCAAAGAAGATTCCCGCTTCGTCTTTACACTGTTCTTGTAACAGCTTTAAAAACCTGCTTCCGTATCCGCCTGAACGGTATTCCTTTACAACCGCATAATAATCCATTAATAAAAATGATTCCTGTTCAGTCTTTACAAGGAATGCATAAGCAATAAGCGTTTCTCCTTCAAACATGCCGTAGCATGGGTACATCCCCTTCTCATAAAGATCCAACATAAATACAAGTGGTTTCTGTTCTTCTTTTGGGAAATCATTTACCAGATGCTCTTTGTAAATGATCTCGATTTCTTCTTTCATTAAACTTCTTACTTTAGACATTTACTTCTCTCCTGCTAGCTGCAAGTCATACAGCTTCTTATATAATCCATTATTCAAAAGCAGTTCCTGATGAGTACCGCTTTCTCTTAATTCTCCTTTGTGCATGACAATGATCTTATCCGCGTGCTGAATGGTTGAAAGGCGGTGCGCCACCATAATCGTCGTTCTTCCCTTCATCAGTTTCTCCAATGCTTCCTGAATTAAAAGCTCGGTTTCCGTATCGATATTCGCAGTCGCCTCATCCATAACTAAGATTGCCGGATCGTAAGCTAAGGTTCTCGCAAAGCTTAACAGCTGACGCTGTCCCGCTGAAAATGTAGCCCCTCGCTCCGTTACAGCCTCTTCATACGTATGATTTAACTTCTCAATAAACGTATCCGCATTGACATAACGCGCTGCCTTTTTTATATCTTCATCGGAAATGTCTCTATTTTTAAGGCGAATATTGCTGTTGATATCACCTGTGAAAATAAAGACATCCTGCTGCACCTGGCCGATCGCGCCTCTTAGCTCGTCGGTGCTTAAATCCTTGATATCCACTCCGTCAATTAAAATACGTCCCTTCTGAATATCATAATACCGTCCGATCAGATTAAGAATGGAAGACTTGCCGGCTCCGGTCGCACCTACAAAGGCAACGCTCTGCCCCGGCTCAATCGTAAAGCTGATATCCTTTAAGATCCAGTCCTCATCCTGATAAGCGAACCATACATGATCGAATTCGATTCTTCCCTTGATGTTTTCTATATGAACCGGATTCTCCTTTTCCACGATCAGTGGCTCTTCATCTAAGATGGTAAAAATCTTTTCTGCAGATGCCATCGCGGACTGCAAGGTTCCAAACTGCTCTGCCAGTTCCTGAATCGGTTCAAAAAATGAATTGATATACTGAATAAACGTATATAACGTTCCGACCGTGATAGCACCTTTTAATACCGAGTCTCCACCTACCGCAATTATAATCACAAGTGACAGAACCGATAACATATAGATGGAAGGACGAAAAATCGCGAACACCATCATTTCCCGGTAATTTGCATGGAATAATTCCTTGCTCTTCCCTTCAAACTCTGCGTTCTTCTCTCTTTCCCTTGCAAAAATCTGAATCAGCTTCATGCCAGATAAATGCTCCGACAGATAGGTATTGATCGCGGTGATCTTCGTTCTGGTAGCACGGTAAGTCTGCCTGGAGACACTCTTAAATAATACCGTAAGTCCTGCTATAAAGGGAAGCAGAAGAAAGGCATAAAAAGAGATTTTTGCATTCAGGCTGATCATAACAACCACTAACCCGATAATTTTAACCATATTTCGAAACAGCTTTACTAAAATATTCGCATACATCTCATGAAGCGCTTCCACATCATTTGTAACCCTCGTGACAATACGGCCTACCGGCGTAACATCAAAGAAACGCAGGCTCAGCTTATGAATATGGGCAAATACTTCTTCTCTGATATTATAGATGATGCTCTGTCCGGTTAACTGCAGGATATAGGTCTGTGCCACATTACAAACAAAGATGCCAATTAACACCAACAGATACGTGATCGCCGTTGTCTTCACAGCATTAAAATCGGCACTTTCCGCAAATAAATCAATCGCCTTTCCCATTAAGATCGGGCGGTATAGATCAAGTCCTGTAATGATTAAAACAAGGACTAACGCTGCAATCATATAATGAAGATATGGCACAGCATATTTCATCAGACGCTTAAAAACGCTTCCATGAACCGATCGTTCCACATCGACTTCACTTCTTTTCATCGTATTTCCTCCTATGCTGTCTCTAACTGTTTTTCAAGCTGCTGTTCTTTGTAAAGTTTCGCATAATGGCCACCAAGAGCAATTAACTCCTCATGAGTGCCATACTCTGCTCTCTTTCCATCCTCTAATACAAGAATCCTATCCGCATTCTGGATCGTAGAGATACGATGTGCGATAATAATGGTCGTCTTATCCGCACGGTTTTCTTTCAAGTGAGCTAAAATCCGTTCTTCCGTATTCGTATCGACTGCAGAAAGCGAATCATCTAAAATCAGAATCGGTGCATCCTTCATTAAAGCCCTTGCGATGGAGCTTCTTTGCTTCTGTCCGCCGGATACGGTAACACCGCGTTCTCCGACCATCGTCGCATACTGGGATGGGAATTCCATAATATTTTCATGAATGCATGCCATCTTCGCCGCGTCCATAACCTGGTCAAGATCCCCATAAGCCTGATCGATTAAATTCTCTCTGCTGTAAAGATCCGTTTCCTTTCTATCGTCTAAGCGTTCCTTCTTTGACTGGAAGAGGCTAAACTTCTTATGATGTTCCGGCAGATCGATCAGATCACGCGTACCAAATGCGATATTGGTCTGTAACGTATCCGAAAACAGGAAGTTATCCTGTGGCACATAGGCAATCTGAGACCGCAGTGTCTTTAACGGGATCTCGCGAATATCCCTTCCGTCAATCGTAATCATGCCTGGTTCCACATTATACATACGAAGTAAAAGATTTGCGATTGCTGTCTTTCCACTTCCGGTCTTTCCCAAAATAGCAAGCGTCGATCCTTTTGGAATCGTCACGGACACATCCTTTAACACATCCGGGAAAGACTCTTGAAATCGAAATGTCAGATGATTCAAACTAATCTCGCCCTCAAGTTTGGTAATCGCCCGATCCACGGTCTCCTCATCCTTAATCTCCGGCACTTCCATAAAAATGGAATCAATTCGTTTCATAGAAGCACTTCCCTGTGAAAAGTATGTGATGCTGTCCCCAGCTGCGATCATTGGCCACACAAGCATTCCGATATAAGAGTTAAATGCCACAAACTGTCCGGTTGAGATCTGCCCTTCAAATACCAGATACCCGCCATAAAATAACGTGATAACGCTGGAAATTCCAATTATCACATCAAGAAGGGGCATTACCACTGCCTGAAGCTTGACCACACGCAGATTCTTCTCCTTATTATTCTGATTCGCCTTTGCAAAACTCTTTAGTTCTGCCCTCTCCTGCACAAATGCCTTAATCACACGGATTCCGGAGATGCTCTCCTGCACCTCATCCGTCAAATCTGAAAATGCCTGCTGTTTATCCTGAAACCGTCTTTCAATCGCCCTTCCATAGAAAACTCCACCAATCAAAATAAAGATCATTGGAATGCACGCAAGCAGAGTCAGTTTCAGATTTACATATACAACCATCTTAATCACAACCATGATTGTCATAATGATCGCATCGAATGTCGTAATGACAGCCGGACCTATGGACATACGCACGGCGGCTAAATCATTTGTAAAATGAGCCATTAAATCTCCCGTTTTATGCTCATTATAAAAACGCATCGATAATTTCGAAAGATGAGAAAACATATCATTTCTCAATTCATATTCAATCCTTCTGCTCGCACCGAATATAAAATAACGCCAGAAGAATCGGCCGATTGCCATGCCTCCTCCAACTAAGACAATCAGGCCGATGTAACGAAGCACTCCATGAAAGGACAGGGTGCCTGCTTCAAGCCCATCCGTAATCTCCCCGGTAAACTGCGGAATCTTTAAACTGATCAGATCCACAATGAACAGAGTGATGATCCCGAGGATGTAGCTTCCCTTGTATTTCCTTATGTACCTAGCTAACATACCTTACTACCTTTCTTTCCTCTCTCATCATAATTTTTTCCACCAGACCCTAATTATCCTACACTTCTGCCCCAAATTCAACCATAATTTTACTATTTCCTAATGTAAGAGGATATCGAAAAGAGGTCCGGGAGCAAGGCGAGGCTTGGATGGGACGATGTTCGGTCGCAAGCTCCGACAATTAGGGGAGGGCGATAATCAATATTTATTTCTTTTGAATTATTAACGGTAAAGCAGGATATAAAATAAGGACAAATGTGTGTTATGATAGGTACAGTAATAAATTTTAATACAAAGGAAATCACTATGTCTTTAAAAGAACGTGCATAAAAACTAAAACTTGATATTCCAGCCGTATACCTATGCTTAAAAGCCAAAGAAACTCCGTTTCTTGCGAAGCTGCTTGCTGGGATCACCGTCGCCTATGCTCTTTCTCCAATAGATCTTATACCCGATTTCATACCTGTTCTAGGATATTTAGACGACGTGATCCTTCTTCCTCTATTCATTGCCTTGACAATAAAACTAATCCCAGTCAAGACATTTGAAACCTGCCGAGCAGAAGCCGAACCCATGTGGTCGAACGGAAAACCAAAGAAATGGTATTATGCCATTCCGATCATCCTGATCTGGCTAATGCTGATCACCCTGTTAATCAAAGCACTCTTTTTTTAATCTTTTTTTGGGGTTCTGGCATTCTATTTGTAGTCTCATTCCTCCCCTCTTAATACCATTTTATCTCCATCAAGTCATCAGCCCTCTAACGCTATCCATCTCTCATACTTCCGTTTTACCAATTCACCGTTCGTCCCTACAATGCGTTTCGCCCTTTGAAACGCATTGTAATGGCAAGGGAGGTCCCGGGTGCATGGTGAGGGATGGAGGGGGCGGATGTCCGGCTCAGGGCGAACAGATTTGGGGAGGTATCTTTGAATAGCAGACAGTGCTTTCCTGTCTGATAGTCGAAGATACCTCCCAAAATCTGTCCGAGCCTGCGTCCGAACATCGCCCCCTCCATCCCTCGCCATGCACCCGGGGCCTCCCTTGCCATTCCCTAAATCAAACAAAAACGCATCCTTTACAAGTTCGGAGAGGAGTGGTAAAGTGGGGGGAAAATAGAATCACGAAAGGATGGAGTCTAAATGGAGACTTTTTATATTGATCGAAACTTTTATACCAAAAGGCCGGATGCCAAAGGCCGACTTGAAAAAGAAATGAAAACCTATGACCTGCTAGAGCAGTTAAATATCCCTTTTGTCCGTATGGACCATGATGTAACCCCAACCATCGAAGCCTGCGAGGAGATTGAAAAGCTCTTAGAAATCTCCATCTGTAAAAACCTCTTCCTCACCAACTCTGCCAAAACCCAGTTCTACCTTCTTATGATGCCCGGCCGCAAAAAATTCCGCACTGCCGATGTATCCAAGCAGATTGGTTCCTCCCGTCTCTCCTTTGCCTCCGAGACCTACATGGAAGAATATCTAAACCTAACCCCCGGTTCCGTCACCGTTCTTGGCCTGATGAACGACCACGCTCACAACGTCACCCTCTTAATCGACCGTGACCTCCTCTCCTGCGAATATATAGGCTGCCATCCCTGCATCAACACCTCCAGCCTAAAACTTCGCACCACCGACATCCTAACCAAATTTCTCCCCTACACAGGTCATACTCCTACCATCGTAGACCTATAACCCTTTATCCAGAATGGCATTGAATAATAGCTCTCCTCCCCCTACTATTCAATGCCATACCCTTTTATTACTCTCTTTTTCCCCCTTTATTTTTTACTCCCTTTTATGATTTATATGATTCTTTCATCCCAAGCCGTTAGCTCGCTAACGCTGTCCCCTTCATCCTGCATCCCTCTTTCCCCACGCTCCCGTCTGCCCCACAATGCGTTTCGTCTTTTGAAACGCATTGTAATGGCAAGAGAGGCCCTGGGTGCATGGCGAGGCAGCGATGGGGCGGATGTCCGGCTCAGGGCGAACAGAATGGGGGAGGAATCTTTGAATATCAGACAGCGCTCTCCTGTCTGATAGTCGAAGATTCCTCCCCCATTCTGTCCGAGCCTGCGTCCGAACATCGCCCCATCGCTGCCTCGCCATGCACCCAGGGCCTCTCTTGCCATTCCCCGAATCCTAAGACAACACCGCTTGAAGCAGTTTCTTGGTGTAAGGGTGCTCTGGGGTCTGATAGATGGCAGAGGTGGTGCCGGATTCTACTATGTGGCCGTCGTACATAACGAGGACGCGGTCGCATAATTTGCGCACCACAGATAAATCGTGTGAAATAAAGACGTAAGAAAGGCGATATTCCTTTCGAAGTCTTAGTAAAAGCTCTAAAATCTGTGCCTGCACCGTCACATCCAGTGCCGATACCGGTTCATCCAATACAATCAGCTTCTGGTTTAAAATCACGGCCAGAGCGATTGCAATTCTCTGTCTCTGCCCCCCGGAAAGCTCATTCGGATAACGGTCTGCATACTCCTTAGAAAGTCCCACATCCTCTAAGATCTTCTCCACCCTCTTCACTCGTTCTGCTTTCTCAACCTTTTTAAGTCTTAACGGCTCCTCTAACAGCCATCCAATCTTTTTCGATGGATTTAAACTGCCATACGGATCCTGAAATACCATCTGTGGCTGTTTCACCGATGTACAGATCGTTCCGGTAACATCCTTCTGCAGTTTCACAAGAGCCTTGGCAAGGCTTGATTTCCCGCATCCGCTTTCGCCTACGATGCCAAGAATCTCCCCTTCATACAACTGAAAGGACACACCTTTTACCGCTTCCTTTTTCTTTCTACGCTCAAAAAGGCGTTTCTTCTTCTCATCATAAAAAACCCGCAAGTCCTTTACATTTAAGATTTCATCATTCTCAATGGCCGCCGCGGTAAGACTCTGTGCCTCTTCCCTCCCTTGTTCCATCTGCCCTTTCGTTCCGGATGCCGCAAAAAGAAGTCTCTTTGTATAATCCTTCTGTGGATTTGCAAATAAATCAGCCGTATTTCCTGCTTCCACAATCTCGCCCCGGTACATAACAACCGCACGGCTGCAAATGCTTTTGATGACTCCTAAGTCATGGGAGATCAAGATCACAGTTGTTCCATATGTCTCATTCATTTTTTTAAGAAGCTCTAAGATCTTCGCCTGAATCGTCACATCCAATGCTGTTGTCGGCTCATCCGCAATTAAAAGCTTTGGCTTTAAGATCATTGCCATCGCAATCATGACACGCTGTCTCATGCCGCCGGAAAGCTCATGCGGATATTTAGAAAGAAGGCCTGCTGCATCCGGAAGCCCTGCTTCCGAAAGGATCTGTATCATCGCCTCCAATCGTTCCTTTTTTCCCATCTTTGTATGAAGAAGAAGCATCTCTTCCACCTGGTACCCGATTGTTAAAACCGGATTTAAGGAAGTCATCGGCTCCTGAAATACCATGGATATTTCCGTACCACGAATGCTCTGGTACTGCTTTTTAGTAAAATGACTGATCTCCTTTCCATTGAAGAAAACCGATCCTCCGGTAATGGCCCCATTTTCAGAAAGAAGTCCCATAATAGAAAGAGAGGTGACACTCTTTCCGGAACCACTTTCGCCGACAATGCCCACGATTTCCCCTTCCATCACATCAAAGGAAATGTTCTTCACTGCCTTTACGCCATTTTTCTTATCCTTCCCGGAGAAGAAGGAAATGCTCATATCTTTTATTTGTAAGAGGGGGCTTTTTTTAGTTTCCATCCTTCATTCCCCTTTCATTAATCAGGCTGAATCCCAGAACCGTTATGACGATAATCAGCCCTGGTGCTAATGCGAACCATGGTGCATTAAATAAATATGTCTGTGCCTCGGATAACATTCTCCCAAGAGAAGCATCCGGCGGCTGCACCCCAAGGCTTAAATAACTCATTCCCGCTTCTGCTAATACTGCATTATTAAATCCTACCGTTACCGCGGAAAGAATGATGGATCTGGTGTTCGGAAGGATATGTACAAACATAATCCGAAGATCACCAGCCCCCATTAACTTTGCATTCCGCACATAATCAAGCTGTTTCTGTGCAATAAACTCGCTTCGTACCACACGGGCGAAACTTGGAATAAAGATAATGCCTAATGCCAGAATGATATTGTATTTCCCGGTTCCTAAGATGCTGACCATCACAAGCGCTAATAAAATGCTTGGGAACGATGCAATGCCGTCATTGATACGCATTAGTATCTCGTCTAAGATGCCGCCGTAGTATCCGGTCACCGCTCCGACTAAAATACCGATCACTGCACCGATTGTAACGGTTGCAATCCCGATAAAGAATGTCGTCTTCGCTCCTTCCATCACACGGCTTAAGATGTCGCGCCCCATATAATCGGTTCCGAATAAATGGCTAAGGCTTGGCGGCAGATTCTTAGATGTGATGTCCATTGCATTCGGATCATACGGTGTATAGAATAATCCGACTAATACTAAAATAAGGACAAAGGATATGAGCACGATGCCTAAGATAAAATTAAAATCAAGCTTTCTTTTTCTCATGTTGTTTCTCCTTTCTCCTACGAAATCTTCACTCTCGGGTCAACCTTCTGGTATAACAGATCCACAATAAAGTTAATGATGATAACCACTGCTGCGATATAAAGAACTGCCGCCTGTACCACATTAAAATCACGGTTGGATATTGCAACCACTAAAAGACGTCCCATTCCCGGCAGATTGAATACCTGTTCAATGACAATCGATCCGGCAAGCACATCCGCGATCACCATGCCCATAAAGGTAATGACCGGCATCAGCGCATTTTTTAATACATGCTTGTAAAGAATCCTTCTTTCCCTGTTTCCCTTGCTCTTTGCGGTACGCACATAATCTCGCTTCAACTCACGGATCACGGAGCTTCTTAAGAATTTTACCGTCATCGCAATCTTTGGCACGCTTACCGCTACTGCCGGGAATATCATATACTGAATAAACTGTCCAAAATCCTGACTCGGTCCCACATATTTTCCCGGAATAAACCATTTTAATGTAACACCGAATATAAGGGTAATTAAGATTCCTAAAAAGAACGAAGGCACTGCCATGAAGGCCTGGGTCACAAGCGTGATCAGCCGGTCCACAATTCCGTTCTGTTTCCTGGAACAAAGTATCCCAAGAGGAATGGAAATCACAACAATCATAGCAATGGAAAGTCCCGCAAGCCATACTGTGACCGGAAGACGATCCTTTACTAAGGATGTGACGCTGACACTGTACTGACTGGAGTTTCCAAAATCTCCTTTTACCGCTCCTTCCAAAAATCTGGTGAATCTTACCACCATGCTATCATTTAAGCCTAATGACTCTCTAAGCGCCTCAATCTGCTCCTCTGTTGCATCCATCCCAAGCTTCGATAATGCTCCGTCTCCGGGAATTACCTGAAAAGCAACGAATGTCAAAAGAGAGACTAACAATAGCGTCAGCACAAGCGTAATGATTTTCTTGACATAAAATCGCATTGCTTTTACTCCTTTAGCCTGATCTACTCATAGTTTTTATCGTTTCCTAAAACCTATACAAGCTTATACCAACTTTTCGCTGGCATAAGCTTGTATGGTGTAACAATTACTGATGATTTTCTGGTGTTCCTGTATAGGCAACAACCGACATATCCTGAACATAAACCGGATAGAATGTATAACCGGTGAGTTTCTTATTCACTGCTACTAAAAGTGACGGATCCTGGATATACACACTTGCTGCATCATTTGTCAGAAGTGCCTGCAGTTCCCTATACTTTTCAATCTTCACATCCTGATCGATTGTACCGACTGCTTCCGCAAAAATGGCATCGAATTCCGGATTCTTATAATTTAAGAAGTTATTACTTGCATCAGAACGATAGCGTTTTAGTACATCGCTTGGTGCTAATTTCGCATCAAGGCCTACGATGGTCGCTTCATAATCTCTTCCTTTATAAACGTCAGATAACCAGCTCGCCCATTCAATCAGCTGAATCTTTGCATCAATTCCGACTGCCTTTAACTGTTCCACGATCACCTGTGCGGTATCTACATGGAACTGGTAGTTGGATGGCACTTTAATCGTAAAGCTGAATCCATCTGCGTAACCAGCTTCGGCTAAGAGTTCTTTTGCCTTGTCTATATTGTAAGGATACACATTTTCCAATGTCTCATCATAGTAAATGGAGAAGCCGTGGAACATATTGCTGCCAATGATATTTCCTTTTCCGCCTGCTACCATATCAAGGATGCCCTGACGGTCGATTGCATAGCATAAAGCCTGTCTTACTAAGATATTGTCAAATGGAGCAGCCTGATTGTTTAGGAATAGGCCCTGAACTAAGTTCATATTCCCTACTTCGATATCATAAGTAGAAGAAAGCTGATTTGCCTGTTCTTCTGTCAGATATGGGAAGATATCGATTGCTCCTGCCATTAATTCCATAAACGCGGAATCTGTATTGGCTGAAATCTTAAACGTTACCTGATCTAAATAAGGCACGTCTTCTACATAGTAATCTTCATTCTTTTCCATGATAAAGGACTGTAATGGTGTGTAGGAAACGAACTTGAATGGTCCGGTTCCGACTGGTGCCCCAGCCTGTCCATCATAATCTTTCGGAATGATCGGAGTGGTTAAATAACCGATTAACTCCGTATTTGGCTCGCTTAAAGAAATTACGATCTGTGTCTTGCCTTCTTCTGTTACGGAGGAATTGATTTCCGAAATAACAGAAAGCGCCGATTCCACTTTCACTTCCGGATCGGAAGTCTCAAGCATGCCGGCGCTGCGTTTGATTGAGTATATAACATCATCCGCTGTAACAAGGCTTCCATTATGGAATAGTACGTCATCTCTTAATGTGAAGGTATACGTCATACCATCTTCTGAAATAGTGTACTCACTTGCTACTGCTGGAACTAAATTTCCATCTTTGTCTGGCTTTACTAAGCCTTCAAATATGTTGTAAAGTACCTCATTAGTTCCTGCCGCTACTGCTTTGTGTGGGTCAAGACTATCCAAATCCTGTGTAATTCCTACAATAACCGAGCCTCCATATACTGGTTCATCCGCATCAGCCGTCATATCGCTGCTGCTTTCACCATTCTGGCCTTCCGAAAGACTGTTTTCATTAGCAGAATTTGTGCTGCCTCCATCCTCTTTATTTCCGCCGCTACATCCGTAGAGTGCAGTTAAAGCAAACAGTGACAGTAAGAGAAGAATTCCAATCTTCTTTTTCATAACTCTTTCCTCCTAAAATAAACGTTCTTTCTTATTATGAAATTGTAGTGCCAAGATTATTCTCAGCCTTACCATCATACCCTCATTATCCCTTTTTTTCAAGTATTTTTTTGGAAGAGGGGATTTTGGGATTTTGGTACTTATTATCACCATTCTTTATTGGATGGATCCTATTTTCCCTCTATATGACATTTGGCAGAGACTCTTATCTCTGCCAAATCTATTTATTGTTACCTAATATTGTCCGAATACTCCATGGCAAATGCCACATAAAGCATTACAGAGTTCGTCACAGCCCGCTCATCAATGTTAAAATGTTCATGATGGTTCGGATATGCTCTTCCTAACGCCTTGTTGCCCGCACCAACGAATGCAAATACCCCTGGCACCTGCTGCTGATAAGTAGAGAAATCCTCTCCAAGCATCATCTTGGGAACCGTTATGATATCTTCCGGATCAAAAAGTTTTGCTGCCCCAATCATGCACAGATCTGTTAAAACCGGATCATTGTTTACTTCCGGATGAAGGCTTCTCTTATAATCCACATGACAGGATGCCCCATAACAGGTCGCAGTAGATAATGCAATCCTCTTAATGGACTGTTCGATATGATGCTGTGCATCATAAGAAAAATGACGTGCTGTTCCTTCTAAGTTTGCTTCCCCAGATATAATATTATGGGCAGTTCCGGAGGAAAAACGTCCGATTGTGACCACCGCTGTATCCACCGGATCTATCTCCCTGCTTATAATAGACTGCAGATTCATCACAAGCGCAGCTCCGGCTAATGTAGCATCCACACACTGCTGTGGCTTTCCTGCATGGCCCGGCTTTCCAATCACCCGGATCGCGAAATGATCCGATGCTGCCATTCTAGGTCCGGCCTCAATATTGATCTTTCCGCATGGGATATCGGTAAACACATGCAGTCCGAAGATTGCGACCACATCGTCTAAGTTTCCGCTTTCACATATTAGCTTGGCCCCCTGACTCACTTCCTCGCCCGGCTGGAATATGAACTTTACCGTACATCTTAAGTCTTTTTCGTGCTTTTTCAGAATCATGGCGGCTCCTAAAAGGGATGCCACATGTGCATCATGTCCGCATGCATGCATAACGCCGCAATTCACTGACTTATAGGCCACCTCATTCTTCTCTTCAATCGGAAGCGCATCCATATCCGCTCTTAATGCGATTACTTTCTCACCCTTTCCGATTATGCCGATTACCCCGGTTTCCCCTGCCGTAGTAAACGGAATCCCCATATTCGTCAGTTCTTCCTGAATTCTTTTCGAAGTTTCATACTCCTTCATGCTAAGTTCCGGATACTGATGAAAATGTTTTCTCATCCGGACCACATAATTGCTGATAAGCTCCGTTTCTCTTCTAATATCCATATGTACCACCTGTTATTTCTTTTGGCGATTTTCTGCCCCTGCACGGCACTCACGCCAACTCTATTCTTCCACAGTCTACCATGAAACAATAGAAAATTCTACCCTATTTATCCTTATTATTCCTGCTCGTAAAAAGAGACAAAGTCACTGCATCACTTTGTCCCTTCTCTTAATTTAATCCCTAATCCTATTGTGATTTTAATACCTTCATTTTCCCTGTTATACGCTTTATAATACAGCTTCTACCACATGAGTCTTTCCGTCATGGAAAGCTGGAATGACATTTCCGTCAATCTTTACGCCATCCACTTTAAGACTCGTAATGCCGGATGACTTATGATTCGGATTCTTTATCGTAATCTTAAAGGTATCACCTCTAAATACTCTAATCACCTCATACTGATCCCATGCAGCAGGTATGGACGGATCGATCATCAGACCATCAAACTCCGGCTTGATTCCTAAGATGTACTGAGAGATTGCGACAAAGTTCCAGGATGCGGTTCCGGTAAGCCATGAATTCTTAGCTTCTCCAAATCTTCTGGCGTCTTTTCCGGCAACCATCTGTGCATATACATATGGCTCTAACCGGTGTACTTCCGAATATTCTTCGGTATAAGCCGGTGCGATTCTTGTATAGTAATCAAATGCCTTATCTCCATGTCCCATTGCTGCTTCCGCACACATAATCCATGCATTGTTATGACAGAAGATGCCTGCATTTTCTTTATAGCCAGCCGGATAGGTGGAAATCTCGCCATATTCCACATAATATCTTGTAAAGGCCGGATTATTAAGTACAAGACCATACTTGGTCCCCAAATACTTATCTACGGATTCTAATGCCTTTTCGGCCTTTCCATCTTCAATGCCACACTTGCCAAGCACACAGAACCCCTGGCTTTCAATAAAGATCTTGCCTTCTTCGCATTCCTTGCTTCCGATCTTCTTGCCATAGTCATCGTAAGCACGAAGGAACCATTCTCCGTCATATCCATGACGCATAATCGTTTCCCTCATCTTATCCACTTCTTTGAATGCTCTTTCAGCCTCACCATCTTTGCCGATCTTCTTCATTAACTTTGCATATTCCTCTCCGATAAAAGCAAACATACCGGCGATCATAACGGATTCTGCCACCTTGCCGTCTTTGCTTGTCACGGTCTGGAAGGACTCTCCGGACTCCGTAGAGAAGCAGTTTAAATTCAGGCAGTCATTCCAGTCAGCACGTCCGATTAACGGCAGTCCATGTGGTCCTAAGTTTAAGATAACATGATCGAATGCTCTCTTTAAATGATCGCTTAATGGTTTTGCAAGCTCTTCCTTATTATCGTATGGGGTATTTACGGAAAGGATATCATAATCCCCTGTCTCTTTAATATAAGCGACCACTGCTAATACAAGCCAAAGCGGATCATCATTAAAGTTTCCGCCAATCTCATCATTTCCCTTCTTGGTAAGAGGCTGGTACTGATGATAAGCTCCGCCATCCGGCAACTGGGTAGAGGCTAAGTCAATGATTCTTTCTCTAGCGCGGTCCGGAATCTGATGCACAAATCCCAATAAATCCTGATTGGAATCACGGAATCCCATGCCTCTTCCGATGCCGGATTCAAAGTAAGATGCGCTTCTTGACAGATTGAATGTCACCATGCACTGATACTGGTTCCAGATATTCACCATACGATTTAGCTTATCATCTGCAGAGGAAAGCGTATATTTGGAAAGAAGCTGATTCCAATTTTCTTTTAATCTTGCCAATTCCCGATCTGCGTCTTCTGCCGCCTGAAACTTTGCAATCATCTCTTCTGCTTTCTTTTTATTGATTACATTTCTTCCTTCCGGCGCCCATGTAGACTGCAATAAACCTTCCGTATCCACATCTCCAACCTGATACTCCCACTTCTTATCATGCTCATTCTCCACATACCCAAGAACAAATACAAAATCCTTTGTCTCACCTGGCTGTAATGTCATCTGGATGGAATGAGAAGCAATCGGAGACCATCCATCCGCTACAGAATTCCGGCTTCTTCCTTCCTTTACGGCTCTTGGGCTTTCAAATCCGCCGTAAGTCCCAAGGAAGCTTTCTCTATCCGAATCAAATCCGGTAATCGGTGCATTCACGGAGTAAAAAGCATAGTGATCTCTTCTCTCTTTATATTCGGTCTTATGGTAGATGACAGAGCCTTTAATCTCAACCTCACCGGTATTAAAGTTTCTCTGGAAGTTCGTGCTGTCATCCTGTGCGTTCCATAAACACCACTCGATAAAGGAAAACAGGGTGACCTTCTTCTCCTTATCGCTTTCATTCGTAATGCTTACTTTATGTACTTCTCCATTATAATCAAGCGGCACAAAGAAGGTGACCTTGGCTTTTAGTCCTCTTCTTGCTCCGGTAATCGTCGTATACCCCATGCCATGACGGCATTCATAAAAATCAAGCACTCTCTTTGCAGGTGCATATCCCGGTGACCAGAAGTCATCGTCTTCATTTAAATAAAAATAGCGTCCTCCGCCTAAATCAAGCGGAACATTATTGTACCGGAAACGAGTGATTCTTCTTAACTTCGCATCTTTGAAGAAACTGTACCCGCCTGCCGTATTCGAAATAAGTGAGAAAAATTCCTGTGAGCCTAAATAATTGATCCATGGATATGGTGTTTCCGGTGTTGTAATCACGTACTCTTTGTTGTCATCATCAAAATAACCGAATTTCATGCTTCTTTCTCCTCTTTTCTCTTATTCTGAAATCTGCTAAAACGTTTGCGTTATAGCAGTATCGACGTTTTGAAAATCTCTACTTCCCTTCCTAATCGCTAAAGCCATTATATAACAATTGTAATTTTTTAACAACTAAACTTATCACCAAAAACATCTCTGTGTGGTTGTGAAAAATAGACGAATATTTTTCACGAAACTTTCGCTTATGATATTGCTTTTCCTTAAATACACTAACGAAAATGTTTCGTTATTTTCCTTCTAATATTCTCGCTGTTTTTATTTTCTTGTTTTAAAACATACATTTAAAAATGATTCTTTATCCCTCTTTTGTTACTCATTATTACTTTCCATTTTCTTCTATGCAGATATTTTATAGTTTATTTTTACCACTACCGTCTGTCTCTTTGATTTCCTGGGTTTATTTTTTTCCTATCCGTTCTTAGGCTGTCCACTGTGCATATAATAGATTAGTTAAACCTGCCATTTGAAATTACCATTTTATAACATTGACTTTTCTCTGGTTATCAAGTATCATAAAACGATTTATCCAAAAGCAAGATAATAGTATTGTACCCAGTCGAAGCATTCTTCGATTGAGATATATTTTTTTCACACAATGGAGGTTAATCATGAGTAAAGAAAAGATCGCAATGGGCGAACAAGGTATCTTCGATGCCAGATCGCTCGGTATCCCAAAACTGATTCTGTTAGGGCTTCAGCATACATTTGCAATGTTTGGTGCCACAGTATTAGTACCGCTTCTAACTGGGCTTAGTGTCTCAACCACACTCTTCATGGCAGGTATCGGAACACTTCTGTTCCATATTCTAACCAAAGGCAAGGTTCCTGCTTTCCTTGGTTCCTCTTTTGCTTTCCTTGGCGGGTATGCAGCAGTTGCTCCTCTTCTTGGCGAAGAAGGTAATATTCCAAATGTCGAAATGCTTCCATATGCATGCGGCGGCGTATTGGTAGCCGGACTTATTTACATAGTTCTTGCGGCATTCATTCGAATCTTTGGTGCTAAAAGAGTAATGCGTTTCTTTCCTCCGGTTGTGACCGGTCCGATCATCATTTCCATCGGTCTGATCTTAGCACCTTCCGCAATCACAAACTGTAGCCAGAACTGGACGTTAGCTTTGATTGCACTTGTTGTTATCATTATCTGCAACATATGGGGAAAAGGCATGGTAAAAATTGTGCCGATTATGTTAGGTATCATCGTTTCTTATATCGTTGCCATCTTTATGCATGAGATTGACTTCACAGCAGTAGCAGAGGCGAAATGGTTTGCCATTCCTCTTGCAAAAAGCTCTTTTGCAAAGTTCGATTTTTCCGCTATTTTAACAATCACACCAATTGCACTTGCTACTATGATGGAACATATCGGTGACATTTCTGCCATCGGCGCAACTACAGGAAAAAATTATATTGCAAATCCAGGACTTCACCGTACTTTAATCGGTGATGGAATCGCAACCAGCGTTTCTTCCCTTTTTGGCGGTCCTGCCAATACTACTTATGGTGAAAACACCGGTGTTCTTGCTTTAACAAAAGTGTACGATCCAAAGGTAATGCAGATTGCAGCATGTTTCGCAATTGCACTTTCCTTCTCTCCAAAGGTATCTGCTGTTATCAGCACCATTCCTGGTGCGATCATCGGCGGTGTTTCCTTAATTTTATACGGGATGATTTCTTCTATCGGTATCCGTAACGTAGTAGAAAACCATATCGACTACACAAAGAGCCGTAACCTAATCATCTCCGCTGTTATCTTAGTATCCGCACTTGGATTCAATGGTATCGGTGGTATCACATTCCGTTTATTCCATACTGATATCACACTTTCCGGACTTGCAATCGCAGCACTGGCAGGTATCGCATTAAATGCTATCCTCCCAGGCAACGACTACAAATTCGACATTGACGAACCAAAAGACGAACTTACTTTTAAACTTTAATGATACAAAAGGCAGGTGTCCTAAGCAAAGCTTTGGGCACCTGCCTTTTGTCTGCCCTTATTACTAATTTCCTACCATGCTTTAAATTGACTTGTCCCAGGGTTTGTTCTATAATTTGGAATGATCTTAAAATCAGGGTTTTTATGCCCATTTATAATAAGGAGTGGAAGTATGCAAGAAGATAGTAATAAGGAGTTAGGCTTTTCTTCTGAGATTTCAAAAGAAGCGCCACAAGGGGAGACCAAAACAGATACACCGGAATTTGAATTTCCGGATGAAACCAATGATGCAGATTTACATGCTTTATCAGAATCCGTAAAAGCAGAGGGGACTGCTTTTGTTGAACCAAAGAAGAATAAGAAAAAGAAACTGGCTGGCATCGCAGCTGCTTTTCTAATCGTAGCAGTGACAGCAGGTGCATGTGCAATGCAGATTCCATCTGTAAAGAATGCAGTTGCGATTCATACGATGTCACCTCGAAAATATTTTAAGACTATTACGGACGCCAATATCAAGACAGCCGCCGACAAGATCAGTTCTTCTTATGAAAAGAGCCTGTCATACCGCAGCCAGAATACAACCGGTGCCCTTACCGCAGACATTTCTGTAGAATTAGGCGATATGCTAAAGGAAAGCCTTGCAAGCGACGGAGTATCATTTTCCTCTATGAATCTTTCCTATCGTTCTGATTACAAGGACAAGACGGTAAAAGAAGCCGTAACATTAGGCATTAATAAGGAGGATGTATTCCACCTTGTCTGCTATACACAGGCAGCGGATTCATTCTATCTGCAGCTTCCGGACCTGTCTGCCTCTTATCTTTACGGCCAGTCCGATTCCTCCGTCTCCGGACAGAATACCGAGGAACTTATCAATGCCATTACCGCTCTTCAGGAAATGACACCAGATGAAATAAATACAATGGCCGTTACCTATTTGAGCTATATTCCGGATCACTATACAAAGATATCTGATATTACTTCGGAAACCACAAGCATTGACGGCATTTCTAATACGTTCAGCACGCTGACCGTATCCATATCCGAAAAAGATGCCTATGATGTGTTAGTCGATATGTTTGAAAAAGTTCAGTCCGATACGCGTCTTACTAATTTCATCAATAGCTTCTTTGCCCAGTGTGGCTATCCTCTTTATACCGCCGACTGGATCTTAGATGAACTGAAAGAGAATCAAGCCCTTGCAACTGTGGATGACCTTCTGGATGTCACTCTATACATCGATAAAAATGGGGTGATCAAAGGTGTTTCCTTAAAACCACAGGATAATCCTGAAAACGAGGAATTCCGTATACTTACGGTTTCTGAAGGCAAGAATGTAAAAGGGGAGATGAACTTTTATGAAAATAATAAGATGATCTTCGGGCTCCAGCTATCCTATACAAAGAAAGACAATGGTGCCACAGGAACCCTTACCATGACTGCTCCTTCCGATGAATACCTCGCCGGAGAGGAACTAGCCTTTGAAGTGGTGATTTCTTTTGAGGACTTAAAGCATAACGGAAAGAATGATAAATTTCTTTCCGGTACTATGACAATTACCACATCTGGTGCACCTGGTTCTTCCTTATCCCTTGTATTTAAAGCAGGAGATAATGCCCAGGCTGTAGATATCTCTATCAATTTATCGGGATATGACGCTGGAACCATCCGCATCCGTTTTAAGACGGATGACTATCAGGAGTTTGTACTTCCAGATTCGGCTTCTGCTAAGATCTATGATATGAATGGGGACTTAAGCGATTACGAGAAAGAAATCGATATGGATTCCTTCTTAACAAATCTATATCAGAAGCTAGGAATTGATTTAAACGATTATTCCTATGAGTTTTAGGGATTGGTTATTTTTCACAATTCGTATTATTCCATTGTTTTAAATCTTATCCGATTTATAAAAAGTAATTTTTTTCTAAATTTATGTTTGACATTATACTTTGACGGAGTATAATAAACACATAAAAAGCGAAGGCGTTTCTTAGATTTCTAAGAGACGCCTTTTTTATTTTATAACATTGGTTATAAGATAAATCCTTATATCATTCGTTTTTTGCAGAAGAGAGGCATATCTGAATGATGATTAACTTATTAGAGGAGGTAGTTCATATGAAAAAGCTTGAAATCATCATCCGTCCGGAAAAACTCGAAGATTTAAAATTGATTCTAGACGGCTGTAAGGCAAATGGTATCATGATCACGAATATCATGGGATACGGCAACCAAAAGGGCTTTAAACAGGTGTACAGAGGATCAGAATACAATGTAAACCTACTTCCAAAGATCAAAGTAGAAACCGTGGTAGGTAATGAAATTTCAGAAACCATCATTGAAAAGATCGTAAAAGAAATTAACTCCGGTAATTATGGAGATGGAAAAATCTTTGTTTATGATGTAGAAGATGCAATTCGTATCCGTACCGGCGAACGTGGTTCCGGTGCTCTATAAGAAAGACGGGATTATCAAAGGAGATAACAGCAGACGTATGTTATCTCCTTTTTTATTATTATAATTAGGAGGACACGATATGATATCATTTTTGACAACAACAGAAGACATTCTAGCATCATTAGCTGACGCCGAAATGTATCGGAATATTATATGGACGATGTTCGGCGCGGTACTTGTATATGTTATGCAGGCTGGCTTTGCCATGGTGGAGGCCGGCTTTACCAGGGCAAAAAATGCATGCAATATTGTAATGAAGAATTTAATGGACTTTGTTCTCGGCTCTATTTTCTTTTTCCTGGTTGGATATGGTGTTATGTTCGGCACCGATCTTGGTGGCATTATCGGAACAAGCGGTTTCCTCGGACGCTTTGAAGAAACCTATGCCGGACTTCCTGCCGGTGTGTTTTTAATCTTCCAGACCGTTTTTTGTGCTACAAGCGCTACGATTGTTTCCGGTGCCATGGCAGAACGTACGAAATTTATTTCCTATCTGATCTACAGCGCATGCATCAGCATCTTTATCTATCCGGTAACCGGTCACTGGGCATGGGGTGGATTAGTCGGCAATGAAGGCTGGCTCGGGGCTCTTGGTTTCCACGACTTTGCTGGTTCTACTGTGGTTCATATGGTTGGCGGTACCTGTGCATTTATCGGTGCTAAAATCTTAGGACCTCGTATCGGAAAATACAATGCAGATGGCACCTCCAATGCAATTCCTGGTCATAATATCCCAATTGGTGCCCTTGGCGTATTCATCCTCTGGTTTGGATGGTTTGGTTTCAACTGTGGCTCCACCACTGCTGCTACTGCTAATATCGGCGATATCGCGATGACAACGAACTTAGCTGCCGCTGCTGCCACCTTAACTACCCTAATCATAACCTGGATCCGTTACGGCAAGCCGGATGTTTCCATGACATTAAATGGTTCCTTAGCCGGACTTGTCGCGATCACTGCCGGATGTGATGTGGTTTCTAACTGGGGGGCTCTTGCAATTGGTATCCTCGCAGGTGCAGCCGTTGTATTCGCAATTGAAATCATTGATAAAAAAGTAAAAGTTGACGATCCCGTCGGTGCTGTCAGCGTTCATGGTATATGTGGGTGCCTCGGCACACTCTTAACCGGTCTGTTTGCAATCGACGGCGGTTTATTCTACGGCGGAGGATTCCATTTCTTCGGTGTACAGTTACTGGGTGTCGCTTCTGTATTAGCCTATGTGATTGTAATTGCAACCATCATGTTTGTTGTAATCAATAAAACGGTTGGCCTTCGTGTCACCGAAAAAGAAGAAATCGACGGGCTGGATGTTCATGAACATGGCTCCAGCGCATATCCGGATTTCCCCGTTAAACTATAAGTTTGCTCTCCTTAACCGATACTGCCCTGTACCCTATACAGGGCAGCATCATATCCTATAATCGCTATACACCTATATGCAAAATGACATCGCGAGGCAGGTTTCCCCCTGTATTCCTAACGATGTCATTTTGTATGTCCGCTCTTATCTCCTACTATGATTAAGAGCTTTCTAATTCTTTTCCCCTGAGCTTCTTTTTACCTTTGTGATCCCCTCATTCTGAATATTCTATCCTGCCTCACTCTGTTTTTATCAGCACAACATGCAGAAATCACCCCAAAATGCATGTGATTTTAGCAATTTTTTATAATTAATTTCTTTTATTTGTCTTCCTCATGTGCTAAGATATTCATAATAAAAGCTACTTAGAAAGAGGGTAACAGGATACTATGGCAAAAGAAACCGTATTAGACGATGGAGCAGATATTTACCAGAGACGTGCTCCCAAATCAGAAAAGCAGAAGTTTAAGGAACTCCATGGCCGTGACAAATGGCAGTATTTTAAAGATTATTATTTAACTAAATTAGTTGTTATCCTTATTGCTATTGCATTCATCGGTTACTTTTTTTACACAGTTCTTGCTCCAAAGCCGGAAACTGTGCTGCATGTGGCCGTCGCAAACTTTGGTTTTCCGGAAGACCAGGTAACAAAAGTGCAGGATGAATTCTCATCCTATTTAAATATCGATACAGAAAAAGAACAGATTTATTTTGATACAAGCTATACCTTAAACGAATCTGACTACACTTCTGCAGAACGTATTGCAACCTATATTTATGCCGGTGAGCTGGATGTGTTCATCGCACCGGAATCCCAGTTTAGAAACTATGCGGTGTCCGGCATGTTCAGTCCGCTTTCCGATCAGCTGCCAACAGACCTTTACAGTTCCCTTTCCGACTGCTTCTTCTCTTCCGCCCTTCGTGTGGAAGATGACGAAACAGCTGATAATGCAACCGGACCAGTATCGGTATACGGCATCTATCTGGATGACGTTCCATTATTCAGCCAGTATGGCACATTCAAAGATCGTCCAGTGCTTGGCATTGTAGCAAGCGGCACTCATAATGAAAATGCAGTGGAATTTATCCGCTATCTATTTGAACAGTAAAAAAACAGCCTATCCGAGTTTCTTGGATAGGCTATTTTTTATATTGAGAAAAGTTTATAACGCATACTTTCTCTTTTCTTATGATGTTGTTACTTTTATGATCTTGTTGTTTTTATAACCTTGTTATTACTTTTATGCTTCCTTCGCTGTGATATAGCCAAGTGCCTTTAATAATTCTGCATTCAGCACAGCTCCGCCTGCCGCTCCACGGACTGTATTATGGGAAAGGCCAACGAATTTATAGTCATAAACGGTATCTTCCCTTACTCTTCCCACACAGATTCCCATTCCATTTTCATAATCACGATCTAAGTTAGTCTGTGGACGGTTGTCTTCCTCAAAATACTTGATGAACTGCTTTGGTGCGCTTGGAAGATTCATTTCCTGCGGAAGTCCCTTATACTCTGCCCAGGCTTTGATCATCTGTTCCTTGGTCGGCTTCTTTTCAAAACTTACGAATACGGCCGCAGTATGTCCGTCGGAAACTGGCACACGAATACACTGTGTTGTGATAAGAGGTCCGTTTGCCTTTACGATCTTTCCATCCTCTACCTTGCCCCAAATCTTAAGCGGCTCCTGTTCACTCTTTTCCTCTTCGCCCCCGATATAAGGAATTACATTATCAATCATCTCTGGCCAGTCCTTAAATGTCTTGCCTGCTCCGGAAATCGCCTGATAAGTAGTAGCAACGACTACCTTTGGTCCAAACTCGCGTAATGCATGAAGTACCGGTGTGTAGCTCTGAATAGAGCAGTTTGGCTTAACTGCGATAAATCCGCGCTTTGTTCCAAGACGCTTTCTCTGGCTCTTAATTACTTCAAAATGTTCTGGATTTAATTCTGGGATCACCATTGGTACATCGTCGGTCCATCTGTGCGCACTGTTATTGGATACTACCGGAGTTTCCGTCTTCGCATAAGCTTCTTCAATCGCTTTGATTGCATCCTTTGACATATCAACGGCACTGAATACAAAATCAACACCTGCTGCTACCGCTTCGACTTCACTAACATTTTTAACGACCAGTTTTTTTACTGCTTCTGGCATCGGCTTTGTCATCTTCCAGCGATCCCCAACCGCCTCTTCATATGTCTTTCCTGCACTTCTCTCACTTGCTGCTACTGTAACAACTTCAAACCATGGATGATTCTCAAGAAGTGAGATAAATCTCTGGCCTACCATGCCAGTTGCGCCTAAAATGCCTACTCTTAACTTGTTCATGTTTCTCCTCCTAGTATCCCTTTTTATTTACACATCTTATTCCTATTCTGGAAAAGTGTGTTTGTCTACAGCGAACATTTGTCTGTTTGCTATGTATACTAATATGTTTCCCCCGAAAAATCAATACTTTTCTCAAAATTTTCCATTACTTTGTCAGTAATGACGAAGGCCAAGCTTTCCTCATTACTGACATTGGTGACTATTACCACTTATTTACTGTGCTCCATGCATGTCTCTGGTTCCTGCTAAATATTCTTTATACTCCTGCAATAAAGATACCAGACTATCATATGTCTCAATCTCACTGACACGGCTTCTTAGCTTAGCTGACTTCGGATATCCGGTTGTATACCACGCCACATGTTTGCGCATCTCATGCATGCCAGTAAACTCACCCTTATGATCGATCTGCAGTCTGGCATGACGTAAAACCATTGTGATCACCTCATCGATCGATGGCTTCTCAATTAAGTTTCCGGTCTCTAAATACTCCTTTACCTGTCCAAACAGCCATGGATTTCCTCTTACCCCTCTTGCTAACATGATAGCATCACATCCGGTCTCTTCTAACATGCGTTTTGCATCCTGTGGTGTAAAGATATCTCCATTTCCGATTACCGGAATCGACACTGCTTCCTTCACCTTTCGAATGATTTCCCAGTCTGCCTTTCCACTGTAATACTGCTCTCTGCTTCTTCCATGAAGTGCAACTGCTGCTGCTCCGCTCTGCTCTAGTACCTTTGCGACCTCCACTGCATTAATGCTATCCTCTGTGAATCCTTTTCGAATCTTAACCGTAACCGGCTTATTAATTGCTTTGCTCACTGCGGATACGATCTCTCCGATCCTTTTTGGATTCTTAAGAAGCGCGGACCCTTCTCCGTTATTGACTACCTTTGGAACCGGACATCCCATATTGATATCCAAAATATCAAAATTTCGATGCTCAATACGCTTTGCCATCTCACTCATAATAACAGGATCTTCGCCAAACAGCTGAAGTGCAACGGGGCGCTCTTCCTCTTCCACTACAAGAAGGCTTTCTGTATTCTTATTCTGATACATGATTCCCTTTGCACTGACCATCTCTGTGTAAATGAGATCTGCCCCGCACTCCTTGCATAACAGACGGAATGGCAGGTCAGTAACCCCTGCCATTGGCCCAAGCGCCAGTTTTCCCGGTATCCGAACATTTCCTATTGTAAAGCTCATACTTACCTCTTTCTATTATCAAATCTATACAGCGTTTCCTCTATCGTGCTGCATATCCCTTTTTCTCTCTTACTTGCCTTTGCATTTTAAATAAATCAGACGCAGTCCTTTCAGCGTCAGATACGGATCGTATTCCTGAATCATCGGCGTAGCATCTGAAATCACTTTTCCAAGTCCTCCGGTCGCAACAACCTTTAAATCGTGAAGTCCGCTTTCTTCCTTTACTTTCTGAATAATATATTCCGTCTGTCCGATGCAGCCGTAAAGAAGTCCAACCTGCATGCTTGACACCGTATCTTTGGCAAGAACGGAATCTGGCATCTTAATCTCGATTTCAGGCAGTCTTGCGGTATCATTCCATAACGCGTTCGCTGCCATTCTGATTCCTGGGCTTGTGATTCCGGCTACAAAAGAACCGTCTTTTGTAATCAAATCATACGTTGTTGCTGTTCCAAAGTCAATAACCAGAACCGGGCCACCATAAATTTCATATGCGCCTACCGCATCCACCACACGGTCAGGACCGATTTCTTTCGGATTCGCGACTGCCAAACGGATGCCTGTCTTCGTTCCGGTACCGATCACGATTGGATTATGATTCAGATACTTGATGATGCCGCTTGTCAGAGAATGCATGATTCCCGGTACAACGCTTGCGATGATTACATCCGCAATGTCACTCTTATCCGTACCTCTTGATTTTAACAGGTCACAGATTAGAAGTCCGTATTCATCTGATGTACGGATTGTCTTTGTCATCAGCCTAAAGTTCGCTACGATTTCTTCTTTATCAAAAAGTCCCAGTGTAATATTGGTATTACCTACGTCAATTACTAATAACATCCTTGGTTCTCCTTCCTATCATCTGCTTTTTATTCTTCATCCAGAAAAGCAGATGCATCCTGTTTTAAATAAAATACTTTGTAGTACATCTCAAGGGATTCCAACAGCTCTTTTTTCTTGTTCTGCATATCTTTTATCTTTAACACGCTTCCAATCTCATCAAACAAAAGATCTTCTTCATCACAAGATACATGAAAGAGAAGCTCCCCTTCTTCGTCAAACGCAAGGGTAAGCTCTCCCCCTACTTCCTCTGTGTACATCACGCACATAATCTGAAGCTCATCCTTAATCGCCTGTGGCAGACCTGTAAATTTCTCACTAATATAAAACTTTCTATCATAAGCACTGCTAACACATAAAACTATCTTTTCTAAACTCATTCTTCACTGCCTTCCTTATCTCTTTCCTATTCCGCGACCGCAAAAACCTTCTGCAAATGATTTCCGCAAATGGCCTTTTGCATTCTGAATCAAAGCAAAGTCACCTTGCCACTTCATACTCTTCCTATCTTCTTTTTTAAGGCAATATCGCCTTGTCCTCTCGAAGCATATGCTTTGTACGCATCCTTTGAAGTTTTTTAATTTCCAGGAAAGTTTTTAACTTTTCCAGAAATTAAAAAATAGGCTGTCACACATTGTGGCAGCCCATCTTACTTTCCATCGATCCAGTGCTATCTGAATATTATTTTACATCGATACCACCTAAAACACAAGTTGCATTCAGAAAAATAGTCGGAGTATGTTCATTTGCTCCAAACGGTGTTCTTGTGGAGTTCTCCACTCCTCCAAGGATTGGTGTACAGTTCACTGCAACCCTTACATTCCCTGGAACCATAATGTCAATGCCTCCAAGAACGGCTCTTGCTTCAATCACTACATCCTCCTGAATAATCCCATTTCGAAGATCTAACTCAATTCCACCAAGAACGCTTGATAGAACGGCCCCCTGAAAGAGCTCATTATTGAAACGGATCTCCTTTGCGCTTAATACCGCTGTACATACGGCATGACCGTTTCTAAATCCGCTGTAACTGCTTCCCCGTGTATTTCCCTGACTTTCTGACTGATACGCATACTCAGAACTTGCACCGGTTGAAGAATATACCGGTTCCCCGGCTTTGACTTCTATTCCTTCCTGGTATGTGCTCTGCTGTTTCGTATCATTACTGCTGTTTGTATTATTGGTATAATTTCCGCTTTCATACGTATTATCTTTGTAATCATAACTCTGATAGCTTGTATATTTATCCTGTTCCATCCTATGTTCTTTTCCAAACACCATCTTTAAGCCGACATAAACAAAAATGGCTGCTAAACATAATGGGAACATCATTCTCCAGCGAATGATATCCTGTGCAGATAACAATAAAAGAATTCCGACGATCAAGCCCACAATATTGGAGCTTCTGTCATCTCTGTTATTAAAGAGCCCGATAAAGCAAGGAACAATAATAAACAGGGTCCACCATCCATCAAAGAAGATGTTGAATGTAAATAAATTAAATGCTTTTCCTGCTATAAAAAGTCCTGCTAAAATAAATACGGCGCCCCATATGAGATTCGACATATTTTTCTTCATCCTAAATCACTCCTTTTCTTTTAATCTGTTTTCTCTTTTTTCCTAGTATCTATGATACCTTCCTTTCCTAAGAATTACAAATTAAAGTTTGATTAAAGTGACCTCATTTTCCCTTAAGAAATCTGCAGGAAAAAGTACATTCCTAATATCATGATAATGGCTCCGACTAAAATCATGGACATGCCCATATTCTTTTTGGAACGGTTTGTGCCACGAATATGCTTAAGTCCGTTTAGCATATTCATAAATCCGCCTAATAACACTGTTCCAAGCATATAAAGCGGATTGGATGGGTTTATAAATATTAATACAATAAAGATAAGAAGCAGGATGCTGATTATAATATTCACCGTATCTAACACCAGATTCTTATCTTTTAAAAATCTCATTAGTTTCTTCATTCTTTCCTCATACTATTTTCCAAGTGTTGCAACCATGACCGCCTTAATGGTATGCATGCGGTTCTCCGCCTCATCAAACACTATGTCTGCAAACTTTTCAAATACTTCTTCTGTTACTTCATTTTCCTTTACCGCAGGAAGACAGTGCATAAAAATGGTGTCCTCCTTCTCGGTCATGCCCATCAGTTTCGAATTCACCTGATAAGGCTTTAATAAGGCGATTCGTTCGGCTGCCTTTGCCTCTTCTCCCATGGAACACCATACATCCGTATAAATGACGTCGGCTCCCTTTACAGCATTCTTATCATCCGTAACCGTGATCACTGCACCAGAGTCCTTTGCATACTCCTCACACTGTTCACACAATTCCTTAGACGGCCACAGTTCCTTTGGTGCTAAAATCGTAAAATGCAGACCAAGCTTTGCAGATCCGATCATCAGACTGTTTGCCATATTATTTCTTCCGTCCCCCACAAATACAAGATGGATTCCTTTAAGATATCCAAACTGTTCCTTAATGGTTAAGAAGTCCGCCAGGATTTGAGTCGGGTGATAGAGATCCGTCAGTCCATTCCATACAGGAACTTTTGAATACTTTGCAAGTTTTTCAACCGTTTCCTGCTTAAATCCTCTAAACTCGATTCCATCAAACATTCTTCCTAATACTCTCGCGGTATCCTCTACGCTTTCCTTGTGGCCAAGCTGAATATCGTCTTTTCCGAGATATTCCGGATGTGCTCCTTCATCGATGCACCCGATTGTAAATGCACATCTCGTACGGGTAGATGGTTTTTCAAAAATCAATGCGATATTCTTTCCCTTTAAGCTCTCACCTGTAATTCCCTGCTTTTTCTTTGCTTTTAACTCTGCTGCCAAATCTAACAGATATAAGATCTCTTCCGGCATAAAATCCTTCAGCGTTAAAAATGAACGTCCCTTCAAATTCATACTAACCCCTCCTTTATAAAACTGCTGCTTCGCACCCGTCTCATAAATATATGTAAGTTTATGCATATATATTGTTTATTTATACATTATACTGCATAACTTGAATTTGTCAAGAAATCATTTTCTTCTTTTTTCCAGTTATTATTCCATCACCAAAAGATTCAGCACAAGTTCAACAAAAAGCGGCATTTCTCTGCTCGCCTCTTCCTCCTTTTGTTTTTCACTTTTGATTGACTGTATCTTTGTCTTTGCCTTTTCATATCGCTTCTTGATTTCCTCTAGCAGCTCTTCTTCTGTATAGACCTGATATTTTGGCACACGCATGTATTTTGCGGACAGTTCGATCAGTGCCAGGTAAAGTTCCTGATACGTCCAACCTTTGCCTAACTTTAGTTCCTGTGCAAGCCCCGGCGCTACGATCTCAAGCATTTCTCTTTTATAGATATCTAAATTGGTATATTCCTGCTTATAATATTCTAACAATGCCATCTGTACAATCTCACTGCTTCGTATCAGCCTTAACATGCAATCTTCTTCTGTCCATTTGCTGTCGATATAATAAATCTTTCCTTTCAGTGAACAAAAACATCGTAGTCCGTCATAATAACCAATTTTCATATTCCGCCTGCTTTTCTGGCTTTCAAATTCTAAAAGATTTCCCAGATTTACTCTTGGCGCTATCTGTACCACATTTACATTTTCCGGAATCTTCACTTTCTTCTCCATTCCGATTCCAAATATACGGATTACAAGAATGTCCTCATAACCTCGGTTTAAAAGCATATCAATCGGCACATTGTTGATAACCCCGCCATCCATATACTTTCTGCCATGCAGCTTCTCATTCTTAAATGCCGGAAAATACGCACTTGCTAAAAGATAGTCTTTTAAATAGCCATCCTCTGCCTCCTGTGCCACGATTTCCTTTTCCTTAAATCCATCCAATGAAAATGTACCAAGCACGAACTCGATCGGGGAATTCTTAATCTTCTCCTCATCCACTACTTCCTCAATCAGGTTTCTAAGCGGTGTCACATCAAGTCCTTTATCGGCAAGCACTTTCACACCTGTCTTTGTCACCTTCTTAAGATCCAGTTCTTTTAGATTGCGTTTTAAGAGATAATCCATCTGCTCATCGTCCACTTCCATGACCTGTGAATAAGAGATATTTTCCCACACCTGCTCCGCCAGTTCTATGTCCTGCATGCACATCATGGCACCGTTTAACGCTCCAACGGATACTCCGGAAACGCCTTTGATCTTAACGCCACATTCCATCATTGCTTTCCATACGCCAATCTGGTAAGCCCCTTTTGCACCGCCGCCTTCCAGCACCACACCATATTCTTTTGACAGATCGAATGTACCCATTTTCCTTTCTTCCTCCTGTCATTTTCGTTCTATTTCATTCCATTTTTGCTAATCTTTTATATTCTATCCCAGGAACTTTCAAAATACAAGCATTCCATTCCAGTTGTGATTCTTACGCTCTTTTTGCTTTCTCTATCCTTCTTCTTATTGCATCTAGATGCAGATATTAAAAAGCGTGATACCATACACGTCAGATAGGATTCTGAATTGCTCCTATCGTGTAGGTTCCACGCTTTCCCTTTAAAAATATTCATTTCTTCTTTTATTCCTTTTTTTCTGATTAGGCGCAATGTGCCTTTAATATGGTTTTGAGTGCATTGGCACTGCTGCTATGACACCTCTCAATCTGGATCTGGTTGCGATTTGCTTCTGTTACAGCACAATGCACCATCTTATGGGATACGGTTGAAGTGAATAAAATAATCAAATCCGGACATCCGATCTGATCACGCAGGTTGGATGCCATCTTTGTAAACACCTTTGCCCTGCATGCATGCTGCTTGCAAATCTGTTTATACTGACTCTCCATTCTTTCATTGCCACCAATAATCACTACACTCATATTTCTTCTCCTATTCTTCTGTTTTGCTAATATCTATCTATTTCTTCTAACATCAATCCACATTTCTCCGTCTGCTTTATGATTCTGCTTTATTACTCTGTTTTATATTTTACTTTTGGAATTTACGTTTTGCGCCTTTGCTTTCCTCTCTTTCTTTGCATTTTACTTTACTGTTTGGCTTTATCTCTTTTACCCTACTCATCGTGAAAGTTAGCAGTTGCTAACTTATGGATATAAAAATACAGAAACTCTTCCTCCGTATTTTTTCGCACATCCTACGATTTATGCCAGGCTTATTCCTGGATAAATCGCTTCATGCCCTGATAAACCTCTTCGCCAAGAATGTGTTCCATCTTACAGGCATCAGTTTCTGCCACCTCACGGCTTACATCCGTCGTCTTCATTAGAAAGCTTGTAATGACCTGATGTCTTTCATAAATCGCATTCGCCTTTTCTAACCCTAACGCGGTAAGCTGTATCTCACCATTTGTATCTATCTCAATATGTCCAGACTCTTTTAATAATCCCATTGCTCTGCTGACACTTGGTTTACTAAATTCCAATTCTCTTGCAATATCAATCGAACGTACGGTTCCATTCTTCTTCTGCAATACAAGAATGGTCTCTAAATAATTCTCGCCGGATTCGTACATAAATTTTCCTCCTTTATCATCGTACCTTTATGATATATGATACAAGAGTTTTCGTCCAGTTTTTTTACATACATTTCTTTCCGTCTTCCTGACACTGACATTTAGACGAGCAGCCACTGCATCCACATCCGCAGGATGAGTTTCCGCTTTTCATACTCTTGACACCCCGGTATATTGCTGTCCCTACAATTACGACCGCTAACACGGCAATGATAATATCTGCCATACGATTTACCTCCTTAGTATGTGACATTCTCCTTTTTACTATCCCATTGCCTCTCTGTTCCGCTTATGCAATAAAAAGTTTACTTCGATTACGCTTCCTCTTATAAATCTGTTAAGGCTATTTATGCATTCTTATTTATAAGCTTCCACTTATGAATTCACATTCACAACAATAGAGATATTTGGATGGCTGATATAGCCTTCCTTCTTTAGCTTTTCTACAATTTCCTCAAAAAGCGAAAGCTCCTTTACTTCGAACACTTTGTTTTTTTCCACTACGACCATCTTTCCAGGTCTCTCTGCCACATCATAGCTGATCTGATACTGATTCTTGCGGTCAATCGCACCAATCTCCTCCAGCTTTTTAAGCATTCGGTATACCGTTGCAATTCCGATAGACGGATCTTTATGGGCCGCCTGGTAATAAATCTCTTTACAGCAGGAGCATTCATTTTCCAGAATGATATCAATGATTAATTTTCGCTGTTCTGTGATCCGGCATCCATTCTTTCTTAATTCACTTAAGATAAGATCACTTTTTTTATTGATTGTCTGAAAGGATTCGTTCTTATAAAATTTCATGTTTCTCCTCCTGTCCGGTATATGGCATTCCTTTAGAAGCGTGCCTCTAAAGGAATTATGCCACTTACGACCGCCTGTTAAAAGAGCAGTCCGCCAATCATATTAATTAAAAATGCTACCACATAGGCAACAAGCATCTGGAATCCAATTGCCTTGAATGTCCATTTCCAAGTTCCCATTTCCTTGCGCAATGCACCAACTGCTGCAAAACAAGGCATACATAATAAATTAAATGCCATATATGCATATGCCGTTACCTGAGTGAATACTGCATCAATTCCGGGAAGTGCTGTCACGCCTTCTGCCGCTGCGTCCGCAATACCGTCTGCCGCATTGAACAATACGCCGAATGTGGACACGATATTCTCTTTTGCAATAAATCCAGTAATCGTACCGACAATCGGTCTCCAGTCCGATCCAAATCCAAGCGGAATAAAGATGAAACGGATTGCATTCCCTATCTTTGCAATGATACTGGATGCTAACTGATCTTCTTCTAAATACTGAAGACGGAAACTAAATCTGGATAAGAACCATATTAATACGGTAGATGCTAAAATAACCGTTCCTGCTTTTACTGCAAATCCCTTTACCTTTTCCCATCCATGAATCAATACGCTCTTAAGCGTTGGAATACGATACTGTGGAAGCTCCATGATGAAGTTGGATATTTCGCCTTTGAACATTGTCTTGCTTAAAATGATGCCACCAATAACTGCTACTGCCATACCTAAGAAATAAATAGAGAACAGAAGCAGTGTACGGTTTCCATTTGGGAATAAAGTTGCGGCAAACATCAGATAAATCGGAAGCTTTGCACCACATGACATAAATGGTGTCAGCATCATGGTCATTCTGCGATCCTTATCATTTTCCAGTGTTCTGCTGGCCATCATGGCTGGTACGGAACAGCCGAATCCCATTAATAATGGAATAAAGGATTTACCGGATAAACCAAACTTACGGAATAATTTATCCATAACAAAAGCAACTCTGGCCATATAGCCGCTATCCTCTAGGAAGGACATTAATAAGAACAGAATTAATATCTGAGGAAGGAAAGAGATAACACCTCCAAGACCGGCTAATATACCATCTCCTACTAGAGATAATGCCCATCCGGAAGCGCCTGCAACCTCTAATCCATTCATGATCATATCGGTTAAAGGCCCTTCCCAGAAATCACATACAATACCCTGAAGCCAGGTACCAACTCCCGGTATCACACCAAAAATGGTTTCTCCGAATGTGATGCCAAACATCAGGTACATAATGCCCGCAAAGATCGGGAGCGCTAAGATTCGGTTTGTCAGGATCTTATCTAACTTATCAGACCTTGTTTCCACATGTCCCTGATGCTTTTTCTTTACGGATGCCTTTACTAATTTTGCAATATACTTATACTTGCAGTCTGCGATCAGAGCTTCTAAATCTTCCTCTGTTTTCTCTTCTGTCTGACTTACAATGGCTTCAAGCTCTTCTTTTGTTTTCTCATCCAGTTCACGAAGCACCATTTCATCACCTTCGAGAATCTTGATTGCTTTCCAGTTGCGTTCTTTGGCTGCGCCGTCTAATGCTGCTGCAATTTCATCAATGCCTTCCTGAAGACCTTCCGGATATGCTACATGGTTTCTTATTGCAGCTTCTTCCTTTGCCACATCTACTGCCGCACGCATCAGTTCTGTCATTCCCTTGCCACTTCTTGCTACAATTGGAACAACCGGAATTCCAAGAAGCTTTTCCAGTTCCTTCTCACGGATCTTATCCCCCCGTGCTTCCACCTCATCCATCATATTTAACGCAATCACCATTGGAATACCCGTCTCTGCAATCTGCATGGTTAGATACAGATTTCGTTCAATATTGGTCGCATCCACGATATTAATTACAGCATCTGGTCTTTCTTTTACGATATAATCTCTTGCAATAATTTCTTCCTGTGAATAAGGCGATAATGAGTATGTACCTGGAAGATCTAAAATCACAACGTCTTTATTCCTCCGGTACACGCCTTCCTTTTTATCTACTGTAACACCTGGCCAGTTACCAACATGCTGTTTTGAACCTGTCAGCTCGTTGAACAGGGTAGTTTTCCCACAATTCGGATTTCCCGCTAGCGCAATTGTAATGCTCATTGTTTTCCTCCCTATACTTTAGTTAGCTTATGCTAACCTTTATGCACATGCCACTCTGTTTTCTTCCCTATAGTGGTCCATCGCTTTTTTATTCCCTTTTTCTCTTTTTCTTTTGTTGGCATCCTATTCTAAGGCATAGCTTATGCAAGCGTAATCTGAAGTGCCTCATTCTTACGAAGACTCAGTTCATATCCTCGGATATTGACTTCAATTGGATCGCCTAATGGTGCAACCTTAATTACTTTAATCTCTGTTCCCGGAGTCACGCCCATATCCATGATTCGTCTCTTTAATGGACCTTTTGTTCCAATTCCTTTTACAATACCAGACTGTCCTGGCTTTAGCTCACTTAGTGTCATCTTTCTTCCTCCTATGCTACCATAATCTTGGAAGCCAGACTTTTATTCACTGCCACTCTGACACCCTTGACTAATATGATCAGACCACTTTTATTCTCGGACAAGACCTTTACTTCTTCCCCTTTAATAAATCCAATATCCTGTAAATGTCTCTTTACATCTTCTTTTCCTCGAAACTCCTGAATCACCTTAACTTCTCCAAGCTCAACAAATGATAATGGCATTCTGTCTTCCCCCTTCTATCTAATCAAACATATAGTTTGATATTGATTATCATTTTCAAATATATTTTACACCCACCCCCATCATTTGTCAATCATGAAAACGATATTTATTATCATTTATATCGTATAAGCCTGCTCCCATTTGCCTTTTTATTATTTTACTGTCTTGTCTTTTTATCGTTTTACTATTTTACTGTTTTACCGTTTTTTTTGTTTTTCTCTGTCAATTTATCAAACTTCCTGTACTTCTTAATACCGCTATCTTAATTCTCTGTTTTTGTCATCTATATCATATCCACTCACGTTATCAAACCAAAAGAAGAAAGTAGCATAGTAGAAAACTACCCAAATGGAGACATTGTTTCGCAACATGTCCGGCTCATGATGAACAAAAGCCGCTGTATTCTTCGCCGAGCAGACAGTGTATTTTACTGTCTGCTCGCCAAAGAATACAACGGCTTTTGTCTGCTCATGCGTCCGAACACTTGATAAATAATACCCCATCCGGGCAGTTTCCTGCTGCACTACTCTCTTCTCTCCAAACTTATGTACATCCTTACAGACGAGACATCAGCTCTTCACGAAGAGTTTCGTAACCTGGTTTACCAAGAAGGGCGAACATATTCTTCTTATAGCTTTCTACGCCTGGCTGATCGAAAGGATTCACGCCAAGTAAGTATCCGCTGATCGCGCAAGCAAATTCAAAGAAATAGAACAGTTCACCAAGATAGAATTCATTCTGTTCCGGAATGTGAACGATAAGATTTGGAACATCGCCATCTGTATGCGCAAGGATTGTTCCTTTCATCGCACTCTTATTGATGAAATCAACAGACTTGCCAGCCAGATAGTTAAGGCCATCTAAATCTACTTCTTCCTCTTCTAATACAACTTCACAGCTAGACTTGTCTAAGCTTAAAACAGTCTCAAACATGGTTCTCTGACCATCCTGAATAAACTGTCCCATAGAATGAAGATCCGTTGTTAAGTCAACTGCCGCTGGGAAAATTCCTTTGTGGTCTTTTCCTTCGCTTTCTCCATAAAGCTGTTTCCACCATTCGTTCACATAATGGAAAGATGGTTCATAGTTCGCAAGCACTTCAATGCTCTTCCCTTTTCTTAATAAAAGGTTACGAACTGCTGCATACTGCATGGAGTCATTCTGCATGAAATCATTGCCAAGGCAGCGTTCCCTCATGCTTGCAGCGCCTTCCATTAACTTTGTGATATCTGCACCGCTTACTGCGATTGGGAGTAAACCAACTGCTGTTAAAACGGAGTAACGTCCGCCTACATCATCTGGAACAACGAAGGTTTCATATCCTTCTTCTGTTGCCAGCTTCTTTAATGCTCCTCTGGACTTATCCGTTGTAGCATAAATTCTCTTTGCTGCTTCTTCTTTGCCATACTTCTTTGTTAAAAGTTTCTTAAATACACGGAATGCAATTGCTGGTTCTGTTGTCGTTCCGGATTTGCTGATAATATTAATAGAGAAATCTTTTCCGTCCAATACCTGCATTAAGTGAGTAATATATGTGCTGCTGATGTTATTACCCACATAGTAGATTTCCGGTGTCTTGCGTACTTCCTTTGATACTGAATTATAAAAATTATGGCGTAAAAATTCAATAGCTGCTCTGGCACCTAAGTAGGAACCGCCAATTCCGATTACTAATAATACGTCGGAGTCGCTCTGAATCTTTGCTGCTGCTTTTTGGATACGGCCAAACTCCTCTTTGTCATAATCAACCGGCAGGTCAATCCACCCCAGAAAATCATTGCCTGCACCATTTCTGCCTAATAATACTTCCTTTGCTAGATTTGCTGATTTTTCGATGTAACTTAGTTCTTCAGAACGAATAAATTTTTTCGCTAAAGAATAGTCAAACGTCACCTTGTCCATATTATAACTCTCCTTCTTCATGTCGCCCTGGCATGTATTTTATTTATGTTTCTTGCTTGTTGTTTCTTTGTATCATTCTACCAAAACAATCCATCTTTATCAATACTCTGACAAGATTCTTCCCTGCAAGCCTGCCACTCTTATCGGCCTGCTCTTGCTCATCTCTATGCTAAGAACTCCTTTAATACTTCCTCAATCAGCTTGTCCTCCGCTGCCTTCTCTTTTTCATTCGACGCGTTCTTGCTTACTGACTGTTTTTCTTCTTTTGATACAGGCATGTTTTCCTTTTCTACACTGGCTGCCGTATCTGCTGTATGTGCTGGCGCAAAGCTGGATACCGAAACAGATTCTGCTTCCTTCTCCTGCGTTTCTGATTCCGGCTCTTTCCCTTTCCTCATCTGGCTGTAACGCTCATTCTCCTCAGCCCTCTTAAGACGCTCTAATTCCATCTCTTGCCTTAAGCGCAGCTTCTTTTCTAATACCTTTGGATCACTGATAGTATCACGGGATGCATGCTTTCCTTCTGTTCTGGCACGCTTCTCATCTAACTTTGCCTGTTCTTCCTGTTTTCTTGCCTGAATCTTCTCCAGTTTAGCCGCTTCTTTCTGCTCTAGCTTCTCCTGCTTTATGATTCTCTTTTCTTCTTTTCGATTTAACTTATCCTTCTTTGCATTCTCTTTTGCTAAGACCTTATCATCCTTCTTTCTCTGACGGTCCATTGCTTCTTTCATCCTCAGTTCTTCCTGCTGTCTTTCCTTTTCTTCCTTTCGTCTTCTTTTATCAATTTGTGCCGCTTTTCTTCCATTTCCATAAGCAGCATCCTTAAAATTTCTGGTTTCTGAATCTTCGGTCTTAAAATCAACTTCCTGCATTGGCTCATATCTTCTTTGGCCGTTCTGAACTGCAATCCGCTCTAACGGCACTTTTTCTAACTGGGCTGACTCCACTCGAAGTGAGGCCGCCTTCTTAACCTTAGAATCATTCTTAGCCTCTTCTGTGCTGCATGCGGTATGTACGGACGGATTTGCTTCTGTAAAATATTCTTGATTATACTTTGTTAACTGCTCCGGATAAAAATGTTCCCTCTCTAATCTGACCTTCAGATAATTTTCAAAATAATCATTCAGATTCAGGTGTAACAGTGTCCGGTGATCCTTAATGTTAACAATGTTATCCACAATAATAACAATCAGGCTCGTCCATAAGCCAGTGAAGAATGTGAATAAAGTCTGCTTCCATCCACAGTCATATAGAATGCCAAGAACCCCTGAAATAGAGCCTGTTAGGAGACATAAGGAGATAGTTTGTCCACTTATCCTCTCCCATGTGGATAACAGGATTCCACAGAATTTCCTCCTATTCACATACTTATCCACAAAAACATCCACATTATTAACACCAATCTTCAGCTGATAACAAGTCTCGAATTTCAACTTCATCTGCTTCATCCATCGTTTCTTGGTGTTGCTCATAGAATCCGATGCCTTTATCATTCGGGAATATGCAATTAACAAGAATAATTTAATGATTACCCCGAATGCACACAAACCGCCCATAATGTACAAAAACACGTACCTGTCAAATAATTCTTGCACCACAACCCACGCCTTCCTTTCCAGAAATTTACTTTTATTATACCGTATATTCTGCTATTTGGAAAGCCGAAATACATGCTTTTCATTGACAAATTACTGCTATGTTAACTTTTATCACTAAAAAAAGCATTACAAAATAGTCAATTTGACATCTAGCTGACTATTTTGTAATGCTTTTTCTTTTATTTTTCGATTTTCTATCGTCTTCTATTCTGACGATATACCTCATACATCAGAACTGCCGCCGCAATACCGGCATTCAGGGATTCCACATTGCCTTCCATCGGAATCTTGATATAGGATGTAGCAGCATCAGCCGCCTCTCTTGTAAGACCGTTTCCTTCATTTCCAATCATAATGGCAGTCTTTTTGCTGTACTCGACCTCATCATAGAATACCGCACCTTCTAAGTGAGCGGCATAGACGGAAATATCATGCTGTTTCATGATTTCAAGAGTGCCTAAAAGGTCTTCCACATATACAAACGGCATGCGGTAAATCGCGCCCATTGTAGAACGGATTACTTTTGGATTAAAGATATCCACGCATCCGCGGCTTAAGATAATGCCCTTTACCCCTGCGCCTTCGGCTGTACGCACGATGGTACCTAAGTTTCCAGGGTCTCTGACATCCTCAAGAACCACATAAGTACCGCTATTCCCTTTGATCATTTCTTCTAAGGAATGTTTTGGCCTTGTCACTACCGCTAATACGCCTTGCGGAGTCATAGTCTCAGAAATCTGCTTAAATACCGATTCCGATACGATCTCATAATCGGTCCCATCAAAGTAACCGGACTCTTTTGCTGTCATTTCCTCATAAAAGCTCTCGGAAACGTAAGTCTTTTTAAGGCTTACATGTTCTGCCTGTCTGGCCTCTTCAAACATCTTGCGGCCTTCGCAGACGAATACGCCCTGTTCATTGCGCTCCTTTGCTTTTGTCTGCAGCTTCATAATATTTTTAATTTGTGCATTGCTAACGCTACTAATCATAATTACACCTTATACTCTATTTTACTTATTGGCAAGTCTGTTTAACTGCTCATTCTTTCCGATTACGACAAGGATATCGTTGCGGTTGATCGGCATATCCGCATCCGGGTTAATATCTAACACTTCTGCGCGCTTAATCGCGATTACATTAATTTTATTCTTTGCACGCAGATTCAGTTCACGCAGACTCTTTCCGACCCACTCATCCGGCGCATCTAACTCCATCATGCTGAATGTGGAGGAAAGCTCTACTGCATCAAAGAAATTGCCCATAATCAGATTATTAGCAATTCGGATACCAGTTTCCTTTTCCGGGAATACAACCATATCCGCTCCGACTTTCTTTAACACCTTTGCATGGATCTCATTCTGTGCCTTTGCTAATACATAAGGAACTCCTAATTCCTTTACTAAAATAGTTGCCATCACGCTTGCTTCCAGGTTTTTGCCGATTGCTACAATTGCGCCGTCAAAGTTTCCAATCCCGAGCGATGCTAACGCATCTCCGTCTGTAATGTCTGCTTTTACCGCATATGTCACAAAATCCGCAATTTCATGCACTTTATCTTCATCTGCATCCACCGCTAACACTTCACATCCGCTCTCTGCTAACGTAGTTGCAACGCTTGTCCCAAAACGACCTAATCCAAATACTACGAATTCCTTCTTCGCCATACTTACCTCCGATTGCTAATCTTTTCCCATACTATCTGTACTCTCATGCTTCTATCCAACTAAGAATCTGCCTTCCGGCAAAGCTCTCTCTGCTCTGTGCTTATTTGCATTAAATGCTAACGCCATGGTGATCGGACCAATACGCCCTAAGAACATAGTCACAATAATCACGATCTTTCCTGCTGCCGAAAGGGTTCCTGTCATTGCTCTTGTAAGCCCTACGGTAGCGATCGCAGACGTAGTTTCATACACCGTATCTAAAAAACTGCTGTCCTCAATTGCAGTAAGCATCACGGTTGTTACGATTAAAACAGAGAAACTTACGACAATGACTGCCATTGCTTTTCTAATATAATGATCGGCTACTTTTCGCTTGAATATTTCCGCATCTTTTTTGCCCTGAATCAGGGAAATGGTTGATATTAAGATAAATGCCACCGTCACCGTCTTGACACCGCCGGCAGTGCCGGATGGAGATCCACCGATAAACATCAGCACTAAGTATACAACACTTGTAGCATGCTCAAAGTTTTCCTGCGGAATCATTGCGAAGCCTGCTGTTCTTGTGGTCACGGACTGGAATAAGGATGCCATAATCTTATTGCCTAACGGAAGATTTCCGATTGTCTCGGGATTTTTAAATTCCAGAACGAATGTAAGAATGGTCCCGCCTACGATTAAAATAGCGGTCACAAGGATTACAACTTTTGAATGCACATTCAGCTTTTTAAAGAAATCACGGAATCTGTTTTCGCCCCTCTTAACGGACTTTGTCACTCTTGCAATATCCCACCATACCGGAAATCCGATACCGCCCACTACAATTAAAAGCATTGTTGTGATATTCATAAGCACATTATCACGATAAGCAACAAAGCTAGTCCCCCCCACTAAATCGATTCCAGCATTGCAGAATGCGGAGATCGCATGAAAGATGGCAAACCACAATCCCTTAAGAAAACCATACTCCGGAATAAACTGAAAGGAATAAAAAAGAGCGCCGATCCCTTCTACGATCAGGGTACAATATATAATCTTCTTTGTCAGCTTTACTAATCCGCTTAAGGTATCCAGGTTATAGGAATCCTGGATCAGCAGACGATCTGACAACGTCACTTTTTTTCCAAGCAGCAACAGAATTGTAGTCGTAAAGGTAACAACGCCAAGCCCTCCGAACTGAATCAGAAACAGAATCACGAACTGTCCGAACAGACTCCAGTGTTCAGCTGTGGTCACGGTCGTAAGGCCTGTCACACATAAGGATGTAGTCGCTGTAAAAAAAGAATCAACAAGTGGAGTAATGCTCCCATCCCTTGTCGCGATTGGCAGGGATAATAATATCGTCCCTAATATAATCCCCCCAAGAAACCCCATTACAATTAATCTGGTGGTAGAAAACTTTCGTTTTTTATGAAGCATTCCTTTGCCTCCTTATATTCTAAACAGGGGGGTGCCGCCTAAGCAGACACCCCCATATTCTTAATTTTCTTCCTGCATGTTGCTTAATTTTGCTGCCTGATCTGCCGCTGTTAAGCTATCAATGATTTCCTGTAAATCACCGTTCATGATGTCATCAAGACGGTGAGTTGTTAACTTGATTCTATGATCGGTGCAACGTCCCTGTGGGAAGTTATAAGTACGGATCTTTTCAGAACGGTCACCAGTACCTACCTGAGACTTTCTTGCCGCAGCTTCTGCACTCTTCGCTTTTTCCATCTCTAGTTCATATAACTTGCTTCGAAGTACTTTTAACGCTTTATCTCTGTTCTTTAACTGAGATTTTTCATCCTGACAGGAGATTACGATACCTGTTGGGATATGTGTTAAACGAACCGCGGAGTCAGTTGTATTAACGCACTGTCCACCGTTACCGGAAGAACGGAATACGTCGAAACGACAGTCGTTCATATCGATGTAAACGTCTACTTCTTCTGCTTCCGGCATGATTGCTACTGTTACAGTGGATGTATGGATACGTCCGCCGGATTCTGTTGCCGGGATACGCTGTACACGGTGTACACCGCTTTCATATTTTAATTTAGAGTAAGCGCCCTGACCTGTGATCATGAACACCGCTTCTTTGAAACCACCGATTCCGTTTTCATTGATGTTCATAAGTTCTGTCTTCCAACGCATGGTTTCTGCATACTTTGTATACATTCTATATAGTTCCGCTGCAAATAATGCCGCTTCGTCACCGCCTGCGCCGGCTCTGATTTCTACGATAACGTTCTTGTCATCGTTAGGGTCCTTTGGAATTAAAAGAATCTTTAATTCATTTTCAATCACTTCAAGATTTGCCTTGCTTTCATTTAATTCTTCTTTTGCAAGCTCTCTTAATTCTTCATCGCTTTCTTCTTCTAACATCTCTAAGCTGTCTTCGATGTTTTTCTTTGTATCCTTGTATTCTAAGTATTTATCCACGATTGGGCTTAGATCATTCTGTTCCTTCATTAACTTACGAAATCTCGCCTGATCGTTTGTTACCGTTGGTTCATTTAATTCATTCTGAATTTCCTGAAAACGGATCAGTAAATCTTCTAACTTGTCAAACATGATATTTCCTCCATAAAACAATTGCTTAGGATTTAAGCTGTGCGGCTACCACTCGGTCAAGACCTGCATAGTCTTTTACAACACGTATATTCTCAAATCCATTCTCTACAAGCAGCTCTGAAACATCTTTCGCCTGCTCGCATCCGATCTCTAAGAACAGCATTCCGTTCTCGGTCAGATAATCTTTTGATTCTTTCGCAAGAATCCGATAAAACTTCAATCCGTCCTCGTCCCCGTCAAGCGCTCCTAACGGTTCAAAATCCTTAACTTCCGGCATGAGACCTTTGATCACTTCCGTTTCAATATAAGGCGGATTCGATACAATAATATCATACTTTTCTTCAATATGCGTAAACATATCGCTATGAATAAATGAAATGTCTGCTTTATTTCTTGCTGCATTCTCTTTTGCAACTGCAAGTGCCTTAAGCGAGATATCCGCCGCTGCCGCATGTGTTACCTGCCCTCTTTTTTTAAGGCTGATCGCGATGCAGCCGGAACCGGTGCACATATCAAGCACGCGCTTTCCGGCACAGACTTTCTCTACTTCTTCTACTAAAATCTCCGTGTCCTGTCTTGGTATTAAAACCGCCGGACTTACCACAAAATCAAGTCCCATAAATTCCTGGTGCCCTGTGATATACTGAAGCGGCACATGTTTGGCACGCTTTTCAATCAGTTCTTTATATGTTTCGCATAAAGAGGCATCCATTACATCCCCCCCGCGAAAGAAAAACTCACTTCTTGTAAGGCCTGTCACATGTTCTAACAGATACCAGGCATCCAGTCTGGCATTCTCAATGCCTGCCTGGTGCAAGATAAGGTCACCTTCATCAAGCACCGCTTTATATGTGTTATTATTACATTCCATCAATGGTTCTTTTCTGCCTTCTTTTCCTGATTTCGAATAATTTCTTCTAACTCTTCAAGTTCTGCGTCTTTAAAATCCACAGTCTCTCTATTATTCTTTACTGGTTTCTTATTTTTACTACCGGCATCTGTCTTTTCAGAATGTTTTTTCTGTGTCTTTGCATCTGAGAAATTCTCTTCTAAATACTCTCTCCAGTCAAATACAGCTTCCACAGAACGGATTGCCACTTCAATCATCTGATCATCCGGTTCTTTTGTCGTAAGCCCCTGAAGCCATAAACCCGGACGGCTTATAATTCTTACGAATAAAGAATCACTGCTTCCGGCAAGTTTTATAAATTCATAGGATACGCCTGCCACAACCGGAACAAGGACAATACGGTATACAAGGCGAAGCACCGGAGATTCCACACGAATGAACATAAAGAAAATAATGCTGATAAACATAACCAAAAACATAAAGCTTGTTCCGCATCTTTTATGTTCCTTGCTGGAACGTCTTACATTCTCAACCGTAAGCTCTAATCCATGCTCAATACAGTTAATGGACTTGTGCTCTGCTCCATGATACATAAAGACTCGCTTAATGTCCTGCATAAGAGAGATCGCTAAAATATATCCGACGAACAATACGATACGGATTGCACCTTCAATCAGGTTTAACACTCCCTGCGACTCAATACGTTTTCCTAAAAACCGTGATGCAAAATAAGGGATGATCATAAAGATTCCGATTGCAAGCGCAACGGAAGTAAAGATCAGCAAGAAGTTGGAGACGAACTCCTGTTTCTTTGTTTTTTCCTTTTGCACTTCTTCCTCATAGAAACTGGAAGAATATGTGAGTGTTTTGATTCCGATTATCATAGACTCAATAAAAGCAGCTACGCCTCTGATAATCGGAAACCTAAGTACCGGATATCGTTTCTGCAGGCTGACATATTCATTCACCTGCACTTCAATTTCTTGGTCTGGTTTACGGACTGCAACGGCATATTTATCGCCATTTTTCATCATGACGCCTTCCATGACAGCCTGACCGCCTATTCCTGAAGACTTCATCTCTAACCCCTCTTTTCTTTCGGTGGAGAAATACTTATATAGAATTCATCCTAAAAAGGATGTCATTTTCATTTTTTTAAGCAGGGAATGATAATTCCCCATAATTTAAAAATAGGTTGAGATTATATAACCTCAACCTGATTTTTATACTTTATTATCAATAAAACTACTTATTACCTAAACCGTACTTACGATTGAATTTATCAATTGCACCACGAGCCTGAGCAGCTTTCTGCTGACCTGTGTAGAAAGAATGACACTTTGAACAAACTTCAACGTGGATTTCTTCCTTTGTGGAACCAGTTACGAATTCATTACCGCAGTTGCAGCTAACTTTTGCCTGGTAATATTTTGGCTGAATTGCTTCTTGCATGTTTTTCACCTCTCTATATCCCATTTCTATGATAGTTCATCGATTAAAGCCGACGAAACTTTTTCATTCAAATAAACAGCTTTCTCAGTATAACATATTATTTCAAAAAATGCAATACCCCTAAACAATTTTTGTCTTTTTAATAATCTCAACAAATTCTTTGTTATTCTTTGTCTGTAAAAACAGATTGATAATCCGTTCTACTGCTTCATCACTCTTGGCACCATTAAAGGCTTTTCTCATCAGATAATTGGCTTCCATCTCTTCCGGAGTGAGGAGCAAATCATCTCTTCTTGTGCTGGACTTTGGAAGATCGATTGCAGGGAAGATTCTCTTTTCGGATAAGCTTCGATCTAATACTAATTCCATATTACCGGTTCCCTTGAATTCTTCGAATACAACATCATCCATTCGGCTTCCGGTCTCTACTAATGCGGTTGCAAGAATCGTTAAGCTTCCGCCTTCTCTCATATTTCTTGCCGCACCGAAGAACTTCTTCGGCATATGAAGAGCCGCCGGATCAAGACCGCCTGAAAGGGTACGGCCGCTTGCCTGAACTGTTAAGTTATACGCTCTTGCAAGTCTCGTGATACTGTCTAATAAGATAACAACTTCCTTTTTGTGCTCCACAAGACGTTTTGCACGTTCAATTACCATCTCCGATACTCTCTTATGATTTTCCGGAAGCTCATCAAATGTTGAATAGATAACTTCCACATTATTGCCTTCAATTGACTCTTTAATATCGGTTACTTCTTCCGGACGTTCGTCGATTAAAAGAATAATAAGATGCATGTCCGGATGATTGATCGTCATCGCTTTGGCAATCTGCTTTAACAAAGTCGTCTTACCTGCCTTTGGCTGGGACACGATCATACCCCTCTGCCCTTTACCGATCGGGGAAATGATATCGACCATACGCATTGCCACACCACATCCCGGCGTTTCTAAATGAATGCGTTCATTTGGGAAAATCGGTGTCAGATCCTCAAACTTCTTTCGCTTTAATGCCTCAGACGGATGCATGCCATTGATGCTTTTTACATATAAAAGAGCACTGAATTTTTCATTCTGATTTCTTACCTTTGTATTTCCAACAATGATATCACCGGTCTTTAAGTTCAGTCTTCGAATCTGTGCAGGGGATACGTAAACATCATTCTCTCCCGGAAGGAAATTATCACAGCGGATGAAGCCATATCCATCTGCTAATACTTCTAAAATTCCTTCCTTTGTTTCCCCACTGTCAAGCTGACCTGAATCACTGGAGTTTACATTATTTCTACTATTATTTTCATCTCTGTTAAAATTATCCCCACGATTATTATCTGTCTTTGCTTCCATTCTATTCATCTCATTCTTCATCGTATCTGGCGTATTATATTCGTTTTTCACTCTCTGGATTTTGGAACGGTTCTCTCTGTCACCTGAAAAATTGCCTGTCTGTCCATATGGACGAGGTCTTGCATTGAAATTCCCGTTCGAATCAGAACCATAAGTTTTGGCTCCGTTATTCGTTCCGTTTCCATTCGCATTAAAATTGCCTGCAGAATCTCTATTTTCTTTAACGCGTTTTTCCTGCGGCTGTACCTCCTGTGTGACAGGCAAAACATTCTTTGTTTCTTCTTTTTTCTTTTCATCCGGAACGTTCTTTACATCCTCGGATTCCATCTTATCGTGCTGCAACAGTACTTCCGTCAGTTCTGGTTTTCTAAGTGCGGATACACCTTTGATTCCCTTCTCTTTCGCAAGTTCTTTTAATGCTGCTAATGACATCTTCTCATACTGATTGTTCATTCATATGACTCCTTTTGGCTACCCTATTCTTTTAGACTCTGAGGATTTTTTAATCGGAAATGATTTAGACTATTTTTATTATAATATTTAAGACTGTCTATGATTTTATATGTTTTTTTCTTGTAATTCCGAATATGTAAGATATTTTCATCATTTTCATTATACACTATTGCATTTAGAAAAAAAAGCATTTCTTTCATTCTCCCTTCCAAAAGGCATCTAATAACGCTTTTTCCCACACTTTCCTTTTTGGATTGCATTCCTTATTTTCCATCATGTTACTTGATTTCACTCCAGTACAGTGTTATGATAATTCATGATTGTTAGGCACACAATAATAGTGCCGCACACGCCAGGAAATAACTTTATTTTTTGGGAAACGGATACTTTATTTACATAAGCCAAACACAGAAACATAACTTTAAGGAGGACATCATGACACTGAATGAAGAAGCATTACAACTACACGAAGAGTGGAACGGTAAATTAGAAACCGTCGCAAAATGCCATGTAAAATCAAGAGAAGACTTAGCACTCGCTTACACACCGGGCGTTGCAGAACCTTGTAAGGTCATCGCAAAGGATCCGGACGCTGCCTACCGCTATACGATCAAATCCAACACGGTTGCCGTTATCAGCGATGGAAGCGCAGTCTTAGGACTTGGCAATATCGGGGCAAAAGCTGCAATGCCTGTCATGGAAGGCAAATGTGTCCTGTTTAAAGAATTTGGCAATGTGAATGCATTTCCAATCTGCTTAGATACCCAGGATACCGAAGAAATCATCAAGACAATCGTAAACATCGCTCCTGCATTCGGCGGAATTAACTTAGAAGATATCTCCGCTCCAAGATGCTTTGAGATTGAATCCCGATTAAAAGAACTTTTAGATATCCCGGTATTCCACGATGATCAGCACGGCACTGCAATCGTCGTTCTTGCCGGCATTATCAATGCCTTAAAAGTAACCGGCAAAAAGAAAGAGGAATGCAAAGTCGTAGTAAACGGTGCCGGTTCTGCCGGAATCGCAATCAGCAAGCTTCTATTAAATTATGGCTTCAAACACCTGACCTTATGCGACCGTTCCGGTATTTTATCAAAAGAAACACCGGATTTAAACTGGATGCAGAAGCAGATGATGGATATCACCAATTTAGAAGGTGCCACAGGAAGCCTTGCGGACGCATTAAAAGGCGCAGACATCTTTGTCGGAGTATCCGCTCCGAATATCGTGACAAAGGAAATGGTTGCTTCCATGAATAAGGACTCCATCCTGTTTGCCATGGCAAATCCAGTTCCTGAGATCATGCCGGACCTTGCAAAAGAAGCCGGAGCAAAAGTTGTCGGCACCGGAAGAAGCGATTTCCCAAATCAGGTCAATAATGTAGTCGCATTCCCTGGCATCTTTAAAGGCGCCTTAGAAGGACGTGCCACTCAGATTACCGAAGACATGAAGCTTGCAGCAGCAAAGGCAATCGCAGCGCTTGTAAGCGACGAAGAATTAAACGAGAACTTCATTATGCCAGAAGCATTTGATCCAAGGGTATGTGAAGTTGTAAGCAATGCAGTTAAGGAGCTTATCTAAGTAAATGATGAAATGGAATGACAAACGCTATCACTCACTGGATTATGATTTAAAAGAACGTTTTGGACAAAAGGTATACAAAGTTTCATTGGATGCAGGTTTTACCTGTCCGAATCGTGATGGAACAATTGGACGGGGCGGCTGTATCTTCTGTTCGGAAGGCGGAAGCGGCGACTTTGCCTCTTCCCATATGAAATCCATCACCGGACAGATTGAAGAAGGAAAGGAACGGGTACGTAAAAAGACAAAGGAAGATGCCTTTATCGCCTATTTTCAAGCATTTACAAATACCTATGGTCCTGTATCCTATCTCAGGGAAATCTTTATGGAAGCGATCCATCACCCGGACATCGTGGCATTATCAATCGCAACCCGTCCGGACTGTCTTCCGGATGATGTAATCACCCTGCTTGATGAATTAAATCAGATCAAACCGGTCTTTATTGAACTCGGCTTTCAGACATCCAATGAGAAGACTGCGGCTTTCATTCGCCGCGGATATGATAACGCAGTATTAGAAGAAGCTGTCGCAAAATTAGACGCTATCTCCATACCGGTCATTCTCCATATCATCTTAGGACTTCCTTATGAAACCAAAGAGGACATCCGAGCTACCATAGAATATGTATGCAGCTTAAAAATTTCAGGATTAAAACTGCAGCTGATGCACATATTAAAAAATACAGAATTGGCAGATCTTTACGAAATCCACCCTGAGATTTTTCATATGATGGATTTCGAAGCTTACCTTGATATGCTGATTGAATGCATAAGCATAATCCCGGAACACATTGTGTTGCACCGGATCACCGGTGACGGGCCGAAGAACTTGCTTATCGCCCCTCTTTGGAGCGGTGATAAAAAACGTGTCTTTAACACGATACAAATGGAATTAGCCAGAAGAGACATCTGGCAGGGAAAGGGGATTTTGCATGCAGTCAGAAACACTGATGCTTTATAAACTGATTATACTTTATATCTTAGACCGAGTAGACTTTCCGATTACAAACGGACAGCTCACCAATTTCATCTTAGAAAAAGAGTATACCAATTATTTCAATATACAGCAGGCCATCTCTGAACTGGTAGATGATCAGTTCATTACCGGCGAGACAATCCGCAACAGCTCTCTCTATCAGATCACAGATGCCGGCCATGAGACACTTTCTTTCTTCACCACCACGATTTCTTCCGCCATTCGTGAAGAAATCGATACGTACTTAAAAGACCACAAATACAGTCTTCGTGAAGAAGTGTCCACACTTGCGGATTACTACGAAAAAAAGAAAGATGAATATGTGGCCAGACTTCGTGTCATGGAACGAGACAGCGCGATCATCGATCTAAGCCTCTCCGTCCCAACCGAGACCGAAGCAAACGTGGTATGCAACAACTGGAGAAAGAAAAGCTCCGATATCTACGCTTATGTCGTATCCACACTGATGTCAGATGAGTAAGATACTTTGCTCATCCACATCGTAATTTTTAATATTTTTCAGACTTTTAGACATCTCTAAGCAGTTTAAGCCACTGTGCCTAAACTGCTTAGAGATGTCTAAAAGTCTGATTTTCAATAACAGACACCATTCTTTCAATACTTTAGTTTTATTGTTACATATATTCTTTTTACTCTCGAATAAAATATGTTTTTCATGATAATTTATCATTTTCTTATAGAGTCTGTTAGGTTACCCCCAACAGACTCCGATACATATTTTATATAAAATCAAAAGACAACTTAAGGAGGCATTCATATGTTTGACCCAAATTGCGCTTACTGTGCAGAAGGCGATTTAGTCGCTAAATTCGGTATTAAAATCTGTGAATTACCAGCAACAAAAGTATACTTATTCAAGGAACAGAGCCACAAGGGAAGAGTGATCTTAGCAAGCAAGTTCCACGTAAGTGAAATGACTGCTCTTTCTGACGAAGAAAGAAATGCATTCTTTGCCGATGTGAACCATGTAGCAAAAGCACTTCATGTAGCATTCCATCCAGACAAGATCAACTACGGCGCATACGGTGACACCGGATGCCATCTCCACTTCCACCTCGTTCCAAAATACAAGGACGAATTCGAATGGGGCGGCACCTTCGCCATGGACCCAAAGCAAAAAACCCTTACCGACGCCGAGTATTCAGAACTCATTGAGGCTATCAAGAGCAATCTTTAGTCATTAGGAGAATGGCAAAGGGAGGCCCGGAGGGCAGGCAGGAAGACGGACAGGCGGAATGATTTTTCCGAATGTCCGTCTTCCTGCCTGCCCTCCGGGCCTCCCTTCGCCATTACCATGCGTTTCCCAAACCGAAACGCATGGTGTAGACAGATGCATACGACGAGACTTGCGTCCGTCTGCGTAAGAGGATGGGTGCAAACGATAGAAAAAGGCAGACACTGAGCAGAAGAATAAGAATGAGTGCAAAATTAAGTATGGAAAAATGCAGAACGAAAGAATATCATAATGAACACAAATGCACACTCAGTTCTAAAATATGGTGCGGTCTCAGACTGCCACACCCAGCCCGTATACGAATCACTTCTCACAAGACTTACTAACCTTCTGTTTCACAAAATATAATTCACTAACTACAACAACATCTTTCTATCCTTCAACCCATCACTTGCCTCCTGTGCCAGTGTTTTCAACAATCTCCCCTACCTTTCGTGTCTCCATTCATCCATCTCGTTCGTCCCTCCCCTCCCTCGCGAAGCCGCTGCGCTGGCTCTTTCAGCCGCATGCCCCGCCTTCCGGATTACCACATATTCGTTTGATGCATCGCAGTACATTTCGAAGAAATGTACTGCGATATCGCCGGAGTGTCCGGTGTCGCATGGGGGCCAATGGGGTCCGAATGTCCGGCTCGAGACGGAAAAGAGGCAGGAAATTCTCTGAATAGCGAACAGCGTGTATTTCGCTGTCCGATAGTCGGAGAATTTCCTGCCTCTTTTCCGCTCTCGCGTCCGAACATTGGACCCCATTGGCCCCCATGCGACACCGGACACTCCGGCGATACCCTCCCTAGACTTCCTGAGATTCGCCGTCTGTCACCTCAACAGGAGGGGCAATGATGGAATCCATGAGGGACCAGATTTCATCGCGGCCCTGCTTTGTGAGGGCAGAGAATGGAATGATGATTGTGCCTGGCTTAACTTTAAGGCCTTCGCGGATCATCTTGATATGTTTATCCTTCTGGCTGCGGTTAATCTTATCGAGTTTGGTTGCGATAATAACCGGTTTAAAACCGTGATAAGTGATCCAGTCGTACATTGTCTTATCATTTGCGGATGGCTCATGACGGATATCAATTAAAAGGAAAATGCACTTTAACTGATCGGAACCCTTTAAGTAACGTTCAATTAACTTGCCCCATTTCTCCTTCATTTCCTGAGATACCTTTGCATAACCGTATCCCGGAAGATCCACGAAATATAAAAGCTCGTTGATATTATAAAAATTAATTGTCTGTGTCTTTCCCGGCTGCTGGGAAGTTCTTGCGTAAGATTTACGGTTCATTAACGCATTGATCAAAGAGGATTTTCCAACATTTGATTTTCCTGCAAATGCGAATTCCGGCATCGTGTTCTTTGGAAGAACGCTTGTCACGCCACAAACCGTCTCTAAATTTACTTTTGTTACATTCATGTTTTCTTCTCTTTTCTATTTCACTGCCCCTAAAAGGGACGTTTTTATGCTTCTACAAAGGCTTCCTTTAAGACTTCCTGCATCGCAGATACAAATGTAATCTTAATGCCTTCCTTGATTTCCTCTTCAATCTCTTCCACATCGCTGCGATTCTTTGCCGGTACTAACACCTGCTTGATTCCCGCATTCTTAGCAGCTAAGATCTTCTCTTTCAATCCGCCGATCGGAAGTACTCTTCCTCGAAGGGTAACCTCACCGGTCATTGCAATATCCGCTCTCACCTTAGTTCCGGTAATTGCAGATAATACAGCAGTAGCCATTGTGATTCCGGCACTTGGTCCATCCTTTGGAACCGAGCCTTCCGGAATATGAATATGAATATCATGCTTCTTAAAATAGTCATCATGAACGCCGTAGTCGGATGCAATGCTTCTAACAAAGGTAAATCCGATTCTTGCGGATTCCTTCATCACATCGCCAATCTTTCCGGTAAGCTCCATGGAGCCTTTTCCAGGAAGGGTATTTACTTCGATCTCCAATGTATCGCCGCCAACACTTGTCCATGCAAGACCACGCACAATACCAACCTCATCATTCTCATTGGCCATATCTATGGTATAACGTTCTTTTCCGAGGTATTCATGCACATTCTTATCGGTTATTTTCACCTTTTGGGTTCCATTTTCCAGACATTCTCTTGCTGTCTTTCTGCAGATTTCAGAAAGCTTGCGTTCCAAGCCACGTACACCGGCTTCTCTTGTGTATCCGGAAATGATCTTCTCAAGTCCCTTCTGAGATACTGAGAGCATGTTCTTTGTCACACCATTCTTCTCCATCTGTTTCTTTAACAGATGATTCTTTGCGATATGAAGCTTTTCATTTGCAGTATAAGAACTTACTTCGACGATTTCCATACGGTCAAGAAGCGGTCTTGGAATCGTGCTTAAGCTGTTCGCTGTAGCAATAAATAAAACTTCGGATAAATCAACTGGAAGCTCAACATAATGATCTACAAACTTCTGATTCTGTTCTCCATCTAATACCTCCAGTAAAGCGGCTGCAGTATCCCCCTTATAATCCGAACTTACCTTATCAATCTCATCCAATAACATTAATGGATTCTTAACGCCTGCGTCTTTCATTCCTGTAATAATGCGTCCAGGAAGAGCGCCTACATACGTCCTTCTATGACCACGAATCTCCGCTTCATCTCTGACACCGCCAAGGCTGATACGCACATATTCTTTCTTTAACGCTTCCGCTACGGAACGCGCGATAGAAGTCTTACCGGTTCCCGGAGGTCCCACAAGACAGATGATCGGACAGTTTCCTTTTTCCGTCAAGGCACGTACTGATAAAAATTCTAAAATACGATCCTTTACCTTCTGCATGCCATAATGATGTTTCTCAAGGACCTTCTTTGCATTCTTAATATCATTATTATCAATGCTCTTCTTATCCCATGGAAGATCCAGCAGCGTTTCCACATAACCTCTTACAACAGCGCTTTCAGAAGGAGATCCGATCACATTCTTAAGATGTTTGATTTCCTTCTCAATGCGTGCCTTCACTTCATCAGAAGCTTCTAATGCCTCAAGGCGTTTCGTATAGGTATCGATTTCAGACATCGAATCGGTGTCTCCAAGTTCTTCACGAATGACTTTTAACTGTTCTCTCAGTATGTAGTCTTTCTGATTTTTATCGACTTTATCCTTTACCTTGCCGGACAGTTCCTTTTTAATACGTATGATCTCAATCTCGTTAGCAAGAATCACGCATAACGCTTCATAACGTTCCACGAAGTCCGTGATTTCAAGCAGTTCCTGTCTTTCCTCTACCGAAAGCGGAATCTGTACCGCAAGCTGTTCGGTTACATATTTTACATCTCTGCTGTCGAATAACTGCTTTAACGCTTCCTTATTTGACTTCGTATTCTCTGTCATATATACTTCAAGAAGATCATGAAGGCTTCTTACCATCGCATCTTCTTCAATGGCACTTAACTCTGTATTGGAATCTTCCATTATATGAATATCCCCATATAAATAGGACTTATCCTGATAAAGGCATAACAGCTTAGCTCTTGATACACCTGTTACCAGTACGCGGATAATGTTTCCCGGAAGTTTAATAACCTGGCGGATTGTCGCAATACATCCAGTTTCAAATAAGTCCGTGATTTCCGGCTCTTCTACATCCATTTCTTTTTGTGTTACAAGAAATATCTCCTGGTTGCCGCGCATTGCTTCTTCCACTGCTGCAATGCTGAATTTTCTGCTTACGTCAAAATGTATTACCATTCCCGGCAGAACTGTCACATTACGAAGTGCAACTACCGGCATCTGTTTTGTACATTCACTCACCCTGTCATCCCCCTGTTTCTCATTTTTCTTTCTTAAATAGGCCAAATGGCTTCGCCATTCTAGACTCTGCGTATCGTTCCTTTCGAGGACAATGCCGCTTTGTCTTGCCCAAGCGCATGCTTCGTGCGCATCTCTCAGAGATTTTCCTGGTTCATAGGGAAGTTCAGAGATCTTCCCTATGAACCAAGAAAATCTGCCATCGCACTGATGCGTACCGATGGCAGATTCCCTATTATAAAAAGCCTATGCTATTTCATTATTGCTTTTACTTCTTGTTTTCTTCTGCATAATCTTACGCTGAGAGCCATCATCTGCACAGATTAATTTTGGTTCTTCTTTGCCGAGTGCAGCCTCCTTTGTAATCACGCATTTTAATACATTCGTATCGGTTGGCACCTTATACATGGTATCCATCATAACGGATTCCATAATGGCACGTAAGCCTCTGGCACCTGTCTTTCTTTCGAAAGAACGCTTTGCAATCTCGTAAAGCGCTTCGTCGTCAAAATCCAATTCCACGCCGTCTAATTCAAACAGTTTCTTGTACTGTTTTACAATCGCATTGCGCGGCTCTGTTAAAATACGTACTAACGCTTTTTCATCTAACAGATCAAGAGGTGCTGTTACCGGCACACGCCCAACAAACTCAGGGATTAAACCGAATTTGATTAAATCCTGAGGAAGTACCTGACGGAATAAATCCCCTACATTGATATCCTGTCCATGATGTGCGATTTCTGCATTAAAGCCGATTGACTTCTGGCCGATTCTGCCTTCTACGATCTTCTCAAGTCCGTCAAATGCACCGCCACAGATAAAGAGAATGTTCGTCGTATCGATCTGAATAAACTCCTGATGCGGATGCTTTCTGCCGCCTTGCGGTGGAACAGATGCCACAGTTCCTTCTAAGATTTTAAGAAGTGCCTGCTGTACGCCTTCACCAGATACATCTCTTGTAATCGATGTATTTTCGGATTTTCTTGTAATCTTATCGATCTCATCTACGTAAATGATGCCGTACTGTGCACGTTCCACATCATAATCCGCAGCCTGAATGATCTTAAGCAGAATGTTCTCAACATCCTCACCCACATAGCCCGCTTCTGTAAGTGCTGTCGCATCTGCAATTGCAAATGGTACATTTAAGATTTTTGCCAGTGTCTGAGCGATGTATGTTTTACCAGAACCGGTAGGACCAATCATTAAAATATTGCTTTTCTGAAGTTCAACATCTAAGTCTTTTTCAGAAAGCACTCTCTTATAGTGATTATATACGGAAACAGCCAGGATCTTCTTCGCTTCATCCTGTCCGATTACATACTGGTCTAGGAATTCTTTTATCTCAACTGGCTTTAATAAGTTAATGCCAGTGTTTGTCTCTACTACATCATCATCTTCGAACTCTTCTTCCACGATCTCGTAGCAAAGCTCGATACACTCATCACAAATATAAACGTCATTTGGACCAGCTAGCAGCTTTCTTACCTGTTCCTGTGTCTTCCCACAGAAAGAACAACGCAGCTGTTTTCTATCATCCGTTCTATTAGCCAATTCGCTTCACCTCTCTTCTCCCTACTATAATATTCCCGTATTCAAGTCCTAACTTACCTTTTTGTATAAAATAAAGTCAGTCAGGCATAAAATTAACACCTAACACTTGTCTTCCGGTTCATTATAACGAAATTAACGACTTGTAATAATACTGTCAATTAAACCATACTGTAATGCTTCTTCTGCATCCATGTAATGGTCTCTTTCTGTATCAACTTCCACTACTTCAAGTGGCTTTCCTGTATTTTCAGCTAAGATCGTATTTAATTTCTTTTTAATCTTTAAGATATTTTCAGCTACGATCTGAATATCAGTTGCTTGTCCTTTGGCTCCGCCGCTTGGCTGGTGAATCATGATCTCTGCGTTAGGAAGCGCAAATCTCTTTCCCTTTGCACCGCCTGCAAGTAAGAAAGCACCCATGCTTGCTGCCATACCAATACAGATAGTAGAAACATCACTCTTGATGTAATTCATCGTATCATAGATCGCCATACCAGCAGTAACGGATCCGCCTGGGCTGTTGATGTATAAGCTGATGTCCTTTCCAGGATCTTCTGCTTCTAAGAATAATAACTGCGCAACGATAACGCTTGCACTTACATCTGTTACTTCTTCTCCAAGGAAGATGATTCTTTCCTTTAATAATCTGGAATAAATATCGTAAGATCTTTCTCCACGACTTGTCTGTTCAATAACATAAGGTACTAAACTCATAGATCCACCCTCTCCTTTTTTTCTTTTATTATGACATAATAGGCTGTTGCAAAGCAACAGCCTTATGAAAATTTCTTATACTTCTTTTGCCTGGTCAGCAACGAAATCAATTGCTTTCTGTACTGCCATATCCATTACGATCTGTTCTCTTTCTTTTTCGCCAAGTAATTCTTTTAACTTATCTGCTTCCATCTTGTATGTTGCAGCCATGTCTTCGATTTCCTTGTTTACTTCTTCATCAGAGATTGTAATGTTTTCTGCTTTTACAACCGCTTCAAGAACTAATCTGGACTGGATTCTCTTAAGAGCCTGTGGAGCTACGCTTTCCATGAATGCGTTAGCGTTAAGGCCTGTGAACTGGAAGTACTGTTCTAAGCTTAAGCCCTGCATCTGAAGTCTCTGAGCGAATTCTTCTGCCATCTGGCGTTTCTGAGCGTCAATCATAGCTTCTGGGATATCCATTGTTGCGTTTTCAATGATCTTATCAACTACTGCGTCTTCCTTTGCAGTCTTAGCAGCTTTTGCTTTATTTTCAGAAAGAGACTTCTTTAAGTCTTCTTTGTATTCTTCAACTGTTTCGAATTCAGATACATCCTGAACGAAGTCGTTATCAAGTTCTGGTAATTCCTTAACTTTGATGCCCTTAACAGTTACTTTGAACATAGCTGGCTTGCCTGCAAGTGCTTCTGCATGGTATTCAGCTGGGAATGTTACGTTAACTTCTTTTTCTTCGCCGATTTTAGCGCCGATTAACTGATCTTCGAATGTATCGATGAATGTATGAGAACCGATTGTTAATGCATAATCTTCGCCTTTACCGCCTTCGAAAGCAACGCCATCAACGAAACCTTCGAAATCTACAGTTGCGATATCACCGTTTTCAACTGCTCTGTCTTCAACTGTGATTGTTCTAGCGTTCTGTTCTCTTACTTTGTCGATTTCTTTGTTTAATTCTTCTTCTGTTACTTCAGTTTCAACTTTTTCAACTTCGATTCCTTTGTATTCACCAAGTGTAACTTCTGGCTTAACAGCTACAGTTGCAGTAAAGATGAATGGCTTTCCGGATTCAACCTGAACGATATCGATTTCAGGACGAGATACGATATCAAGCTTGCTTTCTTCTGCTGCTTTATCGTAAGCAGCTGGGATAATGCTGTTTGCTGCTTCTTCAAAGAAGATGCCTGCGCCATACATTTTTTCGATTACGGAACGAGGAGCTTTACCGTTTCTGAATCCCTGAACTTTTAATTTGCCTTTGTTTTTCTGATATGCTGCTTCAACAGCTGCGTCAAATTCTTCTGCAGTCGCTTCTATTGTAAGCTTCACCATATTCTTTTCTAATTCTTCCACTTTATAACTCATTTGTTGTTTCCTCCTTAAAATATCGCAACGTATATGCCTTCATATACTGCACTTTTCACTCATGTAAAATCATGATTTTCCGGTCATCTTTTGCCTTCCTGGCTGATTCCGGCTCTTTATCCGATATAAAACGATTTCCATCGACATTCGGTAAAATCTACTATCTGCATTTTACAGCTTGACATTACTCTATTATAGCATGTCATTCCTTTAAATGCTATATCTTTTTTCAAATGTAGTGATTTTTTTACACTATCTGTCTACTGCATGACCGTTGGCTTTTAGCACGTCAACCACCTGATTTGCATACATTTCGCATTCTTTTGCTGTCTTCGCTTCTACCATGACACGCAGTAACATCTCAGTACCGCTTTCTCTTACTAAAATCCTTCCGTCTGTGCCAAGGGCTTCTTCCACTTTCTTCACAGCATCCTGCACCATCTGATCTTCTCTTGCCGCCTTTTTGTCATCTACCGGCACATTGATTAAAAGCTGTGGGTATAGCTTCACATCGCGTAACAGTTCAGAAAGCTTTTCTTTCTTCTCTAACATCACTTCCATTAGCTTTAAGGAAGTTAAGATTCCATCACCGGTCGTCGCATGTTTGCTGAAGATGATATGACCGGACTGTTCTCCGCCGATCGCATGGCCATTTGCAAGCATATTTTCATATACATATTTATCACCAACTGCGGTCTTTTCATACTGAATTCCTAAACGATCGAATGCTTTATATAATCCGATATTGGACATAACCGTCGTTACAACCGTATTATTGGCAAGCTCACCGTGTTCTTTCATATAAGAACCACACAGATACATGATTAAGTCGCCATCGATTTCATTTCCAAGCTCATCTACAGCAAGACAGCGATCTGCATCGCCATCATAAGCAAATCCTACATCTAAGCCATTCTGCACAACAAACTTCTTAAGCCCGTCTAAATGAGTGGAGCCACAGTCACGATTGATATTCGTTCCGTCCGGTTCCGCCCCCATTACATAAGTTTTAGCGCCGAGAGCATCAAATACTCCTTTTGCAACCGTAGTCGCAGAACCATTTGCAAGATCAAGACCTACTTTCATATCCGCAAACGATCTGGTTGCAAGAGAGATCAAGTGACCGATGTAACGGTGTCTGCCAATGGAGTAATCTACCGTTTTGCCGATATTCTCTCTTTTTGCAAATGGAATCTCTTCTGTTTTACCGTCAATGTACTCTTCAATCAGATCTTCCACTTCTTTTTCTAACTTATATCCGTTTCCGTTGATAACCTTGATTCCATTATCATAAAATGGATTATGACTGGCAGATATCATAATGCCGCAGTCAAATCCTTCGCTTCTTACTACATAAGAAACACTTGGGGTTGGTGTGACATGTAACAGATACACATCCGCTCCGCTTGCAGTAAGACCTGCAACCAGTGCGTACTCAAACATATAGCTGCTTCTTCTTGTATCTTTTCCGATTACAATATTTGCTTTATGTTCTCTTCCATAATAATGACCTAAAAATCTACCTACTTTATATGCATGCTCAACTGTCAATTTGACATTTGCCTCTCCACGAAATCCATCCGTACCAAAATACTTACCCATAGGACAATTCCTCTCTTCTACTAATAATTATGAATCTTATTTAGCAACTTATACAAGCTGCGCGCCATCTTTTATGGCTGTATTCATGAACCACTTCTCCCATTGTAACATACTATGCAGATATTGAAAACCCAACCTCCCAAATTCGACCACGCACCTCTTCCTTATCAGATTATGCGGCAAAAATACAGGTCAGAACAAACCGCGTGTTTTTTTGAACATCCTGTCTTAAAATAAATAAAAAGCTGTTGCAGGGACAGCTTCTTATTAACTCATATCTTCTTATGAATAAGAAACGTACTGCAACAGCTTCCTTTATTTGATCATGCTACAATCTGTTTTGGTTATTTGCCTGAACCAGAAATACCCTGTTCATACTGCTGAACCATCTTTCTAACCATTTCACCACCAACAGAACCATTCTGAGCACTAGTTAAATCTCCATTATAACCTGCTTTTAAAGGCACACCAAGTTCGGATGCTACTTCCATTTTGAAACGATCCATTGCTTCTTTGGCTTGTGGTACTTCCATTCTGTTAGATCCTGAATTGTTACTTGCCATAAAATTTCACCTCCGTGAGTCTTACATCGTTATGGGCAGTTTTTTTTACTGCTCCTTCTACTAATGCGATAAGTGTCTACTCAACATCACTTATCGATGCTACTAAGAATAACTTAACGGTTTATTGCTCACTACAAACACCGTAATCCAGGACCCTCACTCTTACGCTTTTCAAACATCTAGCAATGAACTTGCTTTATTAAGAATACGTTTTACATTTCTGCAAATACTGACATTCTATTTTATATTCAGTTTATTCTGCGCTTTTCGACTTTACTATCTTCAGGCGATAGACCCAAACCATTTTCAAGCCCGAGCAAGTACGCTTTCGCAAATCCCCTTGATTAAAGAAATTCTAACTGTCTCATTGAAAGATTTGTTTTTCGTCACTTATCTTGTTACTATTATGTCCGTACACAAAATAATTATTATGGTAATTTTTGAGACTTCCACATACAATACAATAAGAACACAAGACATCGTATTTTCCAAGTAGAAAGGATGTTTATGGAATCCATCTTAGCATTTATTAAGTCCGTCAATTCCTTCTTGTGGGACGGTCCAATGTTAGTCCTTCTTTTATTCACCCACCTTTACTTCACCTTCCATCTAAAATTCATTCAGAAAGATATTAAAAAAGCAATCAAGCTATCTGTAAGCACCGATTCGGATCACTGCGGAAATGCCAGCAGCTTCTCCACTCTCACGACAACCCTTGCTGCCACGCTTGGAACCGGCAATATTGTCGGCATCTCCACGGCCATTGCCCTCGGCGGCCCCGGCGCCGTATTCTGGTGCTGGATCACCGGTATCTTTGGGATGGCTACCACTTATGCTGAATGCTATCTCGGAATGAAATACCGTCAAAAAAAAGCAGACGGCACCTATGTAGGGGGACCGATGTATGCTTTGGAATACGGTCTTCATAACAAGCCTCTCGCCGTCGTCTTTAGCGTAGCCACTCTTCTTGCAGCCTTTGGCATGGGGTGTTCTACACAGGCCAGATCCATCACTGACGCCACCAGCCATATCGGCCTTTCGCCTTACATTTCCGGAATCCTGACTGCTTTTGTAATCGGCCTGGTTATTGTCGGCGGCGTCAAATCCATTCAGAAAATCTGTATGACACTGGTGCCGGCTATGGGCGCTTTCTATATTTTAGCATGCATCATTATCTTATTTTTAAACATAAAATACCTTCCTGACGCTATTAAAGTCATCTTCACATCCGCTTTTATGCCCAAAGCCATTGCGGGCGGAATGATCGGAGGCTCCTTAAAAACCGCTGCCCGATATGGTATATCTAGAGGACTTTTCACCAACGAAGCGGGACTTGGATCAGCCGCTATTGCAGCCTCCGATTCCCATACATGCAATATAAAAAATCAGTCACTCGTCTCCATGAGCGCCACCTTCTGGGATACCGTCGTCATGTGCGCAATCACCGGGCTTGTCATCATTTCTACTATATTAAAGTCGCCTGCCTCCATTGAAGGCTTATCCATGAGCGAACTGACAAACGCTGCCTTTGGGCAGATTCCTCATGTGGGCGTAAAACTTCTCAACATCGCCCTCATCGCATTTGCCGCCGCTACTTTAATCGGATGGTCGTATTTCGGCGAAAAAGCGGTAGAATACTTAATTGGCCCGAAGGGATTAAGCATCTACCGCCTTATTTACATTCTTATGATTTTCTTTGGATCCGTCATGACCCTTGACTTAGTCTGGGAATCCGCAGACTTGATCAATGCCCTGATGGCCATTCCAAACCTTATTGTGCTTCTGCTTCTTCGAAAAGAAGTCAAACACTAGTTTTGATTTCCTATGGTGCTTTCGTTGGTGTTGTAGCCGTAATGGTAAGATCCATCTTCAGCGGAAGGGATGCCAACGAAACCTCTCCCTTTACCGTATCCTTATAACTTGCAAGACGTACATATAAAACATCACCAGTTATCGTTGTCGCAGATCCAAACTTCTCAAGCGACACTGCTTTGCTTGTAGTGACCTTTTTCCAGGTTACCTTAGAGATATCGAATGTCTCTCCCTTATGAAGAATCGTATATTCATATGGTTTCTTTGAAGAGGCATCCGATATCACAAGCGTAGTGTTGGTCACCTTCACAGTCGATGCCGGAGCAGCCTGCTGTGCTGGGATTTGAACCAGACGGATGGCAGAAGCCAATTTCTTATCCGTCGCTTTTGTACGCACCTCAACAGTACCTGCACTTAATGGTGTAACCGTCTTATCAATCGTTCCGGATACCTTATTTAATACGGTATACAGATCCAAAAGAGAAGCATGTCCGGTTGGCACTGTAAAAGTCGTCCATCCAGTGGATGGTGTTACACGATATTCCATTGTTCCACTCTTCAATCCCTTTAAAAATAAACCCGAATAGTCCACGGTTATGCTTGGAGCAACCGGTCTTTTTGTGATCTTCACGCTCACGATCTTTCCTGCTCGTTTGGTCTGTGTGGCCTTAGTACGAAACTGCAGGCTATATCCGGTATTCTCATATGGTTTCGTGCTGAAATTAGAAGGATAATCTCTCCAATCCCCGTTCGTTCCCTTTCGATACTCAACCCCTGCAGTCACGCTTAACTGCACAGCGCCACCGTTTTTCCCAACCACGTACTTAGCAGTCAGCGTCTTCTCTTCCTTTGGAATTGTAAGAATATAAGGGGTATTTTCTCCTGCCTTCTTAAAATACAGAACCGTCTCAGAAGTCTTCATATAGCAGGATAACTCCAGCGTTAGACTCTCCAGTACCTCCCACGTCTTTCCCTTATTGGTGCTCATATACACGCTGCTGCTTCCATTTCCCGAAATCGTGATTGTCTCGTTCAGATAATTAACCTCTACCTTCAGACTGCTTGTGGCTGTACTACCACCAGTTGCCCTCGAAGAAGAAACCACATCCGAAGAAGCATAAACAATAGCTCCTTCCTTCTGCCATTCTGCCTGTGCCATGCATACCAATGCAGCCGTCAAAGCAGCTGCTGCCATCGTCTTTTTCCAAAATCCTCTCATTTTTGTCCTCCCTGACAATAAATCCACTCCTCTTTTCTTAGTGCCTAACGGTACTGAATTCCTTTTCCAAGGCGATCCGCTGTCTCCTGATCCTTCAGTTTAGCGATAATCGTCAAGCCAAAATCAATTGCAGTCCCCATTCCTTTGCTTGTAATGATTTTTCCATCCACCACAGTAGAACCTTCACCCGGAATGCTTTCCAACAGCTTATCCTCGAACCCCGGAAAACAAACTGCCTTCTTACCCTTTAACAGTCCATTCATTCCAAGAACAGAAGGTGCCGCGCAAATAGCGCCAATAAACTTATCTGCCTTATTATAATTCATTAAAAGTTCGCGTAACCCCTCATGATTCATCAAAGCATTCGTTCCCGGCATCCCGCCTGGAAGCACGATCATATCGCCATCCAGATACGCTCCATCTGCAAACACCTCATCTGCCATCACCTGAATTCGATGAGCTCCTGTCACCAATTCCTTACCTGTAATAGAAATCATTCTAATCTCTATATCGGCTCTTCTTAACAAATCCACAACCGTAAGTCCTTCAATTTCCTCAAATCCATCTGCCAAAAAAATATAAACCTTTGCCATAACGCCTCTCCCTTACTAAATTCTATTTTTCCCCTATTATAAACTATCCCCTCTCCCTTTCGCAAGGTATCTCCCCTCTCAATATTCTTACATTTCCCTTACATGCCCGTCTTCACACTATGTATATTAACCTCATTTACCCTATCACGCTCGCCGCAATCCCTTCACTTCCTTATTCTCCACTTTTCCCCTTATCAACCTTGCCCTCTCCAGCTTTTCCTCTTTCCCTCTTTTGGGTCTTTTGCTTTTTGTCTTTTATTTTATTCTTTTATTTTTTGTCTTCTATTTTAACACTCTTTTTTTCACATATTTACATCGACACCATACCTTTTATCCGCCCAGTGAGTCATTCACAATGCGTTTCGCTCTTTGAAACGCATTGTGATGGCGCACGCTAAGCTCCCCGCGCCTCGGGCAATATGCATTGGGTGTCCGGCTCGAGACGAACAATGGCGCGAAAATCTTTGAATAGCAGACAGAGTTTTTTTCTGTCTGATAGTCGAAGATTTTCGCGCCATTGTCCGCTCTCGCGTCCGAACACCCAATGCATATTGCCCGAGGTGTAGGGAGCTTAGTGTGCGCCATCCCCTAAATACAAAAAAAGAGACTTCACAGTCTCTTAAGAAGTCGGGGTGACAGGATTCGAACCTGCGACCTCTTGATCCCAAATCAAGCACTCTAGCCAAACTGAGCCACACCCCGGTCTTAAAAAACATGCTTCCTTTTCGTTTCAGCCACTCATCTGAACCGTGTCAGCGAGATTTATTATACCTCATCGAAAACTCTTTGTCAACACTTTTTTTTATTTTTTTTGCTTTTTGACTTTCGCTCTGAAACTTGATTTCTGATCTCTCGATTCTTTATCTCGTTTCCGTTTCGCTCTTGTCTCGAAGACATGACTTATTATATATGACAAAAAAGAGAATGTCAACACTTTTTTTAAGTTTTTTTGCTGCCAAGTTCTTCCACCAAAACCCGCTTAAAATAAGGAGAAAATCGGTTTTTTTACCCCAACTCATCGTCCGCGAAATTCAGCGTAAAATGTGCCTCTCCCATGCGGTCCAAATCCATTATGATAAAGGTCGGAATCCTGCCTAACTGTCTTGGCGCAGTAATGCTTCCCGGATTGATTGCCCAGATCGTATCGTCCGTCAGATCAATAAGCGGATGATGGGTGTGGCCAAACATCACGATATCTGCTCCGTTCAGACTTGCGATATACTTAATATGGTCCGTCCCGGAATTCACTCCATATCGATGACCATGTGTCAGCATAGTAGTATACTTCCCAATCTGAATGATTTTCTCTCTGGGAATTTCTGAAAAGTAATCATTATTTCCGGATACAAACTCTACCGGACATTCTGCAAGGGCACGAATATATGTTTCGTCCCCTTCAAAATCTCCTAAATGGATCAGCAGATCAATCGGTTTGACTCTTCTTAATGCACGTTCTAAATAATAACATCTCCCGTGAGAATCCGACACGATCATAACCTTCATTACGCTTCCAGTCCTTTCAGCTTTTCTTTCATCAGGTTCAGCGCCTTCGCACGATGACTGATCTGATTTTTCTGTTCCATCGTAAGCTCCGCTGTGCTCACTCCAAACTCCGGCACATAAAAGATCGGATCGTATCCAAATCCATTCTCTCCTGCTGCCTGATCCCCGATTCTTCCTTCAATGGTAGCTCTTGTTGTCATCGTATTGCCATCCGCATCACAAAAAGCGATTGCACATACGAATCTTGCGCTTCTTTTTTCCTCCGGTACACCCTTTAGCTGATCTAAGATATAGGCATTCTTCACTTCATAGGAAGTGTCCTCTCCTAGGAAACGAGCAGAATAAATACCTGGTGCCTTATCTAAATAGTCCACCTCTAAGCCAGAATCATCCGCTAATGCCATCTGGCCGGTCATCTGTGCGATTGTTTTTGCTTTAATAAGCGCATTCTCTTCAAATGTAGTCCCATCTTCTACGATATCCGGGTTCAGTCCTGCTTCCTTTAACGATACCACCTCATATCCGGTGTCCTTCATAATCATACGGATCTCTCGCATTTTCCCTTCATTTCCTGTCGCAAATATGATTCGTTTCATCTTATTCATCCTCTTTTTCTCTTTGTTCTAATCGTCCAAAGGCATCTAACACTGCCTCATAAAGCCCTTCTGCTGCTTTCTTCTGATAATACTCATTGGACAGCACTGCTAAATCTGCTGGGTTCGACATAAAGCCCACTTCCACCAGTGCGACCGGCATAGTAGCAGCCCCAACGATATGCACATTTGTGCTTCTTGGCACCAGGCCCCTGTCCTTTAACGCTAATCTTGCATTCGTATGCTCTAAACAGACCTTGGCGAAATCCTTTGATGTAAAATCGCTTGTCCCATCCTGTTTCTCATTATATAACACTTCCATTCCCTGAATAGAAGTATTAGGATTGGAATTGCAGTGTACGCTTAAAAACAAATCTGCCTCCAGATTATTGGCAAGCGTCGCCCTCTGTTTTAAAGTCGGAAGCACATCCTCTGTTCTAGTCGTATACACCTTGATTATCGCATCTTCTTTGAGATATTCAAGCAGGTATGTCACAATTGACAGATTGATATCTTTCTCATAATACTGCCCACCGCTTGAAAACGTCCCCGGATCATTTCCGCCATGCCCTGCATCTATGACGATAATTTTATCGTACTTGTCCTTTGGACGCAATAGCGAGATATAATAGTAGCCCTCATCCTCATACAACTCATACGCATAGTTTGTATCAAGGGTAATGGTAATATGTGCTTTCGCATACTCTTCGTCCAGCTTTTTTTCCTCCGCGACATTTAAAAGCCGAATCATATCCTCTTCGGCTGCTGCGGTCTCCCCATAATAAATCTTATCCTGATTTACTCTATAAATACTATCCTCCGACAATTCGCCGGTATGGATTCCTTCTATATGTAGTACTATTTTCTGCTCAATCGCGATTTCCTCAAACGAAACCGTAGTCGTCTGATTTACACTTTCGGGCTTTTTGATCACGATTGTCTTATCACCAAGCCGTGATAAAATCTGCTCACTCTTTTCACCCGGAAAAACCGCAAAAATCCCTTCCTGCGCTTCTTTTTCTCTATCCGCAGTTTCCATCTCACCTGCATCTCCCGGCTTAAATACTGCAGTTCCCGTTACATTTGCAAATTCCTGATTCTGTTTCATTGAAAAAGAAACGGCTACAATAATAAGCATTATAATTACACTGATAGCCGCAGCCGGTCTCAGTATTTTTTCTTCTGACACGAAAAACCTCCCTATTTCTTTGTTGCATTCTATGGCCTTTCATGTCCTCTCTCATTTGTATCGATTCCCTTATAGGCTCTCTATTGCCAAGTATACCTTGTTTTTTCTATAGTGTCAAAATTCAAATTGCTTTTTACGATTCTCCCCTCTATAATAAACTTAACAACACAAGAGATGAGGAGAAAAATATTATGCAAAACCCCATTTTAACCATACCTCAGGCAGCGGGGCATCAAACAGCGTTATACCCTTATTACGCAGATACCACCTCTCCAAAAGCGAGCCTCGTGCTTTTTCATGGAATGGCAGAACATCATTCCCGCTATGAAGAATTTGCTTCTTTTCTAAATGAAAATGGATACGATGTGTTCTTATACGACCACCGCGGCCATGGCAAAGATAAGCCAGTAGAATCTCTTGGCTTTATTGCCCCATCCCATGGTGATCGTCTTTTAATCGAAGATGGAAAACGAGTTCTTTCCTATGTAAAAGAACACAACCGCTCCGACCGTCTGATCCTGATGGGACACAGCATGGGATCTTTAGTAGCCCGCAACGTCCTTACGGAATTTGACGGACTGGATGGTGCCATTATCTGCGGGACAACCTGTCCCCCACGTATTGTCTCCCGTTTTGGCATGCTTCTTACCGGTGCATACCAGAAACTAAAAGGCGCCGATTATCCGGCTGACTTCTTAGACAAAGTGCTCTTTGGAGGCAAGAACTATACCTCCCTTTCTAAGCGCACTTCTTTTGACTGGCTGACAAGGGACCAGGCTCATGTAGGAGCCTATATCAACGATCCATACTGTGGCTTCATCTGCAGCGCAAGTTTCTATCATGACTTAATCTCCTTAGCGTATCATGCAGCGGACCGCAAAGCCATCGCGCAGATAAAAAAAGACCTTCCGCTTTTCTTCATCAGCGGGGATAAGGATCCGGTAGGAGGTTACGGCAAAGAAGTATCCGCCCTTGTTTCAACCTTTAAAAAACTGGGCTTCACAAACACTTCCTGCACCCTGTATAAAGAATGCCGTCACGAACTTTTAAATGAGCTAAACCGTGACGAGATCATGCAACATATCGCAGACTGGCTTAATAGCACTCTTAAGGCTTAATCAGGCACTGTTCTGTAGCTTGATACGATAAGAACAAGTGCATGTAAAAATGCTTCATTCATCGTTTAAAGCCTGTTGCTATGTAAAAAAGAGTTTGAATGTTTCTTATACAGACTATATGTCTGCTTTTTAAACATTCAAACTCTTTTTATTTTCGCTAACTCTGTCTTAACGCTTTGGAGGTCTTGGCCCCATAAACTGATAGAGGTAAGTCTTTAACATACCATTGTAGATCTTACGGTTTCTGTCGGCCTTGCGTCCCATGTATTTTTCTGCATCCTCATAGCTTGTAATCATATAGAAAGACCAGGTATCAAGAGTCGCGAAGGACTTTCCGATTTCACGGTAAAGAGCCGGCATGTCCGATTTTTCTTCCAGACGTTCGCCATAAGGAGGGTTTGTGATTACAAATCCGTATTTCTTCGGATTTCTTAATTCGCTTACCCCTCTCTGCTGGAAATGGATATACTGACCCACACCTGCATCTGCTGCATTCTGTCTTGCCGCCTTGATTACCTCTCCATCAATATCATATCCCTGGATATTCATCTCCACATCATGAAGAATCCTATCATTCGCTTCTTCATTTGCCTGATACCAGAGCTTTTTCGGAATGATATCTGTCCAGTCTTCCGCTAAGAAAGAACGATTTAAGCCTGGTGCGATATTTGCTCCAATCATAGCTGCTTCAATTGGGAAAGTACCGGATCCACAGAATGGGTCCACTAAAATACGGTCTTTGTTCCATGGACTCAGCATAATGATCGCTGCCGCTAACGTTTCCGTAATTGGCGCCTTCGCTGTCATCTTACGATATCCTCTTTTATGAAGGGACTGTCCTGTTGTATCAATACCGATGGTCACTTCATCCTTCATAAAGGTAACGCGAAGCGGATAGGAATTGCCGCTTTCTTCAAACCATTCCACCTTATAAACCTGTTTCAGACGTTCTACCATAGCCTTCTTCATAATGGACTGAATATCCGTCGGGCTGAACAGCTTACTCTTAATGGATGTTGCTTTTGCGACCCAGAACTTTCCGTCCTTAGGAATATAGTCTTCCCACGGAATGCTCTTTGTCTTTTCAAATAGTTCTTCAAATGTTTCCGCTCTAAACTTCGCTACTTTTAATAAAATACGCTCCGTTGTTCTTAAAAACATATTGGCACGGCAGATGGCAGATTCATCTCCTGCAAAGATTACCCTGCCATCTTCCACGCTTACAATCTCATAGCCTAAATCCATGATTTCTCTTTTTAACACTGCCTCTAGTCCAAAATGACATGGGGCAATAAATTCAAATCGATTCATTCGTTCCTCCATCTTCCTGCATATCCGCTACTTTGCTATACCTTCATAACCTTCATCCGGACATGTCTCCTGTCGTTCTATTGTAATTCGCTTTCTGGCATCAGTCAACGATTAACCGTATTATTTCACTAATTTGCCACGATATACACGAACTCCGCCATACAGATTCACAGCCGGGTATCCTTCCCGATCTAAATCCCTTGCGGCCAACATGCTTGTGTTTCCTCTCTCGCAGTATAAAAAAATCTTACAATACTTGCGCAGCATGCATTTACAATGTTCTAGCTCCTCATATGGAATACTTACAGCACCACAAATATGACCGGCTGCATACTCTTCCGGTCTTCTTAAATCAATAATAATGCTGTTGCCTTTTCCTATGTATTTCTCCTCTTCATTAATCCTGATCGTATCCCAGCTCATAAGCACACCTGCCTTTCTTTTTCTTGAAAGCATTCGGCTATTATCTTGTCTGCTTAATACAGCCTCTTTCTACTATATTGTATTCTATCTGACAATATTTGTGCTTATTCTTGCTTATCAAATATTATTCCCTTTATTTTGACAGTTCTATAAGGCTTTTCGTACTTCCACTCAAACTTCTACCTATTTATTATCCACTGACAACGCAAAAAGGAGTTCCCTCAAATAAGGTAACTCCTTTTTTTGTCTGATTCAGCACTCTTGCCGCTTCCAAACTTCTTACATCAGCTAATACTTTAGTTTTTGCAGTTTTTAGAGCTGGAGCTGTTAGAAGATGTGTTCTTATAGCTGCTGCTATTTGTTGAATTATTAGAAGATGTATTCTTGTAGTTGGAATTATTAGAACTTGAATTGTTGTAGTTGTTATTGTTGTTAGCGTTATTGTAGTTATTGTTGTTGCTAGCGTTATTGTAGTTATTATTGTTATTAGCGTTATTGTAGTTATTGTTGTTGTAGCTGTTAGAAGAACTGTTTTTAGAATTGTTGTTGTTAGCATTGTTATAATCTGATGCCATAATGAATTTCCTCCTAAAAAGATAATATTGATATTACAAGCAATATTATCTGCAACATGAAAAAAAGTATGCATCTAAATTCTATAATTACACGGAATTACTTTCCTTAAATTTAATGAATCCCCCAAAAAATATGATTGCAATTTGTCACATAATGTATTATCATATAGTAGTATCAATCACTATTAATTTAGTGCTGATACACTATATAACCCCTTATTAATTATTTATACTCCCCTCAATGCAAAGCCTGGTAGCTCCCCTACCGGGCTTTGCTCTTTTTATTCGCAGCAAAATCTTTGCTGCTATTTTCACCTTCGGTTCCGAATAAAGGTAACAATTAAAACAACCAGCAGGATTGGCAGGCCAAATCGAATAAACAGTTTCAGAACCACACCACCGATCCAAAACAGCGCACTGAAAATTAGAACTAAAATCATGATGCCAAGCACCGATGCCAGCCATCCCGGCATATTTAACACGCGAACATGGTTTCCGGACTTATGGGCCCTGTTTGAGTAGCTCTCCTGAGTATGAACCTCTCCATCGGTATATGTCCCATTATTATAAGAAGATTGACGATACTCTCTTCCCGCTTCCTGATAATAATTGGCCTCCTGCCTGTCATAATGGGTTTCGCCTCCGTGCTGCATCTGAAACGTATCGATAATCGTTCTGGCAATCAGACGAGGTTCCCCAAGAGCAGCCGTAATCTCCTCTTCCGACTTAGTAATCCGCTCGTTATTCATATACTCTTCATAATATCTGATATTACTTCGAATCTCGCTCTCCGGCACTTCACCTTCCAGAGCTTCTCTCAATTCACGAATAAACTCATATATTGTCATAAGTGTTCTCCTATAAAATAGTGACTCTTTTTATTTTCCAACATCCTCGTCATTTTATGAATAAAAAGACGACTAAATTTTGTTATTATTCTAACACATCTAGATTTTCCCGTAAATGGCGCAATAATTAAGTTTGTATTAAAAATTTCCGGGAATGCTACTCTTAAGCAGTCAGAATCTCTTGTATTTTGGGGCATTTTCATCTATAATGTTAAAATATTTGTGCGTTTAGCCACAACTATAATTTGCACCTACTGATTTGAAAGTTAAGGAGTACCGTATTATATGAGTATATTAAATGTGACGAATTTGAACCATGGGTTTGGCGACCGTACCATCTTCTCCAATGTGTCTTTCCGTCTTTTAAAAGGCGAGCACATCGGTCTAGTCGGTGCCAACGGCGAAGGAAAATCCACCTTCATGAATATCATCACAGGTAAGTTAATGCCGGATGAAGGAAATGTGGAATGGTCCAAAAATGTCCGTGTTGGTTATTTAGATCAGCACTCCGTTCTTGAAAAGGGCATGACAATCCGCGAAGTATTAAAATCTGCTTTTAACTTCCTTTTTGAATTAGAACAGAAAATGAACGAACTTTGCAATGAAATGGCAGAAGCGGATGATGAACGCATGGCAGAATTAATGGAAGAGTTCGGGACAATCCAGGACCTCTTAGATGCCCATGATTTCTATATCATCGATTCCAAAGTAGAAGAAATCGGCCGCGCCTTAGGTCTTCAGGATATCGGTCTTGATAAAGACGTTACTGAACTGAGCGGCGGTCAGCGTACCAAAGTCCTTCTTGGAAAACTGCTTCTTGAAAAACCAGACATCCTGTTACTCGATGAGCCTACCAACTATCTTGATGTGGTGCATATCGAATGGCTGAAGCGTTATTTACAGGAGTATGAGAATGCATTTATCTTAATTTCACATGATATCCCATTCTTAAATAGCGTAATCAACTTAATCTATCATATGGAAAATGGCGAATTAAATCGTTATGTTGGGGATTACAACAAATTCGAGGAAGTATACGCAGCAAAGAAAGCACAGTTAGAAGCGGCTTATAAGAGACAGCAGCAGGAAATCAGTGAACTTGAAGATTTCGTAGCTCGTAACAAAGCAAGAGTTTCTACCAGAAACATGGCAATGTCCCGTCAGAAGAAATTAGATAAGATGGACGTCATCGAACTTGCGAAAGAAAAACCAAAGCCAGAATTCCATTTTAAAGAAGCACGTGCGGCAAGCCGTTATATCTTTACAACCGAGAATTTAGTTGTTGGCTATGACGAACCACTTACCACACCATTAAATCTTGAGATGGAACGTGGCGATAAGATCGTCTTAAAGGGTGCCAATGGTATCGGTAAATCTACTCTTTTAAAGAGCATCATCGGCCTGATCCCATCCTTAAGCGGTAAGGTTACATTAGGCGATTATTTATACCAGGGCTATTTCGAACAGGAAATGACCGGCGCAAAGAATAACACCTGTATCGAAGAACTATGGAAAGAATTCCCGTCCTGGACACAGTATGAAGTACGTTCCGCACTTGCAAAATGTGGCCTGACTACAAAGCATATTGAAAGCCAGGTACGTGTACTAAGCGGTGGTGAGCAGGCGAAAGTCCGTCTCTGTAAGTTAATCAACCAGGAGACAAACCTTCTTCTTCTCGATGAACCGACAAACCACCTTGACGTGGACGCAAAGGACGAATTAAAACGTGCCTTAAAAGAATACAAAGGAAGTATCCTTTTAATCTGCCACGAACCAGATTTCTACGAAGATTTCGCCACAAAAGTGTGGGACGGATCTCAGTGGTCCACTAAATTCTAGGAGGGTATCGTACCCCCTCGTCCGGCTAAAGGAGCACGAAGGAGTATCGTTTTCCGAATGTTCGGACGCATGAGTGAATAAAAAAGCGGCAGAGTCTTTGCCTATCAGACAGATCATTCACTGTCTGATAGGCAAAGTCTCTGCCGCTTTTTTTGTTCGTCATGAACCGGACATTCCGGAAAACATACTCCTTCGCGCTCCTTATTAACTCTTTTTCATGTTCCATCTATTTCATCCGTTCTTTCATATCATTCATCCTTTGGCATACGTTTCCACTCATCTTGCCGCGCCCTCCAGACAAGAGCTTTGATATTCACGAAATCCGGACAACGAAAAAAGAGTGATACTTACGTATCACTCTCTTAAGGACGTGCGTGAGAAGATTCGAACTCCCGACACCTTGGTCCGTAGCCAAGTGCTCTATCCAGCTGAGCTACACACACATATTAATTAACTATCTTTATTATACTCTCTTTTACAAAAAAGAAAAGCATTTTTCACAATTTTTTTAATAAAATCATGAAAAATGCCGGCGACCGGAATCGAACCGGTACGGGAGATTAGTCCCGCAGGATTTTAAGTCCTGTGCGTCTGCCAGTTCCGCCACGCCGGCATGAAACATAAACGTTTCAAAATCGAAAGACTAATTAAACCTTTCGATCTAGTGGGGCTTAT
>SVEB01000073.1 GCA_015057635.1 Lachnospiraceae bacterium | reverse complement strand
GGTTTATCAAAGATTATCTGGAAAATGGGAAAATATCAACGGAAGTCGCCAATCAATTACGGGAGCAGATATCGTATGACGAATTGATTTATTTAAAAAGTAATGTTTGGTGAAGAGGAATAAGGATATGTTTGTTAGCCTGTCATCCGGATTTTGGCATGGTTGTGGGAATCGTCAGCATTCAGGCGCATACAATAGGAATAAGAATAGACGGATGTCTGACAGAAGGGGGAGAATGAAATTGGAAAAAGACATATCCGTGCAGGCATTTGACTATATCCACCTTGCGCTTTCTAAGTATCATAACCATCAGGTATATGCCTGCATGCGATTTAACGGGCATATACAAGAGAAATGGCTTGAGCAGGCGCTGAACCTTACCGTTTGGGATCTGCCACAGCTTGTATGCCATTTTCAGAAAGGAAGATATGTGAAAAGAGAAACAAGACTGAGAGCAGAGGTGATCCATGTACAGTCGGCAGAAAAGAGGATGAAATCCGTAATGGCGGAATCCCTTGATATAGAAAAATCGGCACAGGTAAGAGTGGTTGTGATCCGGGAGACAAGAAAGGATACGATTGTAGTTGTGATGAGTCATTTGCTGTGTGATGGAATGGCTATGAAACAATATTTATATCTGCTATGTGGCTATTATAACGATCTTGCGGCAGGCCGAAATATTGTTCCGGTATTTCCAGACAAACCAAGAGACCTTATATGGCTGGAACGCTGTGCCCTTCCGACACAAAAAATGAGGCGGATCCGACCGAAAAGGGAGCGTCTGTTATTTTGCGGAGGGGAGATACCGCTTTTTGCACAGTGTAAGATAAAGAAGGATGAATATAGGTTGATCAGACAGTATCTTAACAGACACGGTATTACGATGAATGATCTGATTATGGGCGTTTATTATAAGACATTATGGAATGTGTTTCATTATCCGTTAAGGACTCTGTGCACGGTGATTGATCTTCGAAGGTATATGGAGGATCCGAATCAGATCGGCTTATGTAATCAGACCGGCAATGCGTATACAACAATTTGTCATGCAGAGCGTATGCCGTTTGAAAAGTTGCTGGCGGAAATACATGACCAAATGCACCAGGAGAAAGAACAGGGATACTGTCTAAAACAGATTCGGCTTGTAAAAGCAGTTTTTTCAAAATTTCTACCTAATACATCAAGAAAATTAATTCGGATCGGCATTAGCAATCCACAGGTGGCGCTTACCAACTTAGGTATCATCGATCCCAAGCGGGTCACCTTTTATGGCCTTAAGACAATAGAGTGTTTCTTATCTCCATCTTTAAAGCGGGCACCGAATTTTCAGCTGGCAGTCAGCACCTATCAGGAGGAAATGATGCTGCAGGTCAATCTGAAGGTCTCTAAAATGGAGAAGGAGGCGATTGAAAGATTTTTAGAGGAATTTAGGTGTGTCCTTCTTGCGGGAATTTCAAAATAGGCTGATTACGGTTGGAAAAAATTGATAGGATGTCAGTGAACAGGTTAAGAGATAGGGAGGGAGAAGACAGATACCCTGCACGACAAAGAAATAGGGTACACAAGAGGGCAGAAATAAAAGTGATAGAAATGGATCTGTTTGACTGCTCTGCATGAATGGAAATATATGTTGACAAATATAGGCATTATAGTATATGTTTCTTGTGGGAATATTTATAAAAATTTGTGATTTAATAGAAGATAAAATTTAAAAGCGAAAGGCACAGCGAATAATGAAAAGGATCCAATATGCGATAAGCAATTGCTTTGCAATCGATCCGACAGAGAGTTTACGGCTGTGAAAGAACGGATATGACAAGAGAAGAACAGAAAAAAATTGTAGAAGAACAGTTTGCGATTGATTATAACTGCAAGGTAGAGGATTTTCAGAACAAAGACACATTAGTGACATTATATAAAAAGCAGGAAGGCGCACGCAAGTTTGATGATGAGGACAGCCTGCTATCTATTCTATCTTACAATGGAAAGCTTGTGATAACAGCAAAAGAGGAACTGTATTCCTGGTGCCAGGAGGTGCTTGGAAAGCAGATTTCGGCAGAGTGGTGCTTTGAGGCAAACAGTCTGATCCGTATCGATGAAAAGCTGCGGGAATATGGATATCATATCAGTCAGGTTCACCTCTTCTTCCTGCCAAAGTATGGACAGCCGGAGAGCGGGGCGACCACACGTATTTTAGCGGAAGAGGACATTAAGGCGTTAGAGACAGATGAAAGAATTGACGAAGCGTTTTTATTTGATGATTACATAAAGGATATGCTTGGTGTGGCAGTTGTATCCGATACCGGCGAGATGCTTGCAGTAGCAGGAGCCACCAATAACAGTGACCGCATGTGGCAGATGGGAGTGAACTCATTCTGCGAAGGAAAGGGATATGGCCAGGCAGCAGTCAGCGAGCTGGCAAGAGAAGTGCAAAAACAGGGAAAGGTACCGTTCTATGATACGGCAATGTCTCATCTGGCCTCTCAGAATATAGCCCTACGAGCAGGAATGGTGCCTTCTTATTGCGAGCTGCGTTCAGTAAAAATAAAATAAGCCAGGATATATAATTATTTTATTTTTATGCTCTCCGATTAATGAAAAATGTCTCACAATGCAATATATGCACGGAAATTGTCATGGTGGTAGTTTTATTGGACATTCGACAAATGATAAAACATTTTTAAAATAAGAAAATAAATCGTATTCTTCTGGCTTGCTTGATTAATATTTAACCTTCAGTGTAGAGTCGATACCAACTACATTAGAAAGATAAATAGAATGCGCCTGTATTTTTATCCCCTTATCTTTACGATGGGCAAAATGTTTTGCAATAAAAGCAACAATACGTTAAATATTTTAAAACAAAAGTAAATGCAATTTATTGGCAAAATGGCAAAAAATCCGCTTGGAAAAAATATGTTGACACATATAAAGGGATAGTATAATTTGTTTTTGTGGGATACTATAAACGGGATAATAAAGCATAAGGCTTAAGGATGAAGTTTATCATCCAGAATGAAAATGAATCAAATTAAGCTTAGAAATGAGGAATACCGATGAATGAAATTTTACAAAGTGCACAAAACATCAAAGAAGAAATAATTCAGATCAGAAGGCAGATTCATCAGAATCCGGAAGTGGGAGATAATCTTCCAAAAACAACAGAATTTGTGATGGAACAGCTTAAAAAAATAGGATATGAACCAGAGGAAATCTGTAAGAGCGGTATTGTCGCTACCATTAAGGGTGAAAAGCCGGGAAAAGTATTTCTTTTACGAGCGGATATGGACTCTCTTCCGGTAGAAGAACAGGCTGGTGTTGAATTTAAGTCTACTAATGGAAATATGCATGCGTGTGGGCATGATATGCATACATCTATGCTTTTAGGAGCGGCAAAGTTATTAAAGGAATATGAAAAGGATATTGAGGGAACCGTTAAACTGGTTTTCCAGCCGAATGAGGAAGGCTTTAAAGGGGCAAAGGCTATGATCCAGGCAGGAGTGCTTAAGAATCCGGATGTGGATGCTGCAATGGCAATGCATGTGCATTCCGGAACCCCAAGCAATGTGGTTTTATATGGAATCGGACCTAGCATAGCGGGCTGTACCGTATTTCGCATTACGGTAAAAGGAACCGGATGTCATGGAGCTATGCCAGAAACCGGTGTGGATCCAATCAATATTGCGGCTCATATCTATCTGTCTATCCAGGAAATAACTGCAAGAGAAGTATCGGCTACGGAAACAGCAGTCATAACGATGGGAAAATTCGTTGGAGGAGAGACTCATAACGTAATACCGGATCAGGTTGTGATGGAAGGAACCATTCGATACCACTCCAAAGAGTTAGGTGATTTTATGTTCCAGAGAATGCAGGAAATCGTAACTTCTACTGCAAAGTTATTCCGTGGAGAGGCCACAATAGAAGAGGTTTCTTCTGTACCGCCACTTATCAATAATACAGAACTTGCGAATGAAATTGGCGGATATATTAAGGATATCGTGGGAGAGAGAGCGGTTGTATCTTTCGAGCAGCGTGGCATGGGATCGGAAGATTTTGCTTCGTACACCTATGAGGTGCCTTCTATGTATATGATGTTAGGAGCAGGTGTGAAAGAAGAAAATCCACAATATGGTTATCCAATGCACCATCCATGTGTGGTATTCAATGAAGATATTCTGCCTGTCGGAGCAGCAATTCATGCATATAGTGCCATCCAGTGGCTGAAAAACCATCATTAGCAGTAGAAAAATGCATCATATTACAGACGGGGATCAAAAGAAGATTGCCGTTTGTATGTAAAAAGAGAGGTAGTTTATCTGCCTCTCTTTTTACTATGTGCATCTTCTCTAACCCCCTTACATCTCATAAGATGGCGAAAGATCTGTAATTATGTGCATCTATGCTAAGATGCTCCCCTCATGTTATCTTACCAGATAGGACAAAATGCTTTTTCATTTGTGAAATAAAACCGCTATTAGATATCTGTCTTTTGTAACAAATAGAATAGAACATTGTTTGTCCCCAAGTAAGATATATTTGCTCTCTGTTCTATGCCCATATGATACACAAACTGGTGTAGCAGAAGTGCACCAAAAGTGCACCAAAAGTGCAATTTCCATAAACTTCATAGAATAATTTAATAGAATTAGTTTCGATCGCTTAAGGTGCCTTCAATATAACCGGTAATAAACTCTGCCCAGGTATAGTTACTCATAAATTCACCCATAAAAGCATTGATTGTATCAACATTGCCCTGAAGGAACTCAAAGTAATCACAGGTGCATACAGTAGTATTAATAGCAAGATGGTTTCGTCTTTTTAAGATCAGCCCTTGTGCATCGGCAGCGTTTAAAGATTTACACAGGCTTGCGACCAGATTGCGGAGCTGGCTTTTAGCGGAAGCCGTAATCGGTTTGTCTTCATAAAGTATGGCAAGCAGTTCATCTCCGCTGACATAGGCTCCCCGACGGCTGACCAGATAGGCAAGAAGCTCCTTTGCCTTGACACGCTCGAATTCCACTGGTTTTTCATTGACGAATACTTCGAAGTTTCCAAATGTCTGGATCCGGATTTTTGCAGTCTCACTTGGGGGTTTCCGCTCTGCTACATGCAACAGTTCTTCTTTTATTTCTTCATCCGATGCGGGTTTTAACAGATAACCGCTGGCACGGACCTTAAATGCTTTGACCGCATAATCGGAGTATCCGGTTAAAAAGATAATCTTGATGGAAGGGCAGATGCATTTGCATTGCTTTGCCAATTCAATTCCGTTCATCCCGAACATCTCGATATCCAGTATGGCAGCATCTACATGCAGATGCTGCAAGGCATCCACTGCATGAAAGGGATTATCAAATGTATAGACATCGGTTACAAAATCAAAGGGTTCTATTTGTTCTTTTATTTTTTCTAAAGCGAGTTTTTCATCATCAACAACCATTACTTTCATTTTTTTTATCTCCTGCTCCTTTAAGATGGATGATTACTTTGGTACCGGATTCTTTGCTGCTTATAATGGACAGGGTTCCGTTGCTTTGGAGTGCCAGCCGTTTTCGTACATTTTCAATGCCAATATGACTCCTGTCGTTCTTTTTTGAATAATCCTGATCCATCCCGACTCCGTTGTCAGCAATAATGATCCAGATATCATCCTCTGCTTGTCTGGTTGAAATCTGTACAACACCTCCCTCAGCCTGTTTTGTGATCCCATGCCGGATGGCATTCTCTACGATCGGCTGCAGCGTCAGGGTAGGCACGCAAAAGTTCAAGACTTCCAGATTATATTCCACCCGCACCCGGTCTCCAAAACGAAGCTGTTCAATATATATATAGTGCTTAATATGCTCAAGCTCATCTTCAAATGGAATTGGACGATCTGCCATTAGGGAATCCATATTTCCACGAAGATATTTGGAAAAATGATCGATAGCCTCGGCAGCCAGTGCGCCGTCCTTTTTACAGATATGCTGGAGAGTATTCAAGGCATTATATAGAAAATGAGGTTGAATCTGACTTAACATAATGGCTGCATGTGCATTCTGCATTTCCTGTTTAATCTGCTGTTCCTGTTCTAACAGCTCCATGCTTCGTCGGATATGTTTAAATGTATCATGGAGCAGCATAATACAGGAGACTAGGATTCCAATCCGGATATAGGTACGCTCTACACCATTTTCCAGAGCGGTATCAACGATTTTTAAAAGCAAAGCAATTACAAAAGGTGTGATAGAGATCAGCACTTTTCTCATTTCATTATTCCGATGTGCGATGAGCTCATAGGTGATGGCGGAAATGCTTAAGAGTATAATGAACCCGCCCATAAATACATACTGATCCTGAAAGATATGCATGTCCTGAATACCAAGGAACTGTAAGATGACCGGAATAGCCTCTATAACGGCAAAGAAGGTGGTTGCCCAATTCATAAATCGCTTTGCTTGACGGCTTTTTACCACATTTGTGATATAGAAAAGAAAGATGAGCAAAAGCAGGGGTATGCTGCACAGATCAATAAGGGTATTGGTAACCGGATAGGGGAAAATCAAATCAATGAATTCGTAAGAGGAATCTGAGGCATAGGAAATCCCGCCTACCAGACAGAACCAGCCCAGATAATAAATCTGACGTATATGGTTAAACTGTGTGAAATGCTGTAAGACGGAAGCAATTAGAACAAGAAAGCCAATGATCATAAGTCCAAGGCTGATCATCAGATGCAGCATTTCTTGAGAGAGGATAGAATGATAGACATCCCCTTCTCTTCCGGTATAAAGGTTTTCAAAGAAACTGTCAATTACATTAATTCGGCAGGATGCATAGGCTTTTTCCACTTCCATCCGGATCTCATCGGTCGTGGATATATCCCCGATATAAAAGATCTGATAGGAGTTGCCTGCATATTCAATAAAATCAGGAAATTCCTCTCTTTGTCCGGTGGAGACTTTCTCGATTCCGTTGACATAGATTTTGACCCGAAGATTTCTCGGCCATAGAATAAGGGAATTGCCATCGGTGATATTCTGATTAAAGAAACCTGTCACAATGACGGAACGTACATTTTGGGTATGCCAGTCGGTATCTTGAATGTCCTGAAAGGGGCCGCCATCGGCAGAAATCGTGCCGCTTATGGAGAGCGGGGTCACTGTGTCATGCATCCGTATTCCATTCTGTTGCTGTAAAAAGGAACCAAATAGTATAATAAGCCCAATGCTATATGCAAGAAATATGATAGCACGCATCATTTCCCAAGTAAAACGTTTCATAACAACTCCTTCCTTATATTTTAGAATCTCACAATAGAGTTCTTGTTATGCAAGAAAGAAGCATGATATATAAGTGTAATGGACCTGCCATATTTGGTTGGTGTGGCAGATCCATTTAGAATGTTTTGAAGCATCTGCCTATTTTAAATAGATAGAGGGCTGAGGAAAGGCGGATTTTAATTCGCTATAAGGCTTTGTGAACTGCATGTTGAACGCAGAGGAGAGCAGGTTAAACTGCGTGCTTTCATATCCGTGTCCTTTCGCTTGTATCGCTAAACTGTTTCAGCAGTTTTGGGATATGGAAGTATGCTTTGTTTACGTCCAGCTGTACGCCGTCGATGCAGAGGCATGATATGGTGCTGGCGTATTTGGAAATGGAATGAAGAATTTAAAGTATGGAAAAATGAAGAAATAAATATTGACAAATACAGTAAAAGGTAATATATTACATAAAAAGGTAATACATTACCTTTTCTCAAACAGAGGAGGAAATGACGATGAAATATAAGGTAGCAGACTGTAAAGAGGAAGTAGATTTTGGAGATATGGACAATACATTTTTTTTGATCGGACTTCTGAATGAGTTCATGAACCGCTTTCAGACCGTTGGGGACAGCTTTTTTGAAGAAATAAGCTGGAAACAGTGCTTTGCAATTGTCTGTCTCGGTTTTTTTGAACAGCCGCCCTCTTTAAAGGAACTGTCGGAGTTAATGGGGAGTTCTCATCAGAATGTAAAACAGCTTTTATTAAAGTTAGAGCGGGCCGGCTTTGTAACATTTGTAGCGGATGAGTCTGATCGCAGGGTACAACGGATTGTAGTAACCGAAAAAACAAAAGAGTTTAATCAAAAAAATGATGCACCAAGCGCAGATTTTATGAAGCAGCTGTTTGAGGACGTGGACCGAAAGGATTTGGAAGTCACGATTAAGACCATTATGCAGATGGATGACAAGCTGAAGATATTAGGAGAACAATTTAAAAAAGCAAAGCAGGACTAAAAAAGCATCGTGCAATTTAAAAAATTAAAGCAGAAAGGGGAAGGAACGATGAAGAAAGGAATAAAAAGAGCTGGAGTGATTTTGGCAGGCGTCGTAGTTGTTTTTGGCATTCTTGTATTTGTTATGTTTCAGAAGATGAGTCATCAGACGGAGGCGGCATTGGCAAAGCAGGAGAATGTCACAATCGATATGAGCCAGGTTAAGGACGGTATCTATGAGGGCAGCAGTGACGGCGGCTTGGTGAAGGTTGAAGTTGAGGTAGAGGTAAAAGATCATACCATTACCGCCATCCATCTGTTGCGGCATGATAATGGAAAAGGAAAGCCAGCAGAAGCGATGTTAGATGATATGGTTGCACAGAATACCGATGATGTGGATGCGGTCAGCGGTGCGACGGCTTCCAGTAAGACAATTCGGAATGCAGTAAATAAGGCATTACAAAAGGGGCTGGAATAGGAAATGCCCCCTAAAATAAAAAGCCCGGCTAAGCCAATCTTTACAGGCATGATGCCTGAAATCATGAAAAGTTTGAAATAGTAAAAGAGTGAAATATTTTAAATAATAGGAGGATGGAAAAATGAAACAGATTGTTATATATCAGAGTTCTACCGGTTTTACAAAGCAGTATGCAGAATGGATTGGGACAGCATTAGGATGTGAGGTAGTGGATATTAAAAACGGAAACAGCCTGAATATCGCGGAGTATGACTGTGTAATCTATGGCGGATGGATTATGGGAAATATGATTATGGGACTTGATAAGATCAGAAAGAGAAATCCAAAGAATCTGATTGTATATGCAGTTGGTTCTACACCGAACGGTGAAACACTTCGGGAGGCAATCAGGACACAGAATCATTTAGAGCAGATACCATTTTATTATATGGAAGGCGGATTCCATTTTGATAAACTGAATTTCTTAGTGCGTATGATGCTGAAAAAGATGAAGAAATCCGTTGCAAAGAAAGCAGACAAGACAGAGCAGGATATTTATATGGAAAAGACATTGGGGACATCCTTTGATCATTCCGATAGAAAATTCATTGTTCCTTTGGTGGAGTATGTAAAGGCAGGCTGCTAAAAAAGGTAAGGCATCGGTCATTCATCCTAAAATACATGTCATTCATCCAAAAATTCCCTTGATCAGAAGAAGATATGCTATTATAAGATAGGCTAGAAACGTGTAGGGGGTATTCGAGCAGAGAGGAATGAGGATGACAGAGACAGCGGTTGAATAAAGATAAGGATGGGGACGAGAGTGCGTTATGGCAGATTATATTGTGAATACGAAAAAAGCGATAGCAATAAAAAGTGATTATCAGAATATGCGGTCACAGATGAAAGCGATTGAAGACGCGATACAAACAATAGCTGCTTGTTCTTGTATGTGGAAGCAGTCATTTAATCCGGTTCAGGTACAGATGAAAGAACTGGTCCGGCAGATTGAAGGAGAACGTGGGAAGATGAGTTCTTTGGAGAATGTGCTGACAGATATCATCAGGCTGTATGAACAGGCAGAACAGGCAATTATAGAGCATGCCAAAGATCCTTCCTCTTCGGATCGGGGGAAAAAGAAAAGGGAGGATGAAAGCAATGGAACGGATTCATCTGAGGTAGATCCAAGCTCTATGAGTTATGAAGACTACCTGCAGTACCGCATTGATCATGCTGTGGATGAGAACACAAAGAAAATGTATGAAAGATTTTTAGACAATATCCGCATTAAAGACGATGCGTACGATGGGACCGCATACTATGACGGCTTTTGGAATCATATCAAATATAATAAAGAAAAAGATGCCACGAATGAGCGTGGGACAGGATGTACCTATTTTCATGAGGTGGGGCATTTAGTCGATGATCAGTCCGACTGGTTTGGAGACACGTCTACCGACAGTGATTATGATTTTTATGATAAGTTATCGCAGGATGTGGATAATTATGTGAAGAAGATCATGGATGAAAAAGGATATACAGATGTTCAGGATGCATATGATGATTTATCTGACTGGTTAAATGTGGATGGAAATATGAAAAATGGTGTCTCAGATCTAGTCAACGGACTGACGGATGGAAAAGCCTGCGGTGGCTGGGCACACTCCGATGATTATTACAAGGAAAGCTCGGTAAGCCATGAAGCATTTGCACATTTCTTTGAAGCGGGGATGGCGGCAGATCCTAAAAAGCTTGACTATATTAAGGAAATGTTTCCATCTGCATATGAAGAATATCAGAGAATGTTAGAGGATGAGCTTAATTAAAGAAAGGAAACTGCATATATGTCAGAAGAGCTGGAAGAGATCAGGAAAGAGCTTCGTTCCTTGTTAGACGGTGATCGGTTATATGATAAGAAGAGCCTTATATGGGAGAATGGAAGAATTAATGAAGTACAGGATGACAGGGACTTAAAAGATATACCGGAGGGGCGTTTCGGAGAATTCAAAGTGGAAAGAGTGAATACGGAAATGGGAGTGAAACTGCTGCTGCCGTTGACTGAAGAAAATAAAAAGTTTAAGAATCCAAATGAAACGATCAATACGGGAAGCCACTTTAAAATACATACGGAAAATCGAATATTAGAGCTTGAAACACTGACAGAATCAGAATATAAAATGATGGTGCAAGCCTGTGAGTCATCGAAATTTCTATATAAATCATCCAATGAGGAAAACAATGGTTTACAGAAGTATGAAGGAATGATTGGTGAAGAGACCGATGGCGATACACACAATGATAAATGGATGCTCGGGAATGTGGTGTTCTTCGAGGGACAAAACAATGAAATCTATGCATTTACTTATGCAGGGATCGGAAATTATACGGATATAAAGATGGAAAGCAGCTTTATACTTAATAAAATCATTTGGAGGATTAGAAGATGAAAAAACAGAGGAATAGATACCGGAATGTGATTGTTTTATTGCTGTTATGTATTTTCGTAGGTGCCTTTGGAAGCGGTTGCGGGAAAAAGGAAGGAGTGGACGAGACGGTCGTAGGGATGTCACAGGCAACCATTGAAAAAGAGGAGGCGATTCATAAGATAATCGTGACCTACTATGATTCGGAAAACAATACAAAGAAGATCACAATCGATCTGGATGCCAAGACCAAATCAACTAAAATCATTGACCAGAACGCCGAAGAGACTTCACAGGCATATGAAGATACGGAGTCTTTGGAGAGTTTCATCCGTGAGACAGTATTACCAGAGGTTGTAAATGAAGAAAAAGCAAACTCTGACGATCAAAAGGTTGTGTGGAGAATTGAAGTGCGTGGAGAATCTCATAATGTGGAATGGAAGGGATTCGTGGAGTACCCATCTTTTTGGGACGATTTATTAAAGTATTTGGGCGAATAGGGAAGTAAGCCATATCAGATAGGAATAAAACATAGCTTACTTTTGAATATAGGAATGGTAGCTGCTTGCCAGGACACTGACCGAGTTGATGACTCTTGCAAGCTCCACAGATGACTCCGGAAAATCATTTTCAAGCCATGTCTGAATAATGGCGATGCAGCCGCCTACCACATATTTGATGTAGTAGTTAAAGTTAGTCTCGCTATATAAAGCGGTCTCCTGATAAACTTCTTTCAGACCTGCCTCATATGCAATACAGAATAATTTATCTAACAGTTTATTATCTCTTTGTCTGAAAAGCAGAATCTTGCAAAGTTCTTTATTTTCTTTGATTAAATCCAAAACGTTTATTAGCAAAGAATCAAAATATTGTTCTACAGGGGTATCTTCAATATATTGAACCACTTGGGAGAACAGTTCATTTTCCATGGATTCTAAGAGGTCATAGGCATCTTTGTAATGGGCATAAAATGTGCCGCGATTTACGTCTGCTTGCTTGCAAAGATCCGTAACCGTGACCTGATGAATATCTTTTGTTTCAAGAAGCTTTAATAAGCTGTCTTTCAATACTTTCTTCGTATATAAAATTTTGCGGTTTCCTTTTACACCAGCCATAGGCATCTCCTTATCTATGTAATAAAAACTTGTACATGTTTGATCCAATTATAAAAAAACTATTATCAACCGAACATATTTTGCTAAAGTGTTCAATTGATAACATTCTGTAAAAATATGATTCTTGAGTATAAAATTCGAGTTCGTTATAATGCTAATTATATTATAAAATGAACAGAATGTCTATTTTATAACAATGAATACAAAACATGCTACATGTAAGAACATGACAGTGGAGGATAGTATGGCATATATTGAAATTCAGGACCTATACAAAAGATATCAGGTAGGAGAAAGCGTAGTAGTAGCCAATAATGGGATTAACTTTTCCATTGAAAAAGGAGAGTTTGTTGTAATCTTAGGACCAAGTGGTGCTGGAAAATCAACAGTGCTCAATATTTTAGGTGGAATGGATGGATGCGATGAAGGAAAGATCATCATCGACAACACCAATATCGCAGAATATAACAGCAGACAGCTGACCAAATACAGAAGGGACGATGTAGGATTCGTCTTTCAGTTCTATAATCTAGTGCAGAACCTGACAGCAAGAGAGAACGTGGAGCTTGCTACCCAGATATCAAAAGATGCTCTCGATGTAGATCAGGTATTGGAGTTAGTAGGTCTTGACCATAGAAAAGATAACTTCCCGGCACAGTTATCCGGCGGGGAACAGCAGAGAGTATCCATTGCAAGAGCAGTGGCAAAGAATCCAAAGCTGCTGCTTTGCGATGAACCGACCGGTGCCTTAGATTATAATACCGGAAAGCAGGTATTAAAGATTCTTCAGGATACATGCCGTAAGATGGGTACGACTGTAATCGTGATCACCCATAACTCTGCAATCGCTCCGATGGCGGACCGTGTCATTCGGATCAATGATGCCAAGGTAAGAAGCATGGAAATCAATCCGGAGCCAGTTCCAGTGGAAACGATTGAATGGTAGGAGCGTGCAGAAGATGAAATCAAATAGTAAAATAACCGTAAGAGAAATCCTGTCTTCCAAGGCACGTTTCTTTTCCATATTAGTCATTATCCTGTTAGGTGTTGCGTTCTATACCGGCATCAAATCATCAGGACCCGATATGAATCTTGCAGTCAATGAGCTGTTTGAAGAATATAATCTGATGGATGGAAAGATCGTATCCAACTTTGGAATTGATGAAGACGATATCGCACTGCTTGAGAAGGATGAGAGGATAACCGATGTGTTTGCCACTCATAGTTTTGATGTAAACCTTCTTCATACAAGCAACGTAGTTAAATTCATGGAGTATAATCCCGATGCCAGAATCAATCATTTTATTGTGGTGGAAGGACGTCTTCCTAAAAATCCCGGCGAGATTGCATTAGATGAAGAGGCATTCCGCCTGAATAAGGATCTTGCAGTCGGTCAGGAATATATAGTCGAGACCGAAGATGAGGGGGGCGGATATCTTAATCAGAACGTTTTTACGATCGTTGGTATTGTAAGAAGCCCGATGTATTTGGAAAAAGGAGCACGTGGCACCACATCCGTAGGAAAAGGAAGCGTTGATTACTTCGCAGTTGTAAATAAAGAAGATATTTCCATGGACGTTTACACGGAAGTCTATGTTCGATTTGCAAATGTAGAGGGAATGAACGGATACAGTGAAGAGTACAGCGATTTAATGGAAGAGAACAAGGCGCATCTGGAAGAACTCTTTACGAAACGTCAGGAAGAAAGGGCTAAGGAAGCGCCGATCTTTAGCAGTCTTGCTTATTATGTTTCGGAACGTACGGATAATACCGGATACGGCGCATACAAAGATTCGATCCAAAGCCTTGATAACATTGCCTCTGTACTTCCGGTATTCTTCTTTTTATTAGCGGCCATGATCTGTCTCACGACGATGACAAGAATGGTAGAAGAAAATCGTATGGAGATCGGCACGCTAAAGGCGCTCGGCTATCATGATTTCGAGATTGCGAAGAAATATGTGATCTATGCGGCACTTGCAAGTATTACCGGATGTATCTTAGGTATCTTAATCGGTTCCACGATCCTTCCGATGATCATCAGCAATGCCCATGAGAGTTTATACAGTATTCCTCCAGTCGTGATTTCCTATTATCCGGCCTATATCATACAGTCTCTTGCCATCTCCATTCTTTGTACCGTAGGAGCGAGCCTGTTTGTTATCTGGATGGAGTTAAAGAGCAAGCCGGCAAACTTAATGAGAGCAAAAGCGCCAAAGATCGGAAAGCGAATCTTATTAGAACGAATCACTCCATTATGGAAACGATTCAACTTCAACTATAAGGTTACCTTCCGAAATCTCTTCCGCTATAAGCAGCGTATGTTTATGACGGTATTCGGCATATCCGGCTGTATGGCTATCTTAGTTACCGGATTTGGATTAAAGGATTCTAATGAAGGGGTGACTCAAAAACAGTTTGAAAAGCTGTGGACCTACGAAGCGATGGTTATTCGAAACGGAAACGCCACAGAGGAACAAAAAGCGGATTATCAGAATGTATTAGCAGATATAGAAGGATACGAGGATGGCTTAAGCCTTCACCAGGAGGCGCTTACGATTAGCAAGGAAGGCATGAACAGTCAGAACACGATGCTTTGCGTTCCGGAAGATCCTTCCTATATCAATGACTATATTCTGTTAAATGACAGAGTATCAGGGGAAGTTTATGAATTGCCGGATGATGGCGTGATCGTTACGGAAAAGCTTGCAAAGTTATTAGGAAGCAGCGCGGGAGATACGATTGCAATAAAAGATGAAACCAATCAGGTTTACGAAGTAAAGATCGCCCATGTGGCAGAAAACTATATAAAGCATTATCTCTATATGTCTCCGGCTTACTATGAGCAGATATTCGGCAAACCTGCAGTTTATAACACCGAGTTACTCAATCTGACTTCTACAGCGGATGAGAATGCAGTGTCCGAAGCGCTTTTAGGCTGTGAGGATGTACTAAATATAACCTTTACTTCAAAGATGAGACAGACAAGTGAAGATTCCTCAGCCAATATGAATCTCGTTATGATCGTAATCATCGTAGCTGCCGGATCTTTGGCATTTGTTGTACTTTATAACTTAAATAATATCAACGTATCCGAACGAATCCACGAGTTATCCACGATTAAGGTATTAGGATTCTACGATCAGGAAGTGACAATGTATATCGTAAGAGAGAATGTAATGTTAACCCTGTTTGGTATCATTGGAGGCTCCATACTTGGAAAGATGCTGCATGCCTTTATCCTATACACAGCAGAAACCGATAATGCGATGATGGATCCGCATGTTACACCATTAAGCTTCCTTCTTGCAGCAGGAATGACCGTATTCTTCTCTGTCGTTGTTATGATCAGCATGCATATCAAGTTGCGTAATGTCAATATGATCGATGCCCTAAAATCCAATGAATAGAATTCGAATACGTATCAAAGCCAACAAGAATGTAATTCAGGATCAGATTTAGAATAAAATTCAGCAATAAAGATACAAATACAAATAACCAAAACGAAAGGTTAAGGAAAATAGGGGAGGAAAGGAAATGCCCCGCTCATAACGAACAAAAAACAGAGAGATTCTTTATCCATCAGACAGTGCTTTCCTGTCTGATGGATAAAGAATCTCTCTGTTTTTGTTCGCTTACGCGTCCGAGCATTGCAAAAATAATACTCCAGGGTTCGCACTCTCTTAGTGTGACATTCCCTTTCCTGATTCCTTACAAGAAGTTTTTATTTCCTGCTCCCACCAGCCGAATACAATTTTATGCCGTGGGTAAGGCAGACTGGCATAAAGTCACCAATGGAGACAATCAGGGATTCTCCCTTTCCAAGAATCATCTGTCCGCCATCTACAACAAGTGTAGAGGAAGAGGCTGCGATTCTGCTAAAGATGGCAGTACCGTATTTGGATACCTCGCAGTTTCCGGTACTGTACTTAATCTGTCCCATATGAGATGGTTCTGGGCAGAGTGCTGTATTTACACAGCTGATTTCCTCTACCGGAGTTCCGTGAGAAAGTTTTCCGCGTAAATAAAATTCCGCACCGATATTTTCGCCGGACAGATTTGTAATCGTAATAGCATTGATATAGAGGGTGCGGCAGGAGTCAGACGGATTTCTTAACTGGACTGCGGCATATTTGGTCTCCTTGTTTATCATAGGTGTCTGGCCAATAAAATAGTTTCCTTTTTCAGGCTGGTACAGCGCATAATTCTTCGATATTTCAATTGGTGCAGCTTTGGTACAAGAGGTAGTTTTCGTACAATCAGACATGTCAATCACCTGCTATAAGAGAGCAGAAGATAAAGTCTTCTCAAATTTATTATATTCAGAAGATAAAAAAGAGCTACGATACAACATAAAGAATGTAGAAAATTGTATGTATCACACAAAATATTCAAAATAAAGTAAGAAAATATAAATTACGATCATTTGTAATTAAGAAAAATAATGGTAAGTGTTGAAGAATGTCGAATACTTTGGTGAACTAAAGTAAAAAAGCAAAAAACAAAAGGAGAAGGAACTATGATTAAACTGTTAGGTATCTTAATCATCATTTTAGGATTTTCACTAAAATTAGATTCGATTTTAATCATCATGCTTTCTGCTATCGTAACAGCAGTAGCAGGTGGACTTACGCCAACAGAACTTCTGACAACATTGGGGGAGACATTTGTTAACAACAGAAGTATGGCAATTTTCATTTTAATTATGTTCGTAACCGGTACATTAGAACGTAACGGTTTAAAAGAAGCAGCGGCGAAACTGATCGGAAAGATCAAGAATCCGTCTTCTGGTAAAGTAATCGCGGCATACGGCGTTATGCGTGGTATTTTCGGCGCATTCAATGTAAGCTTCGGCGGTGTTGCAGGTTTTGTTCAGCCAATCATCATGCCAATGGCAACTGGTGCGGTTGAAGCAAGCGGAAATGAGATCAACGAAGATCATGAAGAAGAAATCAAAGGTATGGCTTCCGCTATGGAAAATATCGCATGGTTCTTCTGTCAGGTATTATTCGTTGGCGGTTCCGGCGGATTATTAATCCAGGGAACATTAGCAGGTCTTGGATATGATGTAGACCTTGGCGCATTAGCGAAAGTTGCGATCCCAACTGCGGTTGCAGCAATCGTATCGAGTATGGTTTACTTCATCTTAAAAGATAGACGATTAATGAAGAAATACTACAAGAAGTAGGAAGGAGGAATCAGTATGTCATTTGTATCATTTTTTAGCAGTGCTGATGTTACATTAGCAACAAAATTATTAGAAGTTGTCTACATGATCATGGGACTTCTTGCAATCTATACCGGCGTGAAGAATGTTTGTGATAAAGAGAATTCCTCTCGTATCCCAACCGGTATCTTCTGGATCGTGCTAGGTATTGTAATCGGATTCGGCCGTTTCATCAATGGAATGGAAAATGGTGCCGTTATCACAGGTGTATTAATTTTCATCATGGTTATTCCTGCAATCCTTAAAAAGGTTAAGCCAGGTAAGATGGATAAGCCAACCGCAGAACAGAGTGAGCGTCTTCTTAAGAAGAACGGCATGAAAGTATTCATTCCAGCTCTTTCTATCGGTCTTTCTGCGATCGTATTCGCGACTTTCACAGAGTTAGGCGCGATCGTAGGTGTTGCATTTGGTGTTATCATCGGTGTGATCTTCTTAATGATGATGTCCAAAGAAAACACACCAGTTGTATTCTTAAAGGATACCGAACGTTTATTATCCACAGTAGGACCATTATGTATCCTTCCAATGTTATTAGCAGCGCTTGGTTCTGTCTTTACAAAAGCAGGTGTTGGTGAAGTTATCGCTTCTTATGTGGAAAAGATCATTCCTAGTGGAAATGTTACCGTTGGTATTATCGTATATGCTCTTGGTATGGTATTATTCACTATGATCATGGGTAATGCATATGCGGCGATCACGGTAATGACAGTCGGCATCGGCGGACCATTCGTATTAGCATATGGCGCAGATCCTACCGTTATCGGTATGCTTGCGTTAACAACAGGTTTCTGTGGTACTTTATTAACACCGATGGCAGCGAACTTTAACATCGTTCCGGTTGCCATGCTAGATATGAAGAAACGTTTTGGCGTAATCAAGAATCAGGCTGTAATCGCTGGATTCATGATTGTGTTTAATATCGTATATATGCTTCTTTTCAGCTAATCAGCAAAAGTGAGGATAAGACTATGAATACAAAGTTAGAACGGGGAGCACGCATCATAACTGAACAGTGGCTTGAGCTTCATTCTGGTGAGAGATTATTTATTGTAACAAGTGAAGAATACAAAAGAGAAATGAAACTGATTGAGCAGTATGCCAAAGATGGGGGCACACTGACCGAGATGATGATATTTCCAAAGCAGCCAGGGCAGGTAGGTCATTATTTTGATGTTCATGAAGATGCCTTTGATTCGTTTGACGTGATTCTTGGAGCAACGATGCATTCCTTAGTCACCACAAAAGCAGCAAAGAGAGCAATTGAGAGGGGGAGTCGATTTTTATCGCTTCCTCTTTCCACAAATGATGGCCGGTCGCTCTTAGAGTATGACTTCCTGCAAATGGATCCTAAGGAGAGCAAGCGGATGGCGGACAAGCTGTTAGAAAGACTGTCCGGCGGAAAGCGCTTAAAGGTTACAACCGCTGCAGGAACGAATCTCACGTTCTCGATGGAAGGAAGAGAGGCACAACTCTTTACAGGAGCCACAAGACAGGGGAAAGGGTATTCTTCTTCCAGTTTTGAAATCTTTATTCCGATCGTTGAGAATGAGACTTTTGGAACCGGTGTCGTGGATGCATCCCTTGGTTATATCGGGGTGCCAAAAGAACCGGTGAAAATTGGCCTAAAAGAGGGACGAGTATGTGAAATTGAGCAGAATGAGACAGGGCAGAAGCTAAGTCAGTATATGGCGGATTTTCATGATGAAGGCATGTACGTAGCTGGGGAGTTTGGCATCGGCCTGAACACATTCTCAAAATGCAGGGGAAACAGTTATATAGAAGATGAATCCGCATATGGAACCTTTCATATCGGATTTGGACGAAACATCGGATTTGGCGGCAAACATGAGGCGAAAGCGCATTTTGACCTTGTGTTTGATCAACCGGATATTTATGTAGACGACATATTAATTATGGAGAAGGGTGAAGTCATCTGGGATGAGGAAACTCTTATAGCACTTTAGTGAAAGGCGGTAACAGACATGAAAGTATTGATTACAGGATTTGATCCATTTGGCGGCGAAAGCGTAAATCCAGCTTATGAGGCAGTGAAGATGCTTCCGGATATGGTAGCAGGCGCAGAAGTTATTAAATTAGAGATTCCTACTGTATACACAAAGAGTGGCGAAGCAGTAGAAAAGGCAATGGAAGAACATAATCCGGATGTTGTGATCTGTGTTGGACAGGCAGGCGGAAGAAGCTCCATTACAATTGAGAAAGTTGCGATCAATCTTGCAGAAGCAAGAATCAAAGATAATGCAGGAAATCAGCCAATGGATACTCCATTACACGAAGATGGTGAAAATGCATACTTCACAAACCTTCCTTGCAAGGCAGTGGTAAAAGAGTTACGTGATAACAAGATTCCGGCTCATATCTCTTATACAGCGGGAACTTTTGTATGTAACGATGTTATGTATCATGTGCTTTACTTAATTAATAAAAAGTATAACAACGTACGCGGCGGCTTTATCCATGTTCCATATGCAACGGAGCAGGTAGTGGATAAGCCACAGGGTACTTGTGCAATGTCTCTTGAGACAATCTCCAAAGGACTTGAACTTGCAATCAAGGCAATCGTAGAAAACGACAAGGACATTTCCCTTACAGTTGGAACCATCATGTAGTATCTGATTTCATAATGAAAAAGAGAGCTGCCACATTCAGAATGTGTGCAGCTCTTTTGTAACTATATGATCTGGCATCCTACATGTTCAATACAGTCTGCGATGCTCTGCTTACTGGTTGCAGGATCGTAGCCTACTTCGATGGAACCTCTTGCCATGTCCACGTTCACCATTTTCACACCATCAATTTTGTTTAATGCGTTTTTTATCTGGGTTTTCTTCTCAGTGTTGATTAATCCGGAAATATTATAGTGTAATTTGTCCATGTGAGCTCCTTTTTTACTGCAAGATAATTTAGTTACAGGGTTAGTATTGTGACAGCCATTTTGAATTATTCGGATGAGATGCAGAATCTGATTGTGCGATAACAAGCAATATAGAAATTCATAGAAATAGGACACTATAGTCAGAAAGTTTACAGAAAAAGCAGAAAGGATTATAATGATACAATGCAATTAGGGGAAATATGGAGGTGTGGTATGAGGACGATTACGAATGAAGAGCAGTACAGGCGAATGGTGGAGACACCGGTTCAAAAAGCAGTTATCTCACTCGCCATTCCAACGACGATCAGTCAGCTGGTTACGGTGATTTATAATACGGCAGATACTTATTTTGTAGCACAGATCGGTACAAGCGCGGCTGCGGCAGTAGGTGTTGTGTTTTCGCTGATGTCGCTGATACAGGCGGCAGGTTTTGGGCTGGGAATGGGAGCATCAAGCCTGATCAGCAGGCAGTTAGGAGCGAAACAGACAGAAGAGGCGAATAAAATCGGGAGCAGCGCGTTCTTTGCAGCTGTGATATGTGGAACCCTTTTGATGGCAGGCGGGCTTTTAAGCCTGAATCATCTGATGCGATTGTTAGGGGCAACAAGGACGGTCCTACCATATGCATGCAGCTATGGATTTATTATTTTGCTAGGTGCACCTTTTATGTGCTCTGCTTTTGTGCTCAATAATATCCTCAGGGCAGAAGGGCAGGCATCGCTTGCTATGTGGGGACTATGTACCGGAGGAATTTTAAATATGATTTTAGATCCCATCCTTATTTGGGGATTTAAGATGGGAATATCGGGCGCAGCATTGGCGACAGTGCTTAGTCAGCTCGTGAGCTTTTCGATCTTGTTGAGCTTTTTCGTACGGAAAAAGACGATCGTGCAGTTAGACATGAGATACATCAGTAGGAGAAAACATACATATATGACGATTATTCGGTCCGGAGTTCCGACTATATGCCGTCAGGGACTTGGCAGTGTGGCATCCGCCGCTCTCAATATGCAGGCATCTGTTTTTGGGGATGCAGCACTTGCAGCAATGACCATTGCCAATAAGATCTATATGCTGGTACGAAATCTGGTAATAGGCATTGGGCAGGGATTACAGCCTGTGGCCGGCTACAATTATGGGGCAGGAAGGAAAAAGAGGGTGAGAGGCGCATTCTGGTTTGCCTCCCTGTTAGGAACTGCAATCTGTGTGGCGGCGGCAGGGCTGTTATTTATAGCGGCACCGGATGTGCTGGCATGGTTTCGGCATGATGATTCCGAAGTGATCCGCCTTGGAGCGAAGGCACTTCGGATATCCTGCATTGTCATGCCATTTCTCGCGTACTCAACTTATGTGAATCAGATCTATCAGTGTCTCGGATTCAGCCGTCCGGCCACATTTTTGGCAAGTTGCCGCCAGGGAATCTTCTTTATTCCGCTTGTGATTGTACTGCCTTTGTTTTCGGGCTTTTTAGGAGTACAGCTAAGCCAGCCGGCGGCAGATTTTTGTACTTTTTTAATTTCTGTGCCATTTCAGATCCGGTTTTTTAGAAAGCATTTAAGCGAGACACAAAAGGAAGAGGATAAAAGAAGGAAACAAAGAGAGAATATGGCGAGCTGACAGGCTACCAGTGGTCAATGGTGGCAGAAAAAGATAGGAATTTACGAGGCGTCAGAGGCTGTGGAGGCGGTTAGCTTGAATATGTACGTTCTTTTTTTTAAGGATCGTCCGAAACAGCACTGGCATCGTTTTGATTAAGTAAAAGAAGGCTGTTGCACTAAGAGAGTGCGACAGCCTCCTTTTTGTTTGGTTTCAGTCCTGCCTTGCCCTTATTTTTAGTTTTGCTTAAGTGAAGAATATATGAACTAGACCGTTCTTATCTACAGAAGCTTTTTTTCATCTCTTTTTTCATTTCTTTTACAGGTTTCTTTTCTTCTTCCATAAAGCAGCCTTTTTTGGAATAGGATCTGTGGGAGCATGATCTTTGGCAAGTACATCTTCCGGAGAATTTCTTCTCAGAGCTGTATTCTTCTGAACTCTCTTCTTTAGAAGAGCTCTCTTTTTCAGAGCTATCTCTATCTGAACTGGAATATTCTTCTTCGTAGCTATCTTTCTTTCCAGTATACTTGGTGGAACTATCCTTTTCAGAACTATATTCACTGGAACTGTCTTTCTTAGAACTATATTTTCTAGAACGATATTCCCTGGTGCTATCTTCTTTTGAGCTGTCTTTTTCAGAGGTCTTCTCTTCCGGGAACTCTTCTAATAATGTTTTGAACAGGAAGATATGATATTCTTCATCTTTAATGATTCTGGCAAGGACTGCTTTGATATATGGATCTTTGATTTCTTTGATGTGTTTCTGGTACTGATGGATTCCGGCCTTCTCGCCATGAATTGCCTCTAACAGGATTTCACGAGCATCTTTTTTTGTATCAAGATATTCAGGAGTCCACATAACTTTATCACAGTTATAATTTGCGCTATAGGATAATTCGCCGCCTAACAGCACGATTAATTCGCCTAAAATCTGCAGATGTGTCATTTCTGCCATAGCTACGGATAAGATTGTCTGTGCAACTTTACAATGCTCACCGGATAATGTTATTTCATTGTCTACATACAGAGTGATAGCAGATAACTCGGATACCATGCCACAATAGTCAACGCTTAATAGATCTGCATAATATTTATTCTTTTTACATACCTTGGTTGGCGGATAAGGAAGTTCTGCAAATGCAGGACTTACGGATTCGAAATCACATGTTGCTTCTAAAACGGCTGAATTTGTTTTCATATTAATCACTTTCTGTCCTTTCAAAATGAATTATAATAATAGTGCAATATAAAGTAAGGTGATTACTGGTTATATTACACTATATAATATTCTATAAAGCGACTAATTGTGACATAAAACATAAGAAAATAGAGAGGTGTTAAAAAGACTTATGGTGAAAAATGCTGTCTACTTGAAAGCATTATTTTTCTTGCGCAGAGGAAAATGAAGTAATATAATGAGAATATATGGATGGACGGAGGGGGATGGCGATTATGTTATGTCATAGAAGAATTGATTTAGGCACAAATCTCTGTACAAGATCTGGTGAACGGACGAAACTTGTACAGAGATTTTTCAAGTAGTCAGAATTCGTCCTCATTGGATTTTGTACTTATAGAAGGTAAAATGGTCGGTTTATCACTTACAAAGTGCATAGATTGAGGAAAATATCTATAAGGAGAGAAATTCAATGAATCAAAATTTTAAACGATATATGATCTTCTGGCTGAGTCAGTCAGTATCTCAGTTAGGCAGTGCAATGACAGGTTTTGCACTTATCTTATGGGCTTATGAAGAGTCCAGTTCCGCTATGGCAGTATCCGCTATGGCGTTCTGTAACTATGTTCCATACATTATCATCAGTCTGTTTGCAGGCGGATATGTGGATCGGCATCGCAAAAAACGAATTATGCTTCTATCGGATACCATAGCTGCAATTTGCTCGGTAACGGTTCTGATCTTAAACGTTTCAGGAAAGCTTGCTATAAGGTATATCTATTTAGTCAATGTCATACTAGGTTCCATGAATGCCATTCAGTCTCCGGCTGTTTCAGTCGCTACCGGAAAGATGGTGCCAAAAGAGCGTTTAGCACAGGTAAGCGGAATGAATTCCTTTTCCGGTAACCTGATCGCTGTGATCACACCGGTGCTTGCGGCAGCAATTTATGGATTTGGAGGCATGAGCCTGATTTTAGCAATTGACTTAGGCAGTTTCTGGACGGCATTTCTTGTTTTATTATTACTGATTTCGGTACCGGAGGAAAAGAAAGAGAAGAAGAGGAGGGAATCCGCTTTTGCAGGATGTAAGCTGGGATTTCAGTTTTTACATAAGAATAAAGGAATCTGGATGATCGTGCTTACAATGTCTGTCTTAAATTTCTTTTCCAGACTGACCTATGAGAACATTCTTCCTCCTATGATCCTTGCCAGAAGCGGTCATAACAGCATTGTTCTTGGCATTGTGAATGCGATGATAGGAATTGGCGGGATAGCAGGCGGCGTTATCGTATCTGTAAGAAATGAATATAAGGACAGGATTAAGATGATCTATATTCCGGCTATGATTTCCTTTTTGTTTGGAGATCTCTTAATGGGGCTTGGGCAGAATGTCATTGCATGGAGTGTGGCAGGAATCGCAGCAAGTTTTCCAATCCCGTTTATTATGGCAGCCCAGAATGTAATCCTGTATGAGAAGATTCCGCAACAGGTTCAGGGAAGAGTATTTGCAGTACGAAATGCGATTCAGTTCAGCACAATTCCGGCAGGAATCCTGCTGGGTGGCTTTTTGGCCGATTATGTATTTGAGCCATTTATGCAGTCACAAAATGCTGCTGCGATATTTTTACATCACCTTGTCGGAGATGGAGAAGGAAGCGGAATGGCTGTGATGTTTTTATGTACAGGGATCTGCGGAAGCGTGTTCAGCCTGATGTTTTCTCATAGAAAGGAAATGGATGAGCTTCGGTAATGCAATTCGCACATAATATTGGAAAGACAGCAAATGAAAGATAGCAAAAGGAAAATAAATAGAAAAATAAGCAGAGAAAAGGTAAGCAGGAAAAAAGCAAGAAATCAAGAAAGATAGATAGAAAAAGTGTGAAAGACAGAAAGGAAAATAAGGAATGAATTATGAGATTGTTCATTTGCCGAAAGAGAAATGGAAGGGATATATTCTTCCAATCGGCTATACCACAAAGCAGTATTATGATGTTTCGGTGGAAGAAGAGGCAGATGGGTTTCGCGTTGTATTTAAGAAAAAAGACTTTGATATGCCGGTAACGCATACGCCCGAGGAGTATGATTTTGCAGACCGCCTGTATAATGAGTACCGGGCCAACGCCTATGCATGGGGCATTTTAGAGGGAGATAGGCTTGTGGCTGCGATTGAGACGGATGAGGAGACCTGGTCGAATCGTCTGAGAGTCACGGAACTCTGGGTTGCGCCTGAGTATCAGAAAAAAGGAATGGGCCATGCGCTAATGGAAATGGCAAAGGAACAGGCGAGAAGGGAACGCAGACGTGCTGTGATCTTAGAAACTCAGTCCTGCAACGTAAATGCAGTGGATTTTTACCGGCATGAAGGATTTACGTTAATCGGCATGGATACCTGCTGTTATGGAAAAGATGACCTAAAGCGGAAAGAAGTCCGGATGGAGCTTGGATGGTTTCCAAAGAGAAAGAAGAGTGTCAGCAAAGAGGAGATTGAGATCCGTAAAGAGACACCGGATGACTGGTATCAGACGGAGTTAATGACACAGCATGCCTTTTGGAATAAGCACTGTATGGGCTGTTCCGAACATTATCTGGTACATAAGATTCGTGAAAGCGAGGATTATATTCCGGAATTAAGCCGCATTGCGGTTAAGGATGGAAAAGTGATCGGTCTGATTATGTACTCTAAGGCCTATGTAATGGATGGGGAGACGAAGCATGATCTTCTTACATTCGGACCGCTTTGTGTGGAGCCGGAATGGCAGGGGACCGGAGTTGGAAGGCTGTTGTTAGAGGAGACAATGGACCTTGCGAGAAAAGCAGGGTATGCGGGCATTGCGTTATATGGAGAACCGGATTATTATCCAAGAATCGGTTTTCAGACCTGTGACCATTTTAACATCACGACTCCAGATGGAAAGAATTTTGATGCCTTTATGGCAATTGAGCTGAATAAAGGGGCGATGAAGGATATCAAAGGAAAGTTTTATGAGTCAAAGGATTTTGATGATCTGCCGGAAGAAGAGGTGGAAAAGATGAATCAGAAATTCCCACCGTTGAAGAAATTAAGATTTCCGGGACAGTGGTTTTAACAACAAAATATAAGGAAAGGAAGTGACAATATGAAAGAACTTTTGATTAAGATCTGGAAGAAAGACTGGACAGAAGAGGAGAAACTGATCATTATGGCAATGACGGCTTCCCTTGGAATGGTACTTGGACTGACATGCGGATTTGTGCTTTCACCTGCAAAGAATGGTTTCCATGTATTCTCCGGGAATGGCTGTAATAATGAAAGCATCAGCAAGATCAGACAGTCCAAAAAAGAGCCAAAGAAGAAGGCTGAGAAGAAATAAGAACAAAGAATAAAAGTAAAAAAGATAAAAATAAAAAGATATAAAAGATATAAAAGCAAGAGCAAGGATAAGAAAAGAGAAAAGAGAAAAGAGAAAAGAAGAGACAAGCGCGAAGGAAAAAGGAACTGCGTGCTAATGGGGGACGGGCCTGGAACGATTTGTTTCCAGACTCGTTTTATATATGGCTTTAGAAGTACTAAAATAAAAGAATGATGAAACAGATCATGAGAAAGATGATGAAAAAGGGAAATAAAAAGATAGTGAAAAAAGACAGTATAAAATAACAAGATAAGTGGAAAGGAGTTACATTATGAAATACTATAATCCGGTAGTAAGAGGCATGTATCCTGATCCAAGCATTTGTATGGGGGAAGAAAAATATTATATGGTCTGCAGTTCGTTTCATCTGTTTCCTGGAGTCCCGCTCTTTGAAAGTGAGGATATGGTGAACTGGAGACAGATCGGGCATTGCATTACAAGAAGCAGCCAGATTGACTTAGAGGGAGTACCAAGCTCAGGCGGAATCTTTGCACCTACCATCCGCTATCATCATGGACGTTATTATATGGTGACAACGAATGACAGTTCTCATCGGAATTTCTATGTCTATACGGATAACATATATGGGGAGTGGTCAGAGCCAGTATTTGTGGAGCAGGGAGGAATCGATCCGTCTTTATTCTTTGAAGGGGAGGATACTTATTTTGTCAGCAACGGTACGGATGTAGACGGAAAGGGCTGCATTCAGATTTGTCAGATTGATATCGAGACTGGACAAAAACTTAGTGAGAGCCGTGTCCTGTGGAAAGGTACGGGCGGAAGATATATAGAGGCGCCTCATTTATATCATTTTGAAGAGTATTATTATTTAATTGAAGCAGAGGGCGGAACGGAATATGGCCATATGGTCAACTGTGCCAGAAGCAAAACTATTATGGGAGAATATGAGTCCTGTCCGAATAATCCACTGCTTACGAACAGAAATCTTGGCGGATATCAGTTACAGGGGGCCGGGCACGGTGATATTTTAGAAGATAAGCATGGGAACTGGTGGTTTATGCATCTTGCATTTCGTCAGATTGGGCGATGGGAGACGTTTCATCATTTGGGAAGGGAGACATGTCTGGAACCTTTATATTGGGGGAAAGATGGTTGGCCTATTATTGGAACGGATGGCACGGCACGTTTAGAAGTACAGGTGCCGGATTCAATAAGTTTTGAAAAACAGGTATTTACATATGATAAGACATTTGAGAATCTGGACTGGAAAAAGGATTGGTGCTATCTTCGGAT
>SVEB01000072.1 GCA_015057635.1 Lachnospiraceae bacterium | reverse complement strand
GGCACCGAGTACGATTTTTTCCCACTTTGTATTCATAACCGGGTCTAAAATCACGATAGCCCCCCTATCATCCTCTTTTCGGATCAGTCGTCCACAGCCCTGCTTTAATTTAAGTCCCATTTCCGGATAATCTACTGTCTCAACCGGATCAAGTCCCATCTCCTTAGCTTCTTTTCTCTGTACTTCAATAAGCGGATCTAATACAGGGAATGGCAGCTGCCATACGACAACAAGTGTTAATGGATCTCCCGGCACATCGATTCCTTCCCAGAAATTCATGCCGACTAACACAGAAGTCTCCTCTTCGCGGAAACGGCGCACCAGATATCCTCTGTCCGCTTCGTCTTCCCATAAAAGTTCAAATGGGAACTTCTTCCCGTTTAATCCATTACGGATTCTTCTTACTTCACTCATCGTATTGGTAAGCACTAAAGCACGTCCGCCATTCTGCTCTAATAATGAGACTAACTGGTCTATTTTCTTATCAAATGCATCCGCGCCTTTATTCTCATCTCCGGCTAAATAAACCGTTACCTGTTCTTCTACATCAAACGGACTTCCGATTGTGGATTTGGATGGATTCTTAAGTCCGATCGTCCTTGCAAAATAGCTAAAGTCCCCTTTATTGCTTAATGTTGCGGAAGTAAAGACAACCGGAAGTTTCTTGTCATACAGATGCTTCTTTAACATGTCGTTTACATTTCTAGGAACAACCCAGAAACTATCATCTCTTTGATCCACCCATGCAATATGTGTATCATTGTGTCTGCAGAAACGGTCTAATGCAAGAATTGCTCTCTCCATCTGCACCTCATATGCCTGAATCAGATTTTCCGGAAGAGAGTCAAAATACAGTTCCTGTTCAATCTGCATTTCTAAAAGGAGTTTGTCAAGCGTACCCTTAAATGTATTCGCTGCCTTTAATAGTGCATCACTCATACAAAGGGAAAGACGTTCGGTGCTCTCTGCTTTGATAACCGAGTCCTGCAGAATCTCAAAGAATTTCTCAGAAGCATCCTCAATCGCACAGGTCTGATTCACTAAGGACTCTCTTGCTCCCTGAATCTCCTGTAAGGTTTCAATCATGGAAATGATCTCTTCCTCATTGATCTGCTGCCCAGCCTGCATTGCTGCCGGAAGTAAGATCTTATGTCCTTCATCAAAAATCACGGCTGAATAACTTGGAAGGATTGGAAGCTTTCCGTCTGCAATTCGCTCCTCTCTTGTCCACAGGTCATGGAAGAATGTCTCATGATCCACAATGATTAAGTCCCTTGTCTCACGGTTATGTTCTCTTGACTTCACAAGCTTACAGTATCCTCTGTTTAAGCACATCTCACAGGCTCTGGACTCATCCCATCCGATCATTCTCCACATACGGTCTGATAACATCGGAATCTCCGAACGCTCGCCTCTCTTTGTCTTTGCCAGCCATGGACGGATTTCATCCGACATCATGGTCAGTTCATCCATGTTTTCATCCACTTTGGCATCACAGATATACTCTTTCGGATCCTTTGCCATACGTGCATCAATATCCAGGTCTAAGAGTTTCGATAATGCCGCGATATCCCCATCCTCTCCGGCAAGCTGCTCCTGAAGCGCGGTTGTCGCACAGGCGATCACCACAGGTTTTCTTGTCATTCTGGCATATGGAATGGCAGTTAACAGATAGGCAAATGTCTTTCCTGTTCCCAGCCCCGCTTCGGCAAGATGTACTTTCTTATCACATACTGCTTCGGCAACTTGGAATGCAGTGAAAATCTGCTCATCTCTTATCTCATAGCCGTGTTCCGGAAGAAAATCATATAATACATCTCCAATCCATTCCACCAGCTTTGTCTTAAATTCTTCCCTTCTTCCATACTCAAATGGTTCCTTTACTCTTGCACACATATTACTTTTTATTCCTTCCTTTTATCTTTCCTGCACTCCGTAAAAAACATGACAGACTTATCTTTTGCCAACTATCTATTTTCTATCGGTCTGAAAAGTTTATTTCCTCTGCATAAAAATCCTCTAATCCCATTCAAGAAGATTAGAGGCCGCATATTTCATATCTTAAATTAAAATCTCAAATTTCGCACTTGATTTTGGACTCGTCTGCCTCGTAAATCCAATACTAACGGCAGATCATTTCCCATAAGGTATATTATAAACGAAAAAGGAAGAAAACAAAACTATTTTTTCTGTTCTTTAAAAGATTCCTTTCGAAATCCTTTAACTATTTCAAAATTTCTATAAAATCTTAGTCATGAAAATTTCTAATGGCTGCGCCATCGGACAGTCATTTAATACAATGCATCCGCTGTCCTTATATCCAAGTTTTCGATAGAAGTGCTGTGCACCTTCATCTGCCTGTGTCGATATCATTGTCATAGGAAAGCCGTTTCGTTTCATCTCTTCTTCCCAATATAACATTGCTTCCCTTCCCAATCCTTTCCTCCTATACTCGGATTCAAAGTAAATAAAGTTCAAAAACGGCATATTATCCCATAACAGATTATAATGCATCACACCAACCATCTTACCATCAAATTCGACCACATAACCTAATTTATCTCTTACCTTGCTTTCAAATAATCGCTCCGTGCTATGCTTGTCGATGCTAAGCCAAAATTCCTTATCTTCATATGTAACCGGTCTAATCATATTGTATTCCTCCTTTGCTTTTCTTATGTTTCCTGTCCTATTCCTCTGCCTTCTCCCCGCTCCTTGCCAGCGTTAGGAAATAATCATAGTCAAAATCACTTAGATCATAGATAAAATCATGTTTTGATACAAAACCATCATAGGTAATATAAAAATTGTCCTTTATCACAGACTTTCCATCACTGTCCGTTCCATAGATCGATACCCTTAAATCCCAGTGGCTGCTTCTAAGCAGAAACCAGGAATCAAAATCCACCTCTGCCATATTAATATAATCAATAATTCTTTCAATCTGCTCTCGTGCCTTGACAGTCACGCTTTCTCCCTGATACTCCGTCACTACAATTTTACTGATCTCATTTGTCTTTGCACTTACCAGGCTCTCTTTCTTCATTTGAAATGGATAAAGTCCAAGCATCAGCAAAAATACTGCTGCTACCGTTAATAGAAGTACAAATTTATCACGTTTTCTCATATACCTACCTCACCCTAAAGCAGACATAGCCAGTATGAAACCTATTTTAATCTAACAAATGCTCTCACTTATCCTTTATTATAAATGATACACCTAATATTTTCCAGTATTATCCTCCAAAAATACACAGATAAACATTGTCCGGCTATGTCTTTCCTTTTATGAGCTGGCGCTGTTATAATGTTTCTTCCCATTTATCCATATCAGATACGTAATTGCGCTAAATATGCACACAATGCCGATCCCAAACACGGCTGTCTTCGCTGTCATCTCCCCTGCAATGCTCTGCACCGGAATTGTCGCCATAATGCCGTACGGCAGGATAACATAAAATATTACTTTATAAATCCCATAAAATGCGATTCCCGGAAGCTGCATGCATAGTCCCAATGCCGCCTCCTCTAACTGTACAAAGCTTGTAGCAGAAGTAATGTAGAATGATATCGCTCGGATGATAACTTCCATCTCATAATAAAGCACCTGCATAATCACAAGCCAGAACAGGTACCAAACAAGCTTTCCTGGGCTGATTCGTATTCCTGCTGTCTGCACTCCATATGTAATAATCAGAATGCTCATGATAATAAGCGGAACAGACCCTGGATTCACCTGCTCTAACGACAGGCGCAGCAAAGGACTGATTGGCTTTGTCAGATACAAATCCATATCACCGCTTTTAATCTTATACGGAATCGCATTTACCCCAAAGAAATAAATCATCATATTCACTGCATTTAACAGAGAAAATGTTCCAATATACAACATCATCTCGCCTTTTTCCCACGAGCCGATTCGTTCCACATTCGCATAAACGGCCTGAAATACAAGGATCTGAATGCAAAACAGGCTTCCATCCACAAAAAATGGGCCAAAGAATCCCAAACGGAACATCATCAGGTTCTGAAACCGAAGCCGAATCAGTTCCTTTACTACTCGCATATTCCTTCTTAACTGTTTCATCAGATTCCCACTCCTTCATACTTTTTACTATAACACTTCCAGGTAATCGATAAGACTGCCTCCATAATCACACACCAGATTATAAGCGTAACGATCCCAGATACAGCCTCACCCTCACATTTTCCGCTTAAAAGCATGGATGGCAGATATACCACATAATAAAACGGCAGGAATTTCATGATTTTTAGCACAGCATCCGGAAATAGCGCAAGCGGCACAAGCGATCCAGTGACCAAGGCAGCAAGATTGTTCTTAATCATCAGAAAAGTACCGATCTCCTGATATTTCAAAGTCAGAATTCCAAGATAATAATTAAGCTGTGCCATAAAAATCATCCCCAGTAAAATAATGATCACAGCACATAAAGCCACCATAATACTTTTCGTAAATGTAAACTGGATACGAAACAGACATTTCCATATCAATACTGCGATAACATCGAATCCAATATAAAACAGGATCTTCCCCATTTCCATTGCCATAAAGTAGCCCTGCACATTGACCGGAACGACCATATACTTTGAAAATGTTCCATTTCGGATGCGTGCCGTCATTTCCTCACTGATACACTTTGACATCTCAATCTGAGATAAAAATGCACTGAGCAGATAATAGGAGAGCATCCCCTGAAATGTAAAACCTGCCACTTCGCTTCTATTGTCATAGATAATGCCCCATAAAAGGTAAGCAAACATAATCTTCGCAAGCACAAAAAGCATATTAAACAGTGCATCCGCCCGCCATGCAAGCTGCGCCTTCAAATAAATCCTTATGATTTCCCTGTACTTACGCATGCTTCACACTTCCTTCCTGATAAATACGCTCTACTACCGTCCCGATCTCATCCTCTTCAATTGTAATATCGATCGGTTCGTATCTCATTATGTCATGCATGGTTGCATTTACAGTCTCTAGGTTAATGCGAAATACCTTTTTCATCGGGCTTTCCTCCAATATCACTGCTCCTTCCGGCATCTCAAAATCATCAACCGGCTTTTCAAATGATACCGTAAGCTTCTTATTCCGCTGATACTTGTGAAACAGCTCCTGTGTATTCCCATCATAAATCTTTGCTCCATGATTAATCACAATGGAACGTTCACAAAGTGACTTAATATCCTCCATATAATGCGATGTCAGAAGAATTGTGGTTCCCTTCTCTTCATTTACTTCTTTTAAAAACCGCCGCATCTGTTTGGCCGCGATCGCATCTAAGCCGATCGTCGGTTCATCCAAAAACAGAATCTGCGGATTATGTAAAAGTGCGACGATCAGCTCCATCTTCATTCGCTCACCCAAAGATAATGTCCTAACCTGCACATCCATCAGCCCTTTCACATCAAATAATTCCGTATAGAACTCCTTATTCTTCTGGTATACCTGTTCGGATATCCCGTAGATCTCCTTAAACAATCGTAAAGTATCATTTACCGTCAGTTCAAAAAACAGCTGGCTCTTCTGTCCCATCACAACCGCATACTGCTCCTTAAATTTATTCTTTAAGTCATTTGGGTAGAACCCCAGCACATCGATGCTGCCACTCGTAGGGGCTATAATTCCAGTTAACATTTTAATCAAGGTCGTCTTTCCGGCACCATTTGGACCAATCAATCCTACAAATTCTCCTTTGGCAATCTCAAGATCCATATGACTAACCGCCGTCTTTTCCTCATACTCTCTCTTCCATAGTCCTTCAAGACTTCCGCGAAGACCTTCTTTTTTCTTAAATCTCTTATATGTCTTGGTTAAATCCTTTGTCTCTATCACGTTCATGTGATATCCTCCTTTATCAAATCGAAAACATACATTTCAAGATTACGCCATAGATATTCCCTTCTATCCCCGCACATAATAACTGGCTATTCCACTTAAAACTCCGTAAGCAAAAGACTCCAAACGATATCACATTATTTACATCCAAACTCCGGACTGCGTATTCAATCACAAAAGCTTTTTATTGGATACTTTTATTGCATAAAAAAAGCATGGCCATACAGCCATGCTTTCTATATTCATCACGATATACGGAAAGTTATGAAGCATTATGTAAGGCAGATCCGTCAGCAATAACATCGCCGACAAAAGGGCAGACTACTAGCGTAATCTAACACCTTTGCAACTATTTATTTTGCAATCTTCTTTACATAAACACTTAACAAACAGACACCTCCGCTTTTTTATTTAGGTCAAGAATAACGTATTTTCATAAATATGTCAACCCTTATTTTTCCATGCATGCATTCTATCTCTGCTTAAAGCTCAGGAGAGCATGGCCATGCTCTCCTGATTCCAAGGATACCGGACAACGTATCTTTCTTTTTAATTTCCCTACTGATTCATCTCCGCAAGCGCCTGTTCCATTCCAAGTGACTGTGCCTGTTTCTTATAGCTTTCAAGCCCATCCTGCACGGATACTTTGCCCATTACAATCTGAGCGATTGTTTCATCACGAATAGCGATAAGATCGGAAACAATCATATTATAAGTCTGAGAAACCGGCATCGTTGGCTTATAAGTGCCAGTCTTCTGCAGTGTTGCCAGTGTGATTGTTACCATCTCTTCTGGCTGTGGCACTTTGTCTGGTTCTGTGAAAGGCACAACTGCAAGCCAAGGAGTTCCCCATACGGACTGGAATGTATTCTCTGCATTAGAACGCATGTTGCGGTATGTGATCGTTCCATCTGCTGCAACATCACAATGGCATCCGTCTACACCACAGTAAAATAATCTTTGTCCTTCGGCACCATCAAATGCGAAGTTAAGGAAATAGGTAAATACCTGTTTCACTTCTTCTTCCGAAAGTCTGCCGCTGATGCAGTATGCATTGAATCCGGCATAACGATAATAAGTTTCCTCAATGGCATCAATGCCGACTAAGGATGCATCCGGGAAGTTTTCCTGTAAACGGTTCTGTAATGTATTGCCCCATTTACCAGCCCAGTAATTGAATACGCCGACTTCACCTGCATACCATTTATCACGGCATGCGCTTGTTGTGTTCGTAACTGCCTCTAAATCAATTAGACCTTCTGCATAAGCATCCTGCAGACGCTGCATTGCACCTGCCATGTTCTCTTCAGCCATGCCATCTACCCATTTGCCATCCACATAGGTGATATCCGGTGTTGCCTCCCAGAAAAATTCCGGTAAGTTCTGAGATGATTTAAATCCTGGAACCGTTAATGGAACCTTACATTCCGGAATGTCATTCTTAAATGCACGAAGCATTGCAAGAAACTCGTCATAATTCTTTGGCACTTCCATATTCAGCTGTTTGAGCCAGTCTGCTCTTACATAAGTAATCGCACCGGAAGGCATCTCTGCAGGGATACCATAGATTCTTCCTTCTACAGAAACGGATTCCCAGATATCCGGTGATACTAAATCATAGATACCGGATTCCTTCACTAAATCTGTTAAATCTGCAATACCGCCCTGGCTGGCATAATATGCGAGCTTGGTATCTGCACTAAGATCGAATACATTCGGTTCCGTCCCGGAAGCAAATGCGATCTCTAATAGCTCATAATATTCATTATTGGATACCTGCGTATGCTCTAACTTAACCCCTGTCATCTCTTCATACTTTGCATCCCATTCTTTTACATAATCTTCTTCATTTAAGCCCGAATGCGTCCACCAGCTGATGGATGCTGGCTTTGCAACTTCCTCTTTTTCTGCTTCCTTCGTAACTGCTGCCTTTTCCTCTGTCTTAGCCTCCGATGTTGTCGGCGTGCCTGCTGTTGCATTTGCATCTGCTGTTTTGGATGTACCGCATGAACACAGGCTTAACACCATTCCTGCTGATAATAGAATACTTAATGCCTTTCTCGTTTTCATCACTCTTCTCCTTTATGATATTATTTTTATTTCTACCCTTTCACTGCCCCGATTGTAACCCCCTTTACGAAATACTTCTGCAAGAAAGGATAAATAATCAAAAATGGGAATACAACAATAATAACCATTGCGTTCTTTAGCATATCTTCTGACACTTCAATACTTGTTCCGGATAATCCGTCATTCAGGATTAGGTCCCGTACTTTAACCTGAAAGTTCTTCTTATTCGCATCTGTAATATACAGAACGAAATTCATATAGCTGTTCCACATGCCGACTGAAATAAACAGACCGATGGATGCCAGAGCCGGCTTTGATAATGGCAGTACGATCTTACTAAAAATCCCCATCGGCGTCGCTCCGTCTAGTTCTGCTGCCTCATATAAAGTGGATGGAATCCCTTCAAAGAAGCTCTTCATTAAAATGATGTTGTACGCACTTAAGGAAGCCGGGAGCACAACTGTCAGGATATTGTTCATCAGACCTAAATTCTTAATTGTGATATAGGTAGGAATCATTCCTCCTGAAAATAACATCGTTAGCATGATGCTGTTTACAATGAATTTATGTCCTGGCATATCCTTCTGGATGACAACAAATCCCGCTAATGTTGTTAGCAGCAGGCCGATCCCAGTCGCCATAATGGTTGTATAAACAGATACCCATAACGGCTGATATAACGAGGATTTGCTGAGAATCTGCTTGTATGCCTGGAAATCAATTTTCTTCGGAAATAAACGGATTCCATAGGTTGTTGGATCCACAGAATCCACAAATACCTTAAGAAGGGGAATAACCATTGCGATACATAAAATCGTAATAAAAGTATAATTGAATATGACAAATACCGTTCTTGCACGACGTCCTTTTTTCCATGATAATTTCTCTTTCATGATAAAATTCCCTCCCCTCTGATTTTCCTGCTGGCACGATTTGCGATCGTCACAAGCGTAACGGATATAACAGACTTAAATAAACCGGCTGCTGCGGACAAACCATACTGTGCATTCGTGATACCAATACGATATACATAAGTACCGATAACATCGGATGCCCCTAGTACAGCAGAATTCTGCAGTACCCACACAGATTCAAAGATATTTAAGATCTTTGCTAAATCCATAATAAATACAACAAGAATCGTCGGCGCGATGGTAGGTAACGTAATATGTCTGATGCGCTGGATACGGTTTGCACCATCAATCGTAGCTGCCTCATGCATTTCAGGATCCACAGCAGTTAAGGCCGCAATATAGATAATGGTTCCCCAGCCGATTCCTTTCCACCTGTCGATCACCCATAAGCAAGGCCTCCACCATGCGTTATCCGCTAAGAAGTAAACGGGGTCTTTTCCGAAATACTCTAATATGCCGTTGATAAATCCGTCCTGAGGAGATAACAATACCGTAAAGATAGATGCTACAACTACCCAGGAAATGAAATGCGGTATGTAAAGAATGGACTGGACAACTTTTCGAAACCATACGGATTTGACCTCATCGATCAGCAGTGCCAGTCCAACACAGGTCGTAATGCTTAAAATAATGTTTACCGAGCTGATTAAAATCGTATTCTTGACCGCTCTCCAGAAAATATCACTTGCAAATAATGTCTTGAAATTCTCAAACCCTACCCACTCCGGTGTTTTTGTAAACGGCGTATACTTCGTGAAACTAATTAGAATACCAACCATGGGTATATAACTGAAAATAACGAATACAATAAAAACCGGCAGATACATAGCATACATATAACGATATTTATACATACGCGTTAAAAGTGGTTTGCCTTTTCCCGCGGCAACCGTCTTATGCCCTTTCATGACATGACCTCCTCCTTCTAGTAAAGTGAACCTCTTGCTTTCCCGTCTTACATTCACTTCCTGAGGCCATCCTATCAGCTGCAGGAATTAGAAACAAGAAACACTTCTTATTTCCTCAAAAATGTTCCATCAATCCGATACTTTTCCTAAACTCCCGCAACCAAAAAGGAACAATTCTCATGGTATCTGTATAAGAATTGTTCCTTTTTTATTATCTATAATTTTTGGGACTTACGCCATACACTCTTTTGAATGCACGTCGAAACGACTGTACGCTGTTATAGCCCACCATCGTCGCAATCCCTTCAATGTTGGAACTGTTCTCGCTTAGTAATTCTACGGCTTTATCCATTCGGATTTTCTCCATGTAATCCGAAAAACCAATCTGGGTCTGTTCTTTAAACAATAATGACACATATCCTTCCGAAATCCCAAAATGAATGCTGATAGATGCCAGTCCTAAATCCGGATTCGTATAATTTTCATTAATATACTGTTTGATACTATCAATGAGCTGGTTTCTTTTTTGTCCCTTTACCTGCTTTAGATCTGCACAGATATCCGTCACGATTTCTACAAGGCAGCTAAAATAAGCTTCTCCCGATATGTGTTCATTCTCGATGATTGTCTGATTCAGCCTCATGATATAAGGCATGCTCTCCTGTTCATTTTTCTTAACCGAAGAAATAAGATCACAAATCTGCTGATTCAGCTTGATAAAGCCATTTCTGGTAAGTTTCCGATTTTTCAGATTTTCCTGTTTTAAAATATGTAATACCTCTTTTATGGCATTTAAGTCTCCTGCCTTCAGATAATTGCGAAGCTTTTCTTCCGCCATTTCCGGAAAATAAAAGACATGCTTTTCATTCACGCTGGCAGAATACTCCACGATCTGCCGCCCGGCATCACAACATTTTCTGGCCGATTCCGCCTCTTCCGATCCCTTCCATATATTCATGATATTATCACACTTGTTGCTTATCCCCCATACGGACTCTGTTGAATATTCAGTAAGAAGCCACGCATATGTCTCCTCTATCATTTTCATCACCTTCTCCCTGCTTTCTCCGGCGATCAGAATAAGCATGGATAGATAATTTCTCTGATAAAACCATACATTTTCCTCTAAATATTCCCCGATATGCCTTTGCAGTGTCCGAATAATAACCTTCACGTCCTCAAGCGTCTGCTCATCCACATCATATACATCATTATTGGAAAACAGCCGGCTGGAAATAACCCAGAATCCATCTGAGTTTATATGAATTCCTGCATTTTCAGCAAGGTAATACATCTCTTTCGTACTTGTCACATCCAGAGTTAAAAGATCATGAAAAAATGCTTTTCTTAAAAGCGGCTTGCTTTCTTCAATCTCCTCAAGCAGTTCCTTATTCGAGCTTACAATCTCCATCACGATCTCACCAAGTTTTTCTGTGCTCTTTACAACATCTGCGTTCTTCTGATCATGACTCAATAAATCAAACAGATGGTCAATCGGCCTTCCTAACTTATTCGCCTGATGCAAAGAAAGATACATACAGCCGCCTAACGTCACAACGCATAGCAAGATCAAGGTTATGCTAAATCCAAGCATCTTCCCCGCTATTGCATGATTCGGAAGCAGTACGTAATAAGTCCATCCATTCTTTTCGGACGTATATGTCAAAAGCAGGCTCTTCTTACACTGCGAAATCGTCTGTTCAAACTCCTGCTGTGTAATATTTTTCTCATCTTCAAGATTCGAATCATAGCCAAATAGAATCCTATCATTCTTATCTGCTACGTAAAGTGCACCTTCTCCATATTCCTTCGCAAAATCAAAATAGGTCATCAATTCATCAGTATTCAGTAAAAACACAAGCATACCGTCATTCTGTCCATCCTTCACATTGATCGGCATCGTATAATGCAGCTTACCATCCGTTGCGGCAAACTGTGCAATAATCTGGCTTTTATTCACGATTTTATCAAGCCACTCCTCTTTATCGATGCTCCATTTTTCCAGATAGCGTTCAAAAATATTCGGTTTATAAAGAGCTCCTTCATAAAAACAATACTGCGATTTATTAAAATATAAATACGACTCACTAATAAAGCCAACACCTTGATTTTCATACAATAAGATAGTTGACAGTATATCAATGCCATCCTTATATTTTAAAATATTATCCCGTTCCACCTGACTAAATGTTGCAACTGTCTTCACCGATGTAGAACTTGTCCCCTGAACTGCCATGCTGTGTAAAGAGCTCAGATTATTGTCAATCAGCTGTATGCTGTGCTCCATCTTCGTCAGGTTTGATTCTCTGATATCTGCGGATATACTCCAGAAAGCAGCTAAAATACCGATAAAAATTATCATAACCGGCAAAGTCAGTACAAGCAGATATGAAATCCAAAAATGCGCAACTAAATCCTTCTCCATTAATCTCCGAAGCCTCTGCATTCGTTACCCTCCTTTATATTGGCAGAGTAAGTATTTTTGCTCCCCATGCAAAAACACTCTCCATAGAATCTTATGGTCACTTCTTATTTTTTTATGCGTATCCTTCTGTTGATAAAACTTGTGTTACTTTGTATGTTTGTCAAATATTTCATTCTATACTATAATATACTTTTTTTTCCATTATAACAAATATTTTTCATAAAGCTTTTTAAAAATAAGCAAAAAAGAATCTTCTTTTGTAAATCTAATCACCAGATTTATACAAAAGAAGATTCCAATTCCTTTTTATACAAACATCCTATCAATACTGGCCTACCTATAAATCCGTATAGTAGGACCACCTACGCCAGGTTCCACCACAGCCGTAAAATCTGCTGTGTTCATCCACCCTAATGCCTCACTATTCGTAGCAACACTCGGTTTCCACTCATCTCCTGCCTTCTGATTTATGATATGTATGGTACAGTTTTTCCCTGCACAGTCAAGTCCATGTAACGTATATTCTGCTCTTATACTTAATGTCTTGTCTCCCCGATGCTCCTGACGATCACATCCACCTGGAAGAACGGCTCCCCTAAAGTAATCATTATCACAATAGCCTGTAAACCAGATCGCCATCTTTTTGTAATCGCCATCCTGTTCTGCTATTTCATACTCCGTAATGATAATGGGGATTGTAAGCACTTCTTTATGTCCAAGCAGAAACTGATAAATAGATGATACGGCACTTTCCATCTGATCTTCATTAAATCCATGTCCTGCTCCCCTTATTAACTGAAGATGGCACTGGCCCGGCTGAAAGCTTTCCTTCATCCGAATTGCATACGAATAATTCACAATCCTATCATCCATTCCCTGTAAAATAAGGACAGGGCCTTTATAACCGCTAATCTCTAAATAAGGATCCATTGCAACAACCGTATCGTGAAATACCTTTCCTAACAGTATGTTTTTGCAATCAATCACATCCGGAACGTTCTTCGGGTCGTAGGACGCATTTCCCAAACAGCCTCTTCTTGCATGATCCGGAATACAAAGAGCCGGATAAATCATAATCAGTTTTTTAATCTCATCCGGACATCTTGCTGCAGCAAGCCCGGAAACAAATCCGCCCTGGCTTTCACCTGCTAAAATCAGATTATCTTGCTCCACATAAGGAAGAGATTTCACATAATCCTTGACGCAAAGCAGATCATCAACCTCTGTCAGAATAGAGGTATCCACGGTTTCCCCATCGCTTCGAAATAAAGAGTGATCTCCAATTTTACTGCTGCCACAAAAATTAAATGTAAAAGCGGCATATCCCTTTTTCACGAATGCCTTGCAGTATTTAGCCATATCCATGCAGCTTCCGGTAAACCCATGGCTAAAGATAATCGCAGGAACCTTGCCATACTCCTCTATATCACCCGGAATATACGCTATTCCTCGTAATGTAAGCCCACTTTTCAATAATTCAAATGGTTTTTCTATAAATTGAGCATCCATTTTTCTTCCTCCACACCTAATCAATTTTACTGCTGCCATAATGATACCATACTTATTATGATGTTGATGCCAAAACACATAAGAAATATGCCAAATATTGACTTTATCTTCCGATTTGTTTACAATAAAAAACGTGCTGCTTTTTATACTATAACCAATTGCATAAAGGAAATCGATTTATGAAAATGAATTATCAGAACAGGCTCGAGCCCTTTAAATCGTATCATGTCATCAACTATACTTTTGCCAAGCACCTGCATAATCAGTTAGAAGTCATCTATGTCATGTCCGGAGAATGCACCGTTACAATTGATGAACAGGACTATCCGATCTGTAAAGACAATATGGTATTAATCTTTCCCTACCAGATCCATAATTTAAGCATGCCCGTTAACTGTGAACTGATTGTACAGACTTTTGAACCGGAATATGCCAAAGAATATGTGCCATATCTTGCAACCTGTGTTCCGGATAATCCCGTAATACATCAGTTAGAGAATGACTGCATTGATGCGTTTATGAAAGCGGATGCCTACCATAGACAAAGAAAAAGCAAATCCATTGTACAGGCATATGTCTCGTTATACATGAGCTTTCTGTATGACTTTATGAAAATGAAGCCTACCAAAACAGCAGACAATCACAGTATCATACCGTCACTGCTTTTATACATGGATGAACATTTTACCGAGAAACTAAGTCTTGATATTCTTGCCAAAGAACTCTTTGTGACAAAATACTACATATCCAGAATATTTTCAAAAAAGCTTCATACTACCTTCTCGGATTACGTCAATAAATTAAGAGTGCAGTATGCGGCACAGCTGCTCATTAATACCGATCTGTCTGTCAGTATCATTGCACTCACAAGCGGATTTGAGAGCGAGAGGACATTTTACAGAGTGTTTAAAAATGAGAACAGGCTGACCCCCTTACAATATCGAAAACAGCGAATCATAAGACAGTAAAATCAAAGCGAAATTATTATACTTTTTATAAGGAGTCCTGCATGAATAAACATAACTTTGATCTTTTTATAAAGAAACTGAATCATTCCATTTTTAAAGTGATACTAGGCTCTTTTCTGTTATGCATATCGCCTATGGTAATCACTACCTTGTGTGCTTATCGCATATACGAGATGAACGTGATCAATGCTCTGGGCATTGGATGGATTTTTCTCTGTATCTTGCTGGCATTGCCGTTGCTGATTCCAGCCATGCTTCATCTGTTTTCTATCCATAACACCCTAAAAACAGGTTTTGATGTGTATGAGAACGTGGATAGCTATATCAAAAGCTGCAGATTCCGCCTAAAAACCAGAAGCATTCGGCTTATAATAGCAGGAACGCTCTTCCTGATCAGCAGCGTGTTACCGATAATAACGGTATCCATTCTGCGAACATCAGATGAGATATATGTTGCTTATTCCTATGTTGCTATCTTTATCCTGGCTGGCTTAGGAATATCCCTCTTAGCAGGATCCCTTCTCAGGTTATGGCTCATTTCCCGTATAAAATATAACATCCTTGCCGGAAAAGAGGAGGAAATAGAAAAAGAAGAACAGCCAAAGAAAAAAACAAAACATCGATTCTTAAAAACACTCGTTGTCACCGCTATTGTTATCGGATTAGCCGTAGGTGTCATGAGCAGAGGAACCTGGTACATTCAGCCTTATATCGCAACCATACCAAGCGTGGGATGCCGGCCATTGGCAATCGATTATCAGGAACAAACAGGTATTTATACCATACATAATGATGCGAATACTGATTTTAGAATCTTGCAGTTAACGGATATCCATCTTGGCGGAAGTCTATTCTCCTATTCACAAGATATCAAAGCATTACAGACGGTCTATGAATTAATTCGTAATACCAAGCCTGACTTCGTGATCGTAACAGGAGATTTTGTATTCCCGTTAGGAATCGAATCCTATTCCTTTAATAACTATACCCCTATGATGCAGTTCGCTTCCTTTATGAGAAATATCGGAATTCCATGGGCATTTACCTATGGCAATCATGACACAGAATTTGTGGCATCTCACTCGGAGCAAGAATTGAATGCGTTATTTGAATCTTTTTCCTATCAAACGACCGGTTCTTTATTGTATCCAAAGATTCAGCCTAAGATTACAGGACGAAGCAATCAAATCATTCTCGTGGAAAATGGCGATGGAACTCTAAATCAGGCCCTCTATCTCATTGACTCCAATTCCTATAAAAGTTTAAAGTTAAACGATTATGATACGATTCATGATGACCAGGTAGAATGGTATGCCAGTACATTAAAACAGCTAAAAAATGATTATGGGCAAGACGTATCTTCCCTGATCTTTACTCATATTCCACTAAAAGAGTACAAAACCGCCTTTGATTTGTATAAAGCCGGAAGTGATGAAGTTTCTTACTACTTTGGAACCATCGGAGAAGCTAACGAATCCATCTGCTGCTCCTCATATAAAAGTAAATTATTTGAGACAGCTGTGGAACTTGGAAGCACGAAAGGAATCTTTGTTGGGCACGATCATTATAATACCCTCTCTCTGGAATACCAGAATATTCGACTGACCTATGGAATGTCCATTGATTATCTTGCAATGCCTGGAATTAGCAAGCGCAGCGAACAGCGTGGTGGTACGCTGATCCTTCTACATCCTGATTCTACCTTTGATATTGAACAAATTCCTTACACTTCCATTATCTCAGATTAATAATTCCAAATGAATGAGTTAAAATGAATAATCTGAAATGAAAGAAAAGCCGTAATCCTCCTTTTCATAAGGGATTGCGGCTTTTCTTAGTCCTTATATTCCGATAGTTCTTTTATCATATGCTATCCTACACTTAACATTTATAAATCGACATTACTCATCGCAGATGATATCCAGGCTTCATCGCGATACTCATCTGGACTTTCTTCTTTCATTGGATTTAACGCTTCTTACTTTCTTGCTGGACGGCTGCTTTCTGATAAATTTAAGATATTTACAGATCTTATCATCTGCCTGAAGATCTTGAATCGTACTCAATCGGATTGCCAACTCCCTATTCGTGTACAAAGCATGAATATGTTTGTGGCAGTCCTCACAAATATATGCGATATGTTCTTCCTTCCCGCCTTCTTCTCTCGGCAATAAATGATGCTTCGTCAGACCAATATTCTGACGATGACATAATTCACATTTTCCTTCCATACTGCCTCCTTAATGCTCCGGTTCTTCTTACCTAAAAGCATTTTGTCTATAGGAAGTAGTTTCATTCTAATTGGGATGGAATATTCCCGCTTCTACTCAATTTCAATGGTATACGAAGCATGGAACGCCTGCTTTGCCTGCAGGACATTCATATAAGCCCTGTCTTTTATCGTGCCGTTAAAATCTTTTGCATCACATCTTCCATACCACGGCTCAATGCAGATAAACGGCGCATGTTTCTTAGCCGGTGACCAGATACCAAAGAGCGGAGTACCGAATTCCACACTGACATATGGACGCATATCATAGGAACATAACGATACTTTTCTTGTCTGACTATCTTCTAAAATCAGTGCGTCTTCATCAAACAGATCCTCTGTAATTGGAAGATACCCTGTTTCATGGCCCGGTTCATTCTGAAGTGGCATGTGGATCACATCTGGAAGCATAAGGCCACAGCTTGTATCCAATTTATGCACGGCTAGACAGGACAGGTTATCAAAAGCTAAGAAGCAGTCGGTCTGCTCCGCTTCTTCATCGATTGGACAGATGAAGGCCGGATGTGCTCCAATCTGGAAATACATAGTCTTTGTATCCTTGTTCTCTACATTCCAGATCACTTCAATCTGCTTTCCGGACAGACGATATCCTACTGTCAACAGAAAATGGAACGGATACATCTTCAATGTTTCCTCATTTTCAGTAAGTGTGAAGAAAAGCTCGCTTTCTGTCTGGTGGGAAAGAATAAATTCCTGATCTCTTGCAAAACCATGCTGGCCCATTGTATATTCTTTTTTCTGAAAGGTGTATTTCTTATCCTTTAAGCTTCCGACAATCGGGAATAATACCGGAGAGTGCCGGCCCCAGTAGGTACTGTCGCCATTCCATAAATACTCTTTTTCATTCTTCCGGTTATAGATGGATGTCATTTCAGCTCCATGCCCAGAAACGGTAACCTGAAGAAATTCGTTCTGAATCACATATTCTGCCATCTGTTTATTCCTCCTCATTCCTATTTTTATACAGCCGTCTGTTTTAATCTGCTACTACCTCATTATCTTCAATCTTATAACGGCTTAGCATATAGTGGGTTCTTTTAGCAGCTTCTATCATCTGCTCTACCATATCCTTATTCTCTTCCCCTGTTCCAAAGAAGTCATCAAATAGTTTGGTATTATAATAGACCTTAATTGTGTGGTCGAGTCCCTTTTCCTCCACCGGACTTACGAATACGGTAAGGTTCTTATGCTCTAACATATACTGCATCCACTCCAGCTCGCTTAATGCAAGTTTGGTAAACTCCGGATGATTGGTCGTGACTGCAAACTTACGATTGAAGTCCTCATTCTGGATATGTACATAGGATTTCGTTATCATGTCCCATCCCTTTTTTACTAAGTTCTGATTTTTCACAGATAGTGTATACGACTGATTTAGCACAATCTTCATCATCGCACATGCCTGCTTGCTTATGCCTCTCCCATAGTCATGCACTTCCTGCTGCATCAGAATCGTACCATACTCGTTGGGCACGATCAGATTTAAGCCCTCCCGTCCGTCTTCATCCGGAAAGGCAACGCCATATACGGTACATTCCTTGTGTTCCTTCGCATACTTCAAAATACCTTCATTCCACTCCATAGCTCTGCTCCTTATTGCTGTTTAACAATCGTCTATAAATTTTCCAGCAGCTATCATTCTGTCCGCCTCTTTATGTATTCTTTATCTTCCCTTGCACTTTGATCCGCTCATACTCCATTTATCCCTCTTATATGGTAGCATAAAATGTAAAAAAAGACCATATTATAATGTTTCATTATAACATGATCTATTTACCAGCATTCTATAATTTCTTCTGACAGTAATCGATTTTCTCTAATCCATTCTAATATAAATATATCCGGCTAACCATGCTGCCCCTGTCACAACAAGCGGATACAACACATTTCCAATCGACGAACTTTTATCAATCATTGCACCGGCCTGCTGCATTATGAAGATAATCACTCCAATTCTTAACACAAGATGATTCAGATATTCCATTCTAACCTGACAGATTTCTTCTTTTCCTACCGGAAGGAATTTAAGAATTTTATAGATCGATACCGTTCTGCCGCCCTGCTTGATGCGCATATATGGACTTAAGTAAATAAGCACTGTCATAGAAAGCAGAAAAATTGGCAGCAAAGCCAGGTTGTCCAGCATCTCACCGATGGTATTCCCGCTTAGCGGAAGAATCATAAGGAAACATCCGATGACTCCAAAAATCCAGCCCATGCATTTTGCTATAACAAATGATACATCTTCCGTCTTTCTTAGCCTTTTATCAAACTCTTTTATCTGGTTCATCATTAAGTCCCACCTCTCCAAATGAAATGATCTGTCCTTTTTCCATAATGGCTGCATAATCCATCTGCATCTCAATCTCATCCTCAATATGTGTCACCATCAAAATCGATGTATCTTCCTGCTCTAAAATTCCATGCAAAAGGCGGAAAAACTCTTTTCGAAAGATCGGATCCATTCCCCCCGTTGCCTCATCGATCAAATAAAGCTTTGCATCGTGTGCCATGGCAAATGCCATCTGAAACTTTAAGAACTCACCGCGAGACAAATTCTCTAACTTCTCCCAAAGGGGAACCTCCATTTTCTTCATCACCTGTAAAAACAGCTCTTCATCCCATTTTTCATAAAATACCGATAATAAATCTGCATTCTCCTTTGCGGTATGAGCCTTAAAAAATGCATTCTCATCCGCCACATATCCGACCATGTTACGAACCATATCGTAATGATTGCGGATATTGGTTCCATTAAGCAGAATTTCTCCTTCATATTTACTGTCTGCATTCATAATGTAGTGAAGCAGGGTTGACTTGCCGGCTCCATTTTTACCAGTGACTCCAACCAGATACCCTTTTTCCACTGCAAATGAGACATCTTTTAGGGAAAATCCCTTCGACTTTCCGCTTACCTTCCGAAATTCCAGTATCATGCTTTCTTCCCCTCCATACTGCTTCTAACTTTCAAATAAGGTGTCTACCATATCAAGAATATCCCGTTTTGACATCCCGGCTTTCTTACAGTCTAAAAGCACTTCCAACATCCTTGCTTCCAGATCCATATATTGCTTCTCCTTTAGATAATCCTTATTGTATTCGCATACATAAAACCCTTTTCCCGGCATAGAACGGATTAACTTTTCCCTCTCTAACTCCTCGTACGCCCGTTTTGTAGTAATCACGCTGACTTCTAACTCTCCCGCTAACGACCGAATGGAAGGCAGTGCCTCCCCGGCTGACAATTCTCCGGTTATAATCGCATTCTTCAGCTGATTTACAATCTGCTCATAGATTGCAAGAGTCCCCTGATGCTTTATCATAATTTTCATTCACCGCTCTCCTTTCGCCTGCATAGTTCCGTAATGCTCTCAATCTGTGACCATTACACTGCCTCCTTGTATCTTCTTATACCAGCTCTCTATCTTCTATTTTATTTTCTATTTTTTGCTGTATTTTCTGCATTCATTACCTCAACCCGTTTCTGCACCTCATAGCTGGTAGTCTGCCATAAAACCGGTTTATAGTAGGTAACAATAATCTTTATGCATAATAAAAGTTCCACGGCGATCAATACTCCAATGACAATTTCGTCCCCTCTTGTTACCGGATTCTCCTTATCCGTAACAGCCGATACCAAACTCAGCATATTTAATAATCCACTGACCTGCATCAGCCCATTCCATACTTCATACGTTCCAGGTAGATCATAACTTCTGCTTATTGCCCTTGACGTAGGTGCCTTTGGCGTACAATAGATATTAACAGCCACCGCATAAAGGACTAAAACTATCGTCATAAGTAAAAAGAACACGGGTGGAATGATATCCAGTATGGTAAGACTTCCATCTAACAACAGGAATAAAGCGGTTGGAATTGCAATTCTTACGCCAAGCGCTGTATTGAAGTAATCCTTTCGTTCCTGTTTTGACAGCGGACATAATAAAAGAGTCTTATTCATCACATTTGCATACATTCTGGAAAGCAGCATTGCTAAAAGCATTGGAATCATACTACAATAAAATGTCACGATTCCCGTCACATCAAAATGAAACATTAACGGTACTCCTACCAGCATATAAATGTAAATCATCCAGCCACTACGAGCTACATTGATAAGTCCCTGATTAAACCCATACTTATAATCATTCAACACAAGCCTTAACATACCTTCTCCCCCTTTACCATATAATACATAACGTCTTCAATAGAAGGCCGCTCTACGCTTACTTCTTTATCATACTGCATAGCCTTGTTATGTTTTATAAGAGCCTTCGCTCCATATTTGCCCTTTTCCTTGTAAACAATGCGTTCCTTCGGAATGAGGTTGATCTTATACTCTTCGCCGCTTATAATCCGATACGCTTCCTCCATCTGCTCCCGGTCCAAAGAAAATACAAGTTCTCCATGATTGATAAAGGTAATATAATCCGCCACCCGGTCAAGATCTTTCGTCAAATGAGTTGCTAACACAACACTGTGTTTCTCGTCTGCCACAAACTCTGTAATAATCTTTAAAAAGTCTTTCCGAAACTCAGGATCAAAACTTGCGTTCGGCTCATCTAACAGTAAAAGCTTTGGATCATGTGAAAGTGCAAATGCAAACTGGAATTTTAATTTTTCCCCTTTTGAATGCTTTCCTAACTTCTTAGTTTCCTTCAGTTCAAACCGTCTGCAGTAAGACAGGAAGATCTTCCGGTCATAACGCTCATAGTATTTTCCATACATATCTGCATTTTCAAGCAATGTCAGGTTTTCTAAGAATAAATCTTCTGCTAACACATAGCCAATATCATTCTTCACTTCGTGTTCGTTTTGGATCACATCATTGCCTGCCACTAAGATATTCCCAAACTCTGTCTGATATAATCCCATGATCATCTGTAATATAGTCGACTTTCCTGCTCCATTCGGTCCGATCAGCCCCATGATGTAGCCAGCCGGCAAATCAAATGAAATATCATGGATCCGAAAGCTGCCGAGATATTTCGTAATATGATTGACATGTAACATACTATCCCCCATTTCTATTGAAATTTAACTTTATTCTATTACACGGTAAATACACCGTGTATATGTACTGTATATATTGAAATATACAGTACATATACACTTATGTCAAGGAAAAAATTACAATATGTATACCCCAGTTAGACATAAAAAAACAGACAGTACCCTGATTCTTGTTTTAGGTTACTGCCTGTTCCCTATCGTATTTATTTCACCGTAAGCATAAATGTCTTTTTATATTTCCCACATGAAGCTGTAATTACAGTCTTTGTTGTAATGGGTACAAATGATGCCTTTACCCTGATTGCTTTTGAATATGTAAATGTATTTCCTTCTAATGTAAATACATGATGGAATATTATAACAAAGTGTAATTCTGAATACAAGGACATAACCTAAGACAGAAGGCTTCGCACAGACGAAAGCCGATTTTGCATTCCTTCTAATGCTCTTTAAACTGGTCTTGTTATTTAGGATCATTCTGGCACTTTCATCCATGCCAAATATATATTAAGATAATTTCATAAAAATAGTAATTACACCTATCGTTATTTACTAAAATCCGAAAAGGAGAGAATAAATTTGAAACGATTCACAACAAAAAAACTTGTACTAGGTGCTCTCTTTGCCGCACTAACCTGCATCTGCACTATGGTCATTACCATCCCTACCCCAACAGGCGGCTATGTACATGCCGGCGACTGCTTTGTTATTCTATCCGGCATCCTCCTCGGTTCTCTTTCCGGCGGCCTTTCTGCCGGGATTGGTTCCATGTTTGCTGACCTGTTCCTCGGCTATACTGCCTACGCTCCCGGAACCTTTCTAATTAAATTTATGGCCGCCTTCCTTGCCGCAGGTATTTACCGTCAGGCACAAAGAATATCATCTACTCATAAGATGCGTCTTTTTCCAATCCTGTCCGCTGGGATCATATCCAGCATAGTCGTGATTGCCGGATATTTTCTCTACGACTGGTTTCTTACCGGAAATACACTTACAGCTGCCATTTCCAGCATATTCGGCAATTCCATGCAAGGCCTCACAAGCATCGTACTCTCCGCACTATTCTATCTTGTTATACCAAAAAACATATGGCGAATGCTGAATAGCCGGGAAGACTCTTAATTAATCTAAAAAAATATATCTCCAGCTGTAACCTAAGGCTGGAGATATGACTTGATTGTTTCTATGATTTTATGTTCTATTGAGCGAAATCTCGTTCAAACTCTCTGATACAATACTTTAATCTTTCACTTCTTATCCCGCATACCTTTTATATCCGTTTCGACATCTTAAGACATGGCATTCCGGTTTCATCCGACTGCTTTTTCAGTATCTTATTCACCTGACTAGATATTGTATCGGCATTCTTATTGATCACATGCTCAATCATCTTATTAGAGAAACAATTTTTTGCTCCCTTTGCTATTATTTTTACAAAAGGATTTGTATCCTTTAACAGATCGGATTCCAGCACGTTTCCAAACAGCCTTTTGTAATCACCTACGGCTTCAATATCAATATTACAAACTCTTTCCCCATTTTCCTGATTCTTTATGAAATAATGCCACTCTATCATTTCATCACCCCTGCTGGCTTATAATCTGGAATCCGTCCACCTTCAGTTCAAAATTCTGTTTCTCCATTATGCCGTTGATCGTCTGATCCAGCTGCACATCTCCTAATACCGTGATCAGACGCTCCATCTCACCGCCGGAAACCGCTCCGAGCGCTCCCTTTAGCATCTTAGAAACAATTCCGCATAATTCATCGCTCTTCTTTCCGGCACTCGCCGCATCCATTGAATTTGTCAGGATTTCTCCCAGCTTTTTTTCAAAAATTGGCATACACAAGTCTGGAAATGCCTTGTACTGTACGCTTGATAACCTTATCTCAATTGTTCCAAGAAGCTCCTGCGTCTTTCGGTTCTGAATATTTGTCTTTAAAATCAACATATGCGACCTCCCTGCACACCGTTCATCCAAACACCTTCCATGTGCGCATTATTATTTACAGTAAAAATAGCATATCTGATATACAAAACGTGTCGTTTTCAGCAATCATGTCCTTCTTTTTATTCCGCAAAATTCACTTTATTTTCCCAGCTTATCTTCTCCGATCCCAGAAGCCTTTCCTATATATACCTTAGGCGTAGTCTCTATAATTTCCTTCTCCTTACGCTTGCTGTTCAAAATAATCGTCTCCACATTTACTGCCAGATTCATCATATCCTGATTCCTATCCTGATATTTCCCAATCCCCATATGGAACTGAAGCAATTCTGCCTTAAGCTTCTCCGCCGTCTCCCGGTACTCCTTCCAATAATCCTGGAACCGAAACAGCGTAAGGATCGAGGTCGTCAGTGTCGTTGCGGATGCCAATATTGCACTGCAGATCTGCAAATGATTTTCTAAAAAGCAGGCGGAATCCGTACTGTGCAGAATCGTCACCCCTAAAGGCAGTAAAATACTGATTGTGGAAAATATATAATAAAACCGCTTATAGAAAACGGACTTATGAATATACCAGTTTATCGAATTTTGGATTCTCTGCCTTAACACATCATCCTTAATATTCGAGTATAGATACTTACTATCTTTGATTTCCTTCATAGAACTCCTCCCAGCATAGTAATCTACTATAATATATGCGTAGAGGGGACTTTTGTCGACATATGCGATATTTCTGTATAAAATAAACGCTAAACACACAAACCTAATAACTATCATAGCATCCTTTATAACTGCAAAATGCCTTTTTACCTGCTGCCCCTTAATGAAAGAGAGATTGCTTTCTTTCAGCTTTCCTATTCCTTCTTTTTCCTATGTTGCTATAGCTTTCGGTTCATCTGCTCTGCCTCTTCTTTTCCATATATCCATCCAATCAGTTGGACAACTGCTGCGATCAGAGCGACCGATATTCCAACGCAGAAAAATAAAATGACACTTGTGGAAGACACCAGTATTTTTTGTCCATCCAACACAATAATCTCCCATAATACTAATTCCATTATCTTTCGCATAGCTGCCTGGCGAATTGTCTTGAAATCATGACCTCTTCCCCTTTCTCCATTTTGGCTTAGAAACGTCCATTCAATGCCGGTCGTACCGAGATAACTTATTCAGATTCACTAAAACAGATTTCGAACAGCGAATAAAAAAATTATTGTAAAACTGTTCTTCTACCTCGTATAACCTGCTTTTCATCTGATAGATATCCTGCTTTGTATAAGCGAATCCAAACTTTCCAACTGCTTCTACATACAGGATATCTTCTTTCTTTATCTGCGGACATACAATCGTGGACACTAATGTAAAAAAGCACAGGGCACATGCACCTACCGCTTTTGCTATCAGTTTCACCATCCTTACTGCAACGGGATTTTTCTTCTGCCAAATCAAAAATCTCAATCCCCATAATCCACATATCTACAAACATTTTTATATAAAGCAAAAGGGGACCGCCCTCAAAACATATATTTTCCAGTTAGCTAAAATATGTTTTGAAGACAGCCCCTTCTTACTTTCTCTGTCTTATAGGTTTTCTATCTTAACAGCATCATGTTTAGATCTTAAAACTAGAAAGCTGTTCATAAATATCTTCCGCAGATCTGCCTATGTTCTGTGAAATTCCGTTTACATTGCTACTATTCTCTTCGATCATAATGGCCTGCTGGAACAGATTTTCGGAAGTTGCCAGAATTTCTTCTGCACCAGCCGACTGCTCTTCGGTAATCGCTGCAATGCTTGTAGAAACTTCATCTACCTGCACGATTTTCCTTGTCACATCATCGATCAGCTCTCTTGTCGCACTGATGCTGTCATATATTTTTCTAAAACTATCCTTTGTCTCATCTGCTAATTTTTTGCTTAATTCTACATCCTTAACAGATTCCGTAGTTTTTTCGACAACCTCTTCTACCTGCGTCTGAATTCTTCCAATCTGATTTCCAATCTGATTTACAGAATCTGCACACATTGCAGCTAAATTTCCGATTTCTGTTGCAACTACCGCAAAACCTTTCCCGGCTTCGCCTGCCCTTGCGGCTTCAATGCTTGCGTTTAGTGCTAATAGATTTGTCTGAGATGCGATCCCTCCGATAATATCCGTAACTGCACTGATTGCTTTCGCTGACTCACCAACATCACCGACCACGATAGACAATTCCTTCATGACACGATCGATATCCGTAATTGTAACTGCTACTTTTTCAATATCTCGCTTGCCACTTTCCGTATCTTCAACAGCGCTCATTATTTTATCGGATGCCTCTTTGCTGTTCCCACTGATTTCAGATACTCTAGCTGCCAATTTCCCTGCACTTTCTGCAATTTCTTCAATCGCACGTGCCATCTCATCAACTGTCGTATTCATCTGCTGCATGGAATCCTTCTGTACAGATGCCGACAGCAGCATTTCCTTAGAAGACTCCGTACTTTCATGCGACTGTATCTTTAAATAGTCGGATATGTTCGATAACCTTGATATCGTCTCTCTCATCTGATCAATAAAGATATTTAAGTACTCCGATAATGTTGTTATCTCATTATTTCCGGTTGGCTTTGCTCTTTCACTGAAATCCCCTGATGTGATTTTCCCAATTAATCTTGTCATCTCTTCAACCGGCTTTAAGGTCATTTGGGTCATTCTTCCAATGACAATGCCCATTCCGACAATTATATTGAAACCAACTACCAGTAATATCATCTCTGCCTTTTTTAATACTGACATAAGAACATCTTCCTTGGCACATGTGACAAGCATCCAATTCGTTCCCTCGATATCATTTCCCGTTACGAAATATGTGGTTTTATCATCCTTCAGTTCATGCACTGTCTGTGTTTCTACTTCCACCTTTGTAACAGACTGCCTGATAAAATCATCTTCCATCTCATCGATGGTCATTCCAGTATATTCGTCATTTGCATGCGCCAGTATATATCCCGTAGATTTATCAACAATAAAAGCGTAGCCGTCGCCAATCACGTCAATCTCCTTCACTCTCTCCACAATTGAAGTTAACGTAATATCAGCAGATGCAACTGTTTTCTCATCAATCTTGGCAGAAGCGCTTACCATTATCACATCCGCACCGTAGTATGGATCCATACCATAGTATGGATTCCCTAATGTCATCTTCTCCGATGTATGTCCTAAAATAAACCATTCTCTATCGGCTATCACAACACTTGGATCCGGAACATAGCCTGTAGGATCAATGAACCGATTATCTGAATCAGCCACATACATGCCTGATGACAATGCCTTATGCATTTTTAACGTCACATTCTTCAAATAATTCAATAACTTTTCATCATCATTCTTTAAATCAGTATTCCGGATTGTATTCACTACCATATTCAAAGGGTCTATTATGTGATCAATCCAGTCCTCAACTTCATATTGATAGTTATGTGCTTCCAGAATCAATTGCTCTTTACTATTCTTTACAAGATTCCTTCTTAAAATCATGATAGAAAGTACTATCAATAATACAACCGAAATAGAAGTCAGTATAATACTTCTAAATGCCATCTGGCGGCTTATCTTTTTCCTTTTCTTCATCTTCCGTACTTTTCCTCTCTCCCTAGTGTCTTTCCAATACAATCATCTTGCTATGTGAATGCATTTTTACATTTAATGAATATTATTACAAAACATTGTATTATCGATATTATACATTAGCGCGTTAAATGTCAATAGTAAAGTATCAATCATTCCTTTTTTTATTTTCACATCTGCCCAAATAGCATCGTGCAAGTTTCGTTTTCATGCTCATCTCATATAAATAACAACATACTTTTAAGTACCAAATTAGATATTTCAATTCTTGTATTACTAATAAAACACAATTAAGTAAATAATAGCAAATCACATTAATACGCAGTAAGGAGGATCACTATATGGATAAATCAATTATTGAACAATTTGAAGATCGAGTAAGTTACCATGATTCAGTTGAAGAAATGCTAAAAAGAATCATGACAGACGGGCTTTCAAGTGTATTTTCCAGATGGGAGCCACAAGAAAAAATAAGATATAAATTCTGTCTTGAGGGCATTAGTTGTCAGTTATGTACACAAGGCCCTTGTAGAATTAGTGACAAAGTAGGAGCAGATAAGGGCGTCTGTGGTATCGATGCAGACGGCATGGCCATGAGAAACTTTCTTATGAGAAATATCATGGGTGCTGCTACCTATGCCCATCATGCATATGAAGCCTTTCGAACACTTCGAGCAACTGGCGAAGGAAAATCTCCATACCAGATAAGAGATGAAGCAAAATTAAAATGGATGTGTGAGAAAGTAGGCATCGATACGAATCAAGAGATTCCTGCTCTTGCGACTTCACTGGCTGATCTGCTTCTAAAAGATATGACAGTTGGTCCAGATGAACCTAGTATAATGACGAAAGCCTTCGCCCCGAAAAAAAGAATTCCTGTATGGAAAGATCTCCATATCTATCCATCCGGTGTTGACCATGAAGTTCAAAATTCAATTGCAAGCTGCTTAACAAACGTAGACGGAGATTATGTATCACTTGCTACAAAAGGATTATGATTAGGATTATCTACTATCTATACCGCCCAAATAAGCTTGGAAATGGTACAAGATATCTTATTCGGAACTCCAATGCCTCATGAAGTTAATGTTGACTTGGGTATCATGGACCCTGACTATGTAAATATCGTATTTAATGAACATCAGCCATTTGTTGGAGCATTAACAATCGAAAAACTTAGAAATGGTGAATACCAAGACCGGTAGAATATCCATGCTTGTTACTGCTTTAGCAGATCATCTTGATGTAGATATTCCAGACCTACCAATCGCAGTAACTGCTCCAGAGTGGATGGAACAAAAGGCCACTATTGATGGTATTTTTGCTGTTGCATACGGAGCATATACTCATTTGTCTCCTACTCCATTTATTACTGGTGCACCTAACTTAGTAAAGCTTCTCACGGAAGATGTTGAACAGTTAACAGGTGGTAAAGTAGCTTTAGGAGATGATCCTGTGGAAGCCGCAAAAGGAATCGAAGCTCATATCATCAGCAAGAGACAGAAACTAGGATTAAAATAAGAGAAGCTAACAAGCTTTCAATCAATACTTCATAAAAAAAGAGCCGGCATGCTTTGCATGCGGCTCTTTTTTACGGAGACGGTGGGATTCGAACCCACGTGCCCGTGAAGGCAACCTGATTTCGAGTCAGGCTCGTTATGGCCTCTTCGATACGTCTCCCTATTAAATATCTTGTGCATCGTCTAAAACTTACAATTTCCCCGACGACAACATAACAAATTATACCATTTTGTTTACATCTTTGCAAGAGCTTACCAAAAGAAAATATTCCTTGTGCAAATTGTCCACAAACTCGTCTTCTTTTCTATTTGCAGAATTCCTGTCATACTGCTAAACTTTAGTTATCCGATAGGGAATACAAAATCATTCAGAATTCTGACCGATCAATATTGATTCATTATAAATTTTTTATACATTTGATACACAACCCATGTGTTTTTATTTCTTCCATTCTGATATCTCGTCCAGGTATCATCTCCTTTCTGGAATTTAAATCTTATCATCCAAATTAAAAAGCAGGCTATCTGCTTTTCGTTTAGAATAACCTGCTTTTTATCTCTTTCACTAATTCTAATTTTATCTTATCGGAATTTTATCTTTTTATCTTATGTTCTTTTATTATATTTTTTCTTTTCTCTTTTTTATTCTATCTTTTCTGTATCTTATAGTATTCTATCTTACTTGTCGTATTATATTAAGCGTGATCTCAACCTTATCGTGGCGGATGGCATACACTGCATGGCTCTAATGTCTTCTTCGCTTCTGACAGTGTAATTTCAATTTTGCTCTTGCTTAGATAGCGGCATCCTGCAACATGATACTTACTTCCGTTTTTCGTGCGGTACACGATCGTCTCTTTATTATCTGTTGTTTCGTTATTGCTTTTATCTGTATTTTCTGTCTGATTTGTTGTACTTTCTGTTGTTGTACCTGCACCAGAACTTGAAGTTTCCTTGGATTCATTCTTTTCTGAATCGGAAACCTTATTCTCTGTACTGCCTATCGCATAGGTCGTGCTCGGTTTCTGATTGAATGTAATATTCTTGCCATCGCTTGTAACTATGATCGTACCCTGTTCATCGGTACGATACACATCAAGATCCATCTTCTTTAAGCGATCCATAACCTGCTTATGAGGATGCCCATAGGAATTATTTGTTTCCGTACAGATTACCACATAATCCGGATCCACAGCGTCTAAAAATTCCTGTGAATTTGATGTCTTGCTTCCATGGTGTCCTAATTTAAACACATCGGCAGATAAATCAATGCCATTCGCAAGAATATCTTTCTCTGCGTCACTTTCCGCGTCTCCGCACATGACGAAGGAATTCTCTCCGTAAGTCAGCTTAATTCCGACTGACCAATCATTCAGTTCATCGCCATACTTACCGTTTGGTGCAATAATAACAAAGGAAGCATCCCCCAATGCATACTCTGTTCCAACAACCGGTTTTGTAATCTTTAAGTTTTTATTTTCAATTGCAGTCAGTACATCTTCGAATGTCTTGGATGTATGTTCTTTCGCCGGAAGGATCACCTTTCCAATCGAAAAAGCATCAATCACCGCATCCAGTCCACCGATATGATCCTCATGCGGATGAGTCCCAATCACATAAGAAAGCTTACTAACTCCGGCTTTCTTTAAATAGGAAACCACCAGATCAGCATCTGCATTATTTCCCGCATCCACAAGCATAAACTCGCCTGCAGATTCAATCAGAATACAGTCAGCCTGCCCCACATCAACAAAATGAACCTTAAGTTCAGAATCCTTACCAAGAACCGTAAGATTCTCTTTTTCATCCTCTGCATTTACTGACACATCTGCCTGTTCACTTGAGTCAGAATTCAGCCCCTCATTCTCAGTTTCTGGCGTACTCTTGTCCTGTTCCGATTCCGCCTCATCCGTAATCCCGCTTTTGTCCTGCTCCGCATCTGCCGTCTCATCTAAGCCATCATCATTGCCAGAAACGCTCTGTTGCTGTCCATTCGTAACCACATTCCCATTTGTCGTTCCTGTGATTTCATTCGCACTGCATCCGGCTGTAAACAGTGTAACCACCATTAACACCATCGCCATCAGAACCGCACGAACTCTCAATCCCGTAAAGACTGATCTCTTATTCATATTTTTCATCTCTCCCTGCATATCTCTGCATTTTTCACATAGTTCCCCACCTATACTATATGCATCCGTTTCTCCGTATAGCACCAAAACATTCCAAACAAGTTGCCTTATGTATGTTTCTCATTCATCCACATCTCTATGGTCTTCTCCCTTTCCCTGTCCCCCTAGTATGATAGCACACATTCCCACCTCATGTAACCCGTACAATCCCCTTTCTCACTATGTAACTTATGGAAATCCTTCTTTCTATATGTACCAATCTATTCCTATCTTCTTTTTGACCTTTTTATTTTGGGTTTTATGCCCTTGCACTTTATTTTTATGCTTTATGTTTTTATACTTTATTTTTTTGTACTTTATCTTTTGTACCTTATGTTTTGTGCCTTTATTCTTACTTTTTAGCCTTCCAATCTTTAAATCTATTTCTTTTTATTCTAAATATAGTTTTTTTCTTTTTTATACTTCTAGTTTTGTTTTTCTTTTGCTTTTTTTGCCTTCTCCTCCAGAGCTCATTCCCGCATCCAACCATCTCTGCATCCCTGAATTGCCCATTTCACCCCCCAGGTCGGTCTTCGCCGCCGCGCACCACTCAGCCGCTCGCAGAGCCGGCGTCCGTCCCACCCCCGCCGCTTCTCTGGGTGAGAAAGCCGTCGGACAGTGGGACTGCGCAGGGGGCTATGTTTTCCGAAATGTCCGGCTCATGACGAACAAAAGCTGGCATATTCTTTGAATAGCAGACAGGTGCCTTTCCTGTCTGATAGGCAAAGAATATACCAGCTTTTGTCCGCTCATGCGTCCGAACATTTGGAAAACATAGCCCCCTGCGTAGTCCCACTGTCCGATGGCTTTCTCACCCGGAGAAGCGGCGGGGGGTGGGACGGACGCCGACTCTGCGAGCGGCTGAGTGGTGCGCGGCGGCGAAGACTCGACCGTCCGTCTCTACAATCCCACCGTATGCACAATCATGAGCTCCACTCCTATGGTTTCGTTGAGGCGGCCGTTTTTGACGTCTTCTTCGATGTCGGTGCCATAGGCGATTGCCTGTCTAATTACGGACAGCTGAAAATTCTTAGCCTGTCCCATATACTTGCTCACCGCAAATGGCGGAATTCCTACCTTGCTTGCAATCGTGGAGCTTGGTGTCCCCGCTGCATTCATCGACTTAACATTCATCAGAATATTAAAATGACGAATGATCAGGTAAAGAATCGACATCGGTTTCTCCTTCAGGGTAATGAGGTCATAATACAATTCCAGCGCTTTTCTCTCGTTCTTCGCTGCAATCGCATCAATCATCAGGAATATCTTCCCGGTCACCTGTTCCGTACAAACTGCATCAATATCATCCACCGTAATAACTTCCCGGTCTAACGCATAGCAGACCACCTTCTCAAGTTCCGATCGGATATTCTCCATATCCGTCCCTACCTTATCCAAGAAATAAGTCATTGTCTGGTCCGTGATCTTCTTTCCATCCTTATTCAGCAGAGATAACGTCCACATCTTTAAGTTCTTCTCATCCATGCCATTCATCTCGCTGATGTATCCGATATCCTTAACCGCCTTATATAAACGATTACGTTTATCCACCTCAGATTCCACAAACACCATATAGGTTGTCTCCGGCATTTCCTTAATGTAATCCGCCAACTCAGACTGTGACTTAAACAGAGACGAGTTTTCAATTAAAATCAGTCTTCGATCTGCAAAGAATGGCATTGTCTCTGCAATATGCATCACTTCGCTGACGTCCAGCCCTTTCCCTTCAAAGTAGGAAAAATTCATCTCATCCCCGCCAGCCATAATTGCTTCCTTCAGCTTATCCTTATACAGTTTCTTTAAGTAATCCTCACTCCCATAAAGAAGATATACCGGCTTAAATTCATTTCTTTTAATATGCTCCTTAATAATTTTCATAAGGATCCTCTTCTTTCTATCACTCTATTTCAATACTTTTCCTAATCTTCTTCTATTAGAACAAGCCCTTTTTAATATAACGCTTCACCGATGCATTCACCCATCTTAACTAATGTTTCGTAGCCTTCATTGGTATTGCGTAAGATATCCTCTGCAATTACTGCCTGATCTCTCTGTAACAGAAGAACAACTGTGGATCCGCCAAATTCAAATTTTCCTTTTTCCTCACCACGCTTCACCATTGCCACATGATGATAGTTTGTGATTTTTCCTACCATGAGGGCTCCTACTTCCATCTGTACAACCTTTCCAAAATTCTTGGTATCCAGCACGCAGTAAGAACGGCTGTTTTCCTTGTAAATGTTGACGTGATCAAGAATGACCGGATTCACTGTATATAGTTTCCCTGGAATATTATAATTTCTTCCCTTTACAGCATCGTCCACATAACAGTAACGGTGATAGTTATCCACGCTTAAACGGATAATGACTGCATAGCCGCCGACAAAATCTTTGGCAAGCTTTTTATTTCTTAACATGCTTGCAACAGAATAATAAGAATTCTTAATCTTAAACTTGGAATCCAGTGTGATTGGATAAGCAGTCACCTTTCCATCACTTGGAGCAATTAAGTGCGCTGGATTCTTATCAATCACACGTTTTCCAGCTTTAATCTTTCTTGTGAAAAAGTCATTGTAAGAGCGGTACCGTCTTTTTTCATAATCGCTCATTCTGATATTATTTTTCTTAATAAATGGCCCAATCAAAAAAGTAGACATCCAGGTGTCTAAGAATGCTCCTCCAAGATTCGATACCACTGGTGCGGACAATATCTTCAACCCAAGTCGTCCGACATAATTAGAATACAGTTTATCAAGCAGCTTGTCCTGGTTCGTTGTCCCCTCAATTGTATTTCCCAAACGATCTCTATACTTCATCCTCATACCTCTTGCTCTTTCTCTTTTTTGAATAGTCTGCTTTCGACCTTTCTTCGTCACTATTGCTTCTATTATATTACAGATTTCTTGTTCCATCAAGAAAAAAGGATATTGCAACAATTCCATTTTGGTGAAATAATTGCAATATCCTTTTTCTTCTATCTTTATTCTTATTCTCGGTTCCTATCTGTTGTTAAATAAGAATCACGCCTGCTAAAATCAGCATACCGAATAAACTCATCAGTACAACACCAAGGTTGCCTGGTTTTTTCACTTTAAAGTCAATAACAAACAGGAAGGAGATAATAATCATAACAATGGAAAAGAAACTTGGAAATCTCTGTTCTCCGATCACATCTCGCATAATATATACCGCCGGCAGAATAATAGCAACGCTTGTTACCGGCAATCCCTGATAATACTCTCTATGTGCATCTGTCTGCTGCTGTCTTTCCTGTTCCATTACATTAAAATATCCAAGTCTGATTACCGCACCAAGTACAAAAAGAACAGATGCTGCACCGCCTAATCTCTGATTGCTGCACATAGAGTAACCGATTGTAGCCGGAAACATACCAAAACAGATTAAGTCACATAAAGAATCAATCTGGATTCCAAATACTTTTTCCTGATCGGTACGATTTTTCATCGCTCTTGCTACCTTGCCATCAAACATATCACATGTTCCGGATATAATAAGGCATAAAAATGCCCCTCTATAATTTCCTGCAAATACCTGGGTCATTCCTATTACAGAAGCCGCTAAGCCCATATATGTAAGAATAACTGAATAATTATAAAAACCTATCATTTTTTTCCCACCACTCTTTTCTTTTTCCTAAATCCATACAATAACTGTGTACCTATAATTACAACTGCACTAATCAGTATTAAAGCATAATACGTGATCCCTCTGCTTAACAGCATCCCCGGAAGCACGAATTCTTTTCCGAATATACCGGCAAAGACAATTAAAAAGCTTTTTTCACTCGCGCCAATCCCCCCTGGCAGCGGTAGTGAATCTACTGCAAGCGCAATAATCGTCTGAAGTGTAATAATCTTATATGCACTGATTCCTTTCAATCCAAATGAACGATATACCAAATAGGTCACTGCAAACAAACAGAGCCTTTGAAATAACGTTATGAAAAACACATGCACTAAAACCTTTTTATTTTCCCTTATGTACGCTGCACCAGCTCCGTATTTCTTAAGTGAATTTTCCAACCGTTCCTTCCACTTTTCCGTATTCCGGATTAGTTTCAGTCTGCCGAGTCCGCTTAGAACAAAATGAGACAGTTTTTTTGCAATCCCCGGTTCAAAAATTCCCAAACATAAAAGAATAATAAAACCAATATTCGCAATGATCCCAAATAAAACAAAAAACCAAATATCTGTCACATTCTCTCTTAACAGGGGCAGTTCCGTAATTCCCATAACCGCACTTAAGATTACCAGTACCGCTTTGTAAACAATAGTAACTACCATTAAAACCAGTGTCGATACTGCTACATCAATTCCATCTTTGCTCATAAAGTATACCTGCATTGGCTGTCCCCCAGATGCTGAAGGCGTGACAGAGCTAAAAAAGAAACCAACAAATGAGTATCGAATACACTTCAGAAACGTTATCCTCTGTTTAATTGCATGCATCAGATAGTGAATAATCACCGATTCCGAACACACATACAGAATTGCCAATCCGATTCCTGCATAAAGATAGCTATTATTGGCACACCTCACCGATTCCATGATATCAGGAAGCTCCTGATCCCGGAATAGCAGATAGTATGTCCCCGCAAAAATAGCTGTCAGAAAAATCGTATTTGCAATGTACTTTACATACTTTTTCGACAATGTTCTATTCTCCCACCATATACGAAAAAAATCTTGTCTACGCATACGCCCGCTAAGATAAGTTGTATAGTGACAAGAGCTTTTGACGAATATTTTATTCATTAGAAGTATACTCTCCCGGTGCAATATTGTCAATCTTTTGCTACTTTCTTAAGTAATTCTTAAACTTTCTTCGTGCTTTTTCGCGCCTCTTTCAAGATTTTATTTCCAAATAGTCTTATTTCAAAACAACTTTTTCTTTTTAAACCAGAAAATACAAAATATTACTACAGCAACAGTTAATGTGATCACCATGACATATCCATACTTCCATCTCAGCTCCGGCATATAGGTAAAATTCATTCCATACCAGCCTACAATCAATGTCAGAGGCATAAAGATCGTAGTCACTACTGTAAATATCTTCATAATATTGTTTAAGTTATAATCCATCTGTGCCTGATAGGCCTCTCTTACTTGAGAAATATAATCTCTAAGCATCTGGATATTATCGGACAGGCGTGACACACGATCCGTCAGCATTTTAAAATAACGAAGATTCTCCTCATCAAACAGATCGTTCTCATTTTCCATCAGACCTTCCCCAATATTAAGTATCTGCTCGTAATAATTTCGCATAATCAGAAGATTCTTTTGGATACGAAGCATCTCATCATTGAAATTATGAATGCGATTTGTCAACACCTTTTTCTCCAGCTGACTGATTGTGCGCTCCATCTCTTCCATTGCGATATTATCATCACAAATCAGTCTGGAGAAAAATCCATAAATCAGGCGTTCAAGTGTCATAGAGTTTTGTTTGGTACGGTTAACCATGCTTGTTAATGCGGACAAGGTACTCTTATCTGCATCGTAGATATCCACTACCAAAAACAGATTCTTTTTGATATAAAATGCAACCTTGTCCGGTTTTGCCGTGATATCATGACTGTCAATGACATGAATGATACCAAAACTATACTCATCATAAACGGATATGGTATTCTGTATATTGCGGCTCGTGCTTTCACAGGACATAACGGTAGCTTCTGAGACTCTAAGCTCCTGATACATTTCCTTTAAGTCGTTCAATGTAATAATACCTACATTGACTGCCTCTTTCTTCATATCATGATATTCAATTTCCTTCACTTCCGGTGCAATCTGAAAAAACATTCCTCTCACCTCTGCTACTCTCAGACAGGCAGTCTGCCCATTATTGACTTGTTATTATGGGTAGTATACCACTCTTTCTAAAAAAAGTATAGCCTGCCCCATTGCTACTTATTCCATTCTGTGATTTTCATCTGATATCCATCTGTCTGAATGGTAATCCTTCCTGCAATACTGGTCTGTACGATTTCACTTCCGACTTTTTGAAGGCGTTCTAATACTTCTTTATGAGGATGCCCATAGGAATTATTCTTTGCACAGCTGATAAACGATACCCTGGGCTTTAAAAGACTTACCATCTCTTCTCCGCTTGCATTTTTGGACCCATGATGGCCGACCTTTAGTAACTCCAGACTTTTTGGATTCAGAGTGAAATATTTCGTGATACAGGATTCTTTCTCCGTCTCCAAATCTCCGGTAAATAAAGCATCAAACTCATGATACGATAAATAAAGTACAAGGGAATTCTGATTCGTATTCCCTTTTTCCATCCTTTCCCCTTCTGTAGGATACAGACATGTCAGTACCATATCCCCGCATATCAGGCTGCTTCCGGTTGTAAAGAAATGAACCTTTACTCCTTTTTCTTCTGCAAGCGTCCAAAGAGCTTGATAAGCATCATCATAGTCAGAAAGTTTTGGAAACACCAAGTTCTCAATGACAATTCTTCCATGATATCCGGACTTCTCCCCACCATCCTTCATCTGCTGCAAGATTTCTAAGACCGCATTATAATGGTCACTGTCCGCATGGGTAATAAAAGCATACTTAACCCGGTAGAAGCCCTGTGAACGAAGATATGGCATCAGCCGATATTCTCCTGCCTTACTGACCGTAGAACTTCCTCCATCAATGGTAATTACAGTACTCTGTGCGCTCCCAATCACGATGCTATCTCCCTGTCCAATATCTAAACAGGTAACGGCCAGTGTGTCAGAGGATGGATGCAGGCATAAAAGCATAAAAAGATAGGAAATAACAGAGAAGATACGCCATATCTGCTTTCTTTTTTTCATCCCATGCCTATAAATCCCTAACAATAACAATATTCCTACTATGTAATAAAAAATAAGCGCTCCTGAATCAGGTTTTCCGTTTAAGATAAGATAATATGGAAGCCGAAAGCTGATGCGGCAGAGCTTCTCATAAAACTGCAGAATATAATACACAATGCCAATCAGAAACGTTCCGACTGGAAGGATGACAAAACTTGCTAATACTGCGACTAGACCAAATGCGGCTACGACTGTCACAAGCGGCAAAACGAATACATTTAAAATAACAGAATATAGAGGGATTTCATAAAAGAAAGCCAAGATGATCGGTATGCTTACAATCTGTATCGCGACACTTGCCATAAAAGACTCTGCAATGCCCCGAAAGAACCGAAGGAATCTGCTCTGACGCTCTATCACACCATTATCCTCAGGTTCTATAAATGTCGGCAGGAAAAACTGAATCAGGACAGGATGTAGGGCAGATATGGCGATGATCGCACCAAAGGATAATAAAAAACCAGACTGAAATAACTCCAGTGGAGAATGAACTAAGATGATAAGAGCACTAAGGCCGATTGCGGTAGGACGGTCATAAGTCCTTCCTGCCAAAATGGCAACTAGCCTCAAGGAAAGCATTAGAATGGCTCGAAGAGCGGATACGGTAAATTCCGTCATAATGCCATAAAAGATTAAAAAAAGAATGGATAATAGAATAGAAAGATAAATTGGAACACGAATTCTCTTTAATAAAGAAAATAAGGACATGCCAAGGAGGGATACATGAAGTCCCGATATAGCGAGAATATGAGAAATACCTCCTTCCTGATAGATTTCCTTTACTTCATCGGAAAGAAGAGACTTATCACCGGTGAGCATTGCAGCCATAATACCGGCTTCCTTCTTAGGAAGTAGCTTTTGAAGCTGAATGGCCATTTTCCGTTTTAGACTATAAGCAGCCTGGCGGATTAGAAACACGTTATCCGACAGAATCTCCACCTTTTTTCCATACGCCTTTCCATAGATTTTCTTAGCCTGATAGTAAGAAAATTCATTGAATTGACCTTCGTTTGTCGCATGCGTAAGCGGAAGAAGGGTAACGACTGCTGAAACACGGTTGCCAATCTTAATATCCTCCTGATCCGACCGATAGATTAGCAAAGAATCCAAACGCTCTTCGCTTCCTTCTATCCGTACATTAGAAAGCACCATCCGACCGGTGGTTTCTTTAGCTCCTTCTTCTGATAATTTTATGACTGTACCGCTTACTATAACTGATAACTTAGTCTCGGTTAAATCATTGCTTGTTGTTTGTGATTGTGCGTGAATGGTGAGAATTGCACCGATAAGAAATAAGAGAGGTCCTAAATATAGAATAAAATCGGTAGAGGACCATTTCGAAAAATAAGAAAAGCGCTTCCCGCGGCAAAGCCAGGCAGGAAACGCAATCATAAGTACCGATAATGCAGCCGTGATAAGAAGAATTGCATTCTCCCCCCATCTGCTGCAAACTATCCCGCAAACGAATATGCCCGCCAAAACTAACAGTGGTCGTTTTATCATAGAACGCCTTTCTAGCTTTCGCCTTCAATCAAATCTAAATTTCGTTCGAATAAATCGGTTAATGGTATATTCTGATATAATTTTTTCTCTTCACCATTAATGGTGATCTGTACTTTATTAATGGTCCCCTGTTCAATCAGGGAATTTACAATGGCATAAATGGTGACTTCCTCGCTGACATCCGGAAGCTTCTCTAAAAACTTCTCATTAAAGTCAACGTAGCAAACGCCATTCGCGGTCTTGGCTGAATTTAAAATAGTTCCTTCCGGCATCGTCTTCTGCATGCCATTCTGGATTTCCTTTTCAACCGGTCCTTCAATCAGCTGTTCAATTACCAGCTGCTCCATCGTGATATTGCTGTCATAAATGACTTCCCTTGTGGATTCTACAAGCTTCGTGCCATCCTCATTCGCAAAATAAATAGAAATGGTCGTATACTGGCTGAAATCCTCCATCTTTCCGGTCGTGTCTAAAAAATCGTCTGCCTTCATCATACTGACCGGCTGTTCCCCGGATAAGACAAGAGGCTGTCCATTCACATAAAACTCCACATACTGGATTCCTTTAATCTGACAGAACATCTTAACAATAGCCGCCCTGGCAAGAATCTCTCTTACCCCGGTCATATTATAATAATTCGTATCAAAATTCAAAATGAGCTGATCTACCTCGCCAAAAGAGTAATCGAGAACGGTTACGTCTTCTGGCAGGGCGCGTTTGCAATTCACATCTTCCGGCTGAATCATCAGCGCCCTGATATATTCTTCTACCAGGTCGCTGCGTCCACTTTCTGTCTGTACGTAGCTTTCGCCAACCAGCTTGGTGTCATCTTTATTAATAAAATACAGCTTTGGTCCTTCCTGGACGCTTGTTGCTGTCTTCTTCGAGCAGCCTGCTAAGACAAAGATCATCACAACCGTCAGGACAAGCATATAGATTCTTCTCATACTTCCTCCTTCGTTATGGGTTAGGCAATAAAGCTTAACGGCACACGGATTGTAAAGGTACTTCCTTCATTCTCCACGCTGGATACTTTAATCGCACCCTTATGCATTAGAATCGCATTCTTGGTGATGGAAAGCCCAAGTCCGGTACCTCCCGTCTGACGGGATCTTGCTTTATCTACCCGGTAAAAACGATCAAATATATAGTTCTGTGCTGCTTCCGGAATACCGATGCCGGAGTCCGCTACCTTCACATAAAAATACTTATGATCCGCATTTAAGGATACTCTGACCCAGCCGTCATCCACATTATATTTGATCGCGTTCTCAATCAGGTTGGAGATCGCTAATGATAACTTCACTTCATCTACTTCTGCTGTCACTTCACGGAAACTTTCAAATACAAGTTCAATATTCCGCTTCATCGCAATCGGCTTCAATCTCTTTAATATGACTTCTAACAACTCATTGATGTTTGTGGAGGCGATATGCATCTCACCGGACTTCTTATCCAGTTTTACTAAGGATAGTAAATCCGTAATGATCTTATTCTCCCTCTCAATCTCATCGGTAATATCCGTCATAAACTCACGGTACAGTTCCACTGGTGCATCTTCCTGCATCAACAGGGAATCTGCTAAAACCTTAATGGATGTGATCGGTGTCTTTAGCTCATGAGACACATTGGATACAAACTCCTGTCTGGATTCCTCAATCGTCTTCATTCTTGCTAACATCTCATTGAACGAATCGGATATCTGCTCTAACTCATAGTATCCTTTGATGGAAACTTCATCATCCATATATCCATCCGTCACATGCTTTAATGACTGTGTGATCTCCTTTAACGGCTTGATCAGCTTTTTGGAATAAATAAACGCAATCAGCACAAGCACGGTCGCGATAAATATCATAATAATCCCGCTCTTCTGTTCTAAGCGTTCTAAGATCTGATACTGTTCCTTTAAGGAGAAACTTATTAAAATAGCACCGGCCACATTCTTGCTTTCCGACTGAATGATCGGAATGCTGATTGATCCGCTCTGCTGCTTTCTATCGGTGATGACACTGGAATTTCCTTTAAAGCACTTTAATACTTCCTCGGAAATCAATGTCTTTCCTACTTCTCGTTCATACGTATCGGCAATAATCTTTAAATTGCCATCTACTACAATAATTCGTCCTTCATAAAAACTTGCTGCGAGTGCAAGTTCAATATTAACGTCTGTCATACTTGGAGTGGTCAGGTAGCCCGTATAAATCATCTGTGTCGCTACCTTATTGCCATAGCTTTGTATCTCCGCGATCTTTTCGTTCACACTTTCTTCAATATAGGTGCTCTGTAAAATCTTCGTTAAAATAAGGACTGGTACAATGCCGCCAAGCAAAAGAGCCAAAAATACATGGTTTCTCATGCTTGTCAGCTTTTTTAGCCGCGCCTTAACTCTGGAAATAATAGCCAACACCCCATTTTGTATGTACATACGCAGGATCGCTAGGATTGCTTTCTATCTTCTCTCGCAAACGACGGATATGCACATCCACGGTTCTAACATCGCCAGGGTAATCATATCCCCAAACAATATTCAGTAAATTCTCTCTGCTGTACACTTTATTCGGATTTAAAATCAGAAGTTCTAACACATCAAATTCCTTTGCGGTTAAGTTCACTTCTTTTCCTGCGATAAATACTCTTCTTGACTCACTATCAAGCTTTAAATCTTTGTAGGTGATCACTTTGGATTCCGCCACCGGTGCAGCCTTACGGCTGTTTCTTCTCATGATTGCCTTGATTCTTGCTTTTACTTCCAGGATATTAAATGGTTTCGTGATATAATCATCCGCACCATATTCAAGTCCTAAAATCTTATCCATATCATCACCTTTTGCAGTCAGCATGATGATTGGCATATTGGAAAACTCACGAATCTGCTGGCATACATCAAAACCGCTCAGTTTTGGAAGCATGACATCTAATAATACTACATCATATTCGGTTTTCTTCGCAGCTTCTACTGCTTCTTCCCCGTCATATGCACAGTCCACTTCCATCCCATCCTGTTCTAACGTAAAGCGAATTCCTTTTACAATTAATTTTTCATCGTCTACTACTAGTACTTTCTTACTCAATGAATCCACCTCTTTCTATACTGGTTCTCTTATGTCTGGCAGAATGCCCAAAAACTACTTCATTTCTCATTGGTAACGCATATATAATCTGCAATCTTCTGATACAATGCATCTTTGATTCCAGTAATATTCATAATGTCTTCCTTACACTGAAACGGTCCGTTGGCATCCCGGTAACTTATTATACTCTCCGCCTTCGCTTCCCCAATTCCGTTTAACGTCATCAGTTCTTCTTTCCCCGCGGTATTGATATTCACTTTGCCGGATGACTTTGCCTGACCTTCTTCACTGACTGCCTCATTCTGTTTTGCTTCTTCTAAACTGGAAAATGCCATCTCTTCTGTCTCTTCTAACGTAGGGACATAGAGTTTTTCACCATCAGAAACCGCTCTGGCCAGATTAACATATTCTTTATCTGCCTGACCGGTAAAGCCTCCGGCTGCATCTATCGCCTGCACTGCCCTTGCTTCTTCCGAAAGATAATAAACTCCCGGCGTTTTCACAGCGCCGCACACATAGATGCAGATTTTAGGAGTTTTGACAGATATGGTCACCTCACTGTCTTTCTCTGTTTGGGACTCATCGGTTATCGGCTGATCCGTTAGCGTGGTTTTCTCCTGTAATGATAGGTCTAAATCTGCCTCTTCCGATGCATTCGTCAACATAATAGCTTCAGTCTGATCTGGTTTTGTCACAAAATAAAGGCTGCCGGCCAGGATGACAAACATCGTGCCGCACAGTATGCTAATCACTTTTTTCTTCATAATGCTTCCTTTCTGCCTAGAGGCACCAAAAAGCCCTTATGAATGAATCCTCAATATGCTGTATAAATTTATTGTACCTAATTCATCTGGCTAATACAAGTAGTAAATTCAGCAGAATTTTTCCTGTTTTTTATCAAATACGTACATCCCTTTCTTTACTCCCACTTAAAGGTAATGATGCCCGCAATAATAAGAACAAGACCGATTACTTTTCGCCACTGAAACGGAACTTTTTCAGAACCGAACATGCCGAACAACTCGATAATGTATGCGACTACAAGCTGTGCCGTTACGATTAACATAACAGCTTTGGCAGGACCAAGAGATGACATGCTCTGAATTACAGTATAGGTGATAAAGGCTCCTAACGCTCCGCCTACTAACATGTATTTGTCCTGAATCTGAAATAAAGCAGAAAAACTGCTTTCACGCCCCGTTATGAACCATGCAATGATACACACGATAAGGGCGGTAAGCTGAACGAATGAGGATGCGACCCATACGCTTGTTTGCTTGGTCACTCCTGTGTTAAATACCCCTTGAATACTCATCAATGCCCCTGACACCAATGCTACTATTACACCCAACATATCTAATGCCTCCTTTTTCCCTAGCATTTCCGATAATGGGAGGTTTCATTCATAAGAGACGGCAGATTGGAGCAGACGGACGGAATTGGGATTGGGAAGATGGGACGGCAGCTTTAAAGAGAACTAAAGGCAGGAGGATAAGATGTGAAGCATCTTGTCAATCTCTGATGGGGTAATGGTGAGGGGTGGGAGGAAACGGATGGTGTTTGGACCGGCTGAGATTAGCATAAGGCCTTTTTCCATGGCTTCGGCGATGATTGGCTTTACGGGGATGGTGAATTCGAGACCCTGCATTAGGCCAATGCCGCGGCGCTCTTTGATGGAAGAGTGAGCGGTTACAAGAGCATCCAATTTCTCCTGAAGATAAGTACCTGAGGTAGATACGTTTTCAAGGATTGGGTTCTCGTGAAACAGGTCGAAGACCTTGCTCACGGCTGCGCAGGCAAATGGATTGCCGCCGTAGGTTGTTCCGTGATCGCCTGGTTCAAAGGCGGATGCAACTTTTTCGATAGAAGCAAAGGCACCTACCGGGACTCCGCATCCTAGGGCTTTGGCCGTTGTTACGATATCCGGCTTGATCTGGTACTGTTCATAGGCAAACATGGTGCCGGTTCTTCCCATTCCGCACTGGATTTCAT
>SVEB01000071.1 GCA_015057635.1 Lachnospiraceae bacterium | reverse complement strand
ATTTAGCCTCTTTGTTCATTTTCTCCACCAGCTCTTTCTTTTTGGAAGCTAAGAAGGCGCGATTCGCTACTGCCTTGCGGTCATTTGGTTTTGCATCCACCGCCTTTTGGTTATACTGAAGGGCCAGATCGATATTCCCCTTCTGAAACCAGCAGGAACATAATTCCATATACGGAACGTAATCCCAGCACTGTGGCAGGATCGCCCCAATGGAAGTTGTCGGCTTATCCGTATAAGGTGCCAGTGAAAACCATCCGATCGCCTTATCCAAATCTTTTCGATCCTTAAAATAATATCCGATCTTGCAACAGATCTCGGCTCTTGGCTTTTGAATCTCAAAAAAGCGCAGAAGCGACTTCAGTTCCATCTCGTCATCCCCTAACATATGATAGCATTTCGCCATATCAATGCAGGAATCCAGATAGCTTGATAAGAGCCCGTCTTTTGTTACTAAAAAACGATTAAAATAATCAATTGCTTTCTTATACTCCTTTACATTATATAACTCCCTGGCATAATAAAAGCAATCTCTTGGCATCAGTTCATTTCCATCCGCGATGTACTTTTCAAATATCCTTAGATTACGGTCGGTAGGGAGATCGATCTTTTTATGCGTGATTGCAATATCCACCTGCTTTGATGTGCCTTCAAACAGAAGATATTCATGTACCGGATTATGCCATTCAAACCCTCTGCTTCGTTTTACAAGCCGCTCCCGATAAAATGTATAAGTAAGTGCCCCATCTTCTTTCGAGGTCATATTATAGCGCATTAAGATGGTATCAATGCTTCCATCCATATTCTCTTTTAACAGCTTTAGCTTCTTCTGATCCTCTAACTCCAGTACATCATCCGCATCCATCCACATGCAGTACTCCTTTGTTGCCTTGGAAAAAGAGAAATTTCTGGCGATTGCAAAGTTATCCACCCATTCAAAATCATAAATCAGATCGGTATATCTTGCCGCAATCTCCTTCGTCGCATCAATCGATCCGGTATCTACAATAATAATTTCATCCACAATATCATGGATGGTATCTAAACACCTGGCTAATGTTTTTTCCTCATTTCTTACGATCATACAAAGACTAATGGATACCATTTCTGTCTCCTGCATCTTATACCTTTTCCATTTATGTTATGTTTCCCCTCTGTTAATGTTTACAAAAAAATACCTTTATCTGTGCTTCCATTTTTAGATGCACAGATAAAGGCTTTCTTCTATTCTATCATCCTATTTTCCCCAGATTACTTTTCGCTCCTGCGTTATGGATCTTTTATACCATATCGCTTACTGCAGACCAGATGCTAGCCAGATATACCAAAACATCTTCCATATCGGTTCCTAATTCAAGCAGCTGATTGCTATTATCTTCCACAACTGCTTCCAGGCTATCTAATCTGGATGCTATACTCTGTAAGCCATACTCTTCATTGGTCAGTTCCGAATAAATATCATCGAGGTCGTCAAATAGCTCTTCAATTGATTCGCTTAAGCCACTAACTTCACCTTCAATAAATGCAACTTCGGACTTGATTTCCTGTAAGCCATAGCTAGGATTGGTAACAGCGTCTACAATAGTATTCAGCTGCATTGCAAGACCCGGGATACCTGTTACAGGATCTGCAACTGTTTCCTCGATAAATGCAACTTCTGACTTAATCTCTCTTAAACCATACGTTCTGCTTAAGATCGCTGCTTCTACTGTTCTAACCTCTGCCTTTATTTCCTGAAGCCCATAGCAAGGATTCTGTAATAAATTCATAACCGGTTTTAAACTATTGTTCTTCGGTTCCGACGTCTGAGTTGACGGACAGCACCGGGATTTTGGTCTGTCACAGCTCGTAATCTGTACTTGCTCATCATGATTTTCCATTTCGGAGTTCGTAAAATCATTATTCGTACTCATGGCTTCCTCCTAACAATTAATAGCAATTTTTTTATGCTCATTACATTATATGCGTCCCCTATACTTTAGTGACATTATTCTCTTTTTTTTGCAATTTCGTGCAAATATGTTTCCAGTCTGCATATTGTATTGGAATAATCCATCGTTAGTGCAGTATTTCTTCCATTTATTTTCATGTTTCTTAATACCTCTGGGTTACAAATCAAAAAAATTATATAACCTGCCAATCTCAATGGATCTTCATTTTTCACAATATATGCATTATATTTATGCCTTGCATAGGTGCGGATTCCTCCGGAATCTGTGCAAACCACTGCTGTACCGCATGCCATTGCCTCTAGCGGAGGCATTCCAAAACCTTCATACAAGGAAGTAAATAACAGGATATCTGCTTCCTGATACGATTTCACAAGTTCCTTCTGATCCGGCTGTACCTTAATCGTGACAGGAAAGGAAAAAGATTTTATTTCCGGTACATACGGTGTTATCCATTCTGCCTCAAATGGTACACCTGCCTTTTGAACAAGACTTAGCACTTCAAAGGCCAGTGAGAAATTTTTGAAAGCCTGCGCCTGATTTCCCACTAACAGAATTCGATTGCCTTTGGTCTCCTTTCCCGGATGATAGAACTTTGTATCGATTCCATTTTCAAGAAGCGGCGTTTTTCTGCCATAACGGATCAGAATCTGGTCTGCTGCAAACGCTGATACACTTGCGATTGCATGCCTGGTATGATAGCAGGCTTCAAACACCTTAAAAAAGCTTCTTATATCGGTAAACTCCTCCACATCCCCAAACAGATACTGATATCCCTGCTCCCAGTACAGTACCGGTATCGGACTTGATTCCAGCTCAATTAACTGCGTGATCCAGCCTGCGACTATAATGTCAGCGTCATGAATATAGGATAAAAAATCAGAATCCTCCGGCACTGTGATTTCTTCATCTACCTTAAGATCATACCATTCCGGGACGGCCTTTTCGTTTACCTCCTTACATTTTGTCAGAATACAGATACTATGTCCCCGTTTTTTTAAATAACGAATCTGTTCGAGCATCATCTTAATTCCGCCAGTTAGTCCCTTATGTGGAAACAGATATGCAATCCGCAGTTTGGTATCAATTTTAGGGCCAGATAACGTGATGCGTTCAAAGGGATACCGGCTTTTAACCATACGAGACCGAATCCATATTAAATAACAGGACCTTTCATCGTTTAAAATCCGTTTATAATATATTGGATACTGCCATAAATCCGAAATGCCTGCCCTCTCCTCTGATCTTTTTTTCTCCGGAAGAAAACAGATGACTCCTTTTTCTGCCCACCAAAGAAGCCTCTCAATCCCTGATAAAAATTTATTTTTCGATAAATGTATACTTGCAGGAGGAAGAAGGATAAGATCATAGGATTCCATACTTTCCCTTATGCTATCTCTTTGCTCTGACTTATTTTCTGTTTCCTTAAACGCCATGCGATACTGCTCATCCTCGGGACTTAGTATCAGCATATGACTGGGCTTGATCTGTGATAACAGCAGAAGAAGTTCTTGTTGCTCTCTCTGGAGATCTTCCTTCATCTACTCGGTTGCTGCCTCTTCCACCCAGCGGATATTTAAGTTCATCATAATATCTTTTTCCTTTTCCATGGAGTGGAATACATAACACCGATTTGTTCCCGGAAGAAGGATCGCATTCCCATCTTCAGAAACCGGCAGATTAAAGAACGGAGGAAGCATGAATTCTCCCACTAATGTACCGCCTACGATGCAGATCTCATTTCCATAAAAGATCTGTCCATTCGCGCTCTCATCAGATCCTGCCGTACCATTGGCAACGGATTTTGACTCTTTCATCTTACAGGTGACTTCTGCGTTACTGTACACGTAAACATGAATATTATTCGGACATAAATTCACAAGAAGTGCATCCTGAACTAAAATATTCACACCTGATCCAAGCGGATTCCGTAATTCTACAATGCCGTCCCGTTTGCTCTTAAAACTCTTGCTGCACCCGGCATAGAATTCACGCTCTGCTTCCGGTGTGAAAATAATGTCATCTGCAAGCTCTGCTACTTTCGCACTCTTGCATGATTCCGCTGAATTATTCTTTATCTTCTGCGCGGTCTTTAACCCACTGTTTCTCTCGGTGTATTCTGCCTTCTCCTCTTTTTCCGGAACTTTTTCCTGTGGCTTTTTACTTTCTGCTACTTCTTCTTCGTATCTCTTTTCCATATCGACAGCGTCATTTTCTTCTTCGCTGCTCTCCTGACTGGTAAACTGCCATTTCTCCGGCATCTTAATATAATTTTTCCGGTTTCCCATCTGACTTGCCACAGCTGCTTCTTTTCCTTGATTTAGCTCTTCATTGGTATTCATCATCGATGCATTTTGGGATATGTTATTCGATGTTTTTTTATTTTTCCCGACATAGGCATGACCCACGGCACTTTCATCCTGGAAAATATTCATATCTACGGATCTCATGGTATCCCTCCACATCATACTTTTACTTTATTTAATATATTCTGACCTTGCATAATATGTTCTTTCGATGTTTCACAATGCGATAACAAACGAAAAGCCGTCCTATTCTTTCTGCGTCAGAAGTCTTTCCTGACAGAAAAATAGCACGGCTTTTCACCCTTACCTTCTTTTTTTCTTATAATATTTCAACCTGACTTGCCTTGTAAAACCATAATCTACGATCGCTGGTCTGTTCTTTATGATTCCCCAGCTCGTCGTCTTTTCAAAATCCGCAAAGATAAGATTATAATTTTCAATCAAATCATATACCTCATCAACATATGCTAAGTCTTTTATACGATCCACTTCAAAATAATCCAAAATAAAATCGAAGTCGGCTATTTTCTTCGCTTTTCTCATGATCACAATTTTATAATCACTGGTACAGTAGACGATCTCTGCAAGCAAAGGATTTTCAGAGCTCATATAAATTCGATATTCTACCTTATTCTGTGCAAATCCTTTTTCATTCTTTGCGACTTTGGCCACATAACCATTATTTAAATCATATACAATCCTGCCTGATCCCGTTCCAAGTGTTGGGTACTCTCCTCTGTCTAACCTTCTCCTTATCACAGCTATACTTTCCTGCACAATAATCACTCCTAAAATGGTATCATATCATTTCAGCTTTTGCTTACTTTATAATATGCAAGAATTACATTTATGTTCATATTTCGACACCTCTTCCAATATATTAGGGTTAGCCTAATATGTTACTTTTAAGCTAACCCCACTTATGACCAAAGCGTCTAGTCTGAACTAACGTTTATAATATCCTGAATAAGAATAGGAATAAGAATCGGAGTCAGAATCGGAATCAAAGTCAGAATCGGAATCGGAGTCAGAATCCGTGTCGGAATCCGAATCAGAGTCAGAATAGGAATAAGAAGAATCGGTGTCGGTGTCGGTGTCGGAATCAGAGTCAGAATCAGAGTCAGAATCCGAATCGGAGTCTACGCTAGAATCAGAATCAGACGTTCTATCTTCCAGGGCATCCCAAATATCCTGTAATACTTCGATTAATGCATTTTTAACTGCTTCCTGAATCAGATCATCAATGCAGCATACAGTACCTGTCGTTTCCGTGCAGCTGCTCTCTGTAGGTGTTGAACTGGAGCAGGAACTTGAACTGGAACTTGAACTTGTGCAGTGACTCTTAAGAAATGGTTTGATATGCATTTTTGCCTTTACTAATGGCTCAGAACTAGAAGAGCTTTCAGAAGAGAATGAGGACTTTGTCTTCTGGCAGGTCTGTTTCTTTTCGCATGTTGCTTTCTTCTCGCATACCGGTTTCTTTTCGCATGTTTGTTTCTTTCCACATGTTGGTGTCTTTGTACAGGTAGAGGTCTTCTTTTCACAACATGGAGCTTTTTTCTCACAGGATGTCTTCTTCTCGCAGGATGTTTTCTTTTCACAAGATGGAGTCTTTTTCTCACAGGATGGAGTCTTAGTTGTACAAGTAGGAGTCTTAGTTTGGCAGCTGTGTTTTGTATGGCATGATGACTCTGATGTGGACCAGTAATCAGAGGAGTCTTTTCCACTGGACGATGTGGAAGAAGAACTTTCATAGAAATCACAATCACAAAAATCTACAGGTGCTTTGCTGCATCCGTTCTTCTTACCATTTGTTTTATATCCATTGTCTTTACTATATCCATATTTGTTACCCTTAGACATAATTGCACCTCGTTTATCATTATTGAACAACTCGCTAGTAGTCATTGTTCTAGTAATATACTATGAATGGGGGGGACTAAATGTGTATATTATGACAAATGTTTTATCCTCAGAACATGCCTGCCTTCTCCTGTCCATCCCCCCTTTTTTCTCCAAAAGCTGTCTTCCTCCACTCTCATTCTCATGCTCTTACTTCTTTAAAAACTCATTCTTATTTTATAGACACCTAAAGTGAACAGATGAATATTATAAATTAAGAACTATCAGTATCAGATTTTGGAGGAATTCTTATGCGCAATAATAACTGTAACAATAATTGCGGCAATACTACCTGTAATACCCAAAATTGCGGCACAAATAAATCATTTTCTACAAATGATGAGAAAAGCGGAAAGCCTTATGGACGTGGTAATATGAATATGAAGAATACCAGATCTCTTCGTTTTGGCAGCGGACAGAGCAGCGAATTCTTCAGACAGACAAAGATGCGTGGAGAATGCAAAGAAGAAGAAAAATCCCTTCCGCCTAAGAAAGAAATGAATCATCAGATCAACAAGCGCGTCCGCCAAAATATCATTCATGAATTCTGGCGCCTGTACCATGCTTACACAGAACTGGAAGGCACAGCTCATGTGAAATTTGATGAATCTCTTGATAATCTGTATGCAGCACTTAACAGCCTCGGTCTTGGAATTAAGATCAACAGCAAAGGCTCCCGTGTGAACGGTAAGCTCGATGAGCTGCTAAATGCCTTAAACTACAGCTGTGACGATACATCTGACAGTGATGACTGTGAATGTTTAAAAGAAGAACTTCATAAGTTAGTGGAACAGATTGAGGAATTAGAAGAAGAAGCCATGGAAGCTACGAAAAAAGCCATCACAAAACTGGAAGAAGCAAATGAACTTCATAATGCTTTAAATGAAGTAAAGGAAAAACTCGAACAGAACTGTTATCCAAAATAAAATCTTAATCAGGGCGCGGGCACAAGATACCGCGCCCTGAAATTCTGATTGTCTGCCAGCCGCCTTATTGAAAATGCATCAAGCTATCTCTAAAAGCAGACAAGCTTTATGTCATATAAAAAACACCATCTGCCCTCTGCATAAGCAGAGTATCCAGATGGTGCCGCTCTATCTAAACTTACTTTTGAAGGTCTAATCGAAATAAACGACCTCATAACCAATGATATTGCATACCGGGATGCAATACACAGCTGACGGTGTAAGTATGCTGTCAACCATATATAGAATACCATTGTATACTTTTGAGATATAACCGGTAAATGCTGCATCCAGCACATTTACTGTCAACTGACTTTCCGTCTGCTGAATTCCGGTCAGCTGATACATCAGGGAATTCTGACAGATATCATCGTTATCCACTTCACATCTGCAGTTCTGATTGCCAAGGGAATCGATAAACTCCAAAAGCATCTCAAAAATATCCGGTGTCGTCTGGGTATTATCTGCTTCAATCGCCTGAAGGATATCAATGCTGTAGATAAAATTGGTTCCGGTAGAAGGTGATTTTACATTATACCAGCAATTCTTAAATACACCTGTCAAAATACCACTGATGCTGTTTGACACATCCGGCATTCCGCTCATATAAAAAGTAAGTACTCTTTGAATCTCATTGCTGAGTGAATTCTGTAGTGCCAAAATCTGACATAATAAACTCAGCACAGTATCGGTACAGCTATCTTCATCACTGGTTCTGCTCTCATCTTCAGAATCATCACTGTCTGAATAACAGCTGCTATCCGACGAATATTCATCATAGGAGGAATCGCGATAAGAAGATTCCTGATAGGAAGAGTCATCATAAGAAGAATCTTGATAAGAAGAGTCCTGATAGGAGGAATCCTGATAACAGGATTCTTGGCGAGAAGAGTCTTCATAAGAGGAATCATAGTAAGAAGAATCTTCATAGGAGGAGTCATCGTAAGAAGAATCCGTATACGAGGAATCTTCGTAAGAATAGTCATCTCCAAAGTAACCGCTCTTGCTCTCTGCCTCACTGCTATAACCGGATGAACCGGTTGCTGAGGATGAGGACGTATGATAGCTGTTATATGGGAAATCCATCTCTTCACTGTAACCAGACGAAGATGAGTAGCTTCTGTTCTTCTTTACGTCACGACATTCCTTCTTGCCTTGTTTTTGCTGTGACTGTTTCTTCTCTGTATTTTTCTTATATCCTTCTGCCTTCTTTCCGGATGACTTTTGCTGAGCCTGGTATTCTTTCAACGGTTTTAAACCCTGCTGTAAGTGGACGCTTGTTTTCTTCGGGTTCTCATTCATCAGATCCTTCAGTCCCTGAATGAAGTCGTCAATCGAATTAATATCTGCTCTCTGCGCTTTCCTAACCGGTCTCACAAATTTTTTCTCGCTCTGCACACTATATTTTGCATTTCGATCTATTTTTTTATTACTGTTAGACACGTTCCTTACCTCCTTTCCCTTTATCATATGCATAACAAATCGATTTGTGAACCGCTGTATTTTGTTATGTGTACAGGAACGAAGACACTTTATCCACACTTTTTCTAACTGCTTTTTCTTCCTTCTTCCATCTTCCTGCTGCCATTCCGTGATTTCATATTACCCATTCTTCATCAGGCTTCTCTGCATCCAGTTCACATAACGGCTCTTCAGCCCCTTTGGAAGGATTCGCACTGCCCGATTGATAAAACCAGGAATAATCACATGTCTGCCCTTTTCCATTTGCCGATAGGTGATCTTGGCCACGGTCTTAGCGGGCATTGCCGTCTTAGATGGTTTCTTACCTGCCCGTGCCGGGAAATTGCTGACAGTAGCCCCTGGACACAGTGTTGCAACTGTGATGCCGTAATGCTCATTCTCAAGCCGGATCGCTTCTGAAAAACTTAAAACAAAGGACTTAGTAGCGTAGTAGGTCGCAATAAACGGGCCTGGCTGAAATGCTCCTGTAGAAGCAACATTCAGAATCTTCCCGCTTCTTCTCTTTCTCATATCCTGTAAAAAGAACTTGCTTAATTCCTGAAGGCTGATCATATTTAAAATCATCATCTCTTCTTCCTTTTCATAAGGAATATCTGCACATTCTCCGACGCATCCGAACCCCGCATTATTAATTAGAACCGAAACCGTAAGCCCGTCCTGTTTCACCTTCTCATACAGTTCCTTTGCCGCTCCGATTCTGCTTAAATCCTGTACATATAAGAGTGCCTCCACCTGATATGTTTCCTTAATCTCCGCTGCCACCTGTAAAAGCCTTTCCTCTCTAGTCGCCACAAGGATCACATTCTGATGATGTCTGGCATACTCTTTCGCTAACGCATACCCAATCCCGGTCGATGCCCCGGTAATCATAACAAACTCCATTTATCTCATTCCTTTCCTTTTCCCTGAGTCTTCTTTTCTTTTTCCATTTCTCATTATAAGGAAAGAAGCATATTCTTTCATTGACCTAAGTCAATATTTATGTATTTTCGTTCTCTTCTGCTTCTTTTCGCAAAATGCCACGAATTCGGCTAAGCGTGCTCGGATTCACATGTATATAAGAAGCAAGGTAAATAGAAGGTATCCATCTTCCCTTCTCTCCGAAATCCTTTAAAAATGTCAGATACCGTTCCCTTGCATCCTGCATCAGCATTGTTCTCTGACGTTCCTCCATTTGAAGATAAGCCTTCCTGTAAAAATACATCATTGCCTGATAAAGCTGTGGTTCCTTTCGCATCGCCTGTCTCAGATCCTCATAGGAAATCGCGATCATCCTGCAATCCTTAATGCACTCCACTGAAAAAGTCGCCTCTTCCTCCTTCAAAAAACACTCCGTACAGGCAAGATCCCCATCAAACGAAAAGCACTTCGTCACTTCATTTCCGTTCTCATCTAAGTAAAACCCTCTCACAATCCCTTTCTCAATCAGGTACAGGCATTCCCCTCTTTCCCCCTGTCGGATCAGCATCTCCTTCTTTCTGGCATCCTTCCTCTCTCCATGCCGTTCCAAAAAAGAGTGGATCCGCTTCGCGATCTGCTGCCATTCTTCCATCTGTTCCATCTCTTTTCCTTCCTTCTACCTATATTTTATCATTCTCCACATCTTTCCTATCCTCGCTGCCACATCATTTTTCCTGTCAACATTTCCATTCCGTACTTTAACAATTTTTTTATTGCTTTTTTGTTTTTATCATCTTCGTTTGATAGCACATGCTTTTCTACTCTTAATCATACTATAAAACCACCTATTTGAACAATATTTTTCACCAGACATGAGTTAGAAGTGTGGAGAGAGAACCGAGGCGGCAGGAAGTGCTGACCTTCCCGCCGCCTCGGTTCTCTCTCCACATTCCCTTGCCACACTCCTATCTCTACTCCTGTTTAAGGGTCTCCACGAGTGGTTTTCTATGAAGAAGGTGAATGGCAATATAGGAAATCAGGACTGGGACGATAATAATAAGTGCTGTATAGCCAAGAAGGTACCATAACGGGAACTCCCACTGCATATAGGATGCCCCTACCTTTTTCATCAGCCATACTGTTGCATATCCAAAGGCACTGCCTCCCACTATTGTAATCACCACATTCTTAACTGCTAAAATCAGCCCTTCTGCCTGGATCATCCTGCTAAGCTGCTTTCCGGTCATGCCGATTGACTGTAACATCGCAAACTCCTGCTTCCTTGTCATAACATTTGTAACAAGCGTATTAATCAGGTTAATAAAGCTAAACCCAATAATAAACGCGCTGAATCCAAACAGAATGCCATATAGGCTGTTAAACATCGCCTCATCTTTCAACAATCTCTGTCGTAACGTATCCATCCGTAACATTGGATTGGCATCTACGATCTCCTGCAGTTTTTCCTCAATCTCGGCTTCCTTTTCCCGATCTGATGACACAATCAGGTTTCTTGTTGTATCAAATCCATCCACCATCATATTCTTGATCGTCTGCTCCGGTACAACAAACCATCCGCAATTATATACGATCCGGTATCCGGCATCATCTTCATAAATATCGTTATTTAACTCTCCCACGATCGTAAAATCCGCATTTCTCTGTGTCTCTCCATCAAACCAGGAGATGCGGATGGTATCCCCGGTCTTAAACTTCCATCCGAAGATTTCTTCCGCCACACTGTTATTACAGATTATAAGTTGATTTTCAGAAACTGCCGTATCATAACTTAGTTCCCCTGTCTTTAGATAACGATTGATTACCTCTGTATCATCTTTGGCAAATGTAATAAATGAATCATTGCTGGAATAATCATTATATTCAAATTGAATCTCAATCTTATCCTGTGTTATTACATCCTTCACTCCATCTATTTCTTTTATCTGCGAAACTAGTTTTTTTGAAAGCGGATTATTCGTCTGTAAGCCATTATAGCCACTTGGATTATTTTCTGCTGCATTGTTAGACAAATAAATCTCATATTCCCCATACTGAAATACCCCCTGTCTGGAGTATCCTTCTCTGCTCATGGAAATCACCACGGTCGCTCCAATTAGAAACAGAATTCCGCCAATGCCTAAAGAAATCGCAGTCATTCTGTATTTGGACTTATTCCGATCAGAACTAATTATGGCGAGACGATATGGAGATAGACGTCCGTTTCCCGCTTTCCTTCTTCCCGATAAGTCAAGAGAGGATGCGGCTGTACGGGTTGCCTCAATCGGTGATACCAAAGATGCAAGACTGGCTGGCTTCCGGATTGATAGCTGCACCGTGAGCCAGTTCACTACTACAACAAGAATACTGATTATAATCGTGCGTATCAGAGAAAATCCATCTGGCAGGATAAGAATGGAAGCTAGAAGTCCAATCACGATCCCGACTGGTGCTCCGATCAGGCATAATACAGTTCCTTCTATATGAACCATACGCCTGATCTGCTTCTTTGTCATGCCAATCGTTCTTAACTGTCCAAACTGCCTGATCTGACTGACTACAGAAATATAGAAGATACTATAAATTACTAACACGCTTACAAACAGTATTCCAATTCCAATTAAAAGCAACAGAATAATCTCCTGCTTTGTCATCGTTAAGGATAACGTAAACGCATTATTCTCATTTACATTCGGCCTGCTTATCCCATATTTAGCCCCTAACTCTCTGATATCCTGTAAGAATTCTTGTTCTGACATCCGATCTGCATCTTTAATCCGGACTGCCGCACTATAAGCGATTTCCTTTAGCGGTGTCATTGTATCTGCATATTCTTTGGAAAAATAAATCTGATATACCTTGCTTTCCACATCCCGATTGGTAAGGCCGCTGATGATAAACTCCTTTGAAGTCCCATCTAAGAACGTGACTGTAATCTTCTGCCCCGTCTTTGCTTCCATCCCGCGTTCCTCTAAATAAGACGTATCCACAGCCACTTCATCTGACTTCTTAGGATAATGCCCGTTCACAATCGATACCTGTTCCATGCTGGTATCCGTAAGCTCCATATAAAACGGAACAATCAGATAATTCTTTTCCTCTATGCTGCCTGCATTCTTATAAGCAAACATGCTCTCAATCTCTTCATCCGTCTTCATCTTTTCAATCTGTTCTTCCGTCATATCGTAGTAAATGACATGCTGCATCTTCTCTAGCTCCCGTTCTTCCTTTATATCAGAAGCAGAATAGAAGAATGCAATGCCTGATAATAAGCCGGCGGATAAAATCACGGTCAGAATAATAAAGAAATTCCGCATCTTTCCGGCATGCAGGCTTTCAAACGCCAGTTTCCTTGCCGCTTTTTTATTATTATTGGCTATCATTTTAATTCCCCCTATCCCGTGATCCGGCCGTCTTCAATCCGCACCATACGGTCTGCAAGCTGCGCGATCTCTGCATTATGTGTAATCATAACCAGTGTCTGCCCGAATTTTTTAGCACTCATTTTCAATAACCCTAATACTTCCTCACTTGTCTTGCTGTCCAGATTTCCCGTCGGTTCATCCGCTAAGATAATTGCCGGTTTAGTGGCAAGTGCCCTTGCAATGGCAACTCTTTGCTGCTGCCCGCCGGAAAGCTGATTCGGATACTGTGTTGCTTTTTCGGTCAAATGAAGAAGCTTTAGTATTTCACTCACATATCCATGATCCACCCGGTTTCCATCTAGATCAATTGGCAGTATGATATTTTCATAAGCAGATAACATCGGCACCAGATTATAGTTCTGGAATACAAACCCAATCTGTCTTCTTCTAAAAATCGTCAGTTCCTCATCATTCATTGCAGAAAGTCTCTTTCCATCTACCATAACACTTCCGCCTGTTGGCTGGTCAAGCCCTCCCATCATATGAAGCAGAGTGGATTTCCCGCTTCCGCTTGTTCCCACAATCGCTACAAACTCCCCTCTGTTCACAGAAAAATCAACACCATCCAAGGCCTTTACCACATTCATTCCCTGCCCATAATATTTTTTTAATCCTTTCGTCTCTAATACTGGCATATCCTTTCGCCCCTCTTTCTTTTTCTGCTCTTAGCATACAGCCCAAATATCACAAAAACCTCTCAAAATTATCACAATTTTGAGAGGTTTCCTCTATTGCCTCTTTAGATAGATTAAAAATTCTGCGCCCTTTTCAGGTTCTGACTTCACCCGGATATAACCTTCTTCCATTGTTACAATCTCTCTTGTCAGATAAAGCCCGATGCCGGCGCCCTCTTTTTCATGGACCAAAGGCGACCGATAAAACCGATGGAAAATCTGTGCCTGCTCGGCTTCTGCAATTCCCGGTCCATCATCCCGAATACTGATT
>SVEB01000070.1 GCA_015057635.1 Lachnospiraceae bacterium | reverse complement strand
TAACTGTTCTAATTCCTCTTTACTCATAGATTGATAAGTCTTCATGGTTGTTGCATCCTTTCACTAAATTAGAGTCAAATTCTTATATTTACACAAAAACCAGGTCCTCTTTTCGGTAAAATATTATAAACATTTACACTTTATCATAATGAAGTAAAAATGTCCACCCTTAATCCTTTATATGCCATTAAAATATTCCTCATGCATGCGATTGGTGCCTGAAAATACAGGGATATTTCAGTAATTTCAAAATAAGTGTATTATAGTTGAAATTATTGAAAACTAAAAACATTATGGTAAAAATGGTATTGACTGCATAATTCATTATACGTATACTTAAATGGTATCAATACATACTTCGGAGAAAAGAAATGCTAAGAAACAAGGTAAGAAAACTAAAAAAAATATTTCATGTTATGGAAATGGATCGGATACAGGATAAGATCACAACCGTAGCATTAGGAAATGTAATTGGCACTGTGACGCTTATTGTAGTAGCGGCATGTATCTTAAGTTATATGGGGACAAGCCGCATACTTGAGAAGGTATTATCTTCAACAGCGGAGGTTGCGGCTAATACTATTTATAGCGCAGTAGATGGCAAAATAGAGACATTGGAAGAGTTTGTAGCACAGAATACATTTTCTGGAGAAGATTTTGACACCGTAGAGCTGCAAGATAAAATGAACAGTTTTGCACAACGTCATGATTATTTAGCTGTCTTGTATGTAAATGCGGATGGAATTAGTACTTCCGGCCGTGATTTATCAGATCAGACGTATTTCATAGATTGTAAAAAACAGATGACATCGGGAATATCGGATATCTTTTTAGAGAAAGAATCCGATCAGCTATATATCGCACTGATAGCACCGGTGATACGAAATGGAGTGTTTGAAGGTGCCGTTATTGCATCGGCAGATGCGGGATTCTTATCGGAACTAAGCAATCAGATTACATTTGGCAAGACCGGTGTAAGTTATATCATTGACGGAGAGGCCAATATGATTGCCCATCAGAATGAAGATCTGGTTTATAACGAAGTGAACTTTATTGAAAAAGCACAAGAGGACTCTAGCTATAAATCTACTGCAAAATTTCATAAAAAGATGCTTAAGGAGGAATCCGGATATCATATCTATCGTCATGAGGGAAAGATAAAGATTGCCGCCTATGCGTCGATTGGAATCAATGGGTGGAGCATTGCGGTATCCGGTGAGATGCATGAGTATCTGACCGCTACGTATATAATTGTAGGCACTATTCTAGCAATTGCTATTTTTACCTGCATCATTTTCTTCTATACTCTGAAGAAGGTTGTGATAATGATCACGGATCCGATCAGTCAGTGCGTGGAACGTATGAAACTGTTAGCGATGGGTGACTTTCATAGCGAAGTGGTGCTGGTGGACACAAAAGATGAGCTCGCAGAACTGTCTCTTTCTATGAAGAGTCTTGTTTTGGCCTTACAGAAAATGGTGGAGGAAATTACAGCGAGCATGAATCAGATGGCGGAAGGACGATTTGATATTGCGACAAGTGATAACTATCAGGGTGATTTCGCACCGATTGGCTACGCCATGAATATGATTTTAGCAGGTCTTAATCAGACGCTTTTAACAATAAAAGGATCTGTGGGGGGTGTTGCCTTAGGTGCAGGACAGCTGTCCAAGGCCTCTTCTGAATTAGCACAGGGAGCCACGGAACAGGCGCGTTATATTGAAGAGATTACGAAGATGATGGATGGGATCGCATCACAGGCAAAAGAGAATGCTGCATTTGCGACAAGCGCTATTACAAGTGCGAATGAAGCCAATGAGATCATGAATCTAAGTCGTGAGAGGATGGATGAATTAGCAAAAGCAATGGATGAGATTGCAACCGCATCGGATCAGATTCAGAATGTCCTTATAGAAATGGAAGGAATCGCAAAGCAGACCAATCTGCTGGCATTGAATGCTTCCATCGAGGCGGCAAGAGCAGGTGTATCTGGAAAAGGCTTTGCGGTAATTGCAGAAAATGTAGGGAAGCTGGCAGAAGACAGCTCGAGCGCAGCAAAGAGCACAAGAGAGCTGATTTCCAATACGATTTCCTTGATTGATGCCGGAAGCAGAATAACCAAAGAGACAAAAGAAACCATGATTCAGATGGAAGAGTCCGTAAAAGACAGCGTGAATCTGATCGTAAAGATTTCAGAAGGTTCTGTCAGCCAGTCAGAATCCATGAAAGAAGCGACGGACGGAATCGATCATATCTCCGGAATTGTACAGATGAATGCGGCATCTGCAGAAGAAACTTCTGCAACAAGCGAGGACCTGACCTCCCAGACCGAAGTGTTACGTTCTTTAGTGGATATGTTTAGACTTCGTGAACAGTAAAAGAGAGCATAGTAAAAATATATAGAAAGCCTTAATCGATTAGAAACTTATGTCGGTAAGGGCTTTCTTTTTTTACAAAATAAGGTATACTAAAAATGTACAAAAATTGGAAATGAATCTGGAATACTCAAAATACTGCATATGGAGGTTAAAGGTGAACGAAAAGCATTTATTCAATAATGGATGGGAATTTACAAAGCGGCCTGCAGAAGCGGCACTTGCAGATGTAACAGGTAGCATGATTCAATGGAATCCGGTACAGATTCCGCATGACTGGCTGATCTACGATACAAACAATCTGTATGAGACATCATCCGGATGGTATCGTAAGAAATTTCAGATGAAGAATCTGAAAGGAAGAAGAGTTTCAGTTCGCTTTGATGGCGTGTATATGAATACGACCATTTATATGAATGGCGAGTCTGTCTTTGAATGGAAGTATGGATATTCTACATTTGAGGCAGATATTACAGACTATGTAAGAGAAGGCGAGAATGAAATCATCGTGCAGGTCGTATATCAGAGTCCGAACTCAAGATGGTATTCAGGAGCAGGAATTTACCGGAATGTATGGCTTATAGTGACGCCGGATATTCATATCGCATCGGATGGTATCTATGTTAAAGTTGAGAAAAAGGATGACAGATGGATCGTAGATGTGGATACGGAGATCGTATATGAACGTGCTGGGGAAGAGGAGGAAACGTATTCTATTCTGTATCAGATCTTTGATGCAAAGGGCAGTATCTGTTCTTATAAGGAAAAGAAGATCAGCGTGCCAAATCCCGGAAGGACAGATCATGAGCTTCTTAGCATGGTAAGCCCGGCAATCTGGGATGTGGATTCTCCAAAGCTGTATGATTTTGCAGTATCCTTAAAGAAAAATGGAACTATTCTTCAGAGAGAGAGCATAAAGATTGGTTTTAGAACGATTACCTTCACAACTGATAAGGGACTGTTTTTGAACGGAAGACATAGAAAGATTTATGGAGTATGTGAACACCATGATCTAGGATGTCTAGGTGCAGCATTTAATAAGAATGCGCTGCGAAGAAGATTCAACATTCTAAAGGAGATGGGGGTGAATGCCATCCGTACTTCCCATAACATGCCGGCCGAGGAACTGATGGAATTAGCCGATGAAATGGGATTCCTTGTAGATGCAGAAGCATTTGATATGTGGGAGCGGTCAAAGACAACTTATGATTATGCAAGATTCTTCAAAGAATGGTCCAAAAAAGATATTAAAAGCTTTGTAAGGAGAGACCGCAATCACCCATGCCTTCTAATGTGGAGCATCGGAAATGAAATTTATGATACACATGTGGATGAGCATGGACAGGAGATTACCAGAACACTGAAGGCATATGTAGAAGAATTCGATTATAAGCACAATGCCCCGGCAACGATTGGCTCGAATTTCATGCCTTGGGAGAATGCGCAGAAGTGTGCAGATATTCTAAAGTATGCCGGCTACAATTATACAGAGCGCTATTATGAAGAGCATCATAAAAAGCATCCGGACTGGATCATCTATGGAAGTGAAACCGCATCCACCACACAAAGCCGCGGCATTTACCATTTTCCATTGCGGCAGTCGTTCTTATGCAACGATGATGAGCAGTGTTCTTCTCTTGGAAACTGTACGACCAGCTGGGGAGCGAAAAGCACGGTTGCCTGTATCACGGACGACAGAGATGCTCAGTTTTCACTGGGACAGTTTATCTGGACCGGATTTGATTATATCGGAGAGCCTACACCGTATGCGACTAAGAATTCCTACTTCGGCCAGGTGGATACCGCTGGATTTAAGAAAGATACATACTATATCTATCAGGCGGAGTGGACCAATCCTGCAAAAGCTCCGATGATCCATATCTTCCCTTACTGGGATTTCAATGAAGGGGAGCAGATTGATGTAAGGGTTTGCTCAAACCTTCCAAAAGTGGAGCTTTTCTTTAACGAAACGTCACTTGGAACATTTGAAATCGATCATAAGCATAGCCGTGACCTGATCGCAAATTATAAGATTCCGTATCAAAAAGGAACCTTAAAGGCATTTGGATATGACGAAAAGGGACGTGTGATGGCTGCGGATACAAGAACATCTTTTAAAGATGCAGTAAAGATTGTGGCATTTGCAGATAAGACAATTCTTGCCGCCAATGGAACAGACCTTATTTTCTTAGAAATCGGAATGGAAGATGAGGATGGCAATCCGGTAGAGAACGCCAATAACCGTGTGGAAGTTACGGTAACCGGGGCAGGAAGACTGATCGGTCTTGATAACGGCGACAGCACCGATTACGATTCCTATAAAGGGACAAGCCGCAGACTGTTTAGCGGAAAGCTGGCAGCAGTCATTGCAGCCGGAGGCAAACCGGGAGAAGGAATGATCGTTGTGTCTTCAAAAGGAATGAAAGATGTATGCATTCCATTCCATGTGATGCCGGTAAGAGAGAATAAACAGGATCCACAGGCTTCTTATGAGGATGAGAGGATGGATCAGTTCTATGAAGAACGAAATCAGAAGAGCGAAGAAAATAATGAGATCCCGGTACGTAAGATTGCGTTATGTTCTTCGATTTCAGGTCCGCTTACAAAAGAAAACGATACGGTTACCATAAAGGCAGAAATCTACCCAAAGAATGCTAGCTGGCGTGATATTGAGTTCCGGGTTACGAATATAAAGGGCATTGATTCCAATATCGTTTCTGTAAAACAGGAAGGGGATAGTGTGACGGTACAGGCTCTTAGCGATGGAGAATTCTGTGTGAAGGCGATTGCCAGAAATAATAAGAAACAGGCAAGCGTGATGTCCCAGTATACCTATCAGGTGACAGGAATGGGCACTGCCAATATGAATCCATATGAGTTTGTATCAGCCGGCCTGTATACAAAGTCAGTCGGTGATATTGGAAATGGAAATGAGCGCGGAGTTTCGACGTCTCGTGACGGTGAAAGCCAGATTACATTTGAACACCTTGACTTTGGAGAGTTTGGTTCGGATGAGATTACCATTCCGATTTTTGAACTGGAGAGTGCAGACTTTATCTTGGATATGTGGGAAGGTATTCCTGGTGAAGCAGGCAGCAGAAAGATCACGACACTGACTTATCATAAGAAGAGCATTTGGAATACGTATCAGGAAGAAACATATAAGCTTCGGGAACGGTTAAGCGGTGTAAAGACGCTGACATTCGTAGCACAGAGAAAGGCACATATTAAAGGGTTCTGCTTTAAGAAACTTGAGAAGGCTTATGAGACCATCTATGCGACGGAAAATGATCAGATTTATGGTGATTCGTTTACGGTGAATAAGGATGCAGTTGAGAAAATCGGTAATAATGTATCCCTTGAATTCGAAGGAATGGACTTCGGAGAAGAGGGATTTAAGAAGCTGATTATATGCGGACATTCTCCGATTGATAAGAATACGATCCATGTTCGGTTTTTAGGGGAGAATGGAGAAGAGAAGCAGATGGCAGAATTTTTGTATTCTGAGGGGTATGTGGAACGGGAATTTGCATTGTCTTCCGTAACCGGCCTTAACAAAGTGACATTTGTCTTCCTCCCAGGTAGCAACTTCGATTTCAAATGGTTTAGATTCGAGCGCTAGTCCGGCGGACGGGGGACGGGGGGCGGCGGAAAAGAGGAGTGCGGCTGTATGAGTGCCCCAGTCTCCTGTTACCGAATGCTCGGCTTATGACAGACAAAAGCAGACAGCGGACGGCAAGAGAGAGGAGTGCGGGTGTAGGAGCGTACCAGCCTCCTGTTACCAAATGTTCGGACGCATGAGCGGACAAAAGCAGTGTTATTCTTCGACTATCAGACAGATAAAAACTCTGTCTGTTATTCAAAGAATAACGCTGCTTTTGTTCGTCATGAGCCGGACATTTCGGTAACAGGAGACTGGTACGCTCCTGCGCCCACACTCCTCTCTCTCGCCGTCCGCTGTCTGCTTTTGTCTGTCATGCAGCCGGGCATTCCGGTAACAGGAGACTGGGGCACTCATACAGCCGCACTCCTCTTTTTCGCCTGTTGACCTCTCAATGGTTTTATACTTGAGCTAGCGGATAAAGATAAAGATAAAGATAAAGATAAAGATAAAGATAAAGATAAAGATAAAGATAAAGATAAAGATAAAAGCACAAAGAACAAAGCGAGAAGAAAATATATGAATTTTATAAAATACAATTTGACAAAATTAAATCAATAGGATAAAATATACTCAAAATTTTGATTGTACACAATTTAATTTAAGAGACATAAAATGACGTAGGAGGATTTATGATGGGATTTTATCAGTATTCAGCGAGAAGGATGAATGGGAAGATTGTGAATATGGAGGAGTTTAGGGGGAAGGTTGTTCTTGTGGTGAATACAGCGAGTAAGTGTGGGCTGACACCGCAGTATGAGGAACTGGAAGCGATTTATAAGGAGTATAAGGATCAGGGACTTGAGATTATCGGATTTCCTTGTAATCAGTTTGCAAAACAGGAGAAGGGATCGAATAAGGAAATCCAGGAATTCTGTAAACTGAATTATGGTGTGACATTTACTATGTTTGAGAAGATTGAAGTGAATGGAGAACATACGCCTCCTCTTTATCAGTTCTTAAAGGATGAGAAGAAAGGAATATGCGGTAAGAATATCAAATGGAATTTCACAAAGTTTTTAATTGATCGAAACGGAAATGTGGTACATCGTTATGCACCGGTTACAAAGCCATTTAAAATGAAGAAGGCAATTGAAAAACTGCTGTAAGCAGATTACCAAATATTATATGCTTTTTGAAATGCATGATTTTAGAGGAAGTGCTTAAACTAACTGATATGTGGCGTGGTCACAAGCTAATAGCGAAGTGCTTGAATGAAAGGGATTATCAGACAAAAGAAGCAGGATTAAAGGAGGAATGCATTTATGATATATGATTACAAAGTGAAAGATGTAAAAGGAAATGAGGTATCTTTAGATCAATATAAAGGCAAAGTGCTGCTTATTGTAAATACCGCTACCGGATGTGGCTTTACACCACAGTATGAAGGGCTGCAGAAACTATATGACCGTTATAAAGAAAAAGGATTTGAGATCTTAGATTTCCCATGCAATCAGTTCTGGGATCAGGCACCTGGTACAAACGAAGAAATCGTATCCTTCTGCCAGATGAAGTATGGAACCACATTCCCAACCTTTGCGAAAATAGAAGTAAACGGGGAGAATGCAGACCCATTATACAAATACCTGAAGAAAGAGGCACCATCCGCTTCCGTGGATGACGCAGCACAGGGACTTTATGATTTATTAGAAGGAAAAGGATTCGTAACATCCGGAGATGATATTAAATGGAATTTCACCAAGTTCCTGATCGACCGTAACGGCAACGTAATAGCTCGTTTCGCCCCAACCTACGAACCTCAGAAACTAGAGCAGATAATTGAAGGGCTGCTGTAGAGGAGACACGAAACTTCGCAGGTGATCTTTGGCTCGTTTGTTTGATGAAACAGGGATTTTTATAAGTAAGCCCAAATCTCCTCAGAAGCATATCCTACAAATATATCATTCAATCGCAATCAGTAGAAACGGTTATTACGTAGAGGACTTGCAATTTAAGTGGAAGGGCTAAAATTTAGTCAAAAGAAAATGCCGAAAAGGAAAGTATGTATCAGGCAGCAGAAGAGGAAAGAGAAGCGGGTGGATGGCGGACGAGGGGATGGAATCCGAAATGTCCGGCTCATGACGAACCAAAATGCACCGGAATCCTTGACTATCAGACAGTGATTTTCTGTCAGATAGTCAAGGATTCCGGTGCGTTTTTGTCCGCTCATGCGTCCGAACATTTGGATTTTATCCCTTCGTCCGCTTCTTTTTCCTCTTCTGCGTCCGTCTCTTAGTTTAACCCTGGAACACGTCCGTAGGTTTTGGTGCGGGAATCGTAGTCGATGGACTGGATTTTAACCATTGCATTTTTGGATGCTGCGATGGAGGATGTTGTCACGGAAGAATCCCCTCCGTTCGCTCCGATTACCTGGTCATTTCCAATATAGATCGCTACGTGTACAACTGCTCCGGTAGTCTTTGATTTATAGAATACAAGATCGCCCGGCTGTAACTGGGAACGGGTAATAGGAGTTGCCCATGCTGCCTGGTTGGCGGAAGTCATGTAGCTGTTCATTAGCCCGTATTTCTTCATAACCTGATAAGTAAAATGAGAACAGTCAAGTCCATATCCGGATGTTGGATAGTTGCCGCCCCACTGATAGTAAACGCCTAAAAATGTCTTGGCATAATTTACAATATTTGTTCTGCTCGCAGAAGTAGTCGGAGTGGAGGAACTTGTATTTCCGGATTTAAAATAGCTGCTGCTTACATAGCCTACTGTCTTGCCGTAGACTACCTTATACCAGCTTGCATTTACCTTGCTGATAATCGGAAGAACTGTTCCGTTAGGAAGCTTTGCAAGAATCTTTGTACTGGTGCTTGCACCGGAACGCATATTCAGTGTGCCTCCGCTGGTAGTTACGGTTCCGTATGTTTCATTTTTTAAGGAGATGTAAGACTTATGACAGTACCCCACACTCCCTTTGGTATTATAAATCACTTTATAGAAATTTCCGCTGGTTCCAATAATCTCGATATAAGCATTCTTTGGAAGTGTTGCTACAATCGCAGAACTTGTGGATGCAGAAGCCCGAATATTAAGGGGTGTGCTTTGTGTCGTACAGACTCCGACTGCGGGTTTGGATGCTGTTGCAGCCTGTACATTCGCTGCAGGCGTAACCGCTAAAGTTAATGCCAATGTAATTGCTCCAATGAAGGGGGTGAGTTTCTTTTTGTGTAACATAGTAATTACCTCCTCTGGTAATGAATGGTTTTGTATGCCATCCTGCTTCCCAAGAAAGAGGGATATCAAGCCATTGCTCCATACCTCCTCCCCCTTAGACGAAATGATTCTGCACAATTGGATTATGCAGAACCGGCAAGCAGTACGGCAGGCCTACTCTTCAGAAATTATTATAGTGGATAACAAAGCCTAGCACAACCGCTAATAATTTCTAAGGAAATAGCGGAAGAAATCGCCATATCAAGATTCTGTAAAAAAATGGGTGTACAAATGTGAAATTCACCCGATCGCATTTGGAAAAAGAAAGTAGCATGATTGCTGATCGTGACGTTTTTAATGACGCTATTTTTACATATGAGTGAGCGAAATGTGGTCTATGTAAAGGATGATACGGTAATTGAGGCAGGTAGTGATGTGCCTGCCGGGTTCCGTGCTGTTGAAGGGGAAAACGGGATGAGTGATGCACTTCGCAGCGGATAGAATATAGAAGCGTGGGATATTATGAAAAAAGCCAGATCAGGCGCAGCTCGGTATCCAGTCTTAAAAGATATGGATACGGTGCATAGGCCGCCTAATCTGGCTTTTTTATATATAACTTAGGATTCGCTGTTTGAGCTGACAGACTGTAAGGTTATGGGAATATAAACAAGCATCATAATATTAGAAAATGCCATCTCCAGCTGGGCGGTGAGCTTTGGAATGACTCCTTCTATTATGATATCTCCAAACCCAACCGTGTAATACGTAGTGCTGCTAAAGTACAGATTCTCTACGAAGTCCGGAAAATTGCGCATACTGTGGTAAATGGGGAGGCGCTCCATGGAACCAGAGAAAAAGCCTTCTTCAATCTGGTATACATCAAAGAGATAATTCTGTGTGCAGTATAGATTCGTAAAACCGATAATCAGAACAAAAGAAAGAAGGATATAGGATGTGATGGGAAGTGCTTTTAATAAAATGGAGTAAAGTTTCTTCTGGGATCTGGCTTTGAAAAGTGTTCCAAGATGTGTCATCTCAAAGAAAAGAAAGCAGACAAACAGAAGGAACAGCCCGGTCTTTAATAAAATCCCACCATAAAGATGGTCAGCGGAAGGAACAAGGGCGTATTTTGGTGCAGTAAAGCCCAGTGCCAGATAGGCATTTGAGATGGCAAGAGCCAGGCAGAACAGCGGATTTTTCGCTACAATGGAAACGATAAGGATATAGGATAGAAATAAGGTGAGTGTTAACGTGTTTGGAATCAGCATAAACATGGAGAAGAAGAAAAGGAGGATTCCGGTCTCTATCGCTACCTGCTTTAATTGTCTTGATGTATTTTTTTTCATGGAAACGCTCCTGTCTTATGGAATAAAATTAGTATTTCCAGGTATGTATATTTTTATTGAATGGCAAGCGGAGGCACAGACGATAAGAAGCAGAAGGCATGCAAGATAACAGTAAGATAAAAAGCATAAAAAAAAGACTGCTTATACAGCAGTCTAAAGAAAAATCAAGTTTTCTTAAAATTAAGCTACAGCATTTACAGCTTTTGTTAAGCGGGAAACTTTTCTAGCTACAGTGTTCTTGTGGAATACACCCTTAGAACAAGCTTTGTTAAGAGCAACAACGGCATCTTTAAGAGCAGCAGTAGCAAGTTCTTTATCGTTGTTAGCAACAGCAACTTCTACTTTCTTAACTAAAGTTTTAACTTTAGATTTGATAACCTTGTTTCTTAATGTTTTAGTTTCGATAACTTTGATTCTTTTCTTTGCAGATTTAATATTAGCCAAATCTGGACACCTCCAAAATATTCTCTTAAATATATAAATTTGCGCATGATGTTTTCGGAAGATCCGGACACGGACGTTCTAGCGAAAACGTACTCTTATATCTTAGTCCAAGCAGACAGGAATGTCAATACATAATTTGAAGAAAAGCGTAAAAAATACATGGTAGAACTGCTCACATTTGTCATGGAAAAAATAATTTATTTTGCGACAAAACAGAGTTTTAGCAAGAAAATGGGCTGAATAGGAGACAAGATCAATCCTGCTAATAAAAAGAAAGAACGGTGCATAAAATAAAAACAAGGAGTATAGATATGAAAGGTGATAGCAAAATTCGTACAGACCTTGCGTTGGAAGTAAGGGAATCATTTGAAGAAGATGATGTAGAAATAAAAGGTGTCGTATTAGAGGAAGAATATCTGGAAGAGAAGGATGTCAAAGTCACCACAGTCATCATTAAGGATGAGAAGGGGGCTGAGGCTATGAGAAAACCAATCGGTACCTATATTACAATTGAGGCGAAGAAACTGCAGGAGAAAGATGATGATTACCATGCTTCTGTCAGTGAAGAGGTCGCAAAGTATATCTCGAAGTTAGTTGGAGACGCAACGGAAAAAGGAGTGCTGATCGTAGGACTTGGTAACCGGGAGGTGACACCGGATGCTCTGGGACCATGGGTTGTAGATAATTTATTTGTGACCAGGCATTTAATAAGAGAGTTTGGAGATGAATTTGGAAAGAAAAATCATTTGAAATCCGTAAGTGCTCTTGCACCGGGCGTTATGGCGCAGACAGGAATGGAGACAATGGAGATTCTAAAAGGCCTGATTAAAGAAACGCATCCGGGTATTGTAATCGCAATCGATGCTCTTGCGGCGCGAAGCGTTGAGAGATTAAATACGACGGTGCAGATTACGGATACCGGCATCAGTCCGGGAGCCGGTGTGGGTAATAACAGACAGGCTTTGAACAAAGAGAGCTTAGGGGTTGATGTGGTAGCACTTGGCGTGCCTACTGTTGTGGATGCGGCAACCATCGTAAATGATACGATGGAACGGGCACTTCAGACACAGGGATTTTCAGAAGGAGAGATTCAGAGCTTCCTCCATGAAGTAAGTGACAGCAAAGCGATTCATAACATGTTCGTAACGCCAAAGAATGTGGATGAGTCCATGAAATGCATCAGCTATACGATTTCAGAAGCATTGAATTCATGTTTTTGTGGAAAGGAATAAACGCACATGAGGCGGCATTTTCGAAGAAAGAGAATATGGTTTTATCGGATTCTCCTTGGAATGACCGGCATCTTAATTCTTGCGGTGCTGGCAAAAGGAATGTTGCTTATGGCCTCAGATGATACAAATCAGACGATAAAGAAGGTCGGGAATAAAATCATGCAGACACTGTATGTAAAAGCTTCGACTATGGAAAATACCTGCCTCCGCTACATTGTAACGGGGGAAGGGATTTCCGATAACGTGATTTCTTATATGGCGAACAGCCTGTCAATGAATTACTATGCATTACATATCGGAGCGAATACGGTTGCTATGGAGGCTTTGCAGCAAAATAAGGAAGAACAGGAGGATCGAAACGAACAAAGCATATTTTATCGGTATGCAGGGGAATCAGACTTACAACAGGAAAATAAGACAGATGCAGGCAGCATGAAATCAGAAGAGAGTGATTTGGCAATGCTTGCCGCAAAGGAAAATGAGGAAGTGCTGATTGAAGAAGAGAATACGACCCAGGCAATGTTAGAGGTTGAGTATACGGAAGGAAATGTAACAGCGCTTCCGACTTGGAATGCATCCAGTGAGATGATTGAGGAGGCGATGAATACTGCAAATGAGAGTGTGGCCGGTATATCGGTTAAGAATCTGATTAAAAGCGCTTATGATGTAGCCAGCATGCATGAGCTGGATTATCTGATCAATAATTACTATATTGAGGACAGCTCTACCAAAGCTACTTTGGAATTATTTAATGTGGATAGACTGTTGGAAAAGGATATGTCCGTCAAGCAGAATAAGGAAGCGCCGCAGATTTTGATTTATCATACCCACGCATCGGAAACATTTTGCGACAGCCGGGAAGGAGAAGTGGATGATACGGTTGTCGGAGCGGGTGAATATCTGACCGAGCTTTTAAGAAAGCGTGGATACCAGGTATATCATGATACGACTGCATACGATCAGATCAGGGGAAGAGATTATTCCTATAGCACTGCACTTCCATATCTGGAGGAGTATTTAAGTGAGAATCCATCCATTGAGGTGATTATTGATCTACATAGAGACAGCGGATCGAAACGAATGGTAGAGGTAAATGGCAAGGATACTGCACAGATTATGCTGTTTAATGGCCTTTGCAGAAATACCACAGGCCCGATCGAAAGCCTGACAAACCCAAATCTTGAGGAGAATTTAGCATTCAGCCTTCAGATGAATCTGGTAGGCAATACGTATTTTCCAGGCTTTATGAAGAAAATTTATTTAAAGAAATACCGCTACAACATGCACCTTGCTGAGAAATACCTCTTAATCGAATGCGGCACCCAAGAAAACACAGTGAAAGAAGCCTACAACGCCATGGAGCCCCTCGCTATGATCTTAGACCAGGTGTTGTCTAATCCGTAGCTATGTGCATCCTGGTTACGCCGCGGGTTCGGGCGTCGGTGGAGGCGGGCAATATGGTTCCGATGTTCGGACGCAAGATCGGACAGATGGGATGGGAGTCTTCGACTATCAGACAGGAAAGCACTGTCTGCTATTCAAAGACTCCCATCCCATCTGTTCGCCTTGAGCCGGACATCCGGAACCATATTGCCCGCCTCCACCGACGCCCGAACCCGCGGCATAACCAGGATGCTAGAATTTTGCTGCGCAAAATTCTATTACGGACGTATAACAAGATTTGAGAAGACAGAGGATGGATGGATGAGGGGAACAGGAGAGTGGGGCAGCGCCGGAGGCGGCTGAGATGATGGTGGGAGAGAGGGAGGTGTGGACGGGATGTTGTAGGGGGGAGGCGAAGCAGGAGTGAATGGTAGTTTGGAAAGGAAAAGTATGATTTAGGGGGGAGAAGGAGGAGTGGATGGAATGTTAGAAAGGAAAGGAGGATTTAGAGGGATAAGCAGAGGCGAACAGGATTTTCAAAAGGCAGAGTAGCAATTAGATGTAAGGAGATAGTACGACAGTGAAGATGGCGATCTGCTATGAAGATCACTCGATTAGCGAAGGAATGATTTAAGAAAAATAAAAATTAAGTAATAGTGAATAAAGACAAGTCGTATTTTTATTTCTTATATTTATATACTATGTTATATGGCGGATAACGAGTTGTAATCGATTGCTGTATTTTGGGGTGTAAAAAAGGTGAAAAAGTATAGGGCATAAGTGTGTGTCTTGTGTAGAGGAAGACAGACTTTACAGGTGGTTTTTGGCTTGTTTTTAATCGAGGGCATGCATCTTAGAAAAAGAGTGCATCCGAATCGAAGCATCCCGCATCCTTTCTGTCCTCTCCCTTCTTACCAAACATCATGCCAAAAAAGCGGCTGCAAAGTCCGAGACACTTTCTATGCCGAAATACTGCCTTGATTTCGGAGGGGGCGGTGTGATATAATACAGGCATTATGAATGCAGACAGATGCATAGGTACATCCGGGAGGAATTAAATGTCAGTTGACCAAAGTAAAATCAGAAATTTTTGTATTATTGCTCATATAGATCATGGTAAATCAACTCTGGCCGATCGTATTATCGAAAAGACCGGTTTATTAACCAGCCGCGAAATGCAGGCACAGGTACTTGATAACATGGATTTAGAGCGTGAACGTGGTATCACAATTAAAGCACAGACAATCCGTACTGTATATAAAGCAAATGACGGTGAAGAATATGTATTTAACTTAATCGATACACCAGGCCACGTGGATTTCAACTATGAAGTATCAAGAAGCCTTGCAGCATGTGAAGGTGCGATCTTAGTTGTCGATGCGGCACAGGGGATTGAAGCACAGACTCTTGCTAATGTATATTTAGCCCTAGATCATGACCTGGATGTTATTCCGGTTATCAATAAAATCGATCTTCCAAGCGCAGATCCACAGCGTGTTATCAATGAAATCGAAGATGTAATCGGTTTAGAAGCACAGGATGCGCCGTTAATCTCTGCTAAGGTAGGTCTTAATATCGAAGATGTATTAGAACAGATTGTGAAGAAGATCCCAGCTCCAACAGGAGATAAGAATGCTCCATTACAGGCACTGATCTTTGACTCCATTTACGATGCGTATAAAGGGGTTATCGTTTTCTGCCGTGTTATGGAAGGTACGATTAAAAAAGGTACTCTTATGAAAATGATGGCGACCGGAGCGACTGCAGAAGTAGTTGAAATCGGTATCTTCGGACCTGGCCAGTTCATCCCTTGCGAAGAGTTAAGCGCAGGTATGGTAGGCTATATCACAGCCAGCTTAAAGAATGTAAAGGATACCCGTGTTGGTGATACCGTTACCGATGCGAATAACCCATGTGCAGAACCGCTTCCAGGTTACAAGAAGGTAAATCCAATGGTTTACTGTGGTATGTATCCTGCTGATGGTGCTAAGTATGGCGATCTTCGTGATGCATTAGAAAAATTACAGTTAAATGATGCATCCTTACAGTTCGAGCCGGAAACATCCATCGCGTTAGGTTTCGGCTTCCGTTGTGGTTTCCTTGGATTATTACATCTTGAAATCATCCAGGAACGTTTAGAGAGAGAATATAACTTAGATATCGTAACAACAGCTCCATCTGTAATCTACAAAGTATATAAGACAGACGGTACCGTAATCGAAATCACAAACCCATCCAACCTTCCAGATCCATCTGAGATCGAGCATATGGAAGAACCAATGGTAAGTGCGGAAATCATGGTTACAACTGAATTCGTTGGTGCGATCATGAGCCTTTGCCAGGAAAGACGTGGTATCTATCATGGAATGGAATATATGGAAGAGACAAGAGCTCTTTTAAAATATGATCTACCATTAAATGAAATCATCTACGATTTCTTTGATGCTTTAAAATCAAGATCAAAGGGTTACGCTTCTTTCGATTACGAAATGAAGGGTTATGTACCATCTACTCTTGTTAAGCTTGATATCTTAATTAATAAGGAAGAAGTGGATGCTCTTTCCTTTATCGTTCACGGTGAATCCGCTTACGAAAGAGGAAGAAAGATGTGTGAAAAGCTGAAGGATGAAATTCCAAGACAGTTATTCGAAATCCCAATTCAGGCGGCAATCGGAAGTAAGGTTATTGCACGTGAGACCGTTAAGGCGATGCGTAAGGACGTTCTTGCGAAATGTTACGGTGGTGATATCTCCCGTAAGAAGAAACTTCTTGAAAAACAGAAGGAAGGTAAGAAACGTATGCGCCAGGTCGGCAACGTAGAAATCCCACAGAAGGCATTCATGAGCGTGCTCAAGCTGGATGACAGATAGGGAGGAGGTCTGACGCCGCTCCCACCCCTGCCGCGCTCTGTGGTCCGAATGTTCGGACGCATGAGCGGACAAAAAAGCGCCACAGTCTTTGACTATCAGACAGATAAAACACCTGTCTGCTATTCAAAGACTGTGGCGCTTTTTTGTTCGTCATGAGCCGGACATTCCGGACCACAGAGCGCGACAGGGGTGGGAGCGGCGCCAGACCTCACGATGCGTTTCTGCGAAACGCGTCGTGAAGCACACAGACGGATGGGGAAAGAGGAGATGGGTAGGGGAGCGCTGTAAGGCGCAGGACGAATGTTTTGATGATGTTTTTTTGGCAGTCTGGAATTATATTGAGAGTTTCGATGAGAGCAGGAATGAGTTTAAAAGCTGGGTGGCTGCAATTGCGAGAAATCAGGCGATTGATTATTTACGTAAATATAAGAGGCAGTTGGAAGAACTAAGCTATGAAGAGGAGATAGAAGGAAGGGCCGAGGAAATACTGATTCTGGAGTTGGAAAAAGAAATCTCCGAAGAGACAGAAAAGATGCTTGCATGTCTGACGGAAAGGGATCAGGAGCTTATGAAAAGAATTTTCTGAAACGACACCTTATATTGGAAGTATTGAAGATTCACAGGGAAATATCCATACGTTTATTGTCGGCGGAGTTGCGGAAGAACAGGGCTATGGGTATGAAGAAAATATTTTTGATGAAAATGGGGAATTTGTAGGAGCTTCGGGCGCATATGGAAGCAAGGTGGAAGGAATCGGGAGCGATGAGGAACCGAAATGGCTGGTTACAGGTCGTGAGTTTATCCGAAACAGTGAGAACAAAGAAAAATAGAAAAATATACAAAAGAATGATGTTTTTTGAGGCAAAAATGGACATTGTGTTGAAAGTGAAGTCGTGTTATACTAGAGGCAGCAATACTTTTATTTATTTAGGGCACGTTTTGTACTGGTAAATGAAGTTTTACATACGATACTGGCAAGAAAGATGTGGCTCAAAAGACTGGAGGACATAATATGGCATTGTTTGGTGGTAAGAAGAATAAGAAGGCAGATGCAGATGCTGCTATGAATGATAAAGCACAGAAAATGGGAACTGCTGAGGATAAGGCAGTAGAAGCACAGGAAGTGAAAGAACAGGAGACTGTGCAGGAAGATAAGGCACAGGAAGATGCTGCAAAGAAAGCAGAGCAGAAGAATGCGAAGAGAAGAACGGTAGAGCAGATCGCGGCCGAAGCGATTGCAAATGCGACAGAGATTCCGAATCCAAGAAAGAAGCAAGAACAAGAGCAAGCGGAAGTGAAGAAGTATGAGCCAAAGGTAAATCCGGGCATGCTTGGTTTTGCACTATATAAGGATGTTGTGTTTGATGTAGAAGAGATTATCAAACGTCTGAAGGATGAAGTTGGCATTGAGGATGTTCAGGTGGATGAGAGAGAGAAGATGGTTTCTCTTATTATTAAAGTGGACGGCGATACGTTCGCATGTTCTCATATGGCAATGCCGGTGCCAAGAAACGAGGCGGTAAGACAGCTTCAGTTTAATTTCGTAGAACCGGAAACAGCAACAGATGTGAAGGAGCATAAGGCATTTATCGTTCTTTCCAGAATCAATGATTCTGTTCTGATTCGTAAGAAGGCTTGTAATTCCTTCTCTAAGATCGCAACTGTTTTAATGGGACTTGACAATGCAGCGGCTATGTTCTTGCCAGGCTTAAACTATATTATTTCTCCTGTTCGTTATCGTGCGTTCCTTCCACAGATGATGGATGCACAGAAGAATGGCGGAAACTTCTTCCCAATTCTTTTATGGGAGAATATCGGCCTGTATCCGGACAAGGACGGGGTATCTGGCTGCACACAGGGATTAAATGATTTTGGATTATTTGAGTTTTGCTTATACAATACGAAACGTGATCCAAAGAATATGTATATGATCTTAATGCAGATGAGTGTGAAGTATTTGGTGGAAGAGTTCCCATTTAAGAACGGAGATGTGATCCGTCTGGATGAAAAACATGAGGCTGTACTAAAGGAACAGAACAATATCTTATATATTATTGAACTAAATTAAAAGAGGAACCTGCTTATTTCCTCTCTTAATTTAATATAGAATGAATAGAAATGGTGAGGAAAAGGGTTTGAAAAAGGAATTGGAATTATATCTTCATATTCCATTTTGTGAGCGTAAATGTGCATACTGCGATTTCCTATCTGGGCCGGCGAAGGAGTCGGATAAGGAGCAGTATGTGGATGCTTTGATTAAGGAAATTAAAAGCTATGCCGGAAAGATGGATGCGTACGAAATCAGTACGATTTTTATCGGAGGCGGTACCCCGTCTTCTCTTGAAGCGGTTGCTATTGTACGGATTATGGAGGCGGTGTATCAGACATTTCAGTTGAGAAACCGTGACAGATTCGGAAAGAAAATAGAGGAGCACGCGAAGGATGCAGAGATTACGATTGAATGCAATCCGGGGACGATAACAAGGGAGAAGGCAGATGCTTACCTGGCATGCGGTATTAACCGGATGAGTATGGGACTTCAGTCGACGGTGAATGAGGAACTGAAGATGCTTGGCAGAATCCATACGTATGAGGAATTCCTTCATAATTATCAGCTGGTGCGGGATGCAGGTTTTGTGAATGTGAATCTGGATCTGATGTCTGCGCTCCCGGGACAGACGATAAAGACATGGGAAGAGACACTTGAGAAAGTGCTTGCTTTAAAACCGGAACATATCTCGGCATACAGTCTGATTATTGAGGAGGGGACTCCATTTGAAAGAGAGTACGGCGAAGATGGCCCTAAGAGGGATCTGATACCGGATGAGGATACAGATCGCGCGATGTACGAGCTGACGAAGGTGAAGTTGGAGGAAGCAGGCTATTACCGATATGAGATCAGCAACTATGCAAAGCCAGGCTATGAATGTGAACATAATATCGGCTACTGGAAAAGGGTTGATTATTTAGGGCTTGGGGTTGGTGCATCGAGTCTTTTGGAAAAGGAGCGTTTCCATAATACAAATGATAGGGATGTTTATATAAGGAACTGTGAGAATCCGGAACAGCTTAGAGAAGATGTGGAGAGGCTGGATAGAAAGGATGAGATGGAGGAGTTTATGTTTTTGGGACTCCGCCTTTGCAAAGGGATTAATAAGGCTGAATTTGCAAAACAGTTTGGATGCTCCATTGAGGAAATCTATGGTCCTGTTATCCAAAAACTCATTTCCGAATCCCTCCTTCACGAAACGCAAGAAAACCTCTCTCTCACCCCTCACGGCCTCGACATCAGCAACGCTGTGTTTGCCGAGTTTCTGCTGTAGGGGGGGAGGCCTCACTAGGGCGTAAATGGCGAAGAAAGCGTCAGAGGCGCCGGAAGGGGAGCGCGGGACGACATGATTCCGAATGTTCGGACGCATGACCGGACAAAAAAGCATGGTAGTTTTTGACTATCAGACAGGAAACCACTGTCTGCTATTCAAAGACTACCATGCTTTTTTGTTCGTCATGAGCCGGACATTCCGGAATCATGTCGTCCCGCGCTCCCCTTCCGGCGCCTCTGACGCTTTCTTCGCCTTATCGTTTTACTGGGGGAGCAGCCGGGAAATGCCTACATAGAAAAGAAAGAAAAGAGAGGGAGCAGACCGCGGAGAGAATAAAAAACGGATAATGCCTATGTGGAAAGAAATGAAGGATGGAAAATGTAGGGGGAGCGGGGGAATGTCTGTATGGAAAAGGAGAGAAAGTTGGGAAAACTCAGAGTGGATAAAGGACGGGGGAGGTCTATGTGGAAAAGGAAGAAGGTTAGCAAACTAGGAAGTAGATAGAAGTTACATACTATATGAATAAAGTGCAGATGCGAAGTTTTGGCATCTTAAAAAAGATTGAAAATTTTGGAACATTGGTAAATACTATATGAGGAAAAAGAGCGAGAATGGGGAAATATAAGCTTTAGAGTACATATTAAAGAGAAAGAAGGCAGATTATGAGAAAATTAGAGACGTTTATTGAGTATCTGACAGGTGAGTTCGATAATAGGAAGCAAGTGGAGCGCAAGAAACAGCAGGATGGCAAGGATGAAGAGGATTATCCGTTTGCACGGCATGTGAGTCATGTGTGCAATGAATCCATTGAAAATCTGCCCGATGGATTTGACGGATACTTCTTATTAGAAGAGAGTTATTATACAACGAATAAGGGGACGAACGCGCTGCCGCATTTATTCTTGTTTACGGAGGAGGACGGAAGAGTGAAGCTGACTTCGTATGAGATGCCGGAAGGATTTACGAAAGAAACATTTGCATATGAGAACTTAAAGGGGCCGATGGATTATCAGAAACTGAAGGTTTCGGAAACGTTTACTCCGGTTTTCTATGAGGAAAGGAATGGAGCATTCCGCGGATCTTCCGTCAGTATGTTTTCTCCGGCACTTAAGTTTTCACTTTCAGAAGAGATTCGGAGTGAGGTTATGCTGGTATCCGAGATCTTTGAGGTGAATGGTAAGCGTACATTCGGATATGATGAACCAATTGAATATAGAAGATGTAAAGAACAGTAATTGCACGACAAGGAATGAGAAAGGAGAACAGGGAACACAGAATAGGAGATAGGAGATAGGAGATAGGAGATAGGAGATAGGAGATAGGAGATAGGAGATAGGAGATAGGAGATAGGAGATAGGAGATAGGAGATAGGAGATAGGAGATAGAAGATAGAAGATAGAAGATAGAAGTAGTCTGAATGAGGAAAAATAAACCTTAACAATATTTTCATAAAAAAAATTAAATTTCTTGTTGACAAAATAATTGGTTAGTAATATATTATGTATAAAGATATTAGCACTCTACTTGAATGAGTGCTAACAACTTAAACCTAGTACTTTGAAAATGAATTAGATGTAACTTTTGGTTGCATTTGGAAAAGAGGCCGGGATGCAGTTAGATGAGAGAAAAATTAAAATCTTAAAAGCAATCATTCAAAACTACCTAGAAACCGGTGAACCGGTTGGTTCGAGAACAATATCCAAATATGGTGACTTAAACCTTAGTTCCGCAACCATAAGGAATGAGATGGCAGACTTAGAAGAACTAGGCTACATTATTCAGCCCCATACCTCAGCGGGCCGTATACCATCTGACAAAGGCTATCGTTTATATGTCGATACTATGATGCAGGATAAGGTCATGGAAGTCGAAGAGATGAAAGAGATGCTGGTTCAGAAGGCAGACAAGATGGAAAGCTTGCTGAAACAGGTAGCGAAGGTGTTGGCTGTGAATACCAATTATGCAACGGTAGTCACAACACCAAAGTATCGAACTAAGAAAGTGAAGTTCATACAGCTGACAGAAGTAGACGCGACACAGCTTCTTGCCATTATTGTTTTAGAAGGCAATATTGTGAAGAACAAGATGATTACTTTGGCGGAGCCAATCGATCGGGAAGTAATTTTAAAGCTTAACATTATTTTGAATACATTCCTGACAGGACTTGATTTATCAGAGATCAACCTTGCACTCATCCAGAAAATGAAGGAACAGGCTGCTGGTCATACAAGTGTAGTTAGTGACATTCTAGATGCAGTCGCTCAGGCGATTTCAGAAGAAGAGGATGTTCAGATCTTTACAAGCGGGGCAACGAACATTTTGAAGTATCCGGAACTTAATGATACGGAAAAAGCAAGCGAGCTCATTTACACGCTGGAAGAGAAGAAGCAGCTGAATGAATTGATGGAGAGTGAGATCGATAAAGGTGAGAACAAAGGGATCCAGGTTTATATCGGGGATGAAACGCCGGTAGAATCCATGAAGGATTGTGCGGTTGTCACAGCAACCTATCAGATAGAAGAAGGCGTTTACGGCAAGGTAGGAATTATCGGACCGAAACGTATGGATTATGAAAAGGTTGTAAGCACTTTACAAAATCTGATGACCGAGTTGGATGAGATCTTTAAAGAAAAGAAGTAATTTAATGTAGGCAGGGTTTTATAAAGGATAGTATAAACATGACATAATAATGGAAGAAAGGTGATAGGAAAGTGGCAGATAATATAGATTACACAGAATTAGAAGCAGATGCGGTTGAAGATATGATGGAAAAGGATATCGCAGAAGCAGATAAAGCAAAAGCTTCTGAAGGCACACAGACACAGGAAGCACAGAGCACAGAGAATGAGGCAGCAGATACAGCCGAAGCTCCTGAAGCGGATGCAGAATCCGCGGATGATAAAGAAAAGAAATCTTTCTTTAAGAAAAAAGAAAAGAAAGATAAGAAAGATGAGAAGATCGATGAATTAAACGATCGTCTGATCCGTAACATGGCTGAGTTTGATAACTTCAGAAAACGTTCTGAAAAAGAAAAAGCGCAGATGTTTGAAATCGGTGCAAAGGATATTATTGAAAAGATCCTTCCTGTTGTAGATAACTTCGAAAGAGGTCTTAATACCGTAACAGAAGAGGAAAAAGATTCCGCTTTTGTACAGGGGATTGATAAAATCTACAAACAGCTGGTTCAGACTTTAGAGACTGCTGGTGTAAAACCAATTGAAGCAGTAGGTAAAGAATTTGATCCAAACTTCCATAATGCAGTAATGCATACGGAAGATGACACTGTTGGCGAGAACATTGTGGTAGAAGAATTCCAGAAGGGATACACATACCGCGATACCGTGGTTCGTCACAGTATGGTAAAAGTAGCTAACTAATTTTAAATTATAATATATTTTAAATTTGTTTGAATTCATTCTAATTATAGGAGGAAATAGATCATGGGAAAAATCATTGGTATTGACTTAGGTACAACTAACTCATGTGTAGCAGTTATGGAAGGTGGTAAACCAGTAGTTATCGCAAACACAGAAGGTGCTAGAACTACTCCATCTGTAGTAGCATTTACAAAGACAGGTGAAAGAATCGTAGGTGAACCTGCAAAACGTCAGGCTGTAACAAATGCAGACAAGACAATCGCTTCTATCAAGAGACATATGGGTACTGATTATAAAGTAACAATCGACGATAAGAAGTTTACACCACAGGAAATCTCTGCTATGGTGCTTCAGAAATTAAAAGCAGACGCTGAAAGCTATTTAGGTGAAAAGGTAACAGAAGCTGTTATCACAGTACCTGCTTACTTCAACGATGCTCAGAGACAGGCAACAAAAGATGCTGGTAAGATCGCTGGTCTTGATGTAAAGAGAATCATCAACGAGCCAACAGCTGCAGCATTAGCTTATGGTCTTGATAACGAACATGAACAGAAGATCATGGTATACGACTTAGGTGGTGGTACATTCGACGTTTCCATTATCGAAATCGGCGATGGCGTTATCGAAGTATTAGCAACAAGCGGTGATAACAGACTTGGTGGTGATGACTTTGATGAGAGAATCACAAGATACTTCATCGATGAATTCAAGAAGACAGAAGGCGTTGACTTATCTACAGATAAGATGGCTTTACAGAGATTAAAAGAAGCTGCTGAAAAAGCTAAGATAGAATTATCATCTTCAACTCAAACAAACATTAACTTACCATTTATAACTGCTGATGCAACAGGTCCAAAACATATAGATATGAACCTTACAAGAGCTAAATTCAATGAATTAACTCATGATTTAGTTCAAAGATCAGTAGAACCAATGAGAAAAGCTTTAGCAGATGCAGGTCTTTCAATTGGTCAAATAGATAAAGTAATATTAGTTGGTGGTTCAACAAGAATTCCAGCTGTTCAAGAAGAAGTTAAGAACTTTACAGGAAAAGAACCTTCAAAGGGAGTTAATCCAGACGAATGTGTTGCTATAGGTGCAGCTATTCAAGCAGGTGTATTAACTGGAGAAGTTAAAGATGTATTATTACTTGATGTTACTCCATTAACATTAGGTATTGAAACAGCAGGTGGTATATCTACTCCATTAATAGAAAGAAATACAACTATACCAACAAAGAAGAGCCAAATATTCTCAACTTATG
>SVEB01000010.1 GCA_015057635.1 Lachnospiraceae bacterium | reverse complement strand
TGGATACCATTAAGAAGCTGACAGATTATGCTGAGATAATCGGAAGCAGCATCAAATTTATGGGTGTTCCAAAGACAATCGACAATGATCTTGCGGTAACCGACCATACTCCAGGTTTCGGAAGTGCAGCAAAATATATCGGTTCTATTACAAAAGAAGTAATTCGTGATGGTTTAGTTTATGATAAAGAGAACGTAACGATCTTAGAAATCATGGGACGTAATGCCGGATGGCTGACCGGTGCGGCAGCATTGGCACGCGGCGAGGATTGTGAAGGACCGGATATGATCTTCCTTCCGGAAATCCCAGTGGATGTAGATGAGTTCGTTCGCAAGGTAAAAGCTCTTCAGGATAAAAAGAAGTCGGTTGTTGTCGCAATCTCGGAAGGTGCCAAATTACCGGATGGACGTTATGTATGTGAATTATCCGATAATGTGGATGCAGTGGATGCATTCGGTCACAGACAGTTATCCGGTACCGGTACGTATCTTGCGAATAAGTGTGCAAGAGAACTTGGCTGCAAGGCAAGAGCGATTGAATTCTCTACCTTACAGCGCTGTGCATCTCATATCGTATCCCGTGTGGATATCACAGAAGCATTCCAGGTTGGCGGTGCAGCAGTAAAGGCAGCATTTGAAGGAGAGACTGGAAAGATGGTTATCTTAAAGAGAGTTTCGGATGATCCATACCAGTGTACAACCGATATCTATGACGTTCATATGATCGCAAATGTAGAAAAGAAAGTACCACGTGAATGGATTAATGAGGAAGGAACTTATGTAACACAGGAATTCTTAAATTATGTTCGTCCATTAATTCAGGCAGAGCTTACTCCAATTATGGTAGATGGTCTTCCACGCCATCTTTGCTGTGAGGAACTTCGCAGAGGCTAAATAAAAGTTCGGAAAAATAATACAGATTTCGCCAAATAGTATAGCGTTTGAGAAAATCAAATGCTATACTATTTTTTAATGTACCATAGATGTATCTGTAATTATGTTTGAAAAAGCAAATAGGAGGGATTATGGGAATGAAAGTGTTAAAAAAACTGATACCTGTATTATTTTTAGGGGTTTTCATTGGTCTTGGTTTTTTTATTATGACACCGACAAAGCTTAAAGAGGAAGAAGAGATGGTGACGGCGTGGAATCACCTTTCAAACATTGCAAAAGAACCGCATGAAAGTGAAAGCAGAGAGATCAAACAGGTGAAAGAATACTTAAGAGAACAGTTTAAAAGTATGGGTGTTTCCTATGAGGAAGACAATTTTACATATGACGGGGTGGACCTTACCAATTTTTTAGTGGAGTATGATGCTCCCGGAACGGATGAGGGGGTTATGTTCGTCAGCCATTTTGACAGCGTCTCGGATGGACCTGGAGCATGTGATGACGGGATCAGCGTGGCATCTATCTTGGCGGCAATGAAAGAGATAGATGGGCAGGAGTTGAAAAACGATCTGTATTTTCTGTTTACGGACGGAGAAGAGCTTATGATGTATGGAGCCAAGCATTTCATCAGCGAGTATGGGGAGAAATATCGTAATAAGGTAAAGCTTGTGCTAAACTTCGAATCAAGGGGAACGAAAGGTCCTCTCCTTATGTTTGAGACATCCTCCGATAACAAGAACCTGGTAAGGCTGCTTCAAAAATCCGTACCAAGTGGCAGTACTGCATTCAGCTTTGCGGCGGAAGTATATAAGACAATGTCGAATGATACGGATTTGACGGAATTTCTTAACGCAGGATATACGGGCATGAATTTTGCAGTAGTAGGAGGCGGTGAGAATTATCATAGTCCATATGACAATATGGATGTACTGAATAAAGATACTGCCTATATGTATGTTTCAACGGTGAATGAACTGGTACATTCTATGCAGGATTATGATCTTTCCACGGTATCTTCAAATGAGGACGGAGTATATTTCCCAATATGGAAAGGAAAGAACCTTCTTGTTTCCAAGACAGCCATCCATATCCTTGCCATTGCAGCATGTACTCTGTTTTTGGGACTGCTTGTATGGGCTGGGCAGAGAAAGAAGATCCGGCTTACAAAAGTTGCAGTATCTTCAGGCATTATAGTAGTTACCATGCTTGTGTCAGGAGGGATTATTTATCTGATCGGCGTAATCTGTGAACGGATTTATGCCCCGATGGATCATACGGTTTGGAATGTGGTAAGAATCAGAAATTATGGTGTGATAGGTGCAATAGGTACCGGAGTTATAGTAAGCGCAGTTTGTGTAATCTTTTTGGGACGTCACCTTGGAAATGCATTTGAGCGTCTGCTTTTAGATGGGCTTTTCTTTTTTGCTGCCACCATCATCTTATATATCCGATTGGATGCATTTTTATATCTGGCCGCATTTCCGTTACTTGTCTTTGATTTGATTCTTGGGGGTGAAGTGTTAAATCTTTCCGGGAATGGTGCAGGAAAGGTGGTACGTACTCTATTTGCCTATGCAATGGGACTTGTATCCGCTGTTTTATTTATACCTGCTTTAAGTGTAGTGTATGATGCGCTTTTAGCGTTGAAATCGTTTCAAATATCCGGGTATGCATATGGTCTGATCAGCGCATTTTTAGGTATTATGTTCTTTTTGGCGACGGCAGAGGAAAGTGGAAAAAAGATAAAAAAAGTAAGAAATAGTAGGAAATAGCATGTATACTTCCAGACGGAGATAGAAAATAATAAGAAAAGGCTTTTCAAAGCACCGATTATATGGTATCATTGATATGGTAATGAAAACTACATAAAGCGATAGTTAAATACTACATGTATTAGACATTGCCACAGTATGAATTTTAGCAGGAGGACTTATTATGTCTTACAGAATCATCGGTGACAGCTGCACCGATTTACCAGAAATTTTAAAGCACGATGAGCATATCAGATTAGCAGCATTAACCATTCAAATAGAAGAAGAGACAATCGTGGATGATGCGACATTCAATCAGTCTGAATTCCTCCGTAAGATGCAGGCAAGCAAAGAATGCCCGAAATCTTCCTGCCCGTCTCCGGAAATCTATATGGAATTATTTGAAGGAGCCGAGGATATTTATGTTGTGACGCTGTCAAACAAGCTTAGTGGTTCTTATAATAGTGCGGAATTAGCAAAGACATTATATTTGGAAGAACATCCGAATAAGAAGATCGCCGTATTCGATTCCAAGTCAGCATCCATCGGACAGGCGCTTGTTGTGGCAAAGATTAAGGAATTGGTAGAAGCAGGAAAAACATTTGAAGAAGTTGTAGAACAGGTAACGACATTCCGTGACCATATGAAGACAATGTTCGTATTAGAGAACTTAGATAATCTTCGCAAGAACGGACGTTTAAGCAATCTCACTGCGGTAATCTGCAGCGCTCTTAATATTAAACCAATCATGGGATCAGACGATGGAGAGATCATCAAAGTAGATCAGGCGCGCGGTATTGAAAAAGCATTAGTGAAGATGGCAAAGTACATCGAAGATGATGTAAAGGATGCGAAAGATCGTATTCTTGGAATCGCTCATTGCAACAATTATGAACGTGCGGTATTCGTAAAAGAGCAGTTAATGTCCAAGGTAGGATTCAAAGACTGTTTCATCGCCAATACAAACGGCATCAGCAGTCTCTACGCCAATGATGGCGGCATTGTAGTCTGCTATTAATAGAAAAAGCCGGTGACTCGAAAAGCAGAACAGACCGATTATTTAGGCCTGTATAGTTCGTGTCTCCGGCTTTTTGTTTGTTTCTCAGATAGTATGGCAGACTATCTGTTTTCAGTACAGTGTGTTAGATGGCAGTCTGAGGGATCATAGAGCAAACAGGAAGAAATATCAGGCAGGAAATTTATGGAATGCTTGCATACGGAGGGTAGTTCGTGTAAAATAATGGGTATACAGGCTTGAGAGAGCAGGAGGTAGGGTATGAGTGTAAAGAAACGTTTTGTTATTACCACGGAAAGTAATTCCGATTTGCCGGCAGCATATTTAAAGGAGAATGAGATTGGAATTATTCCTCACTATTACGATATGGACGGCATAACTTATGGGGAAGACAAGCTGTTAACGGACAAAGAGTTTTATGACAGAATGAGAAAAGGGGTGATGCCAACTACAATGGCAAGCAATCCTGAAGTCATTCGAGAGACGTTTATAAGCTATGCAAAACAAGGCCTAGACATCCTTCATATTAGTTTCTCTTCTGAGTTGAGCGGAGGGTATTCTAACGTGGCAGTGGGGGCCAAGGAAGTTTGTGAAGAATATCCGGATATAAAGATCATTGTCATTGATACGCTGAATGCATCTCTTGGGGAAGGAATGGTTATTATGAAGGCGGTAGAATTAAGAGCACAGGGCAGAAGCATTGAGCAGACAGCAGACTGGCTTAACAATAATAAACTTCATTTCTGTGTTCAGTTTACGGTAGATGACTTATTCCATCTTCATAGAGGGGGACGTGTCTCTAAGACGACTGCTATTGTCGGTAGCATGATTAATGTAAAACCAATTCTTTATATCAACAATCAGGGCGCGCTTGTTGCCCTTATGAATGTGAGAGGACGTAAAAAATCCTTAATCACGTTAGTCGATAATATGCTTGCAGGAATGGGGCAGTACTATTCCAAAGATGCTACTGTCTGTATCGTTCACGGGGACGTGCCGGGAGATGCACAGTTTGTTGCTGATTTAGTCCGCGAGAAGCTTCCGGATGCCAATATTGTGGTAAATACAATCGGCCCGAGCATTGGTGCTCATTCAGGCCCTGGAGCGCTTGGAATCTGCTATATGGGAGATCACCGCTAGGAATGGGAGAAAGTTTTATGTGTATATGCAGATGCTGACATAGGCATGGTGTCTTTGTATACACATAAAGCTTTTATCTGTTAAGTATTCTGGGATAAAAAGCTGAGTAGTAAAAAACATGCAGATAAAAGAGAAAAAAAGTAAAAAAAATAAACCAAGCTACTTGACTTTTACCATATAAAGGAGCATAATATAGGAGTCACGGTACATAGAATACAAACCGAGATAGTATGGAACACCATGCAAAAAGCGCAACTAGAGTAACAAAAAACATGCATGACGAGGCGTGGCTCAGGTTGGTAGAGCGCTGCGTTCGGGACGCAGAGGTCGCAAGTTCGAATCTTGTCGCCTCGATTTGTATCTAAGTAACATGCTGAAATAGCTCAGTCGGTAGAGCACTTCACTCGTAATGAAGGGGTCGAGGGTTCAAGTCCCTTTTTCAGCTTCATAAAAACCCAGTAGAATGAAGGGTTACAGAGATTAAAGTACTAAAAAAGCATCCTTAAAAAGGGTGCTTTTTTAGTATTGGTTAACAGCTAAATAAAATAGATAGAAAATATCATATGATCTTTTTCTAACTCGTAATAAAAGGAGGGTGAGTTCGAGTCTAATCTTTAGCTTAAAAGAACAGGTTCTGCCGATTTTTATATCTGCAGCCAAACAGGCATCCTTAATTTCCCTAGTCTACCTGTAAGTTTAATTCTTTCATGGATTCATACATTTAGTTATAGAATACAGAAAGAGCTCAATTACGGATACAAGAAAATTATAGAATCCTAGCAAAACAATGATTGCAGCCAGAAGGGATTGATACAGTACGAAAAGAGCGGAAGCACTGTAAAAGCTATCTGTTTTTTGCATAATTTTATTCGTTATTTGCCATTTTACTTATTCTGAAGTTATTTGGTATATTTAATTACCGTTTCATTTGCTGAATCAGAAAGCCCTCGAAGGGAGATGGTAGGGTGGAAGGTACAACCTTTGAATGGAATATACGATTTATGAACAGTAAATAATATCTCCGCCTTTGAATAGAAGACGGTGTTTTCCCGTCTGATAGGCAAAGATGGAGACATTATTAGTTTGATGATCCGTCCGAACATTCGATCAAAGGTTTGGGTGTATCCCTTGCGCTCTCCTTTTTCTCTCTTCCCGATTCGTGCATGCATATGGAAAACATTGTAACTAATATGGGACTAATGGACTAGTGCAAAATGTCGAAAGATAGAATAAAATATATACAGAAACGAAAACATGTAATTATTGATAATAGCAAACTTATCGAAAGGTAAGGACGCAAAGCTACAGGGTCTAAGGTTACGTACTATGATTGCCAGTTGCCGAATAATTTTATATAAGACTTGAGACATCCACCTCATAAGAGTCTATCCTTCCAAGAACATAAAATTTCAGCGAATCGAAACACGTATTTTATACATAACCCCATGTATTATCAAGTAAGTTATATGTAAGGGCTCCATATTTGAAAAAATAGCAAACTGAACTCTGTAGTCGCTAACAGAATTCAGCAGGAGTCTGTGAATAAGAAAAACCAATGAATTCCCTCAAGTTCATTGGTTTTTTTATTTTCAGGAAAGTCCCGTAAACTTCCCCGGAAATTAAAAGTTTATGCCTGTGTTCGATTCTCATCTTTTGGGTGGTAGGCGATCAGGACAACGTCCTCTCCGCATTTCGATTTTAGTTCGTTCTCTAAGTGCGTAATTTTATCTGTGCACTCTTTATCAATATCTGCAAATTTATAATCTTCAAAATTCTTCATATGTCCTCCTTAAAAATCTTTTGCCTAAGTAAGGCGACATACTAAGTATTGGCTTAAACTTAAAAACTATACTTTTACAGAAATAAAAAATCAGCTTTGCAATATAATGTAATAATAAAATCTGGGAGCTGACATATGGAAGGATGTGTAGGATGCGATCTGACACTTCTCGTAGCAATTTTTGCATGTTGCATTGCATCGGATAAGTCAGATGGAGAGCTGGCAATGTTGGCAGCATTTTTCAACAGTTTAGGAGATAACCTGGCGTTGATAGCGGTAAAACGAGATAATTGCGAGGGGGAGGCACGAGGGACTTCGTATCCATTTTAAAATAGGAAAAAAGCTTATTAAGGAGGCAGATAGAATTCAAGTGGTATTACATAGAAAAAGGAAAAGATAAAATGTAATGGGTCAGACAAAAAAGAAAAGAGCACACATGAAGGATGGCATGGCATGTGATAAAGGCCTTGCCATGTCTCTTCATGTGTTTGGAAAGATGCATGAAAATAGGACAACTTACGACTTATTAGTATAGCTCATTCATCGCATTACCAATTATAATAACTGGATTTATTGAAAAATTATGGCAAAATGGCTATAATTCATTTAATCAAATTACCAAAGAACCAGACATGTAGTTTTGAATCTTAAGGAGGATTTTTTATGAAAAAGAGAGCGTTAAGCTTATTACTTGTTTTAGCTCTTATGTGCGCAGGCTTAACTGGCTGCGGAACAAAAGAAGGCGCAAAGGAAAGCAATAATAGTACAGAATCAACTCAGGATACAAATCAGAAGACAGAGGGCAGCGAAGGCTTATTTGCACCGGTTCCAAAAGAAGAAGTTAAGGTTGGCGTTCTTCATTTAACAGATCCAGCAGAAGGTTCCGGTTATACATATACACATGAGCAGGGAATTCTTGAGATGCAGAAAAACCTTGACTTAGCAGATAATCAGATTGTAAGGAAAATTAACGTAGATGATTCCGATGCATCATCCGTACAGACTGCATTGGAAGAATTAGTGGAAGAAGGATGCAATATCATCTTTGCAACAAGCTGGGGCTACATGGAGACAACAGCAGCAATGGCAGATGAATATCCGGATATCATCTTCTCCCATGCAACCGGTTATATGTCAAATGGTACAAACTTCAATAATTATTTCGGTAGAATCTATCAGGCAAGATATTTAAGCGGTATTGCAGCAGGCTTAAAGACGGAATCGAATAAGATCGGTTATGTGGCAGCATGGGGCAAAGATAATTCAGAAGTTACCGGCGGCTTAGATGCATTTGCAATGGGTATCTACTCTGTAAATCCAGATGCAGAAGTTTATGTAAAGACTACAAACAGCTGGTATGATCCGGAAGGCGAAGCAGCGGCAGCAGAAGCATTAATCGCACTTGGATGTGACGTATTATCTCAGCACTGTGATACTCCAAACCCTATGACAGCAGCGGAAGAGGCTGGCGTATATGGTGTTGGTTATAACTCTGATATGTCCAAGGAAGCTCCAAAGGCAGTGTTAACATCCGTATTATGGAACTGGGGTGCTTATTATACAACAGCAGTGGAAAGCGTGATCAACGGCACATGGGATGGCTCTAACTATTTTGGCGGAACAAAAGAAGGCTTAATCGGTCTTTCCGATTTATCCGATTTTTGTGCAGAAGGAACCAAAGAAGCTGTGGATGCGGCAAAGGCAAAGATTGAATCTGGTGAATGGGATGTATTCACAGGTGTGATTGAGACAAATGAAGGAACAACAGTTGGTGAAGAAGGCAAGTCTTTAGATGATGCAACAATCACAGGCGGTTTAAACTGGTACTTCAAGAACATTATCGAAAAATAAGACGTGAAGATTTCACGGATTTATAAAATGGAATCGAATACAGTAAGGGTGTTGCAGCGAGGACTGCGGCACCCTTACTTTAAAAAATAGATGCAGCAAGCCGGGATAGATGGAGGTTAATCATGGCAGATAACAGAAAAGAAGACTTTGCAATAGAGTGCGTGGGCATTACAAAGCGGTTTGGCAGCGTGCTGGCAAATGATCATATTAATTTACAGGTGCGCAAAGGGGAGGTGCTAGCGCTTCTTGGAGAGAATGGCTCCGGAAAGACCACATTAATGAACATGCTCTCCGGCATTTATCATCCGGATGAGGGATCTATTTTTGTAAAGGGAGAAGAAGTAATCATTAAGTCCCCGACCGATGCGGCGGAACTCGGAATCGGCATGATCCACCAGCATTTTAAACTAGTGGATGTATTCACAGCCATGGATAATATCGTGCTGGGCACAGAGGAAGGCTATGAAAAGCCAAAGGTGTTAAAGGAAAAGATTCAGAGAATCTGTGAGAAGTTTGGATTAGATGTGGATGCGGAGAAAAAGGTCTACAATATGTCCGTTAGTGAAAAGCAGACGGTGGAAATCTTAAAGGTATTATACCGCGGAGCGGATGTGCTGATTTTAGATGAGCCGACAGCCGTTTTGACGCCACAGGAGACCGAAAAGCTGTTTCAGATCTTACGAAATATGAAGGAACAGGGAAATGCGATCATCATCATTACTCATAAATTAAATGAAGTATTGGAAATATCCGACCGCGTCACCATTTTAAGAAAGGGGCAGAGCATCGATACCGTTATGACGAAAGGATGCGATGCAGGAAAACTAACCGAACTGATGGTAGGACGTCCTATTAGTTTAGAGATTGAACGGCCGGAAGTGGAGTGTAGAAATCCAATTCTATCCTGTAAAAACCTTACGATTCGAAAACCAGATGGTACAATCGGTGTGAATGGGCTTGATTTTGAGATTAAGACAGGCGAGATCTTAGGCATTGCAGGTGTTGCAGGAAGCGGGCAGAAGGAGCTTTGTGAAGGCATTGCAGGGTTACTAAAACCGGAATGCGGCGAGATCATCTACGAGGGTGGCAATATTGTCGGAAAGACGCCGGAGGAGATCATCAATATGGGTATCAGCATGAGCTTTGTTCCAGAAGATCGTCTTGGTATGGGATTGGTAGCTTCTATGGGGATGGTTGAGAATATGCTTCTAAAGAGCTACAAAAAGGGAAAAGGCCCGTTCTTAACAAGAAAGCCGGCAAGAAGCTTAGCAGAACGTCTTGTGGAAAAGTTAGGGATTGTAACGCCTTCCGTGGATACTCCGGTCAGACTGATGTCCGGCGGAAATGTGCAGAAGGTGCTTTTAGGAAGAGAAATCGAGTCAGAACCAAAGGTGTTAATCACCGCTTATCCGGTTCGAGGTCTTGATATCAATTCTTCCTATGTGATTTACGATCTGTTAAATGAGCAGAAGAAAAAAGGGGTAGCTGTGATCTATGCAGGCGAGGATTTGGATGTGTTATTGGAATTATCCGACCGCATTCTTGTGTTATGTCACGGCGAGATCACTGGAATCGTGGATGCAAAGGAAACAACGAAAGAAGAGATTGGCCTGATGATGACGGGTGAATCTAAGAAGGAGGCTTAGGAATGAAAGAAGAAATGAAAAGAAAGAAAAAAGAGCCTCTGATCCGTACCGTGAAACGGACGGAGCTGTCACAGGGTAAGGCAGTAGTGTTACGTATCGCTGCACTGTTTGCCGCTTTAGTTGCAGGAGGGCTTTTTATCCTGGCGATAGGATATCATCCATTACACGTATATAAGACAATGGTAAGCGGAGCATTCCGTAGCAAGCTTGCATTCCAGGGAACCATTAAGGTGCTGATCCCGCTTTTGATCACTTCTCTTGGCGTGACGTTAGCATTTAAGATGAAGTTTTGGAATATCGGCGCGGAAGGGCAGTTGATCATGGGGGCAGTATTCGCATCGTACTTCGCACTCTTTCAGGATACGCTTCCTCACTGGCTGTTAATCCTTCTTATGTTACTGGCCGGAATGATCGGCGGCGGGCTGATGGGACTTCTTCCTGCTTACTTTAAGTCAAAATATAATACAAATGAAACCTTGTTCACCTTAATGCTAAACTATATCGCGTTTAATGTGGTCGTATTTTTAAGAGAAGGGCCATGGAGGGATCCGGCTTCACCGGGATATGCGAAAATTGCACGTTTCTCAAAGAATGCACAGCTTGATAAAGTATTCGGTATCCATGCAGGATGGATCTTTGCAATCATCATTCTGATCTTCGTTGCGATCTATCTGTATATGACAAAACGAGGCTATGAAATCGCAGTTGTCGGAGAAAGTCAGGCGACTGCCAGATATGCCGGCATGAATGTAAAGAAGATTGTGCTTCGTACGATGTTTCTAAGTGGCGGTATCTGTGGAATTGCCGGGATGATCGAAGCAAGCGGCTCTGCTATGACCTTAACAAGCGGAATCGCCGGAGGGGTAGGATTTACAGCTATCATCGTGGCATGGCTTGGCGCTTTAAATCCGCTTTCTATCTTTATTGTGGCATCCTTGTTCAGTATTATGGAAAAGGGAAGTTCGGTTGTGGAATCAACTTATGGCTTGTCCGGCGCCTGCGCGGATGTATTGCAGGGAATTATCTTATTCTTTGTGCTTGGATGTGAATTTTTTGTTCGTTATCGATTTGTAGTACGTAAGGAAAGAGGTGCCAGAGCATGAGCATGTTAATCAAATTTATCGCAGTTTCCATTGCAAGCGGTACCCCGATTTTATTTGGTACGCTTGGTGAAATCATTACGGAAAAGGTAGGCCATTTAAACCTTGGTGTGGAAGGCATGATGGCAATCGGTGCCTGTGCAGGCTTTATGGCCGGTATGTCAACGGATAGTTTTGTGATTGCACTGCTTGCCGCATTTGCGGCAGGCGCTTTATCGGCGTTATTATATGCGGTGCTTACGGTGACATTTATGGCAAATCAGAATGTAACCGGTCTTACGCTTACGATCTTTGGCGTAGGCCTTGCGAATTTCTGCGGTTATTATGCGATTGGAAAATCTGAGACCGGGACCTTGAAGCTTCCGGAGGGCATTACGTCGCAGATGCGAAATGTAAACATTCCGGGACTTAGTGATATTCCGGTGATTGGACCGCTTTTATTTTCTTATAACCCCTTTGTCTATATTGGAATCGCTATGGCGTTTATTCTCTGGTTTTATCTGCATCGCACGAAGACAGGTCTTAATATCCGTGCCATCGGTGAGAATCCGGCAGCAGCGGATGCGGCCGGCATTAAGGTGACCAAATGGAAATATATCAACATCTGTCTTGGTGGCGGCATCTGTGGAATCGGCGGAGCCTACACCATTATGATCATTAATAAAGGGGTATGGATCAGCGACTGTGTCGGCGGGCTTGGATGGATTGCGGTGGCACTTGTTATTTTTGCAAGCTGGAGCCCGGTAAAGGCGATTTTCGGATCCGTTATCTTCGGTGCGTTAAGACAGTTAAAATATTATGTTCCGGCAGCGATCGCGATTCCGGGTGCATTTTATGATATGCTTCCTTATCTGATCACTACGATCGTACTGATTGCCACATCTATTAAGATGTCAAGGGAGAAATCCCAGCCACAGTCTTGTGGAATCAATTATTTTAGAGAAGAACGATAAGAAAAAAGGACTGCTGTACTTTTGGTACAGCAGTCCTTTTTTCTTATACGGGAAAGTTCTGCGAACGTTTCTGTATAGGAAAAAGCTCTCCGAAGGATGCGACTGAAGCATACGTTTTGGCACAACAAAGTGAGAGCGTTTTCAGAAAAGAGATATGTGGGCCTGCCTGGAGTTTATTTGGCATATAAGAATATGTGATACAGGAGTAGGCATATGATAGAGAAAGAAAAGAAGTTTTTGGGGAGGCATGTAGTGGCAGTTAATCCAATAGTAAGTGAGGACTTTGCAGATCTGCTTGTTCCAATAAAATCACTTCAGGATTTTGGAACAGGTTATTACTCTACAAATATCAACCACAACTATGCAATTCTAAACATTCCGGTAAGTGAGATTACTCCGTGCAGTCTTGGAACCTATTGCTATTGTGAATTTCCAGGCTGTTATACCCTTCAGTCCTATTCTGTATTTGAAGAAACGGGGATTACGAGAGTACAGATTAATCCGAACTTTGATCTGTATGGGGAAGGAGTACTGATTGGGATTGTAGATACAGGAATTGATTATCTTCATGATGCATTTATAAATGAAGACGATACAACAAGAATCGTATCCATCTGGGATCAGACATTAGATGGTTTTGGAACACCTCCGACCGGAATAACATATGGTACGGAGTTCACCAGAGAAATGATCAATGATGCCTTAAAAAGTCAGACGCCGCTTGATGTTGTCCCAACCTTTGATGGGAATGGCCACGGTACGATGATTGCAGGCATTGTAGCAGGAAGACCGAATCAGGAGAGTGGTTTCAGCGGAGTAGTGCCAAGATCAGAATTAGTGGTTGTCAAGTTGAAGGAGGCAAAAAGAATAACAAAGGAAGTATTTTCAATCCGAGAGGCTGCACTCTGTTATCAGGAAACCGATATTATGATGGGAGTACGTTATCTGGAGACAGTCGCGACCGAATTAAATCGTCCTCTTGTTATCTGTATTGCATTAGGGACCAATCAGGGGGGACATGATGGCCATACGCCTTTAAGCAGATATCTGAATCAATTTCAGTCCCGGGTAGGACGATTTGTTACGGTGGCGGCTGGAAATGAGGGGAATAGCAAAAGACATTACAGCGGTACCATTAATGTAGAAAGTCAATATACCGAGTTTGAATTCGTAGTAGGAAAGGAAGATAAGAACTTCTTTATTGAAATCTGGCATATCAATCCGGAACGTTTGGGGATTGAGCTGACCTCTCCAAGCGGGGAGAGGGTGAACCGGATTAATCCAGGAAATAATGAGTGTGTGAGAAAGGGATTTGTATTTGAAACCACACAGTTAACGGTTAATAATATACTGGCAGAGCAAATCACAGGAAATCAGCTGATTCTGCTTCGATTTGCCAATACACTGGAAGGCATATGGAAGATCCGGCTGTACAATATTGATGCTACTTATGTCCAGTTTAATGCATGGATGCCTTCTGGTGACATTATTTCCAATAACACCTACTTTATTATGTCAGATCCCTCTACCACAATCACAGACCCTGGAAATACGGAAGATGTCCTGACGATCACAGCTTATCAGCTAAGTAATGGAGGAATCTGGGAGGAAGCCGGAAGAGGATTTACACGATTTAATTATGCCAAGCCGGATCTGGCCGCTCCGGGGGTGAATATTCCGTGCCCGGTGGTTGGAAACCGATATTCGGTTATGACCGGAACGGGAGCCGCATCAGCAGTTGTGACAGGGATTGTCGCAATGGTTTTAGAATGGAGCATTGTAAAGAGGCGAACCAGGAATCTGAATGGAAAAGAAATAAAGGCCTATCTTCTGCGTGGTGCAAGGAGAACACCAGGAATGGAGTATCCAAACGATATATGGGGATATGGTAAGGTTGATATTTATGAAATGTTCCAAAAATTAAGCGATATATAAAACCGGATAAAAGAGATGCCGCATCCTAAAAGCGCAGGCATCTCTTTTTTTGGATGGAAGAAATACAGGAAAAAGTACATGAAAACCAAAGATAAAGGATGGGATTATGTGGATGGAAAAATATAATAGTATCTATTGTTCTTGTTTTTGGAGGAGGGAAATGGTATAGTAGTGTTTACTTGTTTCATTGAATTTTAAGACTCAGACGAAAGGAGATGCTATGGGCAGGAGAAAAGCAAAGATATTGGTATTTGCGACGATCATGACTACACTGGTCTATATCGTATGGCGAATTTTTTATACATTGCCTTGGAGCTATGGAAGAGTATCCATTTGTTTCGGGCTTTTTCTATTATTTGCGGAAGTGATGGGTATGGCCGAGCAGATGTTTCATTTTTACAGCATGTCAGATATAAAAAAAGCGGAGAAGCCATCCGCAGATCCAAAGGATTATCCAACGGTAGACGTCTTCATCGCTACATATAATGAGCCGGCAGAGCTGTTATATAAGACGGTAAACGGATGTGTTAATATGGACTATCCGGATAAGGATAAGGTGAGGATTTATTTATGTGATGATGGCGGCAGAGAGGAGATAAAACAGCTTGCAGATCATTTTAAAATCGGGTATTTTGCAAGAACTGATCATGAAGGGGCAAAAGCAGGTAATTTAAATTATGCGTTGCAGCATTCAAACGGAGATCTGGTTGTCACATTTGATGCAGATATGATCCCGATGAGCGACTTTTTAATGGAGACGGTTCCTTATTTCGTAAAAGATCTGTCAGAAGCAAAAAGGCTGGAGCGAGAAGCAGGAATTGAGGCACGAAAAGAGAGAAAAGGGAAAGTTGGGTTTATCCAGACACCTCAGAGCTTTTATAACCTGGATCTGTTTCAGTACAACTTGTTCTCAGAAGAACGCATCCCAAATGAGCAGGATTATTTCTATCGGGATATTCAGTTAGCAAAGAATAAGGTGAACTCGGTTATCTACGGAGGATCCAATACGGTTTTATCCAGGGAAGCCCTGGAAGCAATTGGGGGATTTGTTACAAACGTTATAACGGAAGATTTTGCAACGGGAATGCTGATTCAGTCGAATGGATATGAGTGTTTTGCCATAGATGAAGTACATGCATCCGGTCTGTCTCCGGAGGACTTGGAAAATCTGGTGAAGCAGAGGAGAAGATGGGCCAGGGGATGTATCCAGACTAACCGTAAGCTAAATATTTTGTTTCGTAAGGGACTAAATATGAAACAGAAGATTTCTTATCTGTTTTCCATCGGCTACTGGTATGATTCCTTGAAGCGCCTTATTTATTATGTAGCACCGATTGCATATGGAGTATTTGGCATCAGGATAGTTGTGGCAAATCCTCTTTGTGTATTGTTAATCTGGCTTCCTATGTATGTGATCAATTGTGTCACATTAAAATACCTTTCTGGAAATATCCGCACGGTAAGATGGACCAATATATATGAGACGATTTTGTTCCCGATGCTGATTGGGGATGTGATCCTTGAGATGTTTGGCATATCGAAGCAAGTGTTTTCGGTAACGGATAAAGGACAGCGAAAAGAGGATGGAAACTATCAGAGACGTATGGCGATTCCTCATATCGTATTTGCATCATTGACGCTGTTTGGAATGATTCGCAGCGTTTATATCGTATTCTCCACAGGTAGTATACAAATCCTGTTTCTTTTATTCTGGCTATCCGTAAATTTCTATCATCTGATAATGGCACTTTTTTTTATGAATGGAAGAAAAGTGAATCGAAAGAATGAACGATTTGGAATTCCAGTAGAGGGAGTAATCTGCCTTGGTACGAAGGAACATGCATTTGTGACAAAAGATATCTCAGAAGGCGGCTTTTGCTTTATTCTAAACAGCCCAGAATATATCGATCCGGATCAGCCACATTCTGTACAGCTTAAAACGGATCGCTATTACACCGATTGTAAGGCGAAGATCGTACAGGTATCGGAAGAGGAAAATGGATGGAGGTATGCATTTCAGATAGTAGAGATAAAGGAGGAGGATTATAAGCAGCTCCTTCATATCCTCCATGACCGGGTGCCTCCGCTTACAAAGGAGATACAGACGGACCTCGGAGTTGTAGAGGACATTCGGATTAATATACAAAAGAGAAGACAGCATTTGAGAAACTTCACAAGAAAGCTTCCGCGAATCGATATGAACCATCCGGTTAAGGATTCAAACGGGATGGTATATCAGCTGAAAAGTTTTAATCATCGGTATCTTGCGTTAAAAGTACCGGATAAAAATAATGTACAGGAAATGGTTTGTCTATGCTTAGAGAATGGAATGCAGATCAGCCTTTGTCTGGAGCGAAGCCTTTCGGATCAGAAGCATAGAGAGGAGGACAGCCTTTATCTGTATCGGTTTAATGAGCTTTTACAAGGGGAGGAGCAGATGCTTATCGTGAATCTGTTTCTTCAGTATGGAAAAGCGTATAAAACAAAGATTCGAGAGCAGAATCGGAGAGAAAAGGAAGAGGAGTTTGATGAACTGGCATATTTATAAAAAAAGTCTGTCTGTGACAGCAAAAGTACGTAAGCATAAGCTTAGAGGCATGAATTAGGGAAGAGGAGCGCAGAAGATGTTATTTTCAAGTGTTGTATTTTTATTTTATTTTCTTCCGGTCATCCTTTTTCTTTATTATATATGTTTCTGGTCACGGACGGTTCAAAATATGCTGCTTTTAGCAGCCAGCCTGCTGTTTTATGCCTGGGGAGAGCCAAAGAATATATTACTTTTGCTTGCTTCCATCATGTTTAACTATATGGCAGGCATGCTTTTGGAGTATTTTAAGGACAGAAAAAAAGCGAAAAAGGCAGTGTTAGTTATCGTCCTTGTTGTGAATTTAGGCATTTTATTTATATTCAAGTATTTTAATTTTGTCATGCAGAATATTAACAGTGTGTTAGGAGAAGAACATAAAATCCAGGTGGCTAAAATACTGCTTCCGATCGGAATCTCGTTTTTCACCTTTCAGGCCATGTCTTATGTAATTGATGTATACCGAGGGGAGACGAAGGTGCAGAAGAATCCATTTTCCCTAGGTCTTTATATTGCTTTCTTTCCACAGTTAGTGGCAGGGCCTATTGTAAGGTATACATCCGTAGCGGAACAGATTATAGGAAGGAAAGGCACATGGCAGAAGTTTTCAGCAGGAAGCTGTCGGTTTGTGGTCGGGCTTTCAAAGAAGGTGCTGTTATCCAATCAGTTTGCGGCTGTGACGGATCGGATTTTTACCATGCAGATGCAGGGAGGCGTTCCGGCTCTTCTTGCCTGGCTTGGAGCCATATCGTACGCGTTTCAAATTTATTATGATTTCTCGGGATATTCGGATATGGCAATCGGACTTGGATTAATGTTTGGCTTTAAGTTTGAGGAGAACTTCAATTATCCATATACGGCCACATCGATCAGTGACTTTTGGCGAAGATGGCATATTTCCCTTGGAAGCTGGTTTAAAAGCTATGTTTATTTTCCGCTTGGCGGTTCTAGACTAAAGAATACCGATAAGGTTGCCAGAAATCTTTTAATTGTCTGGATGTTGACCGGGATCTGGCATGGAGCAGAATGGACCTTCTTTTTATGGGGATTCTTTAACTTCCTTTTGATCGCATGGGAGAAGTTTGCGAAATTTGAAAAATGGACGATAAAGCCATGGATAAAGCATGTTTATACACTGTTCTTCCTGCTTCTTTTCTGGGTGATCTTCCGGGCAGATAATGTAATGCAGGCAGGAAGCTATCTGTCTGATCTGTTTTTATTCGGAGGACATGGGTTCTTTAGCAGTCATGCGGTCATGTTTGTTAAGGAGAATCTAATCTATTTCCTTGTAGGAATCCTGTTTAGCATGCCGGTTGCAAGAAGAGTAAATAAAAGGCTCTTTAACCGGGCAAAGGGTACTATGCTGTTAGAGATGATATACCCATTTGCTATCAGCGGTCTGTTTTTCATCTGCATCTGTTATCTGTTAAAGGGTACTTATAACCCATTTATCTATTTCAATTTTTAAAGGAGAGAGAAGAATGAACCAATACTTTATAAAAAAGGCAGTGGCAGCAGTGGCTTTTATTTTGCTGTTAGGGACGCTTTCCCTTTGGAATCTGAAAGAGAACGGCAGTGCGTTATGGGAAGAAGTAAAGAGCGCATGGAAAAATGGGAAGAATCTGTCAGAACGGATTGCAGATACCGAACAGGTAATGGAAGAGAATACGGTATTTCGCTATTCTGCTGTCGACGTATATGGCTATATGCAGCTTATGATGGGAAAGGAAGAACAGAATAATTTTGAAGTAATTAAGGATCAGAATGGATTCTTACACTATACCTATTTTGGAACCGATGCAAAGGATGTATCGGATCTGGCAGATAGGCTGCAGGAGTATAAAGAGAAAGTGGCAGGTACAAATGCAGAAGTAATCTATGTGATGACACCGGATAAGGTACTTCCTGGCTATACTGTCTTTTCAGAAGGCCTTCCTTATAACTATGCCAATGAGACGGCAGACGGATTTTTAAAGGATTTAAGTAAGCGGGATATTGCCTATATTGATCTGCGGGAGGGGATACGGAACGCAGGGATCGCGGATTCGGATTTATTCTATCGTACCGATCATCACTGGACCACGCAGGCAGCATTCTTAGGATTTAGGAAGCTTTTAGAAGAGTTAGAAAAAAGGTATGATCTTCCGATTGAAAATATGGAGTACTATACGAATCTTGACCATTATGAGCAGGTAACCTACAAGGAGCGTTTTATTGGATCGATGGGAAGAAAGACCGGAGTGTTATATTCGGGAAGGGATGATTTTACCGTGATCACTCCGAAGTTTGATACGGATTATACGTATCAGATGGATAACGGAGAGACATCTTTTGAGATAAATGGCGGCTTTCAAAAGGCTCTTTTAAGTCCAGACCCGTTTGAGCATGAAGGAGGAAAGTATGATGTTAAGGCCGATCTGTACGCTAGTTATCTGTATGGAAATCAGGCATATGCACATATTGAAAACCATATGGTAAAGAATGGACTGAAGGTGCTGTTTATAAAGGATTCTTTTGTGTTGCCGATGGCATCCTTCCTTTCTACGGTATGTTCCGATATCTACCTGGTTGACCCAAGATATTATGATTCTGACATTACCGAACTGACCAATTCCCTTCCTGCTCTCGACTACATCTTCGTATCCTTCAACCCTCAGAGCCTTACGGAAGAGTTCTTTTCTTTTGGAGGGTAGAGAAGTAAGACGGAGGGAGTTCATTGCCGGAGGAGCTGCTGTTTGCAGTCCTTCAATATGTTTCGAATGTTCGAATGCATGAGCGGATCAAAATAAGCCCCGTTCTTCGACTATCAGACAGGAAAACGCTGTCCGATGGTTGAAGAACGGGGCTTATTTTGGTATGAGGGTGGATTAGAAAACATGTTTTAGGGTTACAGGAGTTTTTGGTAGAGCTTGAAGTGCTCTAGACCGTAAGAGCTGTAGCCGAGATCCACTGTGGCGATGTATTGGAAACCGCATTTTTGGTAGAGAGAGATTGCAGGGGTATTTTTTTCGTAGACGTCAAGGCGGATGGCTTTGATGTGGTGAGAAGCAGCGTGGGACTGGATGAAGGTTAGAAGTTTCGTTCCGATTCCGCGGCCGAAGTAATCGGGATGGACAGCAAAGGTGTAGAGAACGAGAATATCACAGTAATCTAAATCGATATGCCAATCGGCTTTTTGATATCCTTCTTCGGGAGTGTGGCGAAGGATGAAGGTGCCGGCAATGCGGCCGCTTTCTCTTGCTACATATAGGGCGTCTTCCTTGATGCCTGCAGCAGCGGTTTCACGTGTCGGATAGACGTTTTTGGCCCACCCAGGATAGTTGGTGTGAGTGGAAAGATAGTCATTTAAATTGTTATAAAGATGTTCTAGTTCGTCTAAATCTGTTATGGTGGCTTTTTCGATTATCATATGGTATCTCCTTATTATTGATATTGATAGATAGAGTGAGGTTAGCAGATATAATCTTCTATTGGTAGATCCAATAGAATTGTAAATGAATGGAATAGAGAGAGTCAAGAGATTTTTTGGAAGAAAGGAATTGTAATATTATGGGGATTCGCTATAATGAAAGAAAAAAAAGTGTATAGGAGGCAGGGAAAAAGATGAGCTGGGAAGGAAAATTGAAGGCGGTTACATTTAGCTATGATGATGGCGTGGAACAGGATAGAAGGCTGGTAGAATTATTTAACCGCTATGGGGTGAAAGCGACATTTAACCTAAACAGCGGAATTCAGACTGGGGCGAACTTCTGGGAGAGTAATGGAACCGTGATCAGAAGAATGAATATCAAGGGGTTAAAGGAACTTTATAGAGGGCATGAGATCGCGGTACATACATTGACGCATGCAAATTTGGATCCATGTACCGATGAAACTATTTTTAATGAGATCTGGCAGGATAAATGCAACCTGGAGCGCCTATTTGATACGGATGTATGCGGAATGGCATATCCATATGGAGTTTACAGCGATAGGACCGTGAAAGTGGCAGAAGAGTGCGGGATTCGCTATGCAAGAACAGTGGAAGCAACAGGAGATTTTCAGATACCGACGGATCTGTTACGGCTGAAGGCAACAGGACATCATAATGATCGTGAGATGCTAAGACTGGCAAAAGAGTTTGT
>SVEB01000069.1 GCA_015057635.1 Lachnospiraceae bacterium | reverse complement strand
TTCTTCCCATTCCGCACTGGATTTCATCCAGTATAAGTAGGATATCATTCTCGTCACAGAGTTTACGGACCCCTTCTAAAAATTCTTTTGTGGCCGGATAGATGCCACCTTCTCCCTGTACGGTTTCCATTAGGATGGCACAGGTCTTGTCGGTGATTTTGGATTTAACGTCTGCTAAGTCGTTATAGGTGGCAAATACAGTCCCTCCAATTAAAGGCTCGAATGCTTCACGGTAATGGGCATTTCCCGTTACAGACAAAGCTCCCATGCTGCGGCCGTGGAAGGAATGATCCATGGATATGATTTCACTGTCGGCTTTTTTATGTTTCTTATAATAGTATTTACGCGCCAGCTTGACAGCGCCTTCTATGGCTTCGGTACCGCTGTTGGTGAAAAAGACCCGGTCCATTCCGGATGCAGATGCAAGTTTTTTAGCTGCTGCAAGTGATGGTTCGGAATAAAAATAGTTGGATGTATGAAGCAGCTTATCAATCTGATCTTTCAGCGCCTGATCATAATCTTTATAGTGATAGCCAAAGGCAAATACCGCTATGCCGGCTATAAAGTCTAAATATTCTTTTCCATCGGCATCATACAGATAGGCACCATTTCCATGGTCCAATACAATCTGATAACGGTTATAGGTGTGCATTAAAACCTGCTCCGCTTCTATTATGATTTCTTTCATGCTCATATCACAATCTCCTTTTAAATTCTCATTCATGCTGTGAACTTATAAATCTGGAGTCTATAAGTTTTTGCACATAGATTTTTGGCATATCGATTTTTGGCACGTAGGCATTCCAAATCCTTTTTTACATAGACTTTCACTGTGTAGCTCCGTTTTGAGTTTTAAAAGAAACTGCTATTCATTAACAGGACCGCTCTCATGTTCAAACAGAAGATTCTCATCGTTGATGATAGCGGTTCCAATTCCTTTATTCGTAAAAAACTCCAGAAGCAGACAGTGTTCCATTCTTCCGTCTAGTATATGTACCCGGTGAACACCATTTTTGACTGCATCCACACAGTTCTTCAGTTTTGGGAGCATGCCGCCTCCGATATAGCCTTCTTCCATCAGTTCATTGGCTTTATCTAGTGTCAGGACGGAAATCAGGCTGTCTTTATCCTGTGGATTTTTATACACGCCTTCAATATCGGTAAGAAACGCTAACTTTTCTGCACCTACCGCACTCGCTACTGCACATGCCGCATCATCGGCATTGATATTATAATTGTGAAATGTATCATCTAAGCCAATCGGGGCGATGACCGGAATAAAGTCATTCTGAATCAGCGTGTCAATAAGATCCGTGTTTACAGCTGTTACGTTGCCAACAAATCCGATATCCTGGCCATGCACATATTTTTTCTCTACATGGATTGTGCCGCCATCCTTTCCACTGATTCCGACTGCTTTTACGCCGAGCTGTTCTACCATCTGAACAAGATGTTTATTCACTTTTCCAAGTACCATTTCGGCCACTTCCATTGTCTCTTCGTCCGTAACTCTGAGTCCTTCCACAAACCTGGATTCGTGTCCAAGGTACCCAAGCCATTTGCTGATCTCCTTGCCGCCCCCATGCACGATGATTGGCTGCATGCCCACCAGTTTTAGCAACACCACGTCTTTGATCACATTCATCTGCAGTTTTGGATCTAACATGGCACTGCCGCCGTATTTTACCACTACTTTCTTATTATTGAATTTCTGTATATAAGGGAGTGCTTCAATTAATGTCTGCGCTTTGATTAGAATCTGATCCATCTGTTCCATAACTGTCCTCCTGCTTTTATAATTAAGAACGATAATCTGCGTTGATTTTTACATAGTCATAGGTGAGATCACAGCCCCATGCCGTAGCGGATTCCTCTCCCGACTTCATATCCGCCGTCACAGTCACAGCGTCAGCAGAAAGAATCTTGGTTGCCTCTTCTTCGGAATAGTCGGTTGCCATTCCATTGCTTACAAGACTTAATGTTCCGTAGCTGCTGGTAATGACAAGGTCTACCTTCTCCGGATCAAACTGCACGCCCGAATAGCCAAGAGCACATAATATTCTGCCCCAGTTTGCATCATTTCCGAATACTGCAGTCTTCACAAGATTGGAGGTAATAACAGATTTTGCTAAGATTTCCGCTTCTTTTTCGCTTACAGCATGAATCACATTCACTTCTAATAATTTGGTGGCCCCTTCACCATCCGCCGCCATTTTCTTGGCAAGGGATTCCGAAACGGCATACAAGGCTTTCAGAAACTCATCATAAGATGCATCCTTCTTTGTTATCTGCTCATTGCCGGCGAGACCATTTGCCAAAACCATATAGGAATCGTTGGTTGAAGTATCACGATCCACTGAAATTCGGTTGAATGTCTTCGATACCACTTCATGAACCGCTTCATTCAGAAGTTCCTGCGAAATTGCGGCATCTGTTGTGATCACCGCTAACATCGTTGCCATATTCGGATGGATCATGCCGCTTCCCTTGCTCATGCCTCCGACCGTTACCTTTTTTCCTCCCAGTAAAATGGTCACGGCCGCTTCTTTTTTCACCGTATCCGTAGTCATAATTGACTCTGCTGCCAGTGTTCCAGCTTCCATCGTATCGCTCAAACATCCCGCCAGTACCTTTACTCCGGATGCAATGGCATCCATCGGGAGCTGCTTGCCGATTACCCCTGTTGATGCTGTGAGTACCAGTTTCTCTGAGATATCAAGTGCCTCTGCCGCCGCTTTCGCCATGCACGCATTATTCTGCTTTCCTTTGGTTCCGGTGCAGGCATTTGCCACACCGCTGTTTAATACTACGGCCTGTGCCATTTTCATCTCTTCAATCAAGCTGATATCCCAGCGTACCGGTGCTGCCTTCACCATATTGGTCGTAAATGCTCCTGCCACCGTCGCCGGCACAACAGAGAAAACCATTGCCATATCCTTGCGGCTCTTCTTAATTCCTGCGTATACTCCGGATGCATAAAAACCAGTTGCTGCCGTTACGCCCCCATCTATCCATTCCATATGTACTCCTCCTGAATTCTTCATAATTTACGCCTTTCTTGTATCCAATCTTTTCCTTGTTTTCATAATCATACATCCTAGTGTAATATTATGCAATACTCATTTTTAAAATAAAAAAAGCATCGTTTCATAATCCGCTTTATGTGGCTGATTATGAAAACAATGCTCTTTTTTCTGTTTTAATTTTATCTGCTCAAGCTTTACACCTGATTTTAAGTCTATCTTAGGTTCTTCAAATCAATTCCGATCTCTAACAAACTCTGATAAACTGCGCTGATTGGGAATCCTACGATATTATAGTAATCCCCTTCAATTCCTGCAATATAAGGCGCGAATTTCCCCTGAATCGCATAAGCGCCTGCCTTATCCATTGGTTCTTTCGTATCCACATATTCTTCAATCTGACTTCTTGTCATTGGACACACATTCACTTTGGTCGCCTTTGCGAAATTGATTTCCTGCTCCTTGCCTTCTGCATCTTTAATAATAATGCATACGCCGGTATATACTTCGTGGGAATCCCCCTGAAACGATTCAATCATCTGAATAGCTTCTTCTCTGGACTTTGGCTTTCCTAATACTTTGGCTTTATGTGCGACTACTGTATCGGCACCAATAATAATGCTTTCTGCTCCGATTTTTAGAGCCACATCCTTTGCCTTCATTCGAGACAAATCCTTTACAAGCCCAGCCGGATCTTCGTCCTTCATCACTTCTTCCTTATCACTTGTCACAATTCGAAACGCTACTCCGATCTGTTCTAGAATCTCTTTTCTCCTTGGTGAACCGGATGCCAATATCACTTCATACATCTTTCTTACGTTCCTTTCTTACAAAATCAGATTACTTTCCATCTGATCCTATTTTTGTTTTTCTACATTATAGCAGACATTTTTCTTTTTGAATATTATTCCCTTTGAATACGGGATACAGTACACCAGAATATACATAACTACCGCTAGAACCATAGCCGCAATCACATCGATAATAGAATGCTGTTTTACAAACATTGTGGACAGACAGATAAGGAAAGACAGAACAAACGATGCAGCCTGTATCCCTTTCTTATTATGTAACCGTTCGCTTTTATGAATCGAGATCCAAAGTCCGATCGAGTTAAAGCAATGAATGCTCGGACATGCATTCGTCCCCATATCCACCGTATAAATCACCTTCGTCATTAAAGTCAGTATATTATTCCGGTCAAGCGATGCTAAATCCGGCCTGAAATAAATCCCGGTTGGATAAATTGTATATATGATCAGACAGATTGTCATTCCTATAAACAGGTAAGCCGTACAGTGATAAAAGTCTTTCACAGATGTAAAAAAGAAATATCCTACTACAAGCGGCACATACGCAAACCATATATAATACGGGATAATAAACCATTCATTAAAAGGGATCAAATCATCAAAGGGCAGATAAACCGGATGAAAGGAATCCGCGCTTATCTGATTCAAATAGAAAAACCAGATTAGATAAATAAATACATAGGATAGCACCCATGCATGACGATACTTCTTTAAAAATATTTTCACTCTTTTTAAGCCTCCTCACCTCTTATATCAACTTCTATTCTTTTTCTTGTGCATCTCCTATTTTGAAATGTTTCTCCTTATTTTACCATTTTTTGTCACCTTAATTTTACTCGCTCTTCTTCTTATAAGCAATGCTGTTTCCTTAAATCATTGTAATTCGGACATAAACTTTTTATTAATTGCTGCCCCTCCCACTCTACCGTCCCACAACACCAGTGTATCTCTTTTCTGTGTAAATATAAAAATAGGGTATTGCATAAAAATAAGTTTAGGTGTATATTTATTAAAGAAAATTTACAAAGATTCACTTTTAGGAGGCTGGTTGTATGAAAGAAAAAGTTATCTTAGCATATTCCGGCGGTCTGGATACGACTGCTATCATCCCTTGGTTAAAAGAAAATTATGATTATGATGTTATCTGCTGCTGTGTTGATGTAGGCCAGGGAAATGAATTAGATGGATTAGAAGAACGTGCGAAACTGTCCGGAGCATCTAAACTGTACATAGAACATATCACAGATGAGTTCGTAGATGATTATGTGATTCCTTGCGTAAAAGCCGGGGCTGTATACGAGAATAAATATTTACTCGGAACAAGCATGGCCCGCCCTGCTATCGCAAAAAAATTAGTAGAAATCGCGAGAAAAGAAAATGCATCTGCAATCTGCCACGGTGCAACAGGCAAGGGAAATGATCAGGTTCGTTTTGAATTAGGCATCAAAGCATTAGCACCGGACTTAAAGATCATCGCACCTTGGAGATGTAATGAAACATGGAAGATGCAGTCCCGCGAAGATGAGATCGCATACTGCAAGGCACATGGCATTGACCTCCCATTTGATGCATCCCACAGCTACAGCCGTGACCGTAACTTATGGCATATCAGCCATGAAGGTCTTGAATTAGAAGATCCAGCAAATGCACCAAATTACGATCATCTATTAGTGCTTGGTGTATCTCCTGAAAAAGCTCCGGATGAGTCCGAAACCTTATCTCTTACCTTTGAAGGTGGTGTTCCGACTGCATTAAACGGTAAGAAAATGAAAGCCTCTGAAATCATTGAAGAGCTCAATACCCTTGGCGGAAAACATGGCATTGGCATTGTGGATATCGTAGAAAACCGTGTTGTAGGCATGAAATCCCGTGGTGTATATGAAACACCAGGCGGAACGATCTTAATGGAAGCACATACTGCATTAGAAGAGCTGATCTTAGACCGTGACACCCTTTCCTGCAAGAAAGAAATCGCAAATCGTTTTGCCAATGTTGTATACGAAGGCAAATGGTTCACACCACTTCGCGAGGCTCTCCAGGCATTTATCGAATCCACTGAACAATATGTAACCGGTGAAGTAAAATTAAAACTGTATAAAGGCAATATCATCAAGCAGGGTACCACATCCCCATACTCTTTATACAATGAAAGCATCGCATCCTTCACAACCGGCGATCTTTACGATCATCATGATGCAGAAGGCTTCATCAATCTCTTTGGCCTTTCCTTAAAAGTTCGTGCCATGATGATGAAAGATAAGAAATAGAACGAAGAATAAAAAACTCAGTTTTTACAGCTGCTTTTCGCAATCAGGCTGTAAAGTCTGAGTTTTTTATTTTTCATTTTTGATCTGGTGAACCTACTCTAACCCCTTCGGTTCTTTCTTCTATTCTATCTTTATTTCTTCTGTTTCAAGCGTTTTAAGAAATCATCCTTTAACGCACTCTTCTTTTTTTCTTCCTGAATGGCATCCTGAAGAGCTTTGATATAGTCCATTGTTAACTTTGCTCCGCATTCATTTACAAAGTCTCCGCTGGCTGCCACTTCTTTCAGCCAGTCCATTACTGAATTTTCACGCATTTCCTTAAATGTAGTATCTTCTCTTCCAAATAACATAAAATTCCTTCTTTCTTACACATTCTTCTGCTAATCCAGGTGATCCCTTTTTAACTCTTCCTTATTATAGCAGTTTCATGTGCTGCTTGTCTTATTATTTTATACAATTTATTATTTTTTCTTCCACCGCTTAAGTCTTCTTAGAAAGGAATCACTTCCATACGTATTCAAATGCCATATGCATTTCACTTGCTTTTTTTGCAGGTTACCTACCTCATAATGCGGGTCAGTGGTCCAGGGATTGCATCTGCTAAGGAGTCCGCGTATTATGTGGGTATCAAATAAATGAGGTGATTGAAATGAACGAAATGATTCAGGTAAATAACTTAAGCAAAAAGTTCCATACAACAGCTGTTGTAGACTCCATCAGTTTCTCTGTAAAAAAAGGAGAGCTATTCGGTTTCCTTGGTGTAAATGGTGCCGGCAAGTCGACTACCATCAACATGCTCTGCACTCTGTATGAAAAGACATCCGGAAACGTTTTGATAAATGGTCTTGAACTTGGAAAGGACAATGCAAAGATCCGCCGCCATATCGGTGTCATTTTTCAGGAAAATACGCTGGATGATATGCTGACCGTCAAAGAGAATCTATTCACCCGTGCAAGCCTTTACGAATCGGACTCTTCCAAAATACGTACTCAGGTAGCAGACATATGTAAGATGCTTGAGATTTCCGATCTGCTTTCAAAAAAATACCATTCCTTATCCGGTGGTCAGAAACGCAGAGTTGAGATTGCAAGAGCACTTCTTCATAAACCAGACATTCTCTTCTTAGATGAACCGACCACAGGCTTAGATCCCAAAACAAGAAAATTAATCTGGGAACAGATTCTTTATCTGAAACAGCACCTTGGAATGACCATCTTTCTAACAACTCACTCAATGGAGGAAGCATCTATGGCAGAACATATCGTGATTATCAACAAAGGAAAGATTATTGCCGATGCGACCCCATTTGAACTAAAAGAGAACTATACAAGCGATGTGCTTCGATTGGATGTGACCGATAAAGATGAAGTATCGGATATTCTTAGATCCTTCGGCTACCCATTTACCGAAGATTCCAACTGCTACCATGTATCGATTCCGGATACCATATCCTCACTGCCGCTCTTATCTAAACTTTCTCCTTACCTAAAAGCATTTGAGGTACTGCAGGGAACTATGGAAGACGCTTTTTTAACGATCACAAAACAAATCAAAATGGAGGGATAACTTATGACTACAACAATTGCAATGGTAAAGCGGAATATGAAGCTGTATCTGAGAGATAAGACATCTGTCTTCTTCTCCATGCTTACAATTCTGATCATTATTGCTCTTAATATCTGCTTTTTATCAAAGACCAATATTGATTCTTTAAATGACATGCTGCCGGGACGTTCGGCCGAAGCAAAGAGCCTGATCTATGCACTGGTTTTTGCCGGCATCTCCTATACTGCAACCGTCACAGTTCCCCTTGGCGTATTAAGCACCATGGTAAGTGATCAGGACCATTTTAAAATGAAAGCGTTCTTTACTTCCCCGGCAAGCCGGATCTCATTTGTTCTCGGATATCTTGGTTCCACCATCCTTGCCGGCATCACACTCTCCTTTCTTACCTTTTTCCTTTCACTGATCTTACTGTATGTATTATGCGGTGTTACCTTATCCATCTCCACTGTGACCTTAATACTTGGCTACCTGATTATTAACGTGCTTTGCAACTCCTGCCTTGTCTTCTTTATGACATCCTTTATCAAAACACAGGGCAGCTATACCGCTCTTAATATTATTGTCGGCACTTTAATCGGTTTTCTCTCCGGCATCTACCTTCCGATCGGGATGCTTCCAAAAGCAGTTCAATCCGTCCTTCGTGTTCTGCCATCCATGCATGGATCCACCTTGCTACGTTCTGCATTCTCTAAAGATCTGACTGCTGATTTCTTTCACGGAGCCGATGCTTCTATAATCGCAGACTACAAAAATTATATGGGCATCACCATTTCCATAAACGGTCACACACTCACAAATACTGCACTCTTCCTAATTCTTACTATAAGTGGTATACTGTTTTTGATAGGTTCTGTCATTATTACCGAGAAGAAACATGCATCAGACCGCTAACACATGCATGTTCCTTCTTAGAAATGAGGGAGTGCATGAAGATTTTGATTGAAGATCCGTCTGACGGCGAAGAAGATACGATTATTATCCGCTGCCGTCAGCTCGATGACCGGCTTCTGCAGTTTATCTACGAAGCCAAGATGCGAAAAGAAAAGCTGACCGGACTGCTTGGCGGAACCATCCACCTGATCGATCCGACCAGTGTTTTCTATTTTGAAGCAGTCGATAATAGAGTTTTTATCTACTGCAAGGAACAGGTTTACGAATCCAGATTAAAGCTTTACGAGATTGAGGCAATGTTTCGGGATACTTCCTTTTTCCGTGCTTCCAAGTCGTGTATTCTAAACCTCGATAAAATTAGTAATATTACCTCTGCTTTTAATGGCCGTTTGGAAACAACGCTTAAAAACAATGAAAAAGTCATTATTTCCAGACAGTATGTACCTGCTCTAAAAGAAAAACTAGGAATTTAGGAGGCTTGCCTTATGACGATGAAAGACTGTTTCAGGCGAATTTATCGCTCCTTTTTTGTCATTACGACTTTTACTCTGCTTATGACTGCACTGTTTACCTATATCTTCTGTCCGGGAGATAGATTTTCCAATTCGCTGTTGTGGGAGGTACTGATTTTTTCTGTTCTTGTTTCTATGCTCGGATTTTTATTTTATTCCAAAAAGGAATTGAGCAAACATCAGATGTTTATTCGTCAGCTGATTCATATGATGCTCTTAACCCCACTGGTTTTTGGCATGGCACTGCTTTTTGGATGGATTGAAATCGGAGCGTTATCAGAAGGCATCACATTACTTTTGATGATTGTCTTTGTCTATATCATGGTGTGGACCATATGCTATCGGGCAGATGAAAATGAAGCAAAAAAAATCAATGAACGTTTAAAGAACTTCCAGTCACGCTAAAGGAACTGGAAGTTCTTTTTTATACACTTTATTATGCATTATGCATGCATTTTGTTTTACATTTTTAGGCAATTTTTTCTTGTTTTACTCACTTTATAATGCTATAATTTACTTAAATTATGCAATTGTTTTTCGCACTACCTTAATTAAAAATAATCCTGAAGATCAATATACATTCAGGAATTTTAAACCTCATGGCATGTGCAAGATTCAGCTGCCAAGTGAACTCTTATTTTTGACATAATTACAATGGCTAATCGACTAATTCTATCAATGTGGAGGTATGAATATGAATTACGGTTACTTTGATGAGGAAAACAGGGAATATGTCATCACTCGTCCTGACACACCGGCACCTTGGGCGAATTATTTAGGCTCACCGGAATATGGCGCTATCATTTCCAATAATGCAGGGGGATACAGTTTTGTAAAAAGCGGCGCCAATGGACGGATCAGCCGCTACATCTTTAACCAGGAGGACAAGCCTGGGCGTTATGTCTATATCCGGGATGATAAAACATCCGATTACTGGTCTGCATCCTGGCAGCCGGTTCTAAAAGATCTTTCTTCTTATAAAAGCGTATGCCGTCATGGCACCGCCTATACAGTCATCCAGTCTGACTATTCTAAAATCCATTCTGAAGTAACCTATTATGTACCACTTAATAAAACCTACGAAGTATGGCGCTGCCGCATTACTAATTCTGACAGCGTTCCAAGGGATCTTTCTGTATTCGGTTTTGTGGAATTCACCAATGAAGATTATTATGAAAATGATCAGGTTAACCTTCAGTATACGCTCTTTATCACCCGCACCCATTTTAAAGGGAATAAAATCATCCAGGCTGTCAACGAGAATGACCAAAAAGGGGCTGACGGAAGCAATCACAGAGAACGTGCCTTTGGTATAAGCGGCCTTCCGGTCACCTCATATAACGGAGATAAGACTGCATTCCTTGGTCATTACCACAGCTATCAGAATCCCGTTGCCGTAGAAAACGGAACATGTGACAATACACTGAACTATAATTCCAATGCATGTGCAGCCCTTCATTCCAAACTTCCTCTACAGCCGGGTGAAACAAAAGAATTTGTATACATACTCGGACGTAAGACCGAACAGGAAGCGGATGCGATCTTAAACCATTATAAAGTTTTATCCAATGTAGAGAAGGAATTAGCAGAATTAAAACAGTTCTGGCACAGCAAATTAAAGAACCTGTCCGTACAGTCTCCGGATCCGAATTTTAATGCAATGGTCAATACGTGGAATGCCTACCAGTGCTTTATGACCTTTATCTGGTCGAGAGCTGCCTCCTTTATCTATTGCGGCCTGCGAAATGGCTATGGGTACCGGGATACCGTCCAGGATATTCAGGGGGTGATTCATTTAGCTCCGGAGATGGCAGCCGAAAAGATCCGTTTTATGCTTTCTGCTCAGGTCAATAATGGAGGCGGTCTTCCGCTTGTAAAGTTTGATCACAACGCCGGTCATGAGGATACACCGGATGATGTTTCTTATGTGCAGGCAACCGGGCATCCGGCTTACCGGGCAGACGATGCGCTCTGGCTGTTCCCAACGATTTATAAGTATATTGCGGAAAGCGGCAACATAAGTTTCTTGGATGAAGTCATTCCATATGCAAACAAAGAGGAAGATTCCGTTTATGACCATTTAAAACGCGCTATCACATTCTCCTTAAACCGTCTTGGACCTCACAATATGCCTGCCGGCCTGCATGCGGACTGGAATGACTGTCTGCGTCTTGGCAAGAAGGGAGAGTCCACCTTTGTTGCAATGCAGCTTTATATGGCAATGGGAATCCTTTCCGAGTTTGCAAGTCTAAAAAAGGATGATAGCTATATTGAATTCTTAAAACAGGAACAAAAAAAATTAGGGGATACTCTTCAGACTCTGTGTTTTGAAGATGACCGTTATATACGTGGATTTAAAGAAGACGGCACCGTGATTGGCTCCAAAACGGATGTGGAAGCAAGCATGTGGCTGAATCCACAGTCCTGGGCTGTGATCAGCGGCTTAGCTTCTCCTTCCCAGTCAGAGACCATCTTAAATACGGTTCATGATATTTTAAACACGCCATATGGTGTCCGGATTATGGCTCCATCCTTTAAGGATCATGCATTTGAAGGCGCTCTTGCCATTCTGTTTAACCCGTCCACAAAAGAAAATGGCGGCATCTTCTCCCAGACACAGGGCTGGATTATCTTAGCCGAGGCTTTGATGGGTCATGGAAACCGGGCTTATGAATATTTCACCGAAAGCTCCCCTGCATCCCAAAACGATCATGCTGAGATCCGTGTGATGGAACCTTATGTACACGGGCAGTTCACGGAATCTACCGAAAGCCCGTTTGAAGGAAGAAGTCATGTCCATTGGCTGACTGGAACCGCCTCTACGGTTATGGTATCCTGTGTGGAAGGCATTTTAGGTTTAAGACCGGACTTATATGGACTAAAGATCTGCCCGGCAATCCCGTCTTCCTGGAAACAGCTCACCATGACAAAACAGTTCCGCGGCAAGACACTTCATATTACAATCGAAAATCCGGATGGAAAAGAAAGTGGTTATTCCAAATGCTATCTGAATGATAAAGAACTGGGTACAAACTATATTGCAGAATCTGATATGAAAGAAGACAATATCATTCGAATTATCTTTTAGTCTTTTTACACACTGCGCTTTTCGTTCTCGCCAAAAAGGAACTAAAGGCGCAGTGTACTATTATCAGCCAGGATACATAATGATGAATAATCAAACGTATCCATTTCCTTAATTGAACGCATGATCACGTTGCTAGCCATTGTATAATAGCCATACTTCTGATAAAGTCCTCCGAGTTTTAACAAAACATTTTTATCATCTACCCGATTCAGTTCGGAAAGAAATTTCTCAAATAAATCAAACTCTTGTATTGCTAATAAACTTTCTAAAAGCTCCATAACCATGCTTATCTTCTTCTCCTGAGATGAAACATGTGACTCATATCCTTCCACTATCGTATTTCCATTCTCAACGATATCCCTTATATCTATGCAGATCTCTTTTAGGTGCTCCTCCCCCGACTGTAGAATAGCAGCATCAACTATTTCTTTATCCACGGATTGCTCTACAAACGAAAGAAGGAATAAATACTGATAGCAGAAACGACGTACGTCCGGAAGTATGCTTGTTGCTAAATCGCCTTTTAAAAGTGCCGTAAATCTTGTTGCTGCTTCCTTATACTTTTTTGTATAAAAACTTATTTTGGCCTTACAATATTCATAATCCACTGCTGTTTGATCTATTGTAGGATACTGTTCCATTATCTTTTCTGCTGCCCCATAGCATTTTCCACTAATCAATATATCGATCAGATATTCCATCCGATAATTAGAAAAGAAGGTAGAAAAGTAAAGCGTGATGCTCTGAATAGCCTGCTCTGAATCATGAAATATATGCATTAGGCAATTCATGATCGGATATAAGTAAGAGATGGATTTCGCATCTGATTTTATGACTTCCGTATAATACTGCAGTGCAGTTGCATAATCCCCCGCTTCCTGATATATAGTTGCTAAGAAAATTCTTGGCTTTGTGGTGCTGCAATCAGCGATGAAGTTAAAAAAAATCGGGCTTGGCCCCATCTCAATGCATTTCCGAAAATCATCTGCTGCCAGAAGAACTTTATGCCAGCTATAATAAACGATTCCTCTTAGCAATACATAGTCCGTACATTGCGGATAAATCACCAGTGCCTTTTCGGCTGTTTCCACTGCCTTTTGATATCTGCTGCAGGAGTAGTAGCAATGAATCAGGCGTTGATACAGGTATGGGACATATCGATATGCTACGTCTGCGTTTTTCAGGGAGGCTTCATACAGTTCAATTGCTTTCTCGTAATTCTCATCCGCCAAATATTCATTTGCAAGTGTAAAAAGATAATACGGATCATTTGGCGTCAGCTTTAGCTGTCTTTCAATTAATGGAATATTCCGGCTTCGCTTTCCTTTATTCTCCACCACTTCCTTGCAATAGCCATAATGATTGATGCGTATTGTCACCCCATCTGTTTTTTGGAACGGAGCCTCTTCATCAATCGGAACGTATTGCTCATGTACAATTCCCCGAAATGCATAACGCTTGTCATTTCGTATCATCCGCAGAGCATAATGTGTATTATAATTTTCCTTATCGTTCTGCGCTACATAATTTTTTATATAAAAATCATACCCATCAATCTGTGACTCCTGTATAAGCTTAAGTAACGCCTCACAATCTTCTCTTTCTAACATTTCATCTGCATCTAACAGAAGAATCCAGTCACTGCTCGCCATCCTAATAGAATAATTCCTGGCGTTGCTAAAGTTTCCATCCCAAACATAGGTATATACATTTCGGGTATATTCTCGTGCAATTTCTTTCGTCCGATCGGTGGATCCAGTATCCACAATAATAATCTCATCAATTACCGGAAGAACACTTTCAATACACTGCCTCAGAAACTGTTCCTCATTTTTTACGATCATACACAAACTTACCGTTTTCTTCTCATCCATCTTGCCTCTGTTCTCCCCCTCTCCATCAATCTTATCTCCACTATGGCTGGCTTCTGCCATAGTGGAGATGCACTTATGCAGTCTTAAAACCACTCTTTATCATAAGTTTTTATGCCTGACCATTATAAATAACGGTAACTGTGCTTGCTCCTGTTAGAGCTGCTGCTGCCGTGATGGATACCACTGCGATGTTCGATAAAACGGACTGAATTAACTGTGCATTATTCACGGTATCCGTCATTAAATACTTTGACGCTACTTTGTCGTACACCAAATAACCATCTGCTGTTGTCGGACTTATGAATAATGCTGCTGTAATGCTATCTGTGCTTCCTGTAAGACCGGAATAAACATAGAAGTTATTTAACTTATTTGTAGATACATCAAAAGTCTCCGTATAAGATCCAGCTGTTTGAAGTAGACTAATCGTTCTTGTACTGCTAGTGAATGTACTTGCTCCTATCGTTACCGGGGTTCCGATATCAACTGTTCCTCCTCCTATCGTTATCGCACTTCCGATATCGACTGTTCCTCCTCCTATCGTTATCGCACTTCCGATATCGACTGTTCCTCCTCCTATCGTTATCGCACTT
>SVEB01000068.1 GCA_015057635.1 Lachnospiraceae bacterium | reverse complement strand
CAACAACATCCAGAAGAAACTGATGCTTATGCAATATTCCTGCTCTTTAAGCTAGGTCTACGAATCGGAGAAGTTGCAGCGTTGAAATGGTGTGATGTTGATTGGATTAGAAAAGAGATACATATTCGAAGAATGGAAGGATTAGAAGATGATGGAATTGGTAAGCTTCGTCCGGTGATCTTAGAATATACCAAAAAGAAAAGTCCTTATGGGAATCGTTTTCTTCCACTCAGTGATTACGAAGTAGCTTTATTAGAAAAAGTAAAAACAATCAATGAAGAGTTCGGGTATTCCGATAACGATTTTATCTTCTGCGATATCAATGGACGAACTAAAATTCGTGAGATTGATAACTGCATTCGCACACAATGTTTATGTGCGAATATTCCAGTCAAGTCTGCTCATGATATTCGACGAACAGTGGCATCAGAAATGTATAATCAAGGACTATCCCTTGAAATCATTCGCCAGTATCTAGGACATAGCAATATCCAGACCACAAGGGGCTACATCCTCAACAATCGTAGTAAGCAGGAAACCAATGAACTCATTGTAAATGCCCTGTCCAGTATGAATGGAATGCAGGTACTCATGGGTACTCAAACTGTAAGTAACGAAAAAACCTCAGAACCCTTGATTTAATCAAGAATCCTGAGGTCATATAAGAAGCACGAGACGGGATTCGAACCCGCGACCCTCGCCTTGGCAAGGCGATACTCCACCACTGAGCCACTCGTGCATATTTATTTGTTTTTGTCTCTCTTGAAGACAAGATAGAGTATATCGTATATTGTTTCTTTTGTCAACACAATTTTGAAAATTTTTAATTTTCTTTTTTTCTTCCCCTAATCAGCCCGATGAACTGATTTCGTCATGGCCAATTAGGGGAGCTATTTTCATTCTAAATCTTAAACTTTTTGATTTCCTGTTCGAATTCTTTTGAGATATCCGCCAGACTCTGTGCTGCTGTCTCTACTCCCTTTGCAGATTCACTCATATATTCTGCGGAAACAGCGACTGCTTCTGTAGAGGCTGTGATTTCTTCACCTACTGCCGTCGCATTCTCTACTCTGCTAATAATCATATCCTTAGTCTGACCGAGTTCTGCAGCCAGTGATGAAATCGTAACGATATTCTGTACCATTTCTGAAACGGTTCCGGCCATCATTCCATAAGAGTCCACAGTTTCAGAAATTGTAGCAATCTGACCACTTAGCTCATCATTGAGGCTTACACTTCCATCAATTAATGCCTGTGCATCAATAGAAATTCCCGCAATCATATGATTGATATTATCTGCGGATTTCTTACACTCTTCTGCAAGCTTACGAATCTCATCAGCGACAACGGCAAAACCTTTCCCTGCCTCACCTGCTCTTGCGGCTTCAATGGATGCATTTAAAGCAAGTAAGTTTGTCTGTCCTGCAATACTGTCAATTAAGGTTGTGATATTCGTGATTTCCTTAATGTTGTCACTTAGCTCACCAACTTTTTTCGTAAATCCAAGGAAGGAATCATTTACTGTCTTCACAGAACTACCTAACTCTCTTGCATTTTCATTTCCTGTAGCAAGCTCCTTATTAACAGACTCTGTGCTTTTCTGCACCATCTGGATTTTTCCGACTACTTCTTCAATCATTCTGCCGAAGCCATTGATATTCTCTAAGATATCGACTAAGTCATGAGACTGTTCGGAAACACCTGTTGCCATCTCACTTGTGGAAACTGCGATTCCCTGAGAGTTCTGCTGCACTGTTGCTGAAACCTGAGCCAATTCCTCTGCTCTTTGATCCATTGTAGCAGAACTATCCTTTAACACTGCCAGTACATCCCCAATGGATTTTCGCATCTGCTCCATTGAGTTTGCTGCTGCACCCACTTCATCATTATATTTCAGGATTTTTTCCGGAACAGGTTCCATAAAATCGCCGCTTGCTAATATATCAAGATGCTTGGAAATTCCAATAATCCCCTTACTGATATACTTTGCCACCATCCAGACGATCACGCCTCCTGCGATAAGTAATAGGAATGATGTCAGCATATTCAGCCTGATCTGGGTACTGATCGCGGATAGAACTTCCTTCTGATTCTGTAAGATTGCAACTGACCAGTTTGTATACGTAATCGGAGCATATGCGATATACTGCTTCGTTCCATCCATCTCAAAGATCCATTCATCAAATCCTGTACCCTGAGAAAGCATGCGCTTTTGTACTTCTTCGTTTTCCTTCGCATACGTATTTACTTTGCCAAGCAGCTCCGCATCCATTGTATCCTGCGACAACAGTTCTACATTTGTATGTGCTAAAAGTTCCCCATCCCCCGCAAGCATAAAGCTTGTATAATGACCATCTATTACTATATTGGCAAAATCCAGAATATTCTGTGCTGCCACCAATACTGCGATGACTGCCCCATTTTCATCCATTACCGGAACTGTGATAGTGATAAGCGTACCAATGGGAAGTTTCATTGGCTTAGAATAGGTACTATTCCCTTTCATTGCCTCTTTATAGTTCTCATCTTCCGATATATCTTGTAATACCTTTTCTAAATTTACGTTCGTAACTTCCATGATTCCATTTATGTCCGCAATCAATAGATTTTGGAATCCAAGCTTTCGCCCTTCCTCATTGATCCGATCACGCAATTCCTCTGATCCGACTTCGTACATAGAAAATATCTTATTTCTTGCTACCGTCTGCAATAAAGTAACTTTATCTTCTAACTTCGTATTAATCAGGCTTGCCAATCTTTCTACACTTTCTTCTAACTTTTCCTCTTCTGCATTTATCAAATTCTTCTTTAAGTTTAGATTCACGATAACCGTCATAATCATCATAAACGTAAACATAATGAAGAAAAAGGAAAGTATTAATTTCTGGCTGATTCTAAGCCTTAATTTCTGTCCTCTTTTTTTCATTTGATACCCCTTTTCTTTCATCTACTTACGTTATTAATATCGGCAAGAAATGATACTGACTTAAATTATTTTTTTATTTTTTAAGTCGTTTTGTGATAAATCAGTACTACTTCTTACCATTCATCTTATGACATGTTGAATCAGTCCGTATCTGCCTCATATACGTGATATCATGTGTGACTTCTGGATTCTATACTCGAATTTGTATTAAGCCATGCCGGTTGCAAAAAGCATATAGCATTCCTCTCCCATCGCATGGATTACATTGCCGCACACCGGACATACATAGAATTTGGTCCGCAGCATATTGGCGGAACGGTTTCCGTTGATGACGCACTCTCCGGATAACAGCTCCGCTACGGATACTCCCAATGTCTTTGCCAACGGCTCTAAAAGCGTGATATCCGGAAGTCCCTTTCCAGTCTCCCACTTTGAGACCGCCTTATCGCTGACTCCTAATAAGTCTGCTAACTGCTTTTGTGTATAAGATTTTCTTTCCCGCAGTGCTTTAATTGTACTGCCGGTTACATACTGTATCATAGTTAAACTCCTTTCCTGACTCTGCTATTTCTCTCATTGCTCTAATAGCATAATCCTTTTTCTCTAAAAGGAGCAACCTACGCTTCGTAGATACCAGACCGCATAGTCTATTTTATCAGATCTTCCTTTCCAAATGAGAACACTTCTTTTATAAACAGGAAATTTCCTTCTCCCGAAAGCGTATGATCAAAATGACTTTCCGGATCCACTGCAAGCCAGTCTTTTATCACCTTAGACTCCCCTGTCTTATCTTTCCTAATATGGGTCATAATCTTCGGTTCTTCAAAATAAGAGAATAGCACATTTTCATGAAGTGCAATTGACTGATACTGATCTCCTTCCAATAACCCTTCCTCCACAATCGCTTCATGATAATAGGTATAGGAAAATAGCTTGTCCGGAAGCAGATAGGCAATCCTTCCTCTTCTTATCTTCCTGCCATGACGCTCCCATTCTTCCTCCGTTTCCGGAATCGCATGATAATAAATCGGATACATAAAAGCCCACGGTTTCTTTCCTTCCTTCTCCGGCCATAACTCCAGCTGTTTTGATAAGGCCGGAAATAAACAGTCCGGTACAAGTTCTTCTTCTAATGCCTCATAGTATAAAAATAGCATCTCCTGATAACGATAAAGTGCTACTGTCAGACAACGCCCTTTCTTCACTGCATCTTTTATCTTTTTCTCGTCTGCTTTTAGGAGTCTTTCCAATTCCTTTTCTGTAAATACAGAATCCTTCAGGCAGCCCCGATAATGTCTTCGGATTATCATAACCTGATACCTTCCTTTATGTAATTTTATTTGTCTTCTTTTTATATCTATGTTCTATAACTCCTTCTCCTGATGTTGCATGAGTACACACCACAGAACTTTCATCTGCTTCATTAGCCTGCTTTCTTTTCCCTAGTTCTCATTAAGATGCTGCTGTAATCTCTCTGCAAACTTCTCGATATGTATTCCATCCACGAAAGAATGATGCACCTGTACAGAAAACGGAAGCAGCTTTCTCCCATCCCGTTCCACATATTTTCCCCAATCAAAGATTGGGACGGCATTATCTTTCTTGCCGGAATCCGTATGAGATATGTGAGTGTAGCTAATCCACGGGATGCAGGAAAACTGATAAATTCCATTTCCTAATGGCCCTGTAAAATACGCTTTCTGCTCCTGTGCTATTTTCTTTGCATAAAGAACAAATTCATAACTATCATCCTTTAATTCCACCACCACATTTTTCATCAGCTCTGTATTAAAGTTCAGATAGGTAAAGGAAATGCCGCTGATTTTATGATACAAAACCGGCTGTCCATCCTCAAACCGATAACGAAACGCCTCAATCTCATTGGCAGCAGTCGCCACGGCATGAATAAAAGACAGGGTAAACGATAAATTCTGACTTTTTATCTTCTGGTAAAAGCTTGTGATATCTAACTCAAAACTGATATCATAACGCGGATTTTCATACTGTCGGAAGATTTCATAATGCATCTTTCTCTCCCAATTTTTAAGATCCACCACATCGTATTCCTGCATTGAGATTACTCCTTCCTTGCCTGGAATATACAGGCATCTACCTATCATGAATATTTAATTTTCCTTCTGCCCTTTTTGTTTTGCACGCACTCTACTTTTACTGATTCATCTTTATAACCAATTCGCTGCTCTTTACCGTGAGCTGCACCCAGGACGGCCTGAACCCACTTTTTATCGCAGTTCTGGCCGACTTCACATTCGACCAGGCACAACAGTAAAATGGTACAATGCCTCTGTCCAAAATCTCCTGTGCAAGCCTTGATGTCAGACAGGATGCGATTCTCTGTCTTCTGTACTCCGGCAGAACATCAATTCCAATCTGCCACATGGTATCACAGTCGGCGGAGGCACCTGCAAGCCCCACCAGCCTTCCTTGATCAAATGCTCCTACTGCCAGTCGATCCAGCTGCTTTCGCGTCTCAGATAATGCATTTCTCCACTCTTTTTGATAATAACCTGAGAATTCTTCCGGATTCAGAACCCTGATTTCATAGCCGCACTGAAGCGGTCTTAAGAAGTTTAAATCAGGCAAAAAATATTCTGCCATAAAGCAGACATTGAGATCATACGGCTTTAACTGCTCAATTAAGATATGTAAATTGGGGGTTTCAAAACAGTGTTCGATCGGATATTTATTGATATACGCCTTCACTATTTCCGCTAATTCTTCCGTAACAGAAGCAACGATATTATTACCATATGAAGTCAGGTCACACGAAAAAGGAAGGGTAAGATACTTTCTTGCTTTATCACTGTTTTTCGATATCACTACTTTATTTTCAAAGGACTGAAAATCATCCACACTGCAATTGCTGTCAGCCGCAGACTGCTGCATTGCAATCGCTATAATTTCCTGATTGGTCATCTTATCTTCTCCTTTATCCATTCATCCATATAGTCTAACTGTTCCTTCGTATAAAACCAGTGCTCCCCGCCCTCCATAATTTTCACATTGCAGCTATGACGTTTTGCAAATTCATCCACGATATATTGTTCCGTCAGATGGTCCTTGCTTCCATACAAAATTGAAGTTGGACACTTCCACTGTGTGATCCGATGTTCCCTTGCAAAAGAAAGATACTTCCACGACAGCTCTTCACCGAATGAAGTCTGTATCACCTGCTTATCCTCTAATTCTTCTTCCGAAATGCCTGCCCACTGCATCATATTCTCAATCAAGTGAACCATATCCAAAATCGGGGATACTAAAAGTGCATGATGGACTTTCTTTTTCTGATACGCCAGCATACTGCACCACGCACCAATACTGTTTCCATAAAGCGCCATCTGCTTCCATCTCTGACTCATATATGCCCACATCTGTGACATCTCGGGAATGATATACCAGGGATAGAAATGATCCATCTCTCCTTTTCGCTCTCCATGACCAGGCAGATCCATACTGATTACCTGCCACCCATTCTCTTCTGCAAATACAGCGAAATGCTCTGCCTCCTCCTTATGACCATCCTTCCCATGGACATATACATATGCTTTTTCCGATCTGCTTCCATAAATAACTGCCGGTATTGCATTTACTTTCACTTTTTCTATCTCCATTGCATTTTCCTCTCTGTCTTAGCAGTTAAGATAGGCAGTGCTTTTCGTATCGTGGCTTTCCTGCCACCATAATCACGCTTTCCTATCTTCTACTAAAATGCCATAAACGTAAGTATCCCAATAGATTGGTTTTCCATTCGGCTCTTTACGAAAGGATACATTCTTGCGCAAATGTGCTTCCCTCTTCATCCCGATTCTCTCCATCGTCTTCCAGGATGCCACATTCATCGGACAGCACTCTGCAAAAATACGCCTTGTACCATTTTGAAGAAAGTATTCAACTGCAGCTTTGGCTGCCTCACTTCCATACCCCTTTTGCTGATACTCTTCGTTCAGAACATACCCAAGCTCCCTTGCTTCAAAATCCCGATGCCCCATATAGATATTTCCGATCACTTTATGGTTCTTTTTTAGCTCAATGGCATAGAACTCATCACTTTCCACACGGAACTTGATTTCTTCCGGAATGTTTTCCTTCGTAAAATTCTCATACCGCTCAAATTCTGCCTCTACCCTCTGTAGCATATATTCTCCCAAATCCGTTTCATCCTTTTGTTCAAAGTTTCGTATGATTAAATGTTCTGTCTCAACTCTCATAAGCTGCTCCTTTTTTATTAGATTGCCCTGCACATTTACAATCTCCTCAAAATAATTCCATTATATTACATTTTATTTTCTTTCGCAACTCTCACTTCGTCTCCTTATGCCTCTTATTAAAAACTTCCACGGCCATAAAGAGCATGCAAAAAAGGCAGAGCATAATTTTTTATGCCCTGCCTTTTGTATATCTGATGTTTGATAACATCATCCTATATTTCTTTTCACCATCTATCTTTTTTAATCCGTAATGTCTGCAAGCGAAAATGGAATGATCTTTTTCAGATCATCCGGTGCTACCTGCACCTGATAACCGATTCTTCCTGCGCTGAACATTATGGTCTCATATTCGGCTGCGCTCTCATGAAGAACGGTTGTGAAACGTTTCTTCATACCAATCGGAGAACATCCTCCGTGAATATATCCGGTAAGCGGAAGAAGTTCCTTTGACTTAATCATCTCAACGGACTTCTCACCAACTGCTTTTGCTGCTTTTCGTAAGTCCAGTTCCTTATTTACCGGAACAACAAATACATAATGCTCGCCGGATTTTCCTACTAAAACAAGTGTTTTAAATACCTGATCCGGATCCTGTCCCAATACAGATGCTACTTCCATTCCGCTGATTGCTTCCGTGTCCGCATAACAATAATGTTTATAGGATACTTTCGCCTGATCCAGTACACGCATTACATTTGTTTTCTGCTCTGCCTGCTTATCCTTATTTGTATTTTTCGCCATGCCATTTAACCTCACACTAAATAATTGATACTAGCATTTTAATACAGAAATCTGATTTTGTCATTCCTATCCATAGCATCGCAGAACAAAAAACTTCTTCCACTCTCTTGATCCGTAATACTAGATACGAAATACCTTCATAGACTCATCTAATCGTATGGAAACCTCGCCAATTCTTTCTGCGCTCTGCGCTACAAGTTTTAGCTTCTCATTCTGTTCTCCCACTACATCCGTCGCCTCCGCTGTCTGCTTCAAATTAATAGCTGAGATTTCAGAGATTTCTTCCACAGAAGTAAGAAGGCTGCTGTTAGATGCCGTCACTTCCTGTGCTACTGCTGAGATATTGCTAAATTCCTCTGACATATTCGTAATTTGCTGTAAAATATCATAGAAACTATCGCCGGCCTTCTCAACCAGATGAATTCCTTCTGATAGCGAAGATTCACTTCTATTCATTGATGTCTTACAAACCTTTGTGCCTGCTTGAATTTCCTGAACCAGATCAATAATGGTCTTTGCTGCTTTGGAAGATTCTTCGGCAAGCTTTCCGACCTCCCCAGCCACAACTGCAAAGCCTCTTCCGTTCTCTCCGGCACGAGCTGCCTCAATGGAAGCATTCAGTGCCAGAAGATTTGTCTGAGAAGCAATCTCATTAATAAAACCAACAACCGTTTCAATATGATTAGATTTATCTCCCAGATCCTCAATATTCTGAGATGTTTCCATGACATATTTATGAATTACGGTCATTTGATCCGCTACGCTTCTCATCAGTTCAAATCCCTGTTTTGCATTGGTCACGGTTTCATTTGCAGATAATGATATATTCTGCATATTGACAGCAACATCATCCATTCCCTGATTGATCTGTTCCATCATCTGAGTGGTTTCTGCTAACAAAGTATCCTGCTTCTGGCTGCCTTCACTTGCAAGGTCCATTCGAGAGCAGATGGATTCTGACAGATGGCTGGTCGTTTTGGTTGTCTCATCGATTTCTTTTGACACTGAAAGTATTTCCTGTGTCAGCACATTATTATGCTCAATCATTCTGCGCAATTCTTCTCTCATATGATTCAGCGCTTCTGCAATAATGCCGACCTCATCTTTTGATTTTAAAATTTTTTCATCTATTGGCTCTGAAAAATCTCCATTTCCCATCTGTTCACACTTATGAACCAATGGCTTAAAGTTCTTGAACAGACGATGGCAGACTATATACATGGATACTGTTGCTAAAATGATTGCCAGTCCTAAACCAGCATATGTACTTCTTCGTATCCCTTTATTAATCTCTATTACTCCTTTTTCGAAAATCCCAATATCGATAGAGCCATACAGCGTGCCATTCTCATAAACCGGAATCATAATATCGTATACCCACGCATTCTGAACATCTGCAAAAAAACGGCTGTTCATAATCACTCCCTGCAGGCATCCCTGTTCCGTATAGCTGTCGCCTCTATAATCTCTCCCGATTTTTTCAATATCACTATGTGCTACGGCCGTAACATTCTGATCAATTAACACCGCATATGCAATCTCATTATTCTCTTCTGTAATTTGCTCAACAAATGACTGCAATTCCTCCATATCCGCTCCGCTATTCAGAATCACTTCCACCCGGGATGCTATCTGATTCACTTCGTTAATTGCCTGCTGCACGTATAACTCTTTTACCCGTTTTTCAACACTTGCTTGTATTATCGCTGAGTACAGTACAAACCCTAAAACAATTAAAACGAGTGTGTTTGTTACAATTTTAGTCATCATTGAATATCTTTTGTTCTTCAAATCATCTGCCCCTTTTCCTTTTTTCACTAATTATAATATTTATTATTATTTTTTGCAACTATAAGAAAATCAAAACTAATTTCAACGAATAATTGTATCTATACTTTGCCATTTTCCTTTTTACTCCTATGGATTTAATCAGAAATAAATGCCTGATTCATTGATCCAGATTTACAAATGCATTTTCTCTATCCGCTGAAGCTGTATATAACGAAAAAAACTCAGATATCCTGATATTATCAGGATATCTGAGTTTCAATAAGCACGAGACGGGATTCGAAAAGAACTCGCCTCTCTAAAACCGCTTAGAAAGGAGAGTTCCAACACATCTATTTTCTTTGTACTCAAAATAGTACTCATAACGTAACTAGTCAGCTTTATAGTAGAAAGATGAACTAGCTAAGCTGGAATTTATTGATATCTTACTCGTAGTCATCAATAAAAGAAATTACTGAATTAATATATCTTTCTGATTCATCCCAGTATGCAAAAAGATGTTCTGATTCGTCATATATCTCAAATCGTTTATTTTCATGTGGTATGGCTTTATATAGTTCTTCTCCCATATAGAATGGACACTTCATATCTTTTCGGCTATGAACTATCATGGTGGGAAGATTATTATTTTTAACCCTCTTAACTATGTCAGCATCTTGGAATGAAAAATTGTTAATCAATTTCGAATATAGACTTCCATAATCAGACAAAGTATGACCAAAAAAAGAATCCCTTGACTTGCTTATTTCCCAAGCAACTTCCTCATACATTGATGAATAAGCGCTGTCGATGATTACGCAGTTCACATGTTCATTTGCATGTTCTGTTCCCGAATAATACGCAACGGTTGCTGCCCCCATAGATTGACCCAAGATGCTAATCTTTGAATAATCATAATTATCTACAACATATTGAACAACATGTTGTAAATCTTTTGATTCAAAAAGTCCAAAACTTACTGTTTCTGCAGTATTTTCACCATGACTTCTCTGGTCATATAAAATCACATCATAACCATGCTGTAGGAATTCCTCGGCTAACGGATACATCGCCTTATGATTGCTTTCATGCCAATGAACTAATATCATTACATTATTTGTTGGACAATCATTGGCTGTATAATAAAAAACAGGTATATTGTGCTTATACTCCGATGTCAATATTGTTTTTTCGCCTTTGCCATATTTACTCTCAAATTCTTCAATGTTGTACCCTGTGTCTCTTGCATATAGTCCTACAATTTTTTCAGTATGTTTCGTAGACATTCTCGTAGGAATGACCGCAAGAAGAATTCCAAGCATTAAAGAAAAAACAACAATGACTAGTAATCCAACTGACAAAAACTTTTTTAGTATGTATTTATTCTTCACTTGTCTCACCTCAACATATTCCGATTTATCTAGTAGTAATTCACTATCTTACAACAAAACTTTCTATTTCTTCTATTCTATTGTTCTTTTATGTAATATTCCATATTTTATCATTCCTTCATTACTCAGTCAATTATTGTTTGAGCATGTATTAAATCCTGCTGTATCTAAAATTTTTATAAACTAATTCAACTTCAATAGTTGTACATTATTTTTAAAGTGTAAAATCTACACTTTGTAAAAAAGTGTACACTTCCTAAGACAAACATAATTACGGTTAGACGACAGATATTCATCTATCTTCGTCTAAACGGTTAATTATACTTATCTTTTTGTTCAAAATTTAAGATATGAAAATGTATAAACTATCATAATGCGTTTATCACCCTAGAATCGCAGTCTATAAAATCAGGGAACGAAAGGAAGGAATAAATGACTAACCAAAACATACTTATGGGCAAAGCCCTAAGTAGTGTAAGCAAAGGAAAAAACAATATGTCTCGTTCCATGATCAATGATTATACAAGACTTGCTCCATCAACCATAATCCAATTCTAGGATGGCCTTTTCTTTTATCTTCTGTAGTTTACTGTATTCGCAAGAGAGCAATGATAATCTCTAGATGCCTGTGATTCAACTAAATTGGCACGTGCTCAGCTTGTAAGCGTCAAATCCTACGCTCTACCATTAAATAAAGCGTCGCTTACTTGCGACGCTTGCTGTAGCAATCTACTGGTAATGTCTGCGACCATGGCATGATTGAATCCAGTTGGGATTGCTCTATGTTTCCTTGTTCATCTATGAGTGTAGCCAGTTGCTCTAGTATGTACTTAACGTAATAATACACATTTAATCCATTCGCCCTAGCAGTTTCCGTAATACTATATATGATAGCACTTGCTTGGGCTCCTCGAACTGTATTGATCGTCACCCAATTTTTCCGACCTAAGGTGAAATTTCTAAGTGCTCGTTCTGTGGCAGAATTATCAATTGGAACTTCACCATCAGTCAGGAATACCTTAAGATATTTCTCTTGGTTAATGCTGTACACAAGACCTTTGCCTGTTTCACTTTTCGGAAGCACCAATCCTTGCTGGAAGACTTCTTTTATCCACGCAAAATATTCCTCCATCAAAGGTTTGATGGAAGAGTCACGTTCCTTTTGGCGAGATTCTGGAGTAGCGTTTTCAATGCTCCTTCCAGTTTATAAATAGTCCCAATGCGGGCCAATGCTTTGTATGCCACGGAAGACTGGATTGCTTCTGCGTTTCCTTTTTCCATTGCCTTGATGGCATTGGCAAAGTGGCATCTGGCATGTGCAAGGCAGTTCGCATTGATCACACCTTCGAGTTCTCTGTCGAGTTTATGGTACTGTTCTAGACCATCCGTCATCAGAATTCCATTGAAGTCTTTGTAGTATTCCTTGGGATGATCACTGTGTCTAGTCTTCTGATACTCATACACAATAATCCTAGGAACTGGACTAAGCTCTCCGGTAAGATGAACCCACATATAGCTCTTACTTCCTGCACCTCTATCATCATGGATCACTTCCAATGGTGTCTCATCACTTTGGTTGACATGCGCTTTTAGCTGTACTGCTTTCATTCGGTCATATATCGTTGGAAGTATCTTTCCGCTAACCACACCATCCAGTTGGACATGGTCTGTTTTGATAGATGAAGACCATTTGCTTGGAACTCTCTGGACACGCGATCCAATGGGTTACTGTTCACATACTTTGAGTTCACGATTGCAGCTACCAAGGAAGGTGTTGCAATACTGCCACGATACAAGGTGCTTGGATGATCACCACGTAGGAACTCATCCTGATGTAGGCCATCCGTTCCAACGTATACTTTTATGACGTGCTTTTCAGCAATCCACTTACTAGGTTCAAACCGAAGTTGCCAGCAGATTTCATCCGGCATGCTTTTATAGTTTCCTTCACCAAAAAGGTGGTTCAACACTTCTCGCTGACCGTCGGATAGGCCATAATTTCTTTGAATGTCGTTGCAACTCCAAAGGTTTATTGAATTTCTAGCACAACTGAACTACCTTAAGTGAATCTCCTCCAATCTCATAAAAATGTTTGTCCATCGGTATGTCACTCTTGCCCAAAACATGTCTCCATCAAAACTTCTTCTTTCAGTGTAAAAAATACGGCCAATTGTAAAAAACCTCAGAGCCCTTAATTGATGACAAGCAAATTGCATTTTAATATGCTTGTATAATCAAGAATTCTGAGGTTATATTAGAAGCACGAGACGGGATTCGAACCCGCGACCCTCGCCTTGGCAAGGCGATACTCCACCACTGAGCCACTCGTGCATATCTGCTATTTAATTTTGTCTTTCGTGAAGACATGACTTATGATACCTTATATTTTGTTATTTGTCAACACAATTTTGAATATTTTTTTATTCCTTTATTTGGTTGTGTTTTTATCACCTCTGATGCTCTATCCATTCTCCTTCATTACGACATATCGCCGCCGGTTCCCTCTGCCTCACCATGTGGTCCCGACGGCAATCTGTTAACATACTTTTAAGTCCAATGTTTCTGTCTTATCACTGTGCAATCTTACGAAACAATCCTGCATACTCTCCGCTTACCTTTACAAACTCGCAAAATAATCTGCGCATGCTTTCGGATGACTTCACCATGCATTCCGGATGCCACTGCACCCCGATCTGAAATGGGTGATCCGCCATCTCAATTGCCTCAATCGTATCATCTTCAGTCTTTGCGCTAATAACCAGCCCTTCCCCTAAATCTTTTACAGACTGATGATGATAGCTGTTTGTCAGCACCTCGCCGTCCAAAATATCCCGCAGCCTGGTTCCTTCTGTTACAAATACCTTATGGCTTGGTCTTGACCGGTCCTCCTCTTTCTGCATATGTAACATCGCTTCTTTCGGCTGTAAAGTGACATCCTGATAGAGCGTTCCGCCCTGAACCACATTTAACAGCTGAATACCCCGGCAGATGGCAAGCAGTGGCATTCTACGCTCTAACGCTTTCTTCATAATCATAATCTGAAAGCAGTCATATTCCATGTTACAGGAACCTAAGAGTGGATGAGGATTCTGATGATACAAAAGCGGATTGATATCCCCTCCGCCGCAAAATAAAATTCCATCACATAGATTCATGCTTCCTTCCATCTGTTCCTTATCCGCCGTGACTGGAAGAATCACCGGAATTCCACCTCCTGCACTGACAGCGTTTAAGTAACTGTTTGTCACTGCATTTCGGTCTGACTGATTTCTTCCTTCCGACAACGGACTTGCAATAACACCAATAATCGTCCTCATACTCCGTGTCTCCTTTTCTGTTTTCCTATAAACGTTATAAAGAATCTGCTTGTCCTATTCCTTCTTCTTTTCACTCTCCATCATACATTACAATTAATTCCAATTCAAGACATATGTCTTTTCTATCTGACAAAAATTTTTCTGGCCAGGTGGTCCCATTGGAACATAAAAAGACCGGCAAAACGGATTGCTCCGCCTCGCCGGTGACTTATTTCATCTGCTAAAATGATCTTTTATTTTTATTATGAAGCATAGAATAACAGATATTACATCCGTTGACAATCTAGTTTTTATTGGAAAATGAGATATTTTTTATTTTCCTATTTTTCTTCCACTGCCTTTAATAAAATGTCCTTTGCATAAGAGATCGCACGTTTTACACTGCCTTCTTCAAATGGGATCGATAAATTCGCTGCTTTTAGTGTCTCTAAATAACTTAAGCTGCCTCCCACGTTACAAAGGGTAAGATAATCCTTCCATGCTGCCTCTTTATCCTCCTCATACCGTTTCTTAAACTCCATTGCTCCCATTGTAGTAAGCGTATAGTTAATATAGTAGAATGGGTACAGGAAAATATGAAGTTTGTAATACCAAAATCCCCCTCGTTCCATAAACTCATCATCCTCGTATTTTCTCCAAGGCATATATTTTTCCTCAAGTTTATGCCATTCATAGGTACGCTCTTTTGGGGTCAGATTCGGATTCGCATATACGATATGCTGGAACTCATCTACCGCAACCCCAAACGGAACAAAGGTGATGGCATCCTGTAGATGAGCAAAACGGAATTTGTCCGCATCCTTTCCAAAGAACTGTTCTGCATATGGATAAGCGAACTGTTCCATGGACATAGAATGAATCTCCGCGATATCTGTGGATTCAGAATAATACGCCGGAATACTCTGATGTCTCATTGCCTGATAAGCCGCAAAAGCATGTCCTAATTCATGGCTTAATACCTGCATATCCCCAATCGTATGATTAAAGCAGGAAAATACAAATGGTGCGCGGTAACTCATCAGGTCTGTCTGGTAACCGGTAGCTGCCTTATTCGGCTTGTTCTTAAGATCCATTAATTCATGATCGATCATAAAATCAATGAATTCTGCGGTTTTCGGACTCATAGCATGGTACATCTTTCTTGCTTCATTAATCATGTACTCATCATCTCCCGCCGGCTCTGCATTTCCGTCCGGGAAGATAAAAGCTTCATCGTATACCTTTAATTCTTCCACGCCGATTCTCTTCGCCTGCGCCTTATAAAGTGTCTCGCATAGAGGCACGATTTCTGTTCGTACCTGCTCTCTGAATGCCGCAACTTCTTTCTGACCGTAATCGGTTCTCCCCTGATTTTTATAGCCAAGCAGTATGTAATCTTCATAGCCTAATGCTTTTCCCATGCTGTTTCTGACTTCTATCAGTTCGGCAAAAATCTGCTCCATTTCCTCTTCATTCTTATGATAGAAATCGGAGAATGCCTGAAATGCCTGCTTTCTAACCTGTCTGTTAGGATGCTCAAAGTATTTCTGAATTCCATAAAGATTCAGTTCTTTTCCGTCAAATGGGATCTTAGCGGTAGCCATTAACTTCTGATACTTTGTTGTCAGCTCCCCTTCCTTCTGCATAAACGGAATTAGCTGTTCATTGAAACTGTCTACTTCCAACTGCATCTTCGTAATCAGCTGCCTGCCGTATTCCTGCTCCATTTCACTCTTAAAAGGACTTGCTAAAAGGGATCTGTAAAAAGCGATCATCTTATCCTGTAAAATAGGATTCTGCTGATTCTGGTACTCCACTTCTTTCTCGTAAAACTCGTCCGTCGTATCCAGCGTATTGCGGATATAGGCAATGCTTGACATAGTGCTGAATGCGATCTCAAGTTCATTGGCCTCTTTTAAAATGCTCTTTATTTCTGCAAATGAAGAAGCTTCGGTCACTCTCTTTGAAAGCGCCTCAAAACTCCTATTATAAAAGTCAAAATCCGGACGCTCATACTTCATGGTTTTAAACGTAAACTGTTCCATTCTTTTCTTCCTTTCTTGTTTCCTATTTTTCCTAATAATAGCACTTGAAGCACCAAGATTCAATGTTCATTTTCCCTAACTTCTTAGGCGGAACTATTAGTTTTACCATGTAATCGGAATGTTTAAATTCATAAAGGATTGCTTACTTATCACTTTCCTCATAAATTTCCCTTACAAGCATAAATAAGAAAAACAAAAGAGCTGCTGCACCATTGGTTTAAAAACCTTAGTGCAGCAGCTAATTTTCAAAACAGCTAATCCTAACATATTAATTATTGAACATCACATTCGCCGAGGTTATGGCATATTTCAATGAATTCACGGTCTGCATTAAACTCAGAATCCTGATTGGAAAGCTTCTGGATATAATCCTCCTTTTTGCTTCCATCCATAATGATACTTGTTGTAATCGCATCCACCAGGTCTTTGATCCGATATACATGAACTCCGCTTTGATAGGAGACAGGTTCCGCTTCATTCCCATTCTTATAAGTAGTTTCTCCTAAAGAACTGTCAGCTAATGATGAGCCCATGCTGTTTTTACATACATAACTTTCCACCTCATCAAAGTGCTGACATTTGTGAAAGTGGTCTTTCTCTCTTACTTCATCCTGAACAATATACTTATACATCGTCTTATACCTCTTATCCGTTAATAATAATTTTTTTAGCTGATAAGTGTATTATAGAAAAGAAACGTTTTTTTCATTCGGCATTTTTGAGTTTTTATTAAAAATGTTTAAATTATTTTAATATATTGTCGAATTATAAAAACCATAAGTCATTTTTAGGTCAACCTGCTGCTTTTTTAATCATTATAGTATTCTTTTCTAGAACCGATACTTTACAACAATTTTTTTATTGCGTATTTTCCCTTCCATTTCGGTGCAATCTAATATCGTCACATGTACATTCGTTTTCTTAAGGAGGGTGTTTATGAGTCAGGCAACTAAAATGAAGTCAACTAATAACAACAAGAAACATGATGGAAAATTCCATTCCAAACATGTAAAACACAATCCTCAGGCAGAAAGTGCACGTGCGGTATTCGGCCTTCAGAACCATGTTAATCACTATTAGGGTATAAATTTAGGAAAATACGGGCTGTCGCAGCAAGAGCGGCGGAGGCTGAAACATTATGGGTCCGATGTTCAGACCCATAAGCGGATAAAATGTCGTTCATTTCTTCGAATATCAGACAGGAAGACACTGCCTGCTATTCAAGCAAATGAACGGCATTTTGTTCGTCATGAGCCGGACATCCGGACCTCATAATGCTTCAGCCTCCGCCGCTCTTGCTGCGACAGCCATCGTATACAATAATCGGATGATGGTATATGGAAGTCAACACTGATTTAAATCTATCCTTAAATATAGATCTTATTCGATATGCAATGTAGTATGTTGTGGACTCTGCATGTGATTTTGGGTTGATACGTTAGTATTTTGAATATGATCTAATTCAACATGGCAAACGACCACAAAACCAAGTGCAAAGTTTGAATTATCTAATTGGAAACGCTGTAAAGTTTTTCAAAGTATCCCTTCCTGGACAGCAGTTCATCAAATCCGCCTGTTTCTTCTACTCGGCCATTGTTTAATACGATGATCTTATCATACAGGCGCAGAACGCTTTCTTCTAACTTATGAGAAATAACGATGCGGGTGAGGTCTTCACATTCTGCGATTGCGGTTTCTACCTGTCTTGCGGTGACTGGATCGAGGGCAGATGTGGCCTCATCCATGATTAAGATCGGAGTTTTGCGTACCAGACTTCTTGCAATGGAGATACGCTGCTTTTCACCTCCCGAAAGATTGCTTCCATTCTCGCCGCAGTGATAGTCGATTCCTTTCTGGTCGACTAACTTCTTTAAGCCTGACTGCTCAATGGCATGGTCTGTGATCTTATCTGCAAATGGCTTAAACATTGTAATATTATGTTCAATGGTGTTATCAAAGACGAATACATTCTGCTGAATGACGGAAAACAGATCATACATGGATTCATTCTTTACGGTACGGATATCGGTTCCGTCAATTGTGATGGAGCCCTCATAGTTTTCAAGCTGTCCAAGCATCAGATTCACTAGGGTTGACTTCCCGCTTCCGCTTGCTCCTACGATCACATAGCTCTTTCCTTTTTCAAACTGCAGATCAATTCCCTGTAATACCTTGTTTTCTGCATCATAGCCAAATGACACATTCTGAAACTGAATCCGGTCTTTGAATCCATTCTGCTCTACAGTCCGGCTCTCATCTTCCACGGAAACGGTAGTATCCGACATCTTTGCAATCAGGGCAAGCGCCGCCTTTCTCTGTGCAAGCAGAGGTCCCAGCTGTCCGATTGGACCTAATACATAGTTCAACAGCTGAATGAAGGCGATTACCGTCCCGGCTGTGATATATCCTTTGATCGCAAAATAGGCTCCAAGACCGAAGGTAAGCATCTCAACTAAAGTCGATGCTACTGTAGAAAATAAATTCACCATATCTGAAGTCTTTCGCTTCTGGTTCTTTGTCTCCTCTAACGTGCTGTTCTTCTCTTCAAATATCTTCTCAATCTCAGCCTCTGCCTTAAAATTCTTTACAACCGAGAATCCGGAAAGCAGATCCTTGATCAAGCTTGTAAAATTCTCATTTCGGTCCGATGTCCTCCGTTCCAGTTTTGCAAGCTTGCCGCTAAATAAAACCGATACCAGGATTGGCAGCATGCTGACTGCCAGAATACAGATCATCAATATCCAGTTTAGATATGCCATGGCAGCAATCCCGCCGATTAATGTCGCTACCTGCATCACGATATTTAGATTGCCCCGCACATAATTTTCCTCGATAGCCGGGATATCATTTGTAAAGATGGAAATATATTTTCCGGTCACTTCTTTATCGAAGGAATTCAGATTCTTTGATAGCAGCTGTTCAAATGAAAACTTTTTATATCGGCTCATTGCCCTGCTGATATAGTTATTGGTAAACCATCGTTTTAAAAGCAATGCGGTAACCAGCACCACAAGGTAGATGCCAAAGATAATTAAGATTCTTGCAAGCTCCCCAACCGTTCCCTGTGTGGCCACATCCACCAGCTCACTTAACAGGAAAGCAATTCCTACATTTAATACCGTGACCAAAAGACATACCACAATACTCATGATATAATTCATACGATTATGTATGCGAAACTGTTTTAGATACTCTTTCATGTCTGTTCCCTCTCTCTCTATCCGCTTTCTTTTATTTTCTATCCTACTTGCAGTCCGATGCTAAACTCCTCCAGATAAATCGTAATAATATACTTTCCGTGGAATCCAAACCCGATTTCTACATCCTTGCCGCTAACGGTCTGATAACGGATTTTTTGTATGTCCCCTTCCTGTCTTATCTGAGCGATTTGTTTAAACTGTCCATACTTACATACTAAACTATTCCATATCTTCTGAATATTATCAGAAGTCAGGATACATGCGGCTTTTGATGAAATCTGCTGACAGACAAATTGGATATCCCCTTCATTCAGATGTATGAGACAATCGACTGCAATTTTCTTCTGTTCTTCTTCCTCCTCCTTTTGTTTCAGGCACTCATAAATACTATGCCTCTCGTCTAGCATTGTGATCGCACGCTTAATTTCCCGCACCTGCTTCTCCGTCTGCTCACACTCTGCCTTCAGATTCTTTTCATGTTCCGCAAAGATTTCTCCAAGCGGCTTATCTTCCTGCATAAAGGCGTAGATCTGATTTAAACAAAATCCGTATGATCTTAAAAATAAGATATCTTCGATCTGATCAGCCTGATCTTTTGTAAACTCTCTCTCTGCCCCGTCTTCAGTCTGTATTCCCTTAATCAGGCCAATTTCCTCGTAATAGCGCAGGGTCCTTGAAGAAACCTTTAACATCCTGCATAGCCTTCCAATCGATATCCTTTCCATCATCTCCGCCTCCTTTTTCTGTAAATTATAGCGCTTGACGCCGCGTCAATGTCAAGCTAATATTATGCATATATTGGAATTAATATCTGGAGGCGAAAATACAATGGAGAATCTGTTATCCATATCTAAAGTCTGTGAACTCTTGCATACAACATCGCGCACGCTGCGCTTTTACGAAGAAAAATCTCTGATCAAAAGCACGCGGATTGCCGATTCTCCTATCCGTTATTACACCATTGAAGAAGTAGAACGAATCCGTAAGATTCTGATCCTTCGTTCTCTTCACCTTCCCCTTCATGAAATCCAGTCCCTGATCGATCATAATAACTTTGTGGATTCCCTATCGCAGCAAATGCGGATTCTTGCATCCAAGCAGCAGTCCATTTACCAAAACTACTTAACCCTTCATAAGATCCCGGCTGATTCCATTCATACCGTATCCGATCTAAAGAACGCCATCACTCAAAATGCCTTGATGGAACAGAATACGCCCGAATATCGTACGAAAAAGACTCTTGCCTTACACGCCACGAATCTGCTCTTAGAGGATAAACTGCAAGAATTCTACTCTATATTTGATGAAGACTTTAAACAACTCATAGGCATAAACACTCTTGAGGCGGTATGGGGAGCTTATCCCCATAATCCAGACTTTATGCGTACCATCGTTACTTCTTATCAGAATAAACATGATTTTATCGTCATTGTACAGACAGAGACCTGTAAAATCCTGATTACCTATTCCTACACTGATCCAAACCAATTATCAGGAGTTGCCTTTGAGGAAATGGAGTAACAAAAAAGCATTGTGACAGAATCCAATCATGTCACAATGCTTTCTTACTTTTCTTTATTTTACTTTTATTCTGCTTTTATTTCGCTTTTCGCATGTTCTTTCATATTGTTTTCCAACTCATTGGAATACTTATCCTCTGCCTTCTGTACCATCTGATCGGCTTCCTTTTTGCAATAGCAAGAAGGGTCCTTTTCCAGTGCTTTTTCTATGGACTCAAGGCGTGCATGGAATCCGGCAGCCTTCGTAGCGATATCCGTTAATTCCTTTACATAACTACCTTCTTCTTTCAATAACTTGGATAAATCGTTCATCAATTCCTTTGATTCACTTTTCATAATAACGTTTACTGCCATCCTTTCTTATTTCGTATTTGCCCTTAGTATATGGGAATCCCAAAATGTTATACCGCAATACCTATAAAAATGAATGCTAGTCATAACCATTCCACAAAATTCTTCTAGGTGCACTCGATCTCTTTTGTGTCCCCAAACACGTAAAAAAGCCTGATGATTTTGATTCACTCAAAATCCATCGGGCTTTTTTCATCCTTAGCTTTTTCCAAAAAAAGCGTCTTAAACGCAACTTTAGCACTTTAACCGCATACGTATCCTCTGTATCCTCTGCTGCAAGAAACTGATGTTTCTACTTCAGGAAATCACCTTTTAAATCTTTTCCTATACCGGATACTCTAACTGTATATCATTCGGGTCTTCCTCGTATAATTTTTGATTGACCTCGTTTGCCTTAATACATCCGATTTTGATATAAAATGCGATCGTATCCTCGGATGAGCCAGCACATATGTAAAGCTTATCAGCTCCCCACTCTTTTGCCTGATTTACACATAGATGGAATAATTCCTTCCCTATCCCCTTATTCCGATAATCTTTTGAAATAAATATCTGATCTAATAAAACATACTTTGAGCAGATGCCAAACATGTCCGCATTAACAGTTGCATATCCAATCAGGGTATTCCCATTAAAACATCCAAATGCTTTCCCTCCTGATTGAATGGTCGCCTTAAAATGTTCCTTATGCCACTGTAAACCATTCGGCAATTCATGATCCGTCCAGTTAATCTCTACTAATTTCATTTCCCCATCAACAACTCTCCACACATTTTTAATAAAACAGGTGGCATCAATCATTCCAATCTTATCTGCTTCCTCCAATTCTAATTCCCTAACTATCATAAACCCATCCCCCTCTGATCAAATCAGAATTTAATAATATGTCTTTCTTACTTATAACTAAGTATGATTATGGTTATACTTTATTTTCCAGTCAAGAAAACCAAAGTTTTAAATGCACGAGACGGAATTCGAAAAGAACTCGCCTTCCTAAAACCGCTTAGAAAGGAGAGTTCTAAGACATCTTACTCATATGTACTCAAAGTGGTACTCATATCATAACTGATTAACTTTATGAGAGTAAAGTTAACTAGACAAAACTGCAATTTCTCGGGAAAGAGTCTCTTCCTGAATCTTAAATGATTGCTACTCTTTAGCACCATATATTATTTTTCATTAATGAAGTTCTCAATAATATCCAAAACCTGATTACAAAAATATATTGGCCCACAATGTGCATCGTTATTCTGAAGTTCGTAATAATACACTTTGTGATTTGTACTTTCCAGCTTATCATGCAGTATACGACTATTCTCTACCGATACTATAGGATCATTATCACTATGCAAAAGTAAAATCCGTGGAAGTGCGACTTCTTCATTTATATACATCTGACAGGAAGCAGCTCTAGCTAGTTTTTCATTTGTCTCTATACAGTCTACGCCAAGTAGATCCGCAGATGGACGTTTCTTCATCCATGGTTCAAGTGGTGCTTTCGCACAGACTAATAAATCTGTGGAACCACACTCACAAATAACACCTTGTACCTTAGGAAACGGCTTGCATAACCCATTTGCGTTCAATAGCACAGCCATCATGGCAATATGTCCACCGGAGGAATTCCCCATTAAGAACACACGATTCATATCAAAATGAAATTGCTCTGCTTTTCCCAACAAGAAGTCTATTGCATTACTTACGTCTTCCACCTGCGCTGGAAATTTTGCAATTGTTGATTCCCTATATTCCATAGATACAACTGCAAATCCTCTTTCTGCAAGTTTTGTAAGTTTTGTTATGTCATTATACATTTCCTGTTTATACCAAACAGAACCTGGAATAAAGAGAATCAGCGGAAATTTTTCATCATTACTCCACTGACGTCTATATGGAAATATTACTTGTAAATGCCTTTTACAATCACCGTAATCATGGTACTCCCAATCTTGCGAGTATAACCACTCCAATGAATCACAGGAAACATTAATTTTTTTTACCATATATAACACCTCCACTTTCTATATATGTTAGTGATAGATTCAAATTTGTCTTTCTTCCTATAATTAACTTCTTCCCAATCAAGCTATTTATCATAAGCTTCTATTTCTTCTAAACTATTTTGTCTTATATAACCTTCTATGTATTACCGTTTTCTTCATATCATAATAAATTATTGTATGAGCAAGTAATATATTCTGCTGAGTATAAAACTTTTACATGTGTTGATTCAGCTTAAACTATGCCTAGAAACAGAAAGATAAAAGAATCCCTTGTTTATCAAGTCCAAAAATCTCTCGAAACAAAACTTGCAATTGGCGAATCAAAAGCAAATGATAAAGAAATTGAAGCTTTGCGCCCTAAACAAAAGAAGAAAAATAATCCCAAAGCAACACTTTCTTATAAGGAACGCATTACAATACATAAAATCTATAGTCGGAAAACATTCCGTGACTATCAATATTACTGTTGTACCTTCGTAAAATGGTGTAAGAATAATTACAATTATCTCACAGCTCTTGATTTAATCAAGAATTCTGAGGTTATATATAAAGCATGAGACGGGATCCGAACCAAACACCAATCTCACAAATACAGAAAAGAAAGGGGCTCTATCCACTTCTGATTTATGGGCACATAACAGTGCACATATTTTCAAACATAGCAAATCAACTAATTATGGAAACTGTAAATAATCACACTCCGTTTGTTCTGTGATTACCAAATTTGAACATTACCAGACCCCGCATAGAAAGGAGGGTTTTCAATCTCTGATACTGGTTGCACCTAACTATTTAATAAACAATTGTTAAGTTCCAATATTCTATCACCAACATCTTCAGGGCAATGAGCATCCGATGCTGTAATGATCTTCACATTATTATTTTTCATTATTTTCAGCATTTCTTCATCCATACCTAGCGTAGCTGTATTAGGACAACGTCGAAATACTCCACTATTTTGTTCTGCGTACATATTATTTTTTGAAAGCTCCTTTGCTAAACTATCATAATAATCCGTTAAAGAATAGGATGGTTTATGTCCAAAAAGTTTAATCGCATCGGGATGAGCTATACCGTCATATATACAACTTTTAGCAAGCGAAATAGATGTTTCAAAATATCTATGATATATTTCATCGACATTAATTCCATTCCAATGCTCTGCCTTATGGTCAAAGGCAAAATCATCAACAAAATGAACGCTACCCAACAAGAAATCAAAATCTTTACCTTTAGTTAACTCTACAACTAAATCTTCATACTCTTTAAAATAGCATATCTCAAGACCAAACTTAATCTTAACAGGAAACTGTTTCTTTCTGATTTGTTCGATAAGTGACAAATAATCCTCTAGTTTCAAAACACCTGCTTGTCTATGGAACCATGTATCTATATAATCGCTATATGCACAAACAGAATCATACATGGGAACAAATTCTTCAAACCGATAACAATGCTCAAGAAGCCAGATCTCATCTAATTGCTTTTCAACTGCTTTGATAACAAATTGATTTATCCATTCATGCGTATATTCTCCTCGTTCAATATGAATATGACCATCTACCATACTACCAGCTCCCTATTTATAATTTCTTGAAGGAAACGCCTTAATTATTTCTGTTTTTTCCCAATATAATGATATCATATTTAGTAATAATAATTAATTAAATTTTTCAGTAGTCTGTCTACACCAATTATAAATGCGTATCATCTACACTTTCTTAAATGGTGTATACCACTTTGCATAAATATGATTTCATTCTTATATGTAAAAACAATCGAGTGAGCTGAATGAGATGCTGATTACAATATAGAATCATAGCAACAACTGATAATCCAGAACAAGCACTACCTCGAAGAATGCAATATGCTAATAAGCTATAAATTCGGCACACGGAAATGATTCATCGAAATCTATTTCTTTAAATCTGGTATCCATTCGTGTAAATCCACTTCTATTTTAATGTCCAAATTTCTATTTTTAGAAATAATTGCTGCAGTCTGCAATGCACGTGTATATGAAGAAGAAACAATTATTTCAGCATCATCCAATCTACTGTCCCAAGATGCTCTTTCAGCAATTTGAATACCATTTTCGCTTAGTTGTGCCAAATCTAATCCATGTCTTATAAATTTTCTTTCCTCAACAAATGAGTAATCTGGTTCACTATGTCGCATGAAAACAATTTTTAGCATTATATATCCTCCTGGTTATAAAACACTTTTCCATTCTTCAAAGCCGACTTTCTCCAAATAAAGCTTACTACCATTCAACTTTCTGTTCCCTCTTAACTACTCCTCATCTTAAATATATTTTACTTTACCATTATTTGTCAAATATTCAACTACAATTTTTTCTTTATACTCTTTTCTGCTCTCTAAATCCTAGTGCATATCATTATATTTTAAAAAGTGTACACTTTTAACCCCTTCATAATTATGGTTAGCCGTAAGATTTTTTATCTTCGTCTAAACGGTTAATTATGCTTATCTTTTTCTCAAATTTTCAGGTATGAGGGCTTACAAGCCATCCTATTATATTTGTCAAACAAGAATTGGAGTCTATAAAATCAAGGAACGAAAGGAAGGAATGCAGGTACTCATGGGTACTCAATATGTAATCAAAGAAAAAACCTCAGAGTCCTTGATTTAGTCAAGAATTCTGAGGTTTTATAAGAAGCACGAGACGGGATTCGAACCCGCGACCCTCGCCTTGGCAAGGCGATACTCCACCACTGAGCCACTCGTGCATATTAAGTTTTACTGTGTGTCGAACACGAGATATAATATACAGCATTTCAAACCTTTTGTCAACACTATTTTCGTAATTTTTTTATTTTTTTTAATAATACATTGTATTTAGATATTTTTTTCCATTCATTCCGTTTATTCATAAGCATAGAACCAACGAACCCTCAAATACTAATTTTAAACTCAAGTGCGAAGTTTGCGTTTCAAAAATAAACAGAAACAGAAAGGAAACATTATGTCAAGAAAGGCACGTTACTTTGTAATTGTATCACACTGTCTACTAAATCCGGCTGCAAGAGTTCATATGTTAGGCCGCCGTTTCATGCTTGCCAAAATTGTCTGTGACTTCATGTTAAGCAAGCACATATGTGTCATTCAGCTTCCGTGTCCCGAATTTACAGCCATGGGCTACTGGCGCAATCCCCAGGGTCGTCAGCAGTACGACAATGTCTTCTTTCGCAAACACTGCCGGGAACAACTCGAAAGCTATGTGGATATGGTACAAGAACTAATCGAGAATGACAACACTCTCCTCTGTTACATCGGCATCCAGGGCAGTCCAACGTGCAGCATCTGCTGGGGCAAACACAAGCAAAACAAATACAAAACCGAATCCATGATGCCTGCCGATGAAGCTCCTCACTGTGATTCCTTTCCTGATCATGACTACAACTGCAATACTTCTCACGAATATGATACTTCCTATGATTGTAATAGTAATTCCGATTCTGACCACAAATCCGGCCCATGCTCAGATGGCTCCTTCGCCTCTGATTTAGAACACGCCTCCACTCATCCGCCCAAAGAATCCGGTTATGGTGTCATGACCGCAGTCTTAGACCAAATGCTAAAAGAACGTGGCATCCAAGTCCCATACCTCGAGGCCCCTGTAAAAGAATCCTTAGAGTCCGACAAAGCCCACCACTTCTTCCAAGAACTAAACGCTCTGCTCGCACCAGCTCATCCTCACCACGCCTCTCACTGCTCCTGCCATCCTGATCATGCGCCTTCATCTGTGCAATTCCCAGATACAGCCCATGACCACAACTCCTCTTGCACTTGTAATTCACCTACCGATTCCTAGCCTCCCTCACATTATCTTATCATCCATTCCTCCCTGCCTCGTAATCCCCGCTCCCTTTCGCCCTCATCCCCCCCTCACCGGTGTCTCTCACGATACGTTTCGTTTTATGAAACGCATCGTGCTGTCTAAGGATACCCGGGGACGGATACGGACGCAGTGTGGGACGGATGTGCGGCTCGCCACAGATGCCAGGCAGACATTCGGATGCGGCGGATGAATTTCTGTGGAGGCAGCTCGCTTGCATTCGGACTGCGGACGGACGGTGTGGCTATATTTTTTCAAATGTACGGCATCAAGGCGAACAAAAAGGGGGTGAAATCCCTGACTATCAGACAGCGTTTTCCTGTCTGATAGTCAGGGATTTCACCCCCTTTTTGTCCGAGCTTGTGACGAACATTGAAAAATATATAGCCGCGCCGTCCGTCCGCAGTCCGAACGCAAGCGAGCTGCCCCCAAGGAAATTCATCCGTCGCATCCGAATGTCTGACGGGCATCTGTGGCAAGCCGCACGTCCGTCCCACACCGCATCCGTATCCGTCCCCGGGTATCCTTAGACAGCCCCCAGATCCACCCTTCTAAAACATCTCATCCCTCAAAAGCACGGTAGTAATGTACTCATTGTTTTTGAATTGTTTGCTGGTGACGGTGTCAGACTTTACAAAAGAAATATCCATCCAGCATTCATCTGCTGCCTGTGCCAGGTTAGCAAGCATCACGCCGATATCGAACAGCTTCTCATTGCTTAGTACGTTCGATAGAATCCCCTTCTTACAGAACACATGAATTCGGTTACTATACACCACAAGCCTCCAAGGCTGCGCATTCATATAGCTCGGAGAAAGAAGAGCTCCCTTTACGATCTTCTTCATCGTATCACTCACTTCCTCCTTATAAACAACAAGGCTTTCTTCCGGTAATCGTTTTGCCTTCTCCGGTGCACGGAAAATATCTTTCTCCGCCCTTCCGAATGCAATTCCATACACAAAATCATAAGGAAGTCCAGAGCGGATCATCATATTCAGTTTCAGCGATGCCTGATAACAGGTTCCGAGATTCAGTGCAGTCATATAAAGCACCACCTGCTGCGCCATATATCCTGCATTAATCAGATAATCCTCTTTCAGTTCTGAAGTCACGAGCAGGTAATACGGAGCCTTCACATGATTAATTCCGCGTATCCCTTTGTTCTCTTCTATATTCTCCTCGAGCACGAACTGTACGCCAATCCCTTCCGCGTACACATTCACCTTATTAGAAAAATACATAATATGATCTAATATCATCGTATCAACCGGTTCCATCCGATACTTGCGGATGGATTTTCTAAGTAACAAAGCCTCATATAAGTTCATTTATTTTCTGTGCCTTCCCTCTAAAGTTTCACTCTGCTGACAGTTCCATTCTTGTCTTGCTGCTGCATTACCTCCTGGCTTACCTTCTCCTTTCGGTAATGCTGTGGCGATATGCCATAGTACTTCTTAAACAGCTTGCTAAAATGATAGACATCCTCATAGCCGACTGTATTCGCTATATTCTTAATACTTCCACCATCCGCGGTGTTCAGTATCTCTTTCGCCTTCTCTAAACGGATTTTGATTAAATAATTAATCGGTGACTCTCCCGTCTCTTCCTTAAATATCTTAGAAATATAGACTGGACTTAAATACATATTATGAGCGATCTGATCGAGAGAGATCTTATGCTCATAATTCTCAGTAAGATAAGTAATAATGCGTTTTACCGCATAACTCTTGTTATATGTCTCAAAGTTGCATCCCATCTGGTGTAACTTTGGCGTTTCTATGATTTCACGCATCAGGATCAGTACCATCTGCATCAGGTGTGCCTTTAACATAAAGTACTTTCCAACCTGTCCTGCTTCGTTTTCTGCTAACATATCATAACATAGTCTGCTAACCACATGCTTCGACTCGCTCTTAAGCCTTAGTATGTAGCCTCCGTCCGGCAAAATGATGGAATTGGGCGGCATATTCTTAAAATGATAATCCGAAAATCCGGTAAAGAACTGAACGGTCGGCTCTTCCCCCATGCACAGAATATTCTGATGACGGATCCCCGGACTGCAAATCAGCATATCGCCTGCTTCCACATCATATATGGTTCCTTCTATTATATATTTACCTTTTCCAGACAGAATATAAGTCAATTCGGTAAAATCCTTATGAGCATGGTACTTTGACTCCTGTGTCATCCGCATTTTGCTTGCAAATAGCACGGTCGGATTAAAATCGTTGTACGTTAAATCATACTGACAATCACACATGTAACTTCGTACCTCCCACAGCCTGACTTTTTAGACAGGTTGACCTTATGCGTATTTATCTCATTTGTCCTTTAATCGTAACATATTTGTAATCTTTTTTCAAACACATGTCCATAAAATTTTAACTAATTATCACCACCCAAATATCTGTTTTTTTTATATTCTGACTAACTCTTCCATTTTGCTATTCTTTCCTATGCTTCTCCCCTTTTTTCTTCCCTTCCCTATCACTTTTTTTAAATAAGAATACACATGCTTTACATAGAAATGTACATTTTAATCCCATTTCAGTTCTCTATAATTGTAGCAGAAACAAAACTTAAGGAGGCGAATACTATGACTGCAATGCAGTGGTTTTTTTCCTTTCTGAAAAAATACCGTATTCGATTAATCACTGCCCTCTTTCTTGTCACGATCGTGTCGGGTCTTGCCACCGTGAATCCTTATGTGTCCGGCCTTATCGTAGACAATGTAATCAAAGGGGGCGAGCGAAAACTGCTGCCGCTATTAGTTGCAATTGTATGCGGCACAACACTATTACGTTCTGTACTAAAGTATATTTATCTGTATCTGTTTGAAACAAGTTCGCAAAGGATGCTCTACTCTATGCGTGACTGCGTGTATCGACGGCTTTTGGAACAGGATTTCAATTTCTACAACAAGAACCGCACCGGCGACTTAATGTCGCGTGAAACTGGGGATATGGATGCCATAAGACATTTCGTCGCTTATGTCATCTATGCCATCTATGAGAACTCTCTTCTATTTATACTGGCAGTTATTATGATTTTCACCGTTGACGTAAAACTCGCACTCTGCATGATTGCGGTGCTGCCTCTTACGGTCCTTACCACCGCAAAGCAATTAAAAGCAATCAAGCCTACCTTTCACAATATCCGACAGCATTTTTCAAGCCTTAACACCTTTGTTCAGGAAAATGTAAGCGGTAATCGGGTCGTAAAAGCATTTGCAAAGGAAGATTTTGAGATAGAGAAGTTTCAGAAGGAAAATGACGGCTATCGGGATGCGGAGTTAGCTGCAACAAACATGTGGAAGAAATACGTGCCGATCTTTGAACTGCTTGCAAACCTCTCTACGGTGATCCTTTACTTAGTCGGGGGCATCATGGTCGTGAATGGCACCATTTCCTTAGGAAAACTTGTTACCGTAAGCGGCTACCGGTGGATGCTAAACAATCCTCTTCGCATGGCAGGATGGCTTGCAAATGACTACCAGCGATTTATAACAAGTGTGGAAAAGATCTATTCCACAATCAATGTGGAACCTGGCATCAAGGATCCCGCCCATCCATATAAAAAGCATAAGCTAAAAGGCGATATTGAATTCCTGCATGTGGATTATTCGGCAGACGATGATGTGATCCTCCATGATATCAATTTCAAAGTAAAGGCCGGGCAGACGGTCGGAATCATCGGTGCTACCGGCTCCGGAAAATCAACCTTAATGAATCTGCTCTGCCGTTTCTATGATGTGACAAGAGGCGAGATTAAGATTGACGGCATCGATTTAAGACAGTATGACCTCTATAATCTGCGAGACAATATCGGAATGGCCATGCAGGACGTATTCCTGTTCTCCGACACCATCGAAGGCAATATTGCCTACGGAAAACCAGCCGCCACTTTAGAAGAGGTTAAGACAGCCGCTTATATCGCTAATGCCGATGACTTTATCAAAGAACTTCCGGATGGTTATGATACAATTGTCGGCGAACGGGGCATGGGCTTATCCGGCGGACAAAAACAGCGTATCTCCTTAGCAAGGGCCCTTCTTAAAGATCCATCGATCGTCATCTTAGACGATACCACCTCCGCTGTTGATATGGAGACCGAATCCCATATTCAGAACGCGCTTAAAAATATAGGCCATAAACGTACTGTATTTCTAATCGCGCACCGCATCTCTTCAATCAAGGATGCCGATTTAATCTTAGTCGTAGGCGATGGACAGATTTTAGAATCCGGAACCCATGAGGAACTTCTAAAGAAGAATGGCTACTACTCCACTGTATTCCATCATCAGTACGGAGAGTTCGACCAGATTCAAAAAGACAGACAGAAGGGAGGTCTGCGCTATGGCACGAAATAAATATGATATCGATGAGACCCTCCAGTCAGAATTCAATATCAAGCACTTAAAACGGCTTGGCTCCTACATAAGACCCCATCGAAAAGATATGATCCTTACCATTTGCCTGATGCTTGTCTCTAGTGCCCTCGGCATGCTGACACCAAGAATTCTGATGACGATCATCGATGACTACATTCCATCCAAAAACATCCGAAGCATCGTGCTCATCAGTCTGGGGCTTCTTCTTATTTACCTGACCAACTTCGTGATCCTGCGTATCAAGATCACAACGACCGCTACCCTTGGCCAGAGCATCATCCATGAGATTCGAACCGATATCTTCACCCATCTGCAGGAGCTGCCATTCTCCTATTATGACGACCGGCCACACGGAAAGATTCAGGTCCGCGTTGTGAACTATGTAAACAGCCTAAGCGATCTACTTAGCAACGGTATTGTAAATACGATCACCGACTTATGCTCCTTATTCTTCATTGTCGGCTTCATGCTTTCCATCAATGTGAAGCTGACTTTCGTCTGCCTAATCGGCATCCCTCTTCTGATGCTTTTAATCTTTGTCATCAAGAGGAAACAAAGAGTCGCATGGCAGATTCTAAGCAACAAATCCTCTAACCTAAATGCCTATATTGCTGAAAGCATCAACGGCATCCGGGTCACCCAGAGCTTTGTAAGAGAACAGGAAAACATTAAGATATTCAATCACTTAAGCGGCTCCTACTCTTCTGCCTGGATGCGGGCGGTCTGCTACAACTTCATGTTATGGCCGGCCATCGACAACATTTCCACTTGGACAACGTGCGCGGTGTATGTACTCGGCATCGACTGGCTCTCCGGAAACAAGTTCGGCGTCACGACCGGCGCCTTAATTGCCTTAAGCGGCTATATCAGCCAGTTCTGGGCACCGATCAATACGCTCGCAAGCTTTTATAACTCTCTTTTGACCGCCATGTCCTACCTGGAACGAATCTTTGAGACGATTGATGAACCGGTGCTTGTAAAAGACCGTCCGGGTGCAGTCGCAATGCCTCCGATCAAAGGTGATGTACAGTTTAAAGACGTATGCTTCTCCTATGAAGACGGCATACCGGTATTAAATCACGTATCCTTCCATACAAAACCCGGTGAGACATTCGCGATCGTAGGACCGACCGGAGCCGGAAAGTCCACAATTATCAGCCTGATCAGCCGTTTCTATAACCTAAACTCCGGCGAGATTTTAATCGATGGTATCGACATCAACTCCGTCACGATCAAGTCCCTTAGAAAGCAGATGGGTGTCATGCTCCAGGACAGCTTCATTTTCTCCGGCACGATCATGGATAATATCCGCTACGGCAACCGTACCGCCAGCAAAGAGGATGTAATACAGGCTGCAAAAACCGTCTGCGCTCATGATTTCATTATGAACTTAGAGAATGGCTACGACACCGAGGTAAACGAACGAGGCAGCCGGCTTTCCGCAGGGGAGAGGCAGTTAATCTCCTTTGCAAGAGCACTGCTCGCCGACCCTAAGATCTTGATCCTTGACGAAGCGACCTCAAGCATCGATACCGAAACCGAGATCTTATTACAAAAAGGCTTGGCTAAACTTCTAGCAGGTCGTACTTCCTTTATTATCGCCCACCGCCTCTCCACGATTAAAAATGCCGACTGCATCCTCTACGTCGACAACGGAGAAATCAAAGAAATGGGCACCCACACCACCCTTATGCAGACTCCAGGCTACTACCACTCGCTTTATATGTCGCAGTATGACTTTCTAAGCTAGGGGGGGCTGCAAGAATAGGGGGCCATAGAAAGAGGGGGCCCCTATTCTTGCAGATCACAGTGCGTTTGAAAAGCGAAACGCAGCTGTGATGAGACACTAGGCTGGAGTATAATAATGAGTGAATTCGATTGTAACTGTTAGGACATAGTATAGAACAACACTGCTATTCTCGGGGGCGCTTCGTCGTCTCAAAACTTTAGTATATAAAAAGAAACGAATCAAAATTTATGTTATGTCAATTTAAAAATAGGGAAGGTATGAAAACTTGGATAATAGTTTATTTTTAGTCAGACCATCAAAGGCATTGGAACATGAGATTTTAGACTATAAACAAGAACATTTTGATTTTGGAGACAGACAGATCAACGGAAGCTGTGGGCTGGCATTCTATGATGATTTGAATCAATGGCTGGATCTTATTCGCTCTATAGAAAAGGATGAACTAAGAAATGGAGTTTATACAAGTACATTTTTTAGCAAACGCAATGCGATGGCACACGAAGTCCACAGTGGTGCGGCAAATGCCCTGTGGCTTCGGGACCGGTGAAGCGGCACGGACAGAGTCCGACAGCAGGGCTATATTTTTCCAGCTGTACGGCATCAAGGCGAACAAAACGGGCAGTATTCCATGAATAGCAAACACAAACCTTTCTTGTCTGCTATTCATGGAATACTGCCCGTTTTGTTCGAGCTTGTGACGAACAGCGGAAAATATATAGCCCCGCTGTCCCGCTAGCGGATTCTGTCCGTGCCGCCTCACCGGTCCCGAAGCCACAGGGCGCTTGCCGCGCCACCGTGAACTTCGTGTATCACCTCCTAATCCTTTTTCTTCGGAAGTTTGGTGAGAATGTTTTTGGTGTCAGAGTCGGAGGAAGCAGAAGGTGTGGATGACTTTGGATGGACGGTGCCTTCCTTGGTGGCAAGGTCCTTAATATCAACCGGGATCAGCCACTTGTGCTGTGGAATATTGCGTTGCTCCAACCCCTTATATACAAGGCTACGAATTATCGTATAGATAACGGAGCAAAGAGGGATGAAAACAAGCATACCCACAACGCCCATTAAATTACCGCCGACCGTTACTGCGAATAAAACCCAGATAGATGGAAGACCTACTGATCCGCCTACTACATGCGGATAGATCAAGTTTCCTTCAATCTGCTGCAATACATTAAAGAGAACAATAAACCATAATGCCTGAATCGGATTTACCATCAGGATTAAGAATGTTGCGACAACGCATCCGACAAAAGCACCGAAAATTGGGATCAGTGCGGTGAATGCGATCAATACACCTACTAACAGCGCATATGGGAAACGTAAGATTGTCATGGCCACGAAGAACATCGCACCTAAAATAACCGCTTCCACACACTGTCCGGAAAGGAAATTAGAGAAAGTACGCTCGGATAATGCTAAGATTCCGATGATGCGTTCTGCTCTTTTTTCTTTCAGTGTCGCATATAAAATCTGTTTTCCCTGTCTTCCTAAGTTCTCTTTCCGTGCCAGCACATAGATTGAGAATACAAAACCGATTAAGAATCTTGTGATTCCGGATACAATTGAAGAAACCACACCGATGGTGGAATTTAAGAATCCCACTGTGGAACTTAAAAAGCCGTTCATGAAATTCTTAACGAATGTCACGGCCTCACTGCTGATTCTCGCCCAGTCTAACTCAAGATCTCCTACATAAGACTGAATCTCCGGATACTTCTTAGAAAGATCAGTTGCCCAGCCTTCTACCTTAGGTACAAAGGCTGCAATATTATTCCCTAAGATTGCAAAGGTATTGCCAAGCTCCGGTACGATGATAAACAGTACGATAAAGACAATGCCAAGCACGAATAAGATCGTCAGCACGATACTTAGCGGTCTTGCAAACTTTGATTTCTTTCCGTCTTTTCTTCGACCGAATAAATTACGCTCAATGCAGCGCATTGGTGAGTTTAAGATAAATGCGATACAGCCGCCTAAGATAAATGGCGACAGAATCGAAAGGATGCCTTTGACCCCGGCGATCACACTGCTGATATTGAAAAGGCCAACTAGCAATACAATCGTAAACGTAATGATCAAAAGGATCTTTTGTGTGTTCTTTTTATTTAATTCCATTCCTGCTCCTTATTAACAATAATCAAACATCTTATTTTTCTACGGATACCATAATATAACCGTAGGCGAAAGTCAATTCATTTTTCCATATTTATGGGGTTTTTTGTGAAAATTAATAAAATGTTAAGGATTGCACCCTTTTATAAGATGCCCGCCAGCTGTTTTGCTACCACTACCGCTTCTTTGGCATCCTTTGAATAACCGTCTGCTTTGATTTCCTCACAGTAGCTTTCGGTAATGACCGCCCCGCCAATCATGATCTTTGCACGGATGCCAGCTTCATTTCGAAGCTTCACCACGTTCTTCATCTCTAACATTGTCGTTGTCATTAAAGCGGAAAGCGCAATAATATCCGCATCCTGCTCTTTTGCTGTCTGAACGATTACATCGGATGGCACATCTTTTCCGAGATCGATCACGTTAAATCCGTAGTTTTTCAACATCAATGCCACTAAGTTCTTGCCAATGTCATGGATATCCCCTGCTACGGTTGCAATAACGATTGTGCCTAACTTTCTTTCTTCCCCGCCTTCTGACAAATACGGTTCTAAGTACTCGATAGCGAGCTTCATTGCCTCTGCGGAACCAATCAACTGCGGTAAAAAGTAGATGCCTTTATCGAATAGCTCCCCTACCTCATTGATAGCTGGGATCAGGCGTTCATTTAGGATAATGCCAGGCTTTATACCGGCCTGATGCTCTTCTTTTACAAGGTCGACGATTTTGCGACGGTTCCCTTTTAACACTGCCTCATAAACTGGACGATTTCTATCTCCCACTGTTTTATCGACGCTTCTATCGACTTTCGTTATAGAATCGGATAAAGTCATCTGCTTTTCTTTTTCGCCGCTCTCTTTTAACTTGTTTACTTCCTGTTCGGAAAGCACGACTGCTTTATGGGTTGTGACCCGTTTAATATAAAGTAAATCCGCCTCTTCCTTGTTCATCAGAAGATCTGCTGCATATGCGGTATTCATTAAAAGCGCATTAGACGGATTCGCGATTGCCATCGTAAGCCCTGCCTGAATTGCCATCGTTAAGAATGTGCTGTTTACAAATGGACGATCCGGCAGACCAAAGGATATATTCGAAAGGCCGCATACCGTTGCGAGACCTAGCTCTTCTCTGCAGTAACGGATTGTCTCGATTGTCTCAATCGCCGCTCTTTTATTTGCCCCGATTGTATTGACAAGACCATCGACGATCATATCTTCTTTGGCAAGTCCATGGCGTTTCGCCACTTCTAAAATTGTATGGATGATCTCTTTCTTCTCTTCGATGCTCTTTGGAAGGCCTGCATCGGAAAGCGGAAGCAGAATGAACATCGCACCATATTTCTTTGCGATCGGAATCAGTTTCTCAAACTTCACTTTTTCTAAGGAAATCGAATTGATTAATGCGCGTCCCGGATAAATACGAAGTGCCGCCTCTATGACTTCTACATGGGAGGAGTCGATGCAAAGAGGGAGATCGGTGATACCGGTCACTTCTTTTACGGCCCGTAACATCATCTCTTTTTCATCAATGCCGTTCATACCCATATTGATATCTAAAATATCGGCACCATGCTCTTCCTGTTCCTCTGCCATTTCACAGACTAAGTCAAGGCATCCTTCTTTCAGTTCCGCCTGCAGCGATTTCTTTCCGGTCGGATTGATTCGCTCACCGATCACCATAAACCGTTCATTCAGGCCGATTTCAAGCGTATGACGCTCAGTCGTAAGCGCACGTACCTTTCGGTCCGAAATAACAGGCACTACATGATGTGCAATTTCCTCTTTCAGCTGTCTGATACATTCGGGAGTCGTGCCGCAGCATCCTCCGATAATACCGGCGCCGGCTTCCATCAACGCTGCAACTTTCTCACGGTATTCTTCCGGTCCCATCGTAAAGGATGCCCTCCCGTCTTTTAGTACCGGAATACCTGCATTGGCTTTTGCGATCACTGGCACTCTGGCATATGATTTCATCTCTTCGATCACGTTCTTCATATGTCCCGGTTCGGGTGAGCAGTTCACGCCTACCGCGTCTGCCCCTAATTCCTGAAGTACGATGATTGCTGTCTTTGGGTCGGTCCCGTAAAATGTCTTATTATCATCTTTAAAAGTAAGCGTTACCATAACCGGAAGATCGCATGTCTCTTTTGCCGCAATCAGCGCTGCCCTGCACTCCTGTAAACTGATCATGGTTTCAATGACTAACAGATCCGCTCCTGCCTTCACAAGGCATGCGATCTGCTCTTTATAGATATCTACAAGCGTTTCAAATCTCATGCTTCCGGCTGGCTCTAGCTGCTTTCCGGTCATCGTGATATCGCCCGCCACATATTTTTTAGAAGTGTCGCTAGATTCCTTCTGATAGCGGCTGATTGCTTCTTTTGATAAACCTACAAGTGCTTTATTCATTTCCTCGATCTGATCCGCAAGGCCATACTCCTCTAACTTAATGCGGTTCGCGGTAAAAGTCGGTGCATATAGGATATCGGATCCGGCCTTTAAATACTCCTTTTGCAGATTGATCAATATTTCTTGATTCTCAAGCACCCATTTTTCCACACAGACACCGGTTGGCATGCCTGCTGCCTGAAGATTGCTTCCGGTCGCTCCATCTAAAAGGAGAATCCTCTTCTCACATAGTTCTCTAAACTGCTGTTTTGTCATATTCTTTTCCTTCCCTATCGAATTCTTATCTTGTCCATCAGACTTACCCGGTTAAATGGCAGCATCATATAATAGCCGTCCGCAACATCGCTTAATTTTCCGATAATCTCACTGGCAATCTCGGCTCCTACATTCTCTGCTTCTTCTCTCGACATCTCCTTATGATAGCGGTTTACGATCTCATCGGATACATGAATGCCGGCGAATTCATTTTTGATAAAGTTGGCATTCGTGTAGCTGACAAATGGCATAATGCCGCATAAAATCTTTGTATTTACCCGCTTTTTTAGTTCGTAAATCCGCTCGATGTCTTCATCGCTGAAAATCGGCTGTGTCAGGAAATAGGAGGCTCCGGCTGCCATCTTTGCTTCCATTCGTTCCACTACTTTATCAATATTTCGAAATCCATAATTCAATGCTCCGCCGTAAACCAAAGGGTCCTTCTTAAAATGTTCCTCATTCATTTCCTTTATATAATCCATCAGACGGATGGAATTATAATCAAATACGCTTGTGGTCTTCACCCTGCTTTCGCTTGGCACCGGATCTCCTGTCACGACAAGAAAGTTTCGGATATCATTTACATAAGCGCCTAATAGCGAGGAACGCATTGCAATCATGTTCTTATCCCGACAGCATACATGAGGCATAACCGGAAGCTCGATCATTTTCCCTAGCTTAACCGCCATTAAAATAGAATCGATCCGGCTTCTTCCCATTGGTGAATCCGCCAGTGTGATAATATCTGTTCCCGTTCCTGCTAAATGTTTCGCACAGTTTATAATCTTCTCATCCGCAGCATCAAATGGAGGATCTAACTCCACCGCCACCACTTTCTTGCCGCTGTTTAGCTTCTGTAAGAAGTCATTTATGACCGGCTGTTCCGTTTCTTTTATTTCTTCTTTTACGATAACTTCTCTTGCGGATAATGGTTCCGGCTTCATTCCTTCAATCTGTTTTGCGATCTCTGCGATATAGGCCGGCGTGCTTCCACAGCACGCGCCTACGATTGCAGCTCCCGCCTTGACCATATCCTTTATATTCTTGCCAAAGTAACGCACATTATCAAGATACATCATGCGGGTCTGCATATTATCCGGATACCCGGCATTCGGAACCGTCATCATATACTTATGGCCCGGAAGCACAAGCCCCTCTAAGATATTCTTCATATGTCCGGAACCAATTCCGCAGTTGAATCCACAGGCATCCACTGCCTCACATCCTGCAATCCGGTCAAGAAGCTTCCCGGCACGGATCCCGGAGGAGCTGTATCCATTTTTATTGAGGCAAAACTCCGCCATAATAAACATGTCAGGACACTTTTCCTTAATATATCTTGCGGTCTCCTCAATATAGCGTGCATCGGAAAAGGTCTCGAATAAGATGGCATCACATCCTTCCTCGATAAATAAGTCCGCCATTTTCCTATATTCCGTCCTCACATCCCGTTCCTTGGCTTCCATAAATTCCGGGATTGGTCCGATATCTCCGGCAATGAACACATCGGGTATTCCCTCCTCTTCCCTTGCTTGCTTTGCTAAGGATACCGCCTTTCTTATCAGCTTCTCCTGCTCTTCTTCTTTTATCTTAAGCACTGCCTGATTTGCCGCAAAGGTATTGGTCCGAATCAGCCTTGCACCAGCGCGGATATATTCTTTATGTATGTCTTTTATTTCATTTGGCGACTCTAGATTGGCGTATTCTGAAATCAGATTCTCATTATGATGAAGCATCGAATAATAAGTCCCCATTGCTCCATCCATAAGTAAACAGTTTGTTTTTAAATAACTCTTAATCATAATACGCTCCTCCCTCTTCCTATCATCCGACTTTCTTTTGTTATATTTTTCACAAATACTGGATTTTTATTTCTTTTAATCATAACAAGAATTTACACTTTTGAAAAGCTTAATATCTTCCCAAATTTACCACTTGAAATATCGGCCAAATGTAGTAGCATGGAGGGCGTAATGATGCTATTATTTCAATCCCTTTTGTCATTGTTTTATCCTATTATAATGGCTTTTTTTTCAGTGCGCAATTGAGATATTTTCTCACTTTTTGTTCCTTTTTATGGCAACAAATTTTTCATAAATTTAAGAAAAAACTATGGACTATTTTATGTTTTTATGAGAGAATATGGAGAAAGCAAAAGCATTGATTCTTCCAATAAAAGGGTCAGCTTGTTACAATTGATTTCGCTTTCGACTCTACGAAAGATGCAGTCAGGAACTACTCAGTCATTTTTAACAGGCTGAAAATAGAGGTAACTAGTACATGCATGCTAAAATTGAAAGATTGAAAGGAGTCTCAACATGATTTATTCACATGAAGTAGAAAAAATGTGTCCTGTTGCGCAGGGTGTTCACCACGGCGCCGCACCAATCCCTGAAGAAGGAAAATGGGTAAAAAGCAAACAAGTTAGCGATATTTCCGGTTTAACACACGGTATCGGCTGGTGTGCTCCACAGCAGGGTGCATGTAAATTAACTCTTAACGTTAAAGAAGGTATTATCCAGGAAGCATTAGTAGAAACAATCGGATGTTCCGGTATGACTCATTCCGCAGCTATGGCATCTGAAATTCTTCCAGGTCTTACTGTTCTTGAAGCATTAAATACAGACTTAGTTTGTGATGCTATCAACACAGCTATGAGAGAATTATTCTTACAGATCGCATACGGCAGAACTCAGAGTGCTTTCTCTGAAGAAGGTCTTCCAGTAGGTGCTGGTCTTGAAGATTTAGGTAAAGGTTTAAGAAGCCAGGTTGGTACTATGTATGGTACTTTAAAGAAAGGTCCTCGTTACCTTGAAATGGCAGAAGGTTATGTAACTGGAATCGCTCTTGACGAAGAAGATCAGATCATCGGATATCAGTTCGTTTCCCTTGGCAAAATGACAGATTTCATTAAAAAAGGTGATGATCCTACAACAGCTTACGAAAAAGCTAAAGGTCAGTACGGCCGCGTAGCTGATGCTGTTAAGATTATCGACCCAAGAGTAGAATAGGAGGATACATAGCGATGGCTTTATTTGAATCATTTGAAAGAAGAATTGATAAAATTAATGCTGTGTTAAACAGCTATGGTATTGCTTCTCTTGAAGAAGCTGAAAAGATCACAAAGGATGCAGGTCTTAACGTATATGATATGGTTAAGGGTATCCAGCCAATCTGTTTCGAAAACGCTTGTTGGGCTTACATTGTAGGTGCTGCAATCGCGATCAAAAAAGACTGCAGAAAAGCTGCTGACGCTGCTGCTGCAATCGGTGAAGGCTTACAGGCTTTCTGTATCCCAGGTTCTGTTGCTGATCAGCGTAAAGTTGGTTTAGGACATGGTAACCTTGGTAAAATGTTACTTGAAGAATCTACTAACTGCTTCGCTTTCTTAGCTGGTCACGAATCTTTTGCTGCTGCAGAAGGTGCTATCGGTATCGCTATGTCTGCTAACAAAGTTAGAAAGAACCCACTTCGTGTAATCTTAAACGGTCTTGGTAAAGATGCTGCTCAGATCATCTCCCGTATCAACGGCTTTACTTTCGTTGAAACAGAATATGATTTTTACACAGGCGAATTAAAGACTGTATATGAAAAGGCTTACTCCAACGGACCTCGTGCAGCTGTAAAATGCTACGGTGCAAACGATGTTTGTGAAGGTGTTGCAATCATGCACAAAGAAGACGTAGACGTTTCCATCACTGGTAACTCTACTAACCCTACAAGATTCCAGCATCCAGTAGCTGGTACTTACAAAAAAGAATGTATGGAACAGGGCAAGAAATACTTCTCCGTAGCATCAGGCGGTGGTACAGGTAGAACACTTCACCCAGATAACATGGCTGCTGGTCCTGCTTCTTACGGTATGACAGATACTATGGGTAGAATGCACAGCGATGCTCAGTTCGCTGGTTCTTCTTCCGTACCTGCTCACGTAGAAATGATGGGGCTTATCGGTATGGGTAACAACCCAATGGTAGGTGCTACTGTAGCTGTTTCCGTAGCAATCCAGGAAGCTGCTGACGCTGGTAAGTTCTAATATAACTTAGGGGATCGAGGCGAAAGGTCCGGGAGACGGAACGGGATCTCTTTTCCAAATGTTCGGACGCGAGAGCGGACATCAACCTAAAAAAATCTCCCCCTGGCAGACAGGAATTCACAGTCTGCCAGGGGGAGATTTTTTTAGGTCGCTGTTCGTCTCGAGCCGGACATTTCGGAAAAGAGATCCCGTTCCGCCTCCCGGACCTTCCGCCTCGATCACAGTGCGTTTTACAAAACAAAACGCACTGTGATGCAATACAGATATGTGAAGAGACGAGAAACGGTGGGTGGGACCGCGCCTGGAGGCGGCAGAGGGGCGGACAGAAGAGAACGAGGAAAAAATCACAAGTAACTCCACTTACCATTCATCTCACTGAATCTCTTATAAATTATTGTTAAATTCAGGATTGACAATTAAATATGGATCTGAAAGTCTTTAAAATCATATAGACCGTTTCCCTGCTTTAGCTTTCCTTCACATTCTAATTTGCTAAAACCTTTTTCGCTCTTATCAACATGATACTTTTCTCACCACTACCTTCCCACTCTTCTCCCCACCAGGCTTTTTTTATTATAACTGGCTGATCACAAGCACATCCTTTCCCTTGATTACCGTCTTTCCGTTCGGGACAATAACCTTACCGTCTCTTCTAATTGCTACCACCAGTTTCTCCTGTCCTAACTTGATTTCTGCGAGCGATTTTCCGATCCACTCATGATCGATATCAATCAACACTTCATTAAGCGAGCCTTCCTGTTCATTTTCCAGGGAGAATGCACTTAATACCATGATATCTCCTTCTAAAATCTTCGTATTGCCTTTCGGTATAATCCGTTTGGTTCCCCGAATGATTAAAGCCAAAAGAAGTTCCGGAATCAGCGTGATCTCCTTTACCATCCGATTCGCCCACGGATGATCTTTGGAAATGGAAATTCTTACAAACTGTATCGGCATCTCCTCTGAATAATCGCTGAATGTCTTCATGATATTGCTGTCATCATCGGTCATATTTAACTTCTTTGCGACAAATGGGATAAGCGATCCCTGCACACTAATGGAGAACAGCACGATAAACAAAACAATATGAAATACATCGTATTTTAAATAGGCCGGATGAACCGTGGCCATGATTGCAAATACAATCGAGGCCGCACCGCGCACTCCCGTCCAGGAGACAAGCAGCTTCTGTTGCATCGAACACCGAAATTGGGTCAGGATGGCAAAGATGGATAGCGGTCTGGCTACAAAGGTTAGAAAGAATGCGATTGCTAATGCCGGAAGTGCGATATTCCCTAACTGAGACGGGAAGGATAGAAGGCCTAAGATAAAGAAAATAAGCATCTGCATCAGTGTGGTAACCCCATCAAAGAAATGAACCATCCGCTTCTTATTCTGAAATGGCGTATTTCCAAGCAATATCCCTGCCAGATATGCGCTCAGATAACCATTTCCCCCTATCACGGAGGCTCCCGCATAGGATATTAATGCAATACTGAATACAAAGACCGTATCGATCCCATTGTTTGCATGTTTCATCTTTCTAAGCGCCCATGCTGAAATCAATGCCGTCACAATGCCAAACAAAACTCCAAGCATAATCTGGGCAAACACCAGATAGATTAACCGCCATCCGATGCTTTCGCCGCTCATAGCGGATAGTACAATAACGGTAAGCATATACGAGCATGGATCATTGCTACCGCTTTCAAGCTCAAGCATGGGTGCCGTATTATCTTTAAGATTCATCCTCTTCGATCGCAGAATGGAAAACACGGATGCCGCATCCGTAGAACTGATAACGGAACCGATCAGCATGCTTTCCCAAAATCCAATCCCTAATGCTGTATAGCAAAATAGTCCGGTCACAACTGCTGTCAGCACAACTCCTAAGCTCGAAAGGAGAAGCGATTTCACGATAATTGGTTTGGCAGTCTTTAGACTTGTTCCGAAGCCGCCATAGAACATGATAAAGATTAGCGCAACCGAACAGATCTGCTCCGCCAATCCGTAATTATCAAAATGGATCTTTACGATGCCATCCGAACCAAACAGCATGCCAAGCAGAATAAATGCCAGAAGCACGGGCACTCCTATCTTACTGGATAATTTGGTGAGCAATAAACAGATTAAAATGATGATAGCCATCAGTAAAATGAAACTGGACATCAAAACCTCCTTCTAAAAGATAATTTATTATTCTAATCTACCATTTGATACCATAATCCTGCAATACGTAATGTTTAAAAATCTTGGCCCCCCCTCAGAAAAGGCCGGGAGACGGGATGGATCACCTCTGACGACAACCGGAATGACGGATGTGTAAAATAGAATGAGTCAAGTTAAATTGAGATAAGATAATTTGATTTGAAGTAAGCTAAACTTAGGTTAGGTTAAATTGGCTTGAGTTTCATCAGATCATAGAGATTGTAAAACTTAAACGTTAAAAGCAAACTCAAGATATCTCCCGGCATTTTTTACTTTTATCAATTGATATTAGGAATAATTTCATGTAAACTAGATTCAGATTTACTGTTACCGGACAAGTCCGGGATATATGTGCCCAAATGCCATTGTATTTATATAAGATTGCTATTATAAATCTCATAGACTTAATTTCTTAACTTTAGATTTGGGCTTACTATACAAAACTTTATGAATGTAACAGAACTAAATTTATATGATGAGATTGGAGGATACCCATGTTAGAATTTCGATATGATACGCAATTACTGATTGAAGGAACCAATTTAGATGAAGATGTAATCAATGATTATTTTACAGAGCATTTTAAAGGGGACTGCCTGTTAGCAGTAGGTGACGAAGAACTGATTAAAATACATTATCATACCAATGAACCTTGGAAAGTATTAGAGTATTGTGCATCACTAGGTGAGATCTATGATATTGTAGTAGAGGACATGGAAAGACAGTCAAAAGGATTACATGGCTAATTACCTCTAACCAAGAATGCTTTTATCTTTTATCTTTTCTCCATCGCCTCTCCCTCACCGCTCGTGGCCTTCCCACGGGGGTGTCCTCACAATGCGGTTCGCTTTTAGAACCGCATTGTGAGGGCTGACTTGGCCCAGCTGACATGTGAGGCAGGAACATTCCGGATGTCCGGCTCGAAACGGAAAAATGGGGTGGTTTGTCTTTGAATAGCAGACAGTGCTTTCCTGTCTGATAGTCGAAGACAAACCACCCCATTTTTCCGGGTTCGCGTCCGAACATCGGAATGTTCCTGCCTCGCATGTCAGCTGGGCCAAGTCAGCCCTCCCCCTAATCTGTCCGTAAGCCTCCGTAAGTTCTCCACCGTGAGGCGGTTCACGAAATGCTCCAGGTTTTCGACTTGTTCGAGTTCGGTAGAGGTATTGTTCAAAAGGCAGAGGAAGCGTTCCAGAACCTCATGTCGGTAAAGAAGATATGCCCCTTCCTCCTGTCCTTTCTCCGTCAAAAGAATATATCCATACTTTTCATATTCAATGTAATCCAGCTCCTTCAAAGTCTGTACGATCTTCGATGCTGACGACGGCTTCACGTGCAGATGATCCGACAGCTCCCCGATCCGTACCACGGCCTGATTCCTAAGAAGACGGTAGATCATTTCCAGATAATCCTCCATTGCCGGTGTCAGTTCCCCTTCCCTGCTGGTCTGATATCCCTTAAACGTATAAAACTCGTTCGCTTTGTCCATTTTTCTGCCCCTTTTCCTTCTCTGAAAATGGAACCTTTCATGCAATTTATCATAATATGGTTGTGAAAAAAAGTTTCTCTCTCCTAAATGTATGAGGATACAAGGAAGTTTATGAACACGAATTTATATGCCAATTTAAGCAGTTTAAAGCCTGGTGAGGATGCAGTTGTCACTGCCCTCTTAGCAACCGGAAGCATGAGACGCCGGCTTCTTGATATCGGCCTCGTTGAAAATACCCGCGTGGAGTGCTTAGGCACAAGCCCGCTTGGGGATCCGTCCGCATTTCTAATACGAGGTGCCGTTATCGCAATCCGCTCCGAAGACTGTAAAAACATCTTGATTGAATCCGAATAGAAGGAGGCAAATATGGGACTGACCAATCATTCTGTCGGCATAAAAGCTGTCGACTCTGGTTTAGTGATTAAAAAACTCTCCCCTGATGATAAAGTAGTCGCCCTTGCCGGAAACCCTAACGTAGGAAAAAGCACTGTATTCAACGGCCTTACCGGTATGAACCAGCATACCGGCAACTGGCCCGGAAAAACAGTTACCAATGCGCAGGGCTACTGTAAAACGAAGAACCATAACTATGTGATGGTGGACATCCCGGGAACCTATTCTCTGATGGCTCACTCCGCCGAAGAAGAAGTGGCCCGTAACTTTATCTGCTTCGGGGAACCGGATGCGGTTGTAGTTGTATGCGATGCCACCTGCCTTGAGCGCAACTTAAATCTCGTCCTCCAGACAATGGAGATTTCCAAACATGTCATCGTATGCGTAAATTTAATTGATGAAGCTAAAAAAAAGCATATTAAAATTGATTTAAATGGGATTTCCGAACAGCTTGGCGTACCGGTTGTGGGTACCGTAGCAAGAAAAAAGCATACATTAGATGATCTCATGCAAGCTGTGGATCAAGCATTAGATACGCCTTCTGCTCCACTCTCCGTTTCCTATCCGGATATTATAGAAAAGGCAATCGACTCGATAAGCCCGGTAATTAAAGAAAAAGTTCAAGATAAGATCAACAGCCGCTGGCTAAGCCTTAAGCTTTTGGATGAAGATGCCTCTTTAATCCACGAGATCAGGCAATTTCTCGGAGAGAATTTTTTAGAAGATCCCGAACTAAACACCGCTCTAAAAAATACAAAGGCTATCTTAGAAAAAGAACATATCACAAAGGATTCCCTAAAAGATATGGCCGTTGCCTCCCTTGTAAGAACCGCTGAAATCATATGTAAAGATACGGTAAAAGCACCCACCAAGGTGTATAACAGCACAGACCACAAAGTAGACCGTATTCTCACAAGCCGTATCGCCGGCTATCCTATTATGTTAGCACTTCTGGCACTGATCTTCTGGATTACCATCACCGGTGCTAACTATCCTTCCCAACTGATATCCAATGGACTGTTCTTTATCCAGGATAAGTTAACCGAGCTATTTCATAATCTGAATGCTCCCGAATGGCTTCATGGCATGCTTGTACTCGGGGTCTACCGCGTGCTTGCCTGGGTCGTATCGGTCATGCTGCCCCCTATGGCAATCTTTTTCCCGCTTTTTACTCTGTTAGAAGATGCCGGCTACCTTCCGAGAGTTGCCTATAATTTAGATAAACCATTTAAATGCTGCCATGCCTGCGGCAAACAGGCTCTGACCATGTGTATGGGCTTCGGCTGCAATGCTGCCGGCATTATCGGATGCCGTATCGTGGATTCTCCTAGAGAACGCCTTCTTGCCATTCTGACCAATAATTTCGTCCCATGCAATGGACGTTTTCCAACCTTAATCGCCATCCTGACCATGTTCTTCGTCGGTTTCTCAAAAGGCCCTCTCTCCTCCATGTTATCCGCCCTCTTTCTAACCGTTGTCATCTTATTTGGGATTGGCATGACCTTTCTTACAACCAGACTGCTTTCCAAGACCATGCTAAAAGGTGTCCCATCCTCCTACACATTAGAGCTTCCGCCTTATCGTCGTCCGCAGATTGGGAAAGTAATCGTCCGTTCGGTTTTCGACCGTACCCTGTTCGTCCTCGGAAGAGCGGTCGTCGTTGCTATTCCCGCCGGCTTAATCATCTGGATCATGGCCAACATCATGATCGGAGATATCAGCCTTCTAAACCACTGTGCCAACTTCTTAGATCCATTTGCAAGACTGATTGGCCTCGATGGCGTCATCCTGATTGCCTTCATTCTCGGTTTTCCAGCCAATGAAATCGTAGTCCCGATCATCATCATGGCTTATATGGCCCAAGGCAGCATCTTAGAACTGGAAAGCCTGTCCGAAATGAAGTCCCTCTTCGTTGCAAACGGCTGGACCTGGGTCACCGCCCTCTGCACCATGCTCTTCTCCTTAATGCACTGGCCTTGCTCCACAACTCTCCTCACCATCAAAAAAGAAACCGGCAGTCTCAAATGGACCGCCATCGCCTTCCTCCTCCCAACCGCAATGGGTCTCCTGATCTGCTTTGCCTTCGCTCAGATCGCACGCTTATTCCTATAACCCGCAGCTTGCAATATCCATTCGATATAAGGAAGAGTAAAATTGCCGGCCCTACCATCACACCTGTGCGTGCCAGTGGGTCCGGCAATTTTACTCTTTCTGGCTTCATATTTTAGTTTCCCCGGCATATATTAAAGATAAAGAATGTTCACAGTATCTTCACGAAATGTACAAAGTATGGCCATAGATGGACGGTATAATAAATTCATGAAATAAAGAACGGGAAACAGCAAGGACACTGTTTCCCACTTCCGTAAAAGAAGGCAATTACATATGCGCGCACTGGGTATTGCCTTCGCCTAACAACAAGTAAACTTTAAATAGATTAGAATTTTTTTCATGAACTCCTCTCTAAAAAAGGGCTTACATACGTAAGCCCTTTTTTGATGATTCTGAAAAACTCTGTTTTATTCTGCGTCAAAATCTACATGATATACGCGATCCACTGTATGAATATCAATGTAAGAAAGATTGAACGCTTCTTCATAAACGTCTATCTTATATTCATAGTACACATCATTTGTCTTTTTGGACATAAAGATATAGCTTCCTTCTTCCTTGCCTTCGATCTCATCGCTGATCTCATCATAAATAGAGAATCCGTCTACTTCTTCTCCATCATATCCAGTTGCTCTGATTCTGTCTTCAATTAATTCATAAATCTCTTCCATGTTCTTAATTCCTCATTTCTCATTCTATAGACAGTTTTTACTCTATCTCATCTTTTTTATAACTGCTGCTTCTCTGCTACTTCGCCTGCTTTTTTATAAATGGTGTTTGCCGGCACAAATCCTCTTACACTGGATAATGGATAGATACTTGTATCTTTTCCAACCACAGTTCCCGGATTTAGCACGCTTCCGCATCCCACTTCCACATGATCGCCAAGAATTGCTCCAACCTTCTTAAGCCCGGTCTCAATCTTTTCTCCGTTATAACGGATAGTTACAAGTGTCTTATCGGATTTCACATTAGATGTGATGGAACCTGCTCCCATATGCGCTTTATATCCTAAAATGGAGTCGCCTACGTAATTGTAGTGTGGAACCTGTACTTTATTAAATAAAATTACATTTTTAAGTTCCGTTGAATTTCCAACTACCGCACCTTCTCCTACAATCGCATTTCCTCTGATAAAAGCACAATGACGGATTTCTGCATCCTTTCCGATAATGGCAGGTCCCGTGATAGAAGCACTTGGTGCCACTTTTGCAGATTTCGCAATCCACACATTCTCTCCTGCAACATCGTATTCATTCGCCGGTAAGGTCTTACCAAGCTCTGTAATAAATGCACTGATTTTTGGAAGCACATCCCATGGATATGTAATATCCGTAAAGATTTCCTTTGCAATCGTCTCATTCAGATCAAACAGAGACGTGATTCTTAATTCTTCCATTTCTGCATCTCCTTTATTCCTAAAAGGGCCTGCCAACACGATGACAGCCCGTATTTCTATTTCGCTTTCTTTATTATACGTAAGAAAGCAGGATATTACAATTGCTTTCGGACAGAATTTTTTCCAGGAAACCCATTGTATGCTCTTACATTTCCGTTCTCACTCATTTTTATAGGAATTGTATGTTCTTTTTGTACTTTTAATGAAATTATGGCTTAACTTACCGATTGCATAAATTTTAGAACGGAGTAAAATAGGAACTTATCAGAAAGGAACAAAAATGGATCAATTATTACGAAAAACAAATAAATTATTCCTGCGCAATCATTTATTTCGTTTTCTTGTATTTACGCTTGTCTTTATCGTGTTCACTGCTTTTTCAGGTTCCGGCCTTATCATGTTAAAAAAAAGCACCGTGAAAAAACATCATGGAACACGATCCGCTTCAGAACGACTGCTTTTAGATGAAAAGAAGAAAAACGCAAAACAGAGAGTGAAAAATCTGATTCGCAGAAAATATAAAAATTTACATAGACTTGTGTTAAGCTGTATTTTGCGCCTTCAGCAGATTGTCAATCAAAATACCATCTATATTCATTTTAAAGTAGATTACTTTTGTGAGCAATTTCTGCTGAATAAGATACAATATCTCTTCCGCTCGAATGGGGAGGATGTTCATCTGTGCTTTATCTAAGAAATATTTTAGATAAGTATAAGGAGAACAAAATATGAGCTATCATTTTCTATTAGATTTAGCATTGATTTTAATTAGTACAAAAGTACTTGGTTTAGTTACCAAAAAGTTTTCACTGCCACAGGTTGTTGGCGCATTATTAGCCGGACTGGTATTAGGACCAGCCGTTCTAAATATCCTGCATGAAACAGATTTCATCCTTCAGCTGTCTGAACTCGGCGTTATTGTCCTGATGTTTACTGCAGGCCTTGAAGCGGATGTTCATGAACTAAAGAAATCCGGCAAAGCTTCTTTTATCTTAGCGCTGTTTGGCGTGCTGATTCCTCTTGCCGGCGGTTTCTTAGTGTCTTATCTATTTAACCGTTTTAATCTGCTTCCTGTAGATACTTCAACACCTCAGCTGTTACAGAGTATCTTTATGGGCGTTATTTTAACCGCAACCAGTGTCAGCATTACCGTTGAGACCTTAAAAGAACTCGGAAAACTTTCCTCCCGTGCAGGAAACGCAATCCTTGGTGCCGCTATTATCGATGACATTCTTGGAATCATTGCCCTCACACTGATTACAAGTTTTGCGGACAGCAGCGTAAATGTTACGGTTGTGTTAGCTAAGATCTTAGGATTTTTCGTTTTCTCCGGTGTTGTTGGCTTTGTATGTTACAAGCTTTTCAAAAACTGGACCGCAAAAGCAGATAAAAACCGAAGAAGATTCGTTATCGCTGCCTTTACCCTCTGCCTGCTTCTTTCCTTCTGTGCAGAAGAGTTCTTCGGCGTAGCGGATATTACCGGTGCTTTTATTGCCGGCCTTATCATTTCCAATACAAAACGCAAACATTATATTGCATCCAGATTCGAGACACTTTCCTACACCTTACTGTCTCCTATCTTCTTTGCAAGCATTGGCTTAAAAGTAGTACTTCCAAAAATGACTGCTTCCATTGTCCTCTTTGCCATCATCCTGTCCGTTGTTGCAATCCTTACTAAAATCATTGGATGCGCATTTGCTGGAAAACTACGCGGATATACAAGAAAAGAAAGCCTTCAGATTGGTGCAGGCATGGTCTCTCGTGGTGAGGTAGCATTGATTGTTGCTTCCAAAGGAGCGGCTGTAGGGCTTATGCCTTCCGCCCTGCTCGGACCAGTGATCGTTGTTGTAGTCGTAACAACCGTAATCAGCCCTGTCCTGTTAAAGATCTCATTTAAAGATAAAACAGAAACAGAGAACTATCAAGAATCTAATATGGTTTCTAAGAGTATGGCTGCTTAAGAGCATCCACTCTTTTCCCTCACAAAAACCATTATGATTCCTAAAAGCTAAATAAAAAGCTGTGTTCAATCTCTTAATGAGGAATTGAACACAGCTTTTTATTTTGTATTTCATGGCTTTTGGGAAATATATTGTTTATTTATATTTAAACTTTTTATACTTTAAGCTTTATCGTTAATGCTTTTCATATCTTAGCTTTTATAATCTTTTCTATTCCCCAAAAGCATGGCTTACTTACTTCTTACTTCTTACTTCTACTTCTTATAGTTTGCAGAAGACTCATTAAAATAGCTGATTAACAAGGACTGGTTATTCAGTGATTTTACACCGGTAGTCAGTCTTCCGACAAAGCCTTCTAACTTATCCATATATTCCTCTTTTGTAATACTGCCTTCTGCTACATAATTAAGACCTTTTTCCCAGCTTGCGGTCAGTTCCGCATTTAAGAGAGACTTAATCGATGCATTTACAACATCGTAGATCATTTCGCCCATCTGGCTCGGTGTTACAATCTGCGTCTTCTTATTTAAAGCCAGATAATCAATCTTTACAAGCTTGTTTAAGATTTCCGCACGGGTCGCACTGGTGCCGATACCGCTGCCCTTGATCTGAGCACGAAGCTCTTCATCCTCGATCAACTGTCCGGCATTTTCCATTGCAAGGATTAAGGAACCGGAATTGTAACGTTTCGGAGGTGCCGTCTCGCCTTCACGGATTGTGAATCCATTTACCGGAAGTTTCATGCCCTTCTTTAATTCCTTAATAACGGAGAAGAAATCCGCCCCGAAGTTGCTTTCCTCTTCGCCTTCCTTCGCCTCCTTGCTATCCTTCTGGTTCTGTGCGTTATTGCCAGCCACCTTTAAATAGCCTTCTTCTGCTAATACACGGAAATTGGAGAAGAAGCTTTCCGTTCCAATCTTTGTTGTGATCGCGATTTTCTGATATACCGCAGCCGGATAGAAAATGCTTAAGAAACGCCTTACGATTGCTTCATAAACACCGCGTGCGATTGGATTCAGGGAATTTAATGCTGAAAATCCCTGTCCCGTCGGAATGATCGCATAATGGTCCGTGATCTGCTTATCATTCACATATCTGGTCTTTGCAATTCCTTTGTAGCTTTCACTTGCAAGAATCTCTTCTGCAAATGGCTTAAACTGCCCAAGATTTCTTAATCCCCCAATATTCTTTCCAATCTCCTTGGAAACCGCCGTTGATAATACTCTGGCATCGGTTCTTGGATACGTTACTAATTTCTTTTCATATAGTTCCTGTGTATACTTAAGTGTCTCATCCGGACTGATCTTAAACATACGAGAACAATCATTCTGAAGCTCGGCTAAGTTATATAAAAGAGGAGCGTTCTTATTCTCCTTCTTCTTTTCCATTGCTACAATTTCTGCCTCTAATGGATTTACGTCTTTATTAATAGAAGAAACATAAGTATTCTTATTATTCTCCACCCTTGTCTCAAACTGAGGTGTCACGCCGGAGAGCATCTCGATCAGGCCTTCGGCATCTTCTTTTTTCTTAAATCCATTTTCCTTATAAAGCAGATGAGACAGATAATACTTCGATCCTTCCACTGCACGGAATTCTCCATCAAACGCCTTCATATGAGTGTCTAAACTTACGGTCACACGATAGAACGGAGTCTTAACGAACGCCCGGATCTCGCGTTCCCTTCGCACTACCATACCGAGAACACAGGTCATAACACGCCCTACCGCGATCGCGGCTGGCTTCTCTTTCTTTAAATAGTTATTCACTGTATTTCCATACTTTAAAGTCAGCACACGTGAGAAATTAATACCCATCAGGTAATCTTCCTTTGCACGCAGATAAGCCGCATCCGATAAATTATCATACTCGGAAAGCGGTTTTGCCTCACGAATTCCTCTTAGGATTTCCTCTTCTGTCTGGGAATCAATCCATACTCTTCGTTTGTCCTTGTTCGCCGGCACATTTGCCATCTGATCGACTAAGCGATAAATATATTCTCCTTCGCGCCCGGAGTCAGTACAGACATAAATTCTGTCAACGTCTTCACGATTAAGGAGTTCCTTCACGGTATTAAACTGCTTGCTTACTGCCGGAATTACTTCGTACCGGAATTCCTTAGGCAGAAATGGGATCGTGTTGAGAGACCAGCGCTTTAATGCAGGGTCATATGCTTCCGGATAACTCATCGTAACCAGATGACCGACACACCAGGTGACGATGGCATCATCGCTCTCCATATACCCATCTCGTCTCTTAAAATCTGCCTTCAGAGCTTTTGCAAATTCCTGTGCAACACTTGGCTTTTCTGAAATATATAAACTTTTTGACATTCTTTAAATCCAACTTTCTCTCCTACTGTTTCACATAAGAGCTCTTCCTTTATTTTAAGTCTGACCTCTATTGTACCATAAATCTCCCCCCTTGTGAAGTTTCCCCCCACCACAAAAACCTGCCAAGTTTGTTCTTATTTTCTTTTCGGGGGGGGCCTGCGTGTTTCCCCTGCCTGGGTAGTCGGCGGACGAAAGAGGCGGAGACGCTGCGGGTGGGGATGTCATGAGAGCGGGCGGGGCTATATTTTCCCGTGTTCGTCACAAGCTCGGACAAATGAGGCGGAAATCCACGCCTATCAGACACGAAAAGCATGTGTCTGCTATTCATGGATTTCCGCCTCATTTGTCCGCCTTGATGCCGTACACTGGGAAAAATATAGCCCCGCCGGCTCCCATGACATCCCCACCCACAGCGCCCCCACCTCTTTCGTCCGCCGACCACCCAGGCAGGGGAAATACGCAGGCCATCACAAGGCGTTTCGAAGAAACGCCTTGTGATGGCTGCTTCACTAAAAATGGTAAATTATAAAATAAAGTAAAAAACATTGGTCATCGAAAAAAAGAAAATGAAATCAAATGATGTATTCTGAATACATTTGGCACCGGTCATAACCTAATTAATACGATATGTCCACATTACAATTATAAGAACTATAATAAAGCAATAAAACGGTAAATCATATGTAACAACTGAACTAGAAAAAGCCCTTTCTCCTAACATTTTTCCACCACTGCATCTCCCCCCGCCTTTAATCTCTACTGACGTCCGCTGCCCTCAGAAGCCGTCCCCAGACGCTTCCCTCCGTGTGATGCGGTCTTACGGTGAGCATTCGGGAATTTCTCGAAGAGAAATGCCCGGGCCGTGTAATCGAAGGGCGGTCAGGGGACGCGGACGAACGGACGGCGTAAGAGCCGGAAGGCAGGCGCAGGGGCGAGGCTATATTTTTCCCGGTGTACGGCATCAAGGCGGACAAAAGGGGCAGTATTCCATGAATAGCAGACACACGCATTTCGTGTCTGATAGTCGTGGAATACTGCCCCTTTTGTCCGAGCTTGTGACGAACACGGGAAAATATATAGCCTCGCCCCTGCGCCTGCCTTCCGGCTCTTACGCCGTCCATTCGTCCGCGTCCCCTGACCGCCCTTCGATTACATGGCCCAACTAGCTAGTAAAGTGGATACGCATCCGTCAGCATCTTCACCAGTGAGGTAGCCTGTGGGAGGTTATTTACAGAGTCTTTGATGACGAGGGAGATGGCCTCGGCGATTAGTTCCATGTCTTTTTCGACCATGCCTCTGGTTGTAATGGCTGGAGTTCCTAAACGAACACCGCTTGTAACAAATGGAGAAGCTGGGTCATTCGGGATTGTATTCTTATTGCAGGTAATGTTGGCGGCATCTAAGATATGCTCTGCTTCCTTGCCTGTAATATTCATATTCTGAAGATCTACTAACATCAGGTGATTATCCGTTCCGCCTGATACAATATGAAATCCTCGATCCATAAGCCCCTTACATAATGCCTGAGCATTATCAATAATCTGCTTTGCATACTGCTTAAAGCTTGGATCTAAAGCTTCCTTAAAACATACGGCCTTTGCTGCGATCACATGCATTAGCGGGCCTCCCTGGATTCCTGGGAATAAGGCTTTGTTTAGCTTATGCTCCGTAGCAAACTCCTCACTTGATAAGATCATGCCGCCTCTTGGTCCGCGCAGTGTCTTATGTGTAGTCGTTGTCGTTACATGTGCATACGGAATTGGAGATTCATGATATCCGGCTGCCACAAGGCCTGCGATATGAGCCATATCTACCATCAGGTAAGCCCCTACCGTGTCCGCGATCTCACGGAATCTCTTAAAATCGATTTTTCTCGCATAAGCGCTCGCGCCTGCCACGATTAGCTTCGGCTTGCACTGCTTCGCAATCGCTTCCACCTGATCGTAATCGATAAATCCTTCATCATTTACTCCATATGGTACAATATTAAAATATGTACCAGAAAAGTTAACTGGGCTTCCATGTGTCAGATGTCCGCCATGAGCAAGGTTCATCCCCATCACCGTATCGCCTGGCTTTAACAGGGCGAAAAATACCGCCATATTTGCCTGTGCTCCGGAATGTGGCTGAACATTGGCATACGTACAGCCAAATAACTCTTTTGCACGGCTGATTGCAAGATTTTCTGCAACGTCTACGAATTCACATCCGCCATAGTACCGTTTTCCCGGATATCCTTCGGCATATTTATTCGTAAGTGGTGATCCCATGGCCGCCATCACTGCTTTGCTGACAAAGTTCTCAGAAGCGATCAGCTCAATATGGCTGTTCTGTCTTCCGATCTCGCTTGTAATGCTGGCTGCCAGTTCTGGATCAAATGCTTTGATTTCTTCAAATGAATACATATTCTGCCCTCCATGTTCTTTTCTTTTTCATAAGCTTTTCTTTCCTTATTTAACGTATTAAGGCAAATGAAATTTAATGTATTATAGCACACTGTTTTTTGAAAAGAAAGGGTCGATTTGGAAAATTATTATAACAAATCCCAGTCTGTTACATCCTTAGAACTTATAATTCTCTCCTACAAATGTTAATGCACACATTCCGGATCCTGTATGGGTTCCGATTACAGGTCCGATCTTTGTGATAATCACATCTTTTACTAAGTTTCTTTCCTTTAGCATTCCTGCTAATGCATCCGCATACTCTCTGCATGCGGCATGTCCGACAATAACCGTCTGGTCCTTTGTGTCAATTCCGTCCTCTTCCAGACGTTTTACGAGGTATTCTAAAGCTTTCTTTGTACCGCGTACCTTAGATGCCACGACAAGCTTTCCTTCTCTATCCACGCTTAATACCGGACAGATACGAAGTGCGGTTCCTACTACTGCCTCTAACGATGTCAATCTTCCGCCTCTCTTTAAGTGGTGAAGATCTTCTACTGTAAACCAGTGACAGCATTTTGTTTTATATTCTTCTGTAAAATCTCTTACTTCATCTAATGACTTGCCCTTCTGTCTTTCCTTTGCGGCAAGATAAACAAGAAGTCCTTCCCCGATGGATGCGCATAAGGAATCCACACAGTAAATCTTACGATCTGGATACTTCTCTTCCAGTTCCATGGCCATCATTCTTGCTGTATTGTATGTTCCGCTCAATCCTGAGGAAAGTGAGATATATAAAATATCCTTTCCGCTCTCTAGAATGCGTGTAAAGAAGTTTTCATATATAACTGGATTGATCTGGCTTGTGATGGATGTTGCACCGGCTTTTAATCTGCTATAGAATTCTTCTGTACTTAATTCTCTCTCATCTGGATAATGGGTATATGTGGTGTCAGCTAAATGAAAATCCATTGGAATCACACGTATATCTAATTCTTCGATAACATCCGGAGTCAGATCCAATGTCACATCACTAACAATACAAAAATCGCTCATATTTTTCTCCTTTTACTGCCCATAATTACTTTATACGCTTAATACAGAGTTCCCCGTTATTAAGCCTTATACGCACTCTTTCGCGTTCTTTTTTCTATCTCTTTTATACATTTTATTCCTACACTTGTCAAAGCATGTAGATTCATAATAAAAAAGCACTCTTGCCATTTAGTATATCATAACTCCCTCATAAAATAAACCAGTTAATACTTTTTTAATTTTAAAGAAGTGAATGTGAAATCCGGCTGCACATAAGGCATTTAAAGGAAAAAAGAGGTCATAAGATCTAATATACATACAAAAAAACCACTTCTATCCGGTGCTCCCCAGCGCGGATGAAGTGGCTCTTTTTATTCCCCTTTATTTATACTTCCTGGTGATTCATAAAAGCTGATTAAGAGGTGCAGCTCCCCAGCGTCCTCTTTATTGCCTTATTAATGATCTATACTCCCAAAACTAAAACCCCTTTTATACTCCCTCTTTATAACTACGTTTTAAGAAGCTCCCTCACATCTTAAAACGGTAATTATCAAAAATAATATTAGCTGATAATGTTATTGCTTAATGCCTGAGCCTGCGCAACACTTTCTTTTTCAGCAGTTGCATATGTAGTACTCATTGTCTGAAGGTCTTTTGCATGTTCCTGGATCATCTTGTTTAATAACTGGATATCATTATCCAAACCTTTAAATTTATTAATAAATGCTGTAGATGCTTCGCCTTCCCAGATAGAGCTTAAGGAGGTAACAATGCTTGTCATCTCAGATGTTAACTTGCTAACGGTTGCTCCCTTTGTACTGAATTCCTGAGCTGTGCTTGTGAGTTTCTCAGGGGTTACTTTTAATGTTCCTGTCATAATTATACTCTCCTTTACGATTCGATTTTTAAAGTTCAGCCGGCACTCTTTGCCGGCCCCTGCCATTTAACAGGTGCCATTCTATTTGTAAGAACGTGTCTTAGCTGTCTGTGCATTGGCTGCCTCTGCTTTTTCATATTTCTGAATGATCGTTTCAAGAGCTGTGATATACTTTTCGATTGCCTGATAGAACTTGTCCATCTGTGCCTTATCGCTCTGGAATGCGGTATGGAATGCGGTATTTGCATCACCTTCCCACATATTATTTAATGCAGCCTCTGTTTGATTGAGTGCTGTTACCTGTGCTTTATAATTTGCATTCGTCTGTCTTAATGTGTTTGCCTGTTTTGTTAAACTTGCTGAAGTTACTCTAATTAATGCCATAAGATAAATCCTCCTTATTAATCATGTTTTCTATGTCATCCGCGATAGCTGTTCTCTTCGGCTTCACGTTTGGCTGCTAATTCTGCTTCATAAATAATTTTTGCGATTGTTCTGATACTCCCCGCCACAGTTCCCATATTCTTTACCGTGGTATTCATTCTTGTCTGAAGCGCTGCACCTTTATTCAGATAAGCAGTTGCACTATCACCTTTCCAGTTTGAAGATAGTGACTGTAAGGTGCTATCAAAACTTTTAGTTGATAATTTACCAAGCTCGGCAGCGAGTGCATCCAACTGCTCTGCCTGCTTATTTGCTAATTCAAAGTCAAACTCAATGCTGCTCATCTATCCCACTCCTATTTCGTTTTAGCTGATTACATCATCTTGTAATGCCTGAACCACATCCTTGACCTCATTCTCTGTCTGGGTGTATTGCCGTGCAATCTGCTGAAGGTCTGTTACATATTCCTTTAATCGTAAAAAGATCTCTTCGATATCCGGCTCCTTCTCCCCATATACTTTCCGGTGAAGATCACCTGCATCTCCAATCCAGTAGGAACTGGACTTTGTGACTGTATTCTTCATATTCTGGAATTCTCTTAGCATGGATGTGATTTTAGAAGATACTGTGTTCGCCTTCTGCTCCAGTACTTCAGGTGTTACTTTGAATGTAACCGCTCCAAATGATGCATTCCCTGTTGCCGCCATTCATATCCCCCCCTTATACTGTAATCTTTGCGATCGCATCCCCGACTGCATTCTCACACTTTACATATTCCGTACTGGCAAATGTCATACAGCCAATATAATCATCGATGGAATTACAGATTGCAGTAAGCGTTTCATAATCCTTGGCAAACTGTTCATTGAATGCGGTGTTGGCCGGGCCCTCCCACATGCCATTCAGCGTTTCGATCTCGTCAAACATCTGTTTCATCTGTGTTCTGACATTACCGATATACGTTTTCATATTGGCAACATCACTGTCAATCTGTCTTGTACTTACTTCTATCTTTTCTGCCATACTTTCCTCCTGCACTGTAAACTCTACTGATTCCTTACTTGAACACAATATCCTTAAGCAGCTCACCTACATCGTTTAAGCTTATGTAACGAACATTCTTTTTTTCGTAACAAACTGCTGAATTCTCATATTCTTTCTTAAGCCGCTCCTCGCACTGCGCATAATGAAGGGCTATCTTATCCAAAACCCGAATCATCTGCCGAAGTGCATTATATTCTGCTGTAAGCTCTTCTTTTATGCTGCAAAGCTGTCTGTATGGCTCCTCCATCTGTGATAAAGAAGAGATTCGGACACTGATGTTTGTTACTTCCTCTAATTCCCTCTTCAAAACCTTCAGGTACCCTTGCAATGCTTCATAACTTTGCATCATCTCTTTTAAATTAGCGGAAAACATATTCGTTCCTCCTGTGAATATAATGTAACACATATTTTGGAAATTGAATTAAAAATCCGACAGACGACACGTTTTTTGGGATGAACGACATATTCCTTTCTATTTCATTTTTCAATTCTTCTTTTTTGTCGTTGCTACACAAAAAGAAGCCTGCTTCCATTCTCAATTTCATATGACCTTAACGTCCGGTTTTCTCTTAAGATTTCTTCCCTCTCCATGCTGCAAAGCATGAATTTCTTTCCTTCTAAAGCCCCCTCACATTTCTCCTTCTGCACAATCATCTCGCTGATTTCCTCAAGCAGATTGGATATGATGGCATTCTCATCTAAAGAGAAATTATAATTCTGGCCTAAGGAAGGCACACCGATATCAACTAATATCATGATCTGCTAACTCCTCTCCTGTTTTAAGACGGATCTCTTCTGCAAGGATCTTCCTCTCATACGTAAACTTTCTACTTTTCTGTCTTGTCTGAACCCAGATCACGGGGAACAGGCCCTCTTCTAAGATACGGATCTGTTTGATTAACGGATGGCTTTCCTGTTTAAGACGAAGATCATATACTTCGATCGCACATTTCATGCCGTCTTTTTCAAGTACTTTTGCCACAGGCTCAAACAAATCCTGCTGCATATTCTCCTCTAGCAGATTCCGACACTCATCTTCCTGTTCCATCGGAAGGTAATCTCCTTCCTCTAAAAAAGCAAGCATATTCTCTTTTTCTATCCGGTAAACCTTAAGGGAGCCTCTTTGAACCATTGAAATCTCAGTCACAATATAATGATTTTTTTCTTCATAACAGCATAAGTCGGGACGTTCTTCATCCGCTGAATATACGAGTACTGCCCAGGCGGCGGATGCGATATGATCCATCAGGCTACGATAAGGCTCCTCCACCCCAAAGCTCGTTCCATCGGACTTTAAGATTCCTTTCGCCGCCATTTTATAAAGCACTTCGTACATCTCTTCTCTCTTCATGCCAGACAGATTCTCAAAATCAAATCCAAACAAGCTTTTAAATCCTCTTGCATGAGCTAATACAGCAAACTCCTTTGATGTAAGAAACCAGGCTTTGGATACCTGTCTTCGAATCATCTGATTTTCCTTTCTATTCTGCTCCATTACTTATACTCCTTTATGGCAGTCTTATAGCTTCTTGAAATCGGAATGACAATCTCATCTTCCAATTCAATTGTATTTTGAGAAAGCATAACTTTACGAATTTTCTCCGCATTCACGACAAAACTTCTGTGACAGCGTAAAAAATTCTTCGGAAGGGATTCCGAAAGATTATCTAACGTATCATAAAAGGCGATTTCCTTCCCATCCGTATATAGGAATACCTTCTTCTGTCTTGCCTCCATATACGAGATCCTGGAATACGGGATTCGGTATCTGCCATCTTTTCCTTCTATAATAAAGACATCCTCCTTATCCTCACTCTTTTTCAGATACTCGTTGACCGCAAACATTTCTGCAAAAATATTCCTTGCTTCCTTTTGCTTTACCGGACGAAGCATCAGAGAAGACGCCATGATCCCCGGCCTCATATAGACTGCCGGAGAAATGGATAAGTCTGCGATCACGATGATGTAAGCAGCCGGATTGTCTTTTCTTAACTGTTCTGCTACCTGGACCGCACCCTGCTTTGTCATATCAAAACAGATAATGTCTAACATCGGATGTTCCTTAAAAAGTGCCGTAACCTCCTCCATCTGACTAAAACAATAGTATTTCCACACCTCATCGCTGTGCATGGAAGCTTCTTCCTTCAAACTGTTGCAGATTACTGCTGTTTCTGCCGGTTCTTTTCCAAGAATCAATGCATTTACCATCTGCCTTACCCCCTGGCTAACGGAATGACTACTTTTAAGGATTCCGTGTCATCATGTTTTGATGGTGTCAGGCCGATTCCCGGCTTTAAGGACTTGCTTTGTTCCATAAATGGAATATCACTGAATGTAAAGATTCGCTGTGCCCCGATATTGCCACCAAGATGCACGCCCATCTTGTATGTCGTGAAATTCATATAAAGCCGCTGCGCCTGTACCCTTACTGTCTCATCCGTATTCATGACTCCAATGAAAAAGATATTATGAAGCCTTCCTTTTTCCGTGATGTTCTCCATAAAACCGCTCATCCCTCCAACGCCCTCTTCCGGAGCATAGATTCTCTCCACAAAGGAAACGAGGTCCGTGATAAAGATAAAAATCTGCTTTTCCTTCTGCATCCGGTTAAAGATTTCCGGCTCTTCCAAGCCTTCCTCCATTAAGGAATGCTTAAACTTATTGCGCGCCACAAAACGCGGTGTCAATTCCTTAAAGTAATTAAAGATTTCAAGATCGGTGCTAAGATACGTAGCACCTGCTTCTTCTGCCGCCTTTTTAAGATCCCCGTTCTTTATGTCGATCACGCATAATTCCGCCTGCTTTTCTTTTGCAGCATGCATCATGACTTTTAACAGATTGGTCTTTCCGGTTCTTGCCTTTCCGGAGATAAAGTAACAGTATGTCTCAGACAGATCCACACTATAAACAGAAGCATCGTCCATGTTATAAGCATATGGGAGCAGTTTTGCATCCTCAATGCATTCCTTATAGTCGTCTAATTCGCTGAATTCGCTTAATACCGGCTGTTCCGGAATCTCTGGGATTCTTCTTGCGCTTCTTCCCTTAAAGGCTGATGTGATCTCCCTGCATTTTTCTGTAATCCGCTCGGATCTGCTGTAATCATCCTCGGCCTCTATTGCAAGCGCGGTCTGGAACTCTAAGATATTACCGTTCACAGATGCAAGTCCCCGGCCTCGTACATCCGCTTCCGGAAGCACATCCAAATGCATGGTCCTAAGAGCATCGATATACTTAAACTTATCCCCCATCTCCAGACAGATGACGGTTCGGATATTGTCACCGATCCGGCTTTGTATCTCGCTGGTTCCAAAACCGGCAGAGGCGATCACAAGGAAGATTCCGTATCCCGCGCCGTCTCTTGACAGCTTGATCAGGATATCTTCATATTCATTTTCCGTCTTCTCCCTGAAATTCGCGTAATTATCAATCGCAATTACAATGCTTGGTACCGTGATTCCATGCACCTTTACATACTGACTGTAATTTCCTCCTTTAAAGAGCAGTTTTCTCTCCTCTAGAATTCCGTCCATCATACGGAAGAATTTTGCGATCTTATCAAAATCATTCTCATACATAATGCCGCCTACATGGGCTGCCCCTTCAAAGGCCGCTAACATCCGGCTGCTGAAATCAAGCGCATAGATATTGATATGTTCCGGCGAGTACCTGGTAATAAAGGAATATAGAAGTGTCTGCAAGAATGTGCTCTTACCGCTGACAACCGTTCCGCATATCGCATGATGACCGTTTTCAGCAAGATTCAGAATTAAAGGCTGCTGTGACTGGTTCACAGGATCATCATACAGGCCAATATAAGCCTCCAGGGTCCACCCTTCCTCTCTTTTTACATAGGCGCCATTTTGAAAGCTTGTCTTTGTATAACCTTCTAACTCATCTAAGAAAATACGGTCCTTTAACACCGGCAGCCAAAGCTTGAGATTATGGGTATAGCCATTTTCCAATGCCACTTTTCCTAAGTATTCCACCACGGCATCAAGCTGCGTCTTCTCCCTTTGTTCCGGAAGTTTCTTTCCTTCTCTTCCCGCCTCAGAAATAATCTGTTGTGCAATCTGATCCTTCTTTTTATCGGTAAGTGTCTCAATGTCCTCCCCATCCGGCCAGATACGAATGAACTCCTCTAAACGAAGCATATTATACTTGGAATCCCCATAATCTAAATCCATCTGCTGCATAAACGCAAACATTTCCTTTGCCAGATCCGATGCCAGTTTAGGATCTTCCTTTGCCTCCTCGATCGATAGTTCCGATTTCTTCACTGCCTTTGCAAGACACGTGATTATAGCATTGATCCAAATGATCTTTGCCTCTTCCTTCTTCTTTAACTTCAGACGGTTTCCAACAAGTGCTGCCTTTCCGGTAAGCGTTAACATGGTGGCAATCGCTCCGCTCGATGCTGCCGCTGTCTCATCATAAATAGCACCGCTCCAGCCAGACTGGAATAATTCATAAATCTCATCATTGCCGACCTGCAGATAACACTGACCGGCCCTTGTGATGTATGCCGCATCCGGCTTATGAAGCATATCATTGCTGTCCTGTCTGTCCTGTACACGAAGACAAAGTCTGAACTTCGTATTGCTCCAGATATTATCGTCTACCGTACCGCTTGGCTTCTGAGTTGCAAGGATTAAGTGAACCCCTAAGCTTCGTCCTACCTGTGCCACACTGATCAACTCTTTCATAAAGTCCGGCTCTTCTCTTTTTAATTCCGCGAACTCATCAATAATGATAAACAGATGCGGAATTGGAATGCTCGCTTCATTATTCTTTACAAGTCTTGTATAAAGATTAATGTTATTCACACCATGCTCACTGAAGATACGCTGTCTTCTCATATTCTCGCTCTTAATGGAGATCATCGCACGGTGCACCTGGTTTCCGGACAGGTTCGAGATCTGACCAATCATATGCGGAAGACTGGAGAAGAGATTCGCCATGCCGCCGCCCTTAAAGTCGATTACAAAGAAACCGATATCATCCGGAGAGAAATTAATCGCAAGAGAGAGCATATAGGTCTGCAGCGTCTCGCTCTTTCCGGAGCCGGTTGTTCCCGCAATTAATCCATGCGGTCCATGATATTTCTCATGAATGTCTAAGAAGCAGTCTTTATCTCCGGCTTTCTTGCCGATTAAAGATCGCATGCTGTCATAGGTGCGATTCTTTCTCCACCTGTCCATAACATGAAACTCCGATAATCTGCTCACACCATACATCTCAAAGAAGTCAAGGGACGCGGGCATCTCACCGCTGCTTTCAATTTCATTTACCTTAATTTTCGAAAGCCTTCTTGCAAACGCCTCTAATTCTTCCGGTGACACTAAGTCAAACTGGATCTCCTGCTTTTCCTCCTTTTGATCCATTGCATTGTACATGCCGGTAAAATAGGTATCATTCTGAATGATGTTCTCACAGGCATTTGGAAGTTCTTCATACTTTTCTACTAAAAGAATGGTGGTAACACCATAAACCGGATTCTGCTCAAATATGTACTTGGCGATTGGCTCGCCTTCTAATAATGCCGGATTTTCCACAAAGATAATATAATGCGGCTTTACCACATGATGCTTGTTCTCTGCATTTTCTGCACGCATACGGATTAAATTTGCAAGTTCGAAAAACACATCGCTCGCTTCTAACTTATTGCTGGCCACAAAACGGGTTTTCTTATCCTCTGACCACACATGGGGAAGCCATTTGGCAAACTCCCATTTTGGCTTATCTGCATCTGTCTTCTCTTCATAGATAAAGGCCATCTTCACATCGGTATAGCAGTTATTTGCCGCAATCTGTGCCGCGATATTCCAAAGGATCGTCATCGCACCAGATTTGTCCGTACCGCCTACGATTCCGACAAGACGCTTTTTCTGCAGATCAATCCCCACCGGTACATCATGTAACATGCTGTACTCTTCTTTGATCCGTCCCGGTTCTCCCGCTAACTGATCCGGCACTAAGCTAAATCGCTCCTTCTGTGTCACGATTGGTGCCTGAAATGGAATCTCCCCGATTCCAAGCCTTGTAAACAGAAAATCCTCATGGGAGAAATTACGGTTCCACAGCACACTTGTCTCATCGGAATAAGAAACGACTTCCTTCGCAGAAGGATACGTGTCCGTCAACGCTTTACCATTGGACTCATACTTCTTCTTTGTATCATCTGCAATTTTTAACAGATAGTCGCCGTATGCTTCAAAGCGTTGTTCTTCGTCTTCCCGTTCCTCTTTCTTTGTATACTTGATATTTAAGAATCCCCAGACAACACCGATAAGAGCAGAGGAAACAGAAGTAACGAGTCCTGTATACATATAGGCGCTTGACTGTGCACCGGATGCCTGTGTGCCATACACGCTTAACAGACATCCCATCATCATCGGGATTGCCATCGTGAATGCAGGCCCAATTGTTAAAAATAATGGTCTTTCTTTTGAAAACCGTTTGTTCGGAGGTGCTTCAATCTCAATCGGCTCACTGCTTATAGCCGGAAGATTTCTTGGAGAACGATTGAAATATTTCTTCTTCTCCTCTCCATGTTTCAATTCCTCTTTCTCTTCTTCTGCCTTTAACTCATAAGGCCGAAGGATAATATCATTGACATGAACCGTACCGCTTGTAGCACTGATTGCAAGGATATCCCCCAGATACAGCATATGAAGCCCAAAAATCTCAATACAGTCTCCAAATAAAAGCTCCTTTTCTTTTGCAATGCGCTTTCCTTGAAAGAAAATGCCGTTTCGGCTTACATCCTCAATGACCATCCTCTCACCGCATCGTTTAAAAAGCGCATGATTACGGGATACGAAATGCAGGAAATCATACTGAATATAACAGGATTCATTTTTTCCGACTGTAATCTCATTAAGTCCCTTTATCTCATACTTTTCAAATGGCACAAATGAATGTTTTTTCTCTAAGACGATAATGGAAAGCGTCTCTCCATTTACGGTTATAAGTTCGGTCACATCCCCGTTTTCCATTGTTTTATTAAAATAGGACTCTCCATCCTTTTTTATCTCGTATTCAGAAGACTCATGAAAGTACCACTGTTCTTTTGTCACTTCCAGCCATAGCGTCACATCTTCCTTCATGCTAAATAGCGTCTTATCTAAGGTCACCGGATAATCGGCATTATCAAGAGCCGGAAGCACAAACTCTTTTAACGCATCCCCGGTGTATACCATCATGACCATGCTCATTCTAGTATACCTCCCTGTATTTTATGATCTTTACCTTGATTTCCTTTTTGCCAAGCAGCAGTTTATCCTTATCCCTAAGCCTAATCCTTAACCCCGGTTCTGCTGCTATCTTCTTCCTCCCATGCTTTACATAGGTTTTATTTACGCTGCCTAAATCCATTACATACGGAATGCCATCCGCAATCTTAATCTGGCAGTGTTCTCTCGATACCGAAATATCCTTTAAATTGATCTGATTATCTGCGTGATTTCTGCCGATTGTTATTGTCTTCTCCGGATTTAACATATATTCAAGCGGCTTCTTGCCCTTTTGCTTTATAACAAAATAAAGCAGGATACGCCTGCCCTTTGCATCCATGCCAGGGCGCCTATTTACCGTATCCTGCCTGCCAAGAGCCTGTTCCAACACCTCATATTTGATGACATCACCGGCCATCTGCATCCGCTTTTTTTTTCTGTTTCTTTCACTTTTGTATAAGATCAGGCCTATCAGCATTACAATGGCAGCGGATGCTGCTAGAATTATTTTAATCAAATGCCTGCCCCCTTTGTCCCCCACATTCCACGCTTACTGCAATTGCCGAAAGGTTATCGCTTGCCCCGGCTTCATATACCAGTTTCCTTATTTCCCTTAAATCCAATCCCTTTTTCCTTCTGTTATATAATCGTTTGATCTGCCTTTTCAGCTCCTTTTCCGGAATGCTTTTATAGATTCCATCCGAACACAAAAAAAACATCTCGTGCTTTTTTAAGATTCCTGTATTCACAGCCACTTCAAGTCTGCTGAATGTGCCAACTGCATTCAATAACTTGTCCCGATCCGGGTGCATGTGAATGGCATCCTTTGAAAATGCCTTCGTTCGCTTTGCCAGCTCTGACCATGTATCATCCACGCTTAACTGGGAAAACGAAAACGGCGTCCTTTCATAAATCCGGCTGTCTCCAGCCCATAAGATTGCGTACTCTCCCCGGTATAAAAATAGTATGATTACGGTGGAACCACAGATCTCTTTTCCATTATAAATCTGATAAATCTTCTGATTGATCTGCTGAAGGCAGCCGCTTAAAGACTTTACGTAATCTTCAAACTCACATGCATCCTCTTGTCCAATTACACTCGTCGTCTCCACCTTCTCGGTCCCTGTCCCATCTAACTGAAAGGTTCCCTCTAATTCCTCTTTTCTTACTCTTTCCTTACAAAAGTGCACATGCCACCAGTCTTTTAATCCAAAAATGATCTCATTGCTGGCTTTCTCCCCTGCTATATGGCCCCCCATGCCATCTGCAACAGCGAAAAGCGCCGCATCCTCTCCAGCAAACATGCCAATGCGGTCCTGATTGACCGCCCGTCTGCTTCCTGTTTCTGATATCCCCTGATATACGATCTTCACTTGTTGCTCCTTTTCTATCTCTGCTCCGTATGCTAAATAAAACCCCTGATAAGTTACACAATCTCTGCCTTAAATGTGGTCTTTCCTACCTTAAGGATGTCCCCATCTTTAATTCTCACTGCATCCGTCACCATTGTCCCATTTAAATAGGTATGATTGGAAGACTTTAAATCCTTTATGAAAATGCCCTCTCTCACCTCTTCAATGGAGCAGTGTTTTCCGGATACACTCTTGTCATAATCCACCACAATATCGGACTGCTCCCTGCTTCGCCCTACCACTACGGGACGGTTTAATGGCTTTTCAAATGTATTCTTTGCCTCCGCTAAGTCCGTAAGCCGGATCCGGTGTACCTTCATCTGGCTGACTAAAACCTGTGTAGCGTCCAAGTCGATTGACTCGTCACCGGCTGCAAGAATCTGCGTTCCATCCAGATTAATATCATCCGGAAGCATAAAGTCCGCATATTTGTCCTTCTTTGTCTTCCTGCTTCCATTCAGTTTTATCGCAACTACAATTAATACAACAATAGCGGCCAGTCCACATACCCCTGCCGCAATTACAATAATTAACTGGGTTCTTTCTTTTTCTTCCTGCTTTTTCTTCTCTAACTCTGCTGCCTGACGTTTTGCTTCTTCCTCTTCTGCCTTTTTATTCGCTTCCTGTTCTTCCTTCTTCTTTAACTCATTTTCAAGTTTCTCTGAAATAACCGGCATCCTGATATCGCTTGTAATAGTCGCCCCATTGTTAAGCGTGATCGTCATATTCCGTAGGCTGCCGTCTAAAAAGGAGGGGTCCGGCACTGCAATGATCTGATAACAGTCGTTAATCTTTCCTAGTTGCGCTGTCATCGCCTTTACATCGGAGTCCTTTGTAAATGCGAACTGACTGCCTCCTGTCATTCTTGACAAAGCGTATAATTCCTTTAGTTCAGCCGCATTATCTTTTGTCTTGGATCCGATCGTATCGATCTCATATGGTGTTTCCTGAAGCTTTAGATAAAGCTCTTCCTTTGTTATGCCGTTCTTGCTGTTCTCCGCCCCATCCGTAAACAGAATAATCCGGTGATACTCCTCTTCTTTCTTCTCTTTATTGATTTTCTCCACAGCTTCCTCCACAATATCATACAGATACGTGGACTGTAGCTTAAATTCCAGGCTTTCTAGTGCTTTAATCAGCTCCCACCGATCCATTGTGTAATCACAGACATAGGTAAGTGTTTTTCCATAAGTCGCGATCGCAAAAGAATCATTCTCTGCTTTTTCATCGATCATACCCTCTAAAAAACTCACAAACAGTTTCCGCTGGGCAACCGGGATGGACTTCGATGTATCAATGATAAATAGTGTCTTTACCTGGATATCCTCTGACAATACCGATTTCATCGTAACCTGTTCACATGGAGTCTGGCCGATTTTAGCCGATGCCGTCGTCACTTTTCCGGATGCATGGTTGATATACAAAACGATCTGATCCTCACCGTCCATATAAGAAACAATCGCCGGTTTCTCAGTCGCATAAGCACATAGCGGCACAAGACAGCTAAATACCAAGAGAAAGAATACTATAAATGCCATCCCCCGGTATCTTTTCTGCGTATTCATATTCTTCAAATCACTTCCTCCTTACAACTAATTGATAATAATACAATCCGGCAGTGCCTTCTGAAGTTCTGCGACCTGCGCGTCATCTAAGTTCGTATCGGTCACTACCAAAAGGCCTAATTTCTTAAGACCGGTTAATGGTGCAATATCATCAATAGCTGTCCCTTCTAAGTTAAGGCTGTATAAGTTCTCAAGCTTTGCCAATACGGAAAAGTCGGCAATCTTTGTATCTTTATCAAGGCGAAGTTCTGTCAGGCTTTGTAGGTTTTCTAATACACGGATGTCCGAAATCTGGTTTCCTGCCAGTACTAATACTTCCAGGTTCGAAAGTCCTGCAAGGGCAGACAGATCGGATACCTGATTATTCATAATATTTAAACAGATTAATTCCTCTTTATCTGCTAATACGGAAATATCTGTGATGGCGTTATCCTGCATATCCAGATAATTAAGATGTTCTGCCCCCGCAATCGGTGTGATATCCGTTATCTTTAACCCACATGCGGTCAGATTCGTCACTTTCTCAATATCCTTAATATCCGTAAGTACCGTCAGGTTCTCTGCTTTCATATCCACTGCATATTCTTGTATCACTTCCGGTACCTGTGTAAGAACAGGTGTTGGCGTGATCTTTTCCGGCTCCTCGTTTACCGGCGCCTTTGTCAAAGCTGCCTGTGTCGGGATGGCTTCGGTTACTTTTGGTACTTCCGTGATATTTGCAGCCTCTGTTATAACAGGTGTGACACTGACTACGGCATTCATACTATCGTTTTTCCGTTTATGCGCAACGAATGAAACCAGAACAACTGCCAGTGAAATCACAAGAACTGCACCTGCTGCAATACACACCGGAATAAGCTTGTTTCTTTCTTCCTCTTCCTCCTCCGGCTCCTCTTTCATCTGCTGCATTCTTGCCATGGCCTGAACGGACACGCTTGTACGGTCTAATAAAACCGTTGCCTCCATATCCTGATCTGCCTTTCCGATTGGATCCTGTATCTCTTCTTCCTTGTTTTCCGGCGTATCTTCTTCCATTCTGCTCTCGACCGGACTATTCTCCTTTAGGGACCTGCTACTCTCCCTTACCCCTGCATTCTCATTTATAACCGGATTTTTAAATTCTTCTGCCTGCTTTTCAAAACTTCCGGACCCTATGCTTGCAGAACTTGTAAAGGTAGCCGTATTATTAATGACGATTCCTTCCGGACAGATAATCTTCTTATCTTCCTCCGATAAAGACTGAAGAGCATTTAAAAACTCTTCCGCAGACTGATACCTTTCTTCCATCTGAAATGCACATGCCTTTTTCACAACGGCAGCAAGCTTCTTACTCGCTAGAATCGGATCCAGCAGTTCTTCCCCACTAAAACGACGGCGCAGTGCTGCCTGTCTTTCTCCATGCCTTACTACCTGCGTCAGATTTGAAATAAAAGGCGCACGGCGATTGTTTAAGAAATAATATAAAACCATGCCAAGCGAGTAGATATCCACCCTCTCATCATACTTCTTTCCTAAATACACTTCGGGAGCCATATATTCAAATGATCCTTTGATGGAAAGTCCCTGTTCCGCTCCTTCCATCTGTCTTGCGATTCCAAAATCGCCAAGCTTATAATCTCCATCGCTTGAAACAAAGATATTGGCCGGCTTAATATCCCGGTGGATGATATTCCGCTTTTTGCAAAGCATCAGCGCCTGACAGATATCCATTCCCAAATTCACAATATCCGTGTTCGTGAACTGTTTATTTAACAGGTAATCATTTAAACTGGTCAGCAACTCCATACGGATTAAGATAATAAATCCAACCCCGTCCGGTTTCTGAATTACCTGATGATCTTCGCAATTTACAATATTCGTTCTGCCTTTTAACTCCGACATCAGAACGATCTCTTTATAGATATCCTCCGCGATGTCCTTAAAATAGATGGTTGCTGTATTCCAGTCCATCCCTTCTGCAAATGCCTGCTTCTCTTCGGAGACATTCTTCGGAATGAATAGCATCTTAAGGGCTGAATAATATTTCTTTCCGAACTCTTCCCTTACGATCCGGTATACACTTCCGAAACTTCCTTCCCCGATCAGGCTGTCTATGTACCAGGAGCCCCATAACGGCTCCAAACTATGTATATCAAACTCTCGTTCCATTTCTTCTCCCATCTTTCCTCTCTTACGATTTATCTTAACAACCATAGCTGTCAGATTATCTCGCGCCCCGGCACTCTCTGCCTCGTTTACCAGTTCCCTGGCAGCCTTTCCTGCCCTCTTTTCGCCCTCTATGAGCTGCAGGATTTTCTGTTCGCTAAGCATTTCCGTCACGCCGTCCGTGCACAGTAAAAATGTAGTCTCTCCGGAACACGCCTCCATCACATAATGATATGGTTCAATAATCATCTCCTGTGGTGATATTCCCAGATACTGCGTCAAAACATGTCTTTTTTTATGATGGTTAAGTTCCTCCTTTGTAATCATTCCGGCATCATACATCTCCTGTGCCAGGTTATGATCCTTGGTCAGTTTCTTGATCTTCCCCTTCTGTACACAGAAAATCTTGCTGTCGCCTACGTTCGTTATATATATCTTATCTTCCGTCACATACAGCAGTGCCACCGTACAGCCTAACTGTCCCTTTCGTTTGCTGTATTCATATATTCCGTTATTTATCTTAAGAAGAATACGATCCAACTGCTCTAAAATATCATCCGATTTCGCATAAAGCAGTTTTTCTTTCTCGGCCGCTAACAGCCTGGCAGATAAATAAGAGGCAATCTCTCCCCAGTTCATGCCTCCCATTCCATCAAATACTGCATACAGATCCGGTGTCTTAGCTGTAATCTGTGTGATGGAGTTATCCTTCTGACTGCCGATATCGTGAAACTTTCCTTTACATAAAAAGTTATCCTCGTTACAAGTTCTCTTATTCCTGCTTGTAACAACCCCTGCATCAATTTTCATCTCCACTGGATTATCCCGCTTTCTGATCAATATAATTTTATTTATACTACTCCTTTTTAACTATACTTTCTGTTTCCATTTTTTTCAATCAACCTATAGTCCCATAAATTATCATTTATTTACATGTTTTTACCTTGTGTCCGCTCCTATGAATCCCTATTATCCGGCCCAGGATACACAAAAACGGCCTTTTTATTTTGGCGATTGACCGTGTTTCCCTATCTGATCGTCCAAGTACAAAGACCGTTCTGTTATGTATTTGTTTACCTATTTTTCTGTTTATTTATTGGTTTGTTATCTGCTGTTTGCTTATTTATCTATTCGACTATTTATTCTTGCCTATCCATTCATTCATTCATTCATTCATTTATTCCTCTTCTTATGTATTGGTTTATCGACTCATTTGGGTATACGTTCGTTTATATGCTGATTTCCTTGTTTCCGTGTTCGTTCCCCCACACCCGTCTACAAATTTGAATAACCCATCAGGAATTCATCGATCTCCCTGGCCGAAGTACGACCCTCGTGAATTGCCCATACAACTAAGGACTGTCCCCGATGCATATCACCTGCTGTAAAAACCTTTTTATTCTTCGTGCGGTAAGAGTCTGCTTCTGTCGCCACATTCGTTCTGGCATCTAATTCTACTTTGAATGCATCCGCGGTCGCTTTCTCACATCCAAGGAATCCTGCTGCGATTAAAACCAGATCCGCGTCAATTATAGTCTCGCTTCCTGCCACTTCCGTCATACGCATTCTCCCCGTCTTCTCATCCTTTTGTGGTGCAAGATTAATTAGCTTTAGTTTATTTACGGCTCCATTCTTATCCTTTAAGAATTCCTTCACCGTTGTCTGATAAAGGCGCGGGTCTTTTCCGAATACAGCGATTGCTTCCTCCTGACCATAATCGGTCTTTAATACCTTCGGCCATTCCGGCCATGGATTGCTCTCAAGTCTTCTCTCCGGCGGCTTTGGCATCATCTCTAACTGAATCACCGACTTAGCCTGCTGTCTGATCGCAGTTCCCACACAGTCATTTCCGGTATCACCGCCTCCGATTACGACTACATGTTTCCCTTTTGCCGAAATTGCCTGTTTATCAGAAAAATTGGAATCAAGCAGGCTCTTTGTGACAGATTTTAAATAGTCCACGGCAAAATAGATGCCCGCCGCATCCCTTCCAGCTACATCAATATCTCTCGGATTGGATGCCCCGCAAGCAAGAAGCACCGCATCAAACTCCTTTAGAATTTGTTCGGCTAAGACCTCCTTTCCTACATGGACACCGGTCACAAACAGGATGCCTTCTTCTTCCATTAGCTTTTTCTTGCGCTCTATTACCTTTTTATCTAACTTCATATTCGGAATTCCATACATCATAAGCCCCCCAATCCGGTCACTCCGTTCCAATACCGTAACCGAATGTCCCCGTTTGTTTAGCTGATCTGCAGCCGCAAGACCACTTGGTCCGGAACCGATCACGGCTACTTTCTTGCCGGTTCGAACAAGAGGAGGGGCTGGCTTAATGAGACCTGATTCATAGCCAAACTCTATGATTGCCATCTCATTTTCTTTAATGGTGACCGGCTTTCCATTTAAGTTACAAGTACAGGCCGCCTCACAGGGAGCCGGACATACCCTTGATGTGAACTCCGGAAAGCTGTTTGTCTTTAACAGACGATTTAATGCCTGAGGCATATTGCCGGTGTATAATAGATCATTCCATTCCGGTATCAGATTATGAAGCGGGCAGCCGCTTGTCATGCCGCCGATCAAAAGACCGGACTGACAGAACGGCACTCCACACTCCATGCATCTTGCAGCCTGCTTATTTCTGTCTTCCTCCGGAAGCGGGAGATGAAATTCATCAAAGTTTTTGATTCTTTCCTTTGGAGGGATGGCTTCCCGTTCTGCTCTCATGTATTCCATAAATCCTGTTGGTTTTCCCATTCTTACTCTCCTTTCTGCTTCCCTTATTTCACACGGTTTGCATAAAATGCCTCGATCTGCGCCTGTTCACTGCTAAGCCCCTTCTCTTCCATCTGTACAATGGTCTGAAGCATCGTGCGATAATCATGCGGAATGATCTTCTTGAATTTCGGCAGATATTCCATAAAATGTTCCAGAATCTCTTTTCCCTTTACAGAATTCGTAAACTTTACGTGGTCCGTAATCATTTCCTTTAATTCCATCACATCGTATTTTTCATTTACCGGTTCGGAAGACACCATCGATTTATTTAGCTTCTTATACACATCCCGTTCTTCATCTAAGACATAGGCAATCCCGCCACTCATGCCGGCTGCAAAATTCTTGCCCGTACGTCCAAGCACAACCACACGGCCGCCTGTCATATACTCGCATCCATGATCGCCTACCCCTTCCACGACTGCGGTAGCACCGGAGTTTCGAACGCAGAAACGCTCGCCTGCCACACCGCATATATATGCCTTTCCGCTTGTCGCTCCGTAAAGGGCTACATTTCCGATAATGATATTCTCATCTGCCTTAAACTTGGATCCTTTCTGCGGATACACGACTAATTTGCCGCCGGATAAGCCTTTGCCAAAATAATCATTGCTGTCGCCGGAAAGTTCTAGCGTAAGGCCGTTTGGAATAAAGGCTCCAAAGCTCTGTCCCCCTGCTCCCGTACACTTCACCACATACGTATCATCACTAAGTGTATCATCGAATGTTCTGGTAATCTCAGAGCCTAACATTGTTCCAAATGTACGGTCAATATTGGTTACTTTGACCTCGATCGTCTTTGGCTGCTTTTTATCCATAAATGGTTTTAGTCTCTTTAATAGTTCTTTCTCATCCGCTGTCTTTTCCAATGCGAAATCATATATCATTTTAGGATTGAAGCAGTGATTCTTTCTATCTCCTGCATAGGGATTGCGGATAATGCTTGTTAAATCAACCTTTGTGGCACGTTCCGATCCCGTAAGATCTTTTGGTTTTAACAGATCACTGCGGCCTACCAGTTCATTTACCGTACGAATTCCAAGCTTCGCCATATATTCTCTTAATTCTTCAGCGATAAACCGCATAAAGTTTTCTACATACTCTGGCTTTCCTCTGAAGTTCTTCCTTAATTCCGGATTCTGTGTGGCGATTCCGACCGGACAGGTGTCTAAATTGCAGACACGCATCATCACACATCCTAAGGTAACTAAAGGGGCGGTTGCAAATCCATATTCTTCTGCTCCAAGTAAGGCGGCCACTAACACATCTCTTCCCGTCATCAGCTTGCCATCGGTCTCAATTACAACTTTCTCACGAAGCCCGTTTGCAATCAGATTCTGATGCGTTTCCGCGAGCCCTAGTTCCCATGGAAGTCCTGCATTATAAATAGAGTTTCTCGGTGCAGCACCGGTTCCTCCATCATAACCAGAAATTAAGATAACCCCTGCCCCGGCTTTTGCAACACCTGCTGCAACGGTTCCGACTCCGGCTTCCGATACAAGTTTTACACTGATTCTTGCATTCTTATTGGAATTTTTGAGATCAAAGATCAGCTGCGCCAAATCTTCGATGGAATAGATATCATGATGAGGAGGCGGTGAGATTAAGCCGACACCAGGAGTCGAATGTCTGGTCTTTGCAACCCACGGATATACCTTTCCTGCTGGCAGCTGTCCGCCCTCTCCGGGTTTTGCCCCCTGCGCCATCTTAATCTGAATTTCCTTCGCACTTACCAAGTACTTGCTTGTTACGCCGAACCGTCCGGATGCTACCTGTTTAATGGCAGAACAGCGATTTTGTCCATCCACTCCCGGTGTAAGCCTTTCTAAGCTTTCTCCGCCTTCTCCGGAATTTGACTTGCCGCCAAGATGATTCATCGCGATCGCAAGCGTCTCATGTGCTTCTTGGGAAATGGATCCGTAAGACATGGCACCGGTCTTAAACCGTTTTACGATTTCCTCAACGCTTTCCACTTCTTCAATCGGAATCCCTTTCTCCGGATAATTAAAATCTAAAAGCCCTCTCAGATTAATGCCTTCCTCTTCCTTCGTGATAGCCTTCGTATACTCCTTGAATGTCTGATAGTCTCCGTTTCTTGCAGCCATCTGTAACAAATGAATGGTCTGCGGATTATAAAGATGCTCTTCCTTTCCGGAACGGAACTTATGGCTTCCGGCACTCTCTAATGTCAGATCTACATTAAGTCCAAGCGGATCAAATGCCTTGGTATGAAGCTTATCTACCTGTTCCTCAATATCCTTTAACGTAATGCCACCAATTCGGCTTACCGTATCGGAAAAATACTTCTCAATCACCTCCTCAGAGATGCCGATTGCCTCAAAAATCTTCGAGCCCTGATAGGATTGGATTGTGGAAATTCCCATCTTGGATGCGATCTTCACGATTCCATGTAAAATTGCGGAATTATAATCATCCACTGCCGCATAATAGTCCTTTTCTAACATATGGCTGTCAATCAGCTGACGGATGCATTCCTGTGCCAGATATGGATTGACCGCACAGGCACCGTATCCTAATAAGGTCGCAAAGTGATGCACTTCCCTTGGTTCTGCACTCTCTAAAATCATAGCAAGAGCCGTCCGTTTCTTTGTCCGCACCAGATGCTGCTGCATGGCCGATACCGCTAATAAAGCTGGAATTGCCACATGGTTCTCATCCACCCCGCGGTCCGACAGAATTAAGATATTCGCTCCTTCCTTATAGGCACGATCTGCGTCTAAGAACAGATGATCAATGGCCTTTGCCATGGATGTATTCTTATAAAAGGTGATCGGAATCACTTCCACTTTAAATCCCGGCACCTTCATTGTCTTAATCTTTAATAAATCCGTATTCGTAAGGATTGGATTTGCAATCTTTAATACCTTGCAGTTCTCTGCTTTTTCCTCTAATAAGTTTCCATCTTCTCCAATATAAACACTTGTGCTTGTCACCACTTCCTCACGGATTGCATCGATCGGCGGATTGGTTACCTGTGCGAACAGCTGTCTGAAATAGTTGAATAAAGGTGGATTCTTTTCGGATAACACCGGAAGCGGATTATCCGCCCCCATTGCAGCAATCGGTTCTACACCAGTCTTAGCCATTGGCAGAATGGAAGTCTTATAATCCTCGAAGGTATAACCAAATGCCTTCTGAAGCCTTGCCCTTTCCTCCTTTGTAAATTCTGGGATACGGATATTCGGGATCTGAAGGTCCTTTAAGCGTACAAGATTAGAATCCAGCCATTCTCCGTACGGTTTTCTCTGCGCATAGGAAGTCTTTAAATCATCGTCGTCAATCAGACACCCTTTTACGGTGTCCACTAAAAGCATCTTGCCTGGGCGAAGACGTTCTTTCTTTAGGATTTTTTCCGGCGGGATTTCTAATACTCCTACCTCCGAGGACAAGATCATCTGGTCATCGGTCGTGATATAGTAACGGGATGGACGCAGCCCATTTCGATCTAAAACCGCTCCCATAATATCGCCGTCGCTGAATAAAATAGAGGCCGGACCGTCCCAAGGCTCCATCATGGTAGCATAATACTGATAGAAATCTCTCTTTACTTCGGATATATTGGCATCCTTTTCCCATGGTTCCGGAATGGTGATCATAACCGCAAGCGGAAGCTCCATGCCGGACATCACAAGGAACTCTAAGGTATTGTCAAGCATTGCGGAATCGCTTCCTTCTGTATTGATGACTGGAAGCACTTTCTGGAATTCCCCTTTTAAGTATTCTGATTCCATGGTTTCTTCTCTGGCAAGCATCTTATCCGCATTTCCACGGATCGTATTGATCTCACCGTTATGTACAATAAAACGATTTGGATGGGCTCTTCGCCAGCTTGGATTCGTATTGGTGCTGAATCTGGAATGCACAATGGCAATAGCGGATTCATACATGCCTGACTGCAGATCTTCAAAGAACATTCTAAGCTGTCCTACCAAAAACATCCCTTTATATACAATCGTACGGCTGCTTAAGGACACCACGTACGTATTATCGTTACTCTGCTCAAACGTTCTTCTTGCAATATAAAGAATGCGGTCAAAATCAAGTCCTCTTGCTACATTCTTCGGCTTTTTCACAAAACACTGTAAAATATACGGCATGCATTCCAACGCCTTACTTCCAAGTATTTCCGGATGAATGGGAACTTCACGCCATCCTAAGAACTTTAAGCCCTCTTTTTCCACAATGATCTCAAACATTTTCTTTGCCTGGTTGCGTTTTAATTCATCGGTTGGAAAGAAAAACATACCGACGCCGTATTCCCGTTCCTCGCCAAGCGTAATGCCAAGAGGCTTCACAGCATTTACAAAAAACTTATGACAGATCTGAAGCAGAATCCCAACTCCGTCTCCGGTCTTTCCTTCTGCATCTTTTCCGGCACGGTGTTCCAGATTTTCTACTATCTTCAGTGCACCTGCGACTGTCTCATGCGTCTTATTCCCTTTTATATTGACGATTGCCCCTATGCCACAGTTGTCATGTTCAAATCTCGGATCATATAATCCCTGCTTTACACGTCTGCTCTCTTCTAATGTAGTACTCATCCTATAACCTCTTTCCTTTATATTTTTAAAGCACTAAAGCAAAAAAGGGTAAAAAAAATCGTTCTTGAAGAGATCATGATCCTCCAAGAACGCCTTTGTTCAAAATTGATGATACCATACCGAATATCATTATGCAAGGGCTTTCTAAACTGAGTGCCAAAACAGCCGATATATACGGTAGAACTCTCCTTTTCGATGAACAAGGAGAACACTAAATCGCAGCGAGGTAATCCTATATGAATTCGAACAACATACCAGCCCTCATCCCTCCCTCTTCTAAAAATACCGTAAAAGAGCAGACACCTGTCTCTTTTAAGACTATCCTTGCAAATGCCTTATTTGAGCAAAAGCCCGGAGATATCATAAAAGGCACGATTATCGATTTAAATAAAGACCGCCTTACCATTTCTCTTTCCGACGAAACTATCCTCCATGCCATCCTGGATGCTTCGATTCCCCTTAATATTGGAGATTCTGCCTCTTTTCAGGTATCCGGATACAAAGATTCTGTCCTTATGCTAAAACTTTTATCCTCCCACATTCCTTCTACTCTTGATGCCACTGTAGAAAAAGCATTATCGGAGGCTGCCATTCCCAAAAATGAAGAAACAAAGAAACTGGTTCTTGCACTTCTTGATGAGAACCTTCCAATTGATAAAAATACACTCAAACTCTTATACCAGCAGATGCGCACCTATCCGGATACTCCGTTAAAGGACCTGGTCCTGCTTATGAAGCTTAATCTTCCTGCAACTCCTGCTTCCATCACGCAGCTAGGCCTTTATCAGAATCAGGAGCATCAGATCACAAAGCAGTTCGAAAGCTTAAAGGATTCTCTTCTTGATTATATAACCGATAATCCACAGTCCACAAAAACGCAGGAGGTCTTGGATACTCTTAACCGTATCTTCTCTGCCAAAGACGATCCTAAAAAAGCAGAGTCTTTTTCTGCCGTTCTTTCAGACCTGCTTTCCTCCGATTCCGAAAGCGATTCAGACATATCTGGCCCTTTGCCAACTTCTACAGCAAATACAATGCTTTCCGAAAATGCATTGTCAGAATCCGAGCCTTTTAACCCTGAATTCCTGAATTTATTTTCGAAGGCATGGAGAAAACATTTTTCTCTTAGTGCGGATGATCTAAAGAAGGAGGGCATTTCTTCCTTTTACAAGCGACTGCATGAAGATCTACAAGTTCTAAAGGATCTCCTTATACAAAAAGCAGACCCGAAGTCTGAGAATGCTGCTAAACAGATTTCTACTTTAAGCGATAATCTGGAATTTATAAGAAATCTGAACTCTACCATGCTATTTGCCCAGATTCCATTTCAGCTAAAAGAAAAGAATATTCATAGCGAATTATTTGTTTATACAAAGAAAAAGCAACTAAAGAAAAATCCAGACGATATCAGCATGCTGCTTCATCTGGATATGGACTCTTTAGGACCGGTGGATGTGCATATTACCATGCATGTAAAGAACGTACAGGCAAAATTTTATTTAAGAGAAGACTCTTGCTTACTTGTGGAGAAACACCTTTCTGCCTTCTCAAAGCACCTGCAGTCAAAAGGGTACTACTTAAATTACAGCATCCAAGAGCAAAAAGAGATTCATTGTGTTATGAATGAGATAAAGAAATCCTGTGATAATCCAATTGCCATAAAAGGCAGCCGCTATGCATTTGATTTGCGCGCGTGATTTATCCCTTTTGAAACTTCTCTATTGAATACTGCCGCCTTCTTATCTTATAATGAATGGTAAATTTAAATATTTGGAGGTGCCTATGGAAAAACATTTTGCACGTGTGCGCGGCGCTCTTACCGGGATTTTATTTACCTTATTCTTCATCTCAGCCGGACTTATCCTTGCGATCAACTTTCGTCCGCTTTTCTATGCGGATATTAAGCTTTTAAATCTGGAGGCAGAATCCGGGCTGTCTGCTTCTGTGATCAAGGAGAACTATGACGCACTGATTGACTACTGCTCTCCTTTTTATACCGGTGAACTTTCCTTTCCATCTCTTCCGGCATCGGAAAGCGGGCTCTCCCATTTTGCAGAAGTAAAAGTACTGTTTCAATTCTTTTATATTACCGGTGTTGTCACCCTGATTCTGCTGATTGGCATTGCTTTATATGAACGAAAGAAAAAGAACCATGAATATCTGCTGATTTCCAGCATTACCATGATTCTTCTTCCTTTAATCTGCCTGATCGGAAGCGCAATTGATTTTAATAAAACGTTCGTGCTGTTCCATCGCCTTGTATTCTCCAATGACGACTGGCTCTTTGATCCGGTTACCGATCCGATCATTAATATTCTTCCGGAGAGTTTCTTCTTACAATGCGCGCTGATTATTATCTTTACGGTACTTGCCGGAAGCCTTATCCTCTTCCTTTGTTATCGTCATTACTGCAGACTTAAGAGCAAAGTAGCTTCATCTCTCTAGGTTCTACCTATCTGCCATTACTTTAAAACCAGTAACGATCCATTGTTGCTTTATAGACTTTATAGGAGGACTCGATATCCGGTACCTTAAACTGTGATACCAGTTCTCCTTTATCGTTATACTCCATAAAGGTCTTTTCCTTTCCGATACTGATAATGACATGCTTTCCATACGGAACTGCGGTACCTTTCTCTGCCGTATACGGGAGAGGGATCCTTTTTACCAACCGGTACTGATTCAAGATTTCATCCACCGCGTAACAATAAAAATAAGATCTTCTTTCCGTTTCCTCGCCTTCCTTCTTACTATCCGATCGTTTTGAATCTTTGCTTACTTCCCCACTGTTATGATTGAGAAAAAGCAGATAATACTGTCCCTCTTTTGCTTTCTTCTCCTTGGCATAATAGACAACATCCTGTCGTGCCTGAGATAAGAAGTCTCCTGCTTTGGTCAGCATAAGGGATTCATCTCCCATTTTCTCTGCTTCTGCCTCCGATCCGATCATCCAGCGCACGACCGGAGAAGTATACACATTGTTGACCCGAATTATCATTGAAAGCTTCTTCGAGCTTGCTAAAATATCATGGCTGTCCACCAATTTAATACTGATAATCCCCAGCCAGTCGTCCTCTTTGTCGCTCTCCTCTTCTGCCATACCGTTCTTTGGTTCAGGATCATTCTTTTGTTTTAAAGTATTTTCTCGTTCTAAAGTATTTTCCTGTTTGGCATCGCCTTCTTGTATGATCGCGACCTCACTTTTTAAGCTTCCTAGCAGCGACTCAAAATCAACCAGATTCGTTATCTCTTTTGTCTCCAGATTGAGTTTCTTTACTTTTGAAGCACAAGGACTTTCTTCCTCCCGTATCAAAAGAAGAATGCACTTTTTCTTATTATCATAAATATAATCACAGGCTTCACTCCCTGTAATCTCATAATCCGCACTTACATAGCCGAGGTGATCCATCATCACAAACCTGTGACCGGAGATTGCAAAAAAAAGATGATTATCCGCCTGCAACAGCTTGTTCTGTCCTAACGCTGCCTCCGTCGGAATCTGCGCACGCAATATGCCATAATTATCATAAAATAGGAAATAAGTTGTCTTCCCGTCCGTTGCAGACAGGATATAGAATCCTCTTGTCAGCACAGCATCCTGTGCATATTGAGAAGGTAAGACAGACGAAAATACCTGACTATATGCGGGTACATCAAAATAGTATGCTTTCTCGGACAGTATTGTACCATCCGGTTTCATAACCGTAAGCACTACCTTGTTCACCATTCCCGGAAGCATACCAATCACCTGACCCTCCACGGCATCCTCTTCGGTAGTTCCAAGATACATGGTTCCACAAAAATCCGGTATTCCGGTATCTTCAACCGATATGACATACGATACCTGAACCCTCTCTTTTCTGTTTCCCATATAAACATATAGTCCCGTCACATTCGTCCCAAATGGATTTAGAATAAATAAAGGACTGTCGATTGTATATTCCTGCTCTCTCTTTTTGTGTTCGAGCGTTTCCTTTGCAGCCTCTTGATAAGCAGCATCATATATGCTTCCTGACCTGCCGGGTTTCATTAACGCAAAGAACTGCTGATCCGAATAATACGAGTAGGAATCAGCGGTCATCCTCTCGCCAATCTGCTCATCATAGCTGTTCTTCGTCTCCTTTCCATATTCACCAAAATTCCAGATACCGCTTAAATCCTGCGGCATGCCCATGCTGCCTACACCACATCCACAGGTACATAAAGCCATAATTCCAAATATCATAGATAACATCAAAAACTTTTTCTTTCCGCCATCTATCTTCGGCAACATGCGATCTGCCTCCCATCTGCCAGTACACCTTAAAAATTATTTCACTTCTGTATTATCAGTATTTCCGAAAGCGAAAATAATTTGTATGGCAGTGTATTCCAAGCTTTCGCTATGCCTTTTCTAGAAGAATAATGTTTTAATCACAACAATAAACATGATAAAAATGCTGACTGCAAGCACCCCTGCAGTTCCCAACAGTGAATAATAGAGTCTTCTCTTTCTCATTATCCATTCTTCTTTTGTCATCTGCTCCATTATTAGTCCTCCATACGCAAATAAAAATATATCCCTATTATTCCATAAAACATTTCCAAAAACAAGAGGATGCGGTAAACATAGGATTTCTTCTATCCTTACGGATAGAAGAGATCCTATGTTTGCCGCATCCTCTTATATGCTAACGTTTTATTCTAACACTATACTATTCCTTCAATCCGATTACTGATCCACGCTGTAGTTTGGCGCTTCTTTTGTAATATGGATATCATGTGGATGGCTTTCTTTTAAGGAAGCAGCAGAAATCTTAACGAAACGTCCTGTTTCTTTTAAAGTTTCGATATCTGGTGCCCCGCAATAGCCCATACCAGAACGAAGACCGCCCATTAACTGGAAGATTGTATCTTCTAACATGCCTTTATATGCAACACGTCCTTCTACACCTTCTGGAACTAACTTCTTCGCATCTGCCTGGAAGTAACGGTCTTTACTTCCGTTTTCCATTGCTGCGATAGAGCCCATGCCACGATATACTTTGTATTTTCTACCCTGGTATAATTCATAAGTTCCTGGAGATTCATCACATCCTGCGAAAATGCTACCCATCATGACAACATTGGCACCAGCTGCGATTGCTTTTGTAATATCACCGGAATACTTGATACCACCATCTGCAATGATTGGAATGCCGTATTCTTTTGCTACGCTGTATGCATCCATGATCGCAGTAATCTGTGGAACGCCGATACCTGCAACAACACGTGTTGTACAGATAGAACCAGGTCCGATACCAACTTTAACGCAGTCAACACCTGCTTCAATTAAAGCGCGGGTTGCTTCGCCTGTTGCCACATTTCCGGCAATGATCTGAAGTTCTGGGAACTTCTCGCGAACCATTTTTACAACTTTAATAACATTTGCAGAATGTCCATGTGCAGTGTCGATTACGATCGCATCTACTTTTGCTTTTACTAATGCTTCTACACGGTCTAAGATATTCGCTGTTACACCAACACCTGCGGCACATAATAATCTGCCCTGTGCATCTTTTGCTGCTAATGGATATTTAATTGTCTTTTCAATATCTTTGATTGTGATCAGACCTTTTAAATTTCCTTCTTCATCAACAATTGGAAGCTTCTCTTTTCTTGCACGTCCAAGGATTTCTTTCGCTTCTTCTAATGTAACGCCCTCTCTTGCGGTTACTAAGCCTTCGCTTGTCATGCATTCCTTGATTTTCTTTGTGAAGTCGGTTTCAAACTTTAAGTCACGGTTTGTAATAATACCAACCAGTTTCTTTCCTTCTGTAATTGGCACACCAGAGATTCTGAACTTTGCCATTAACTCATCCGCGTCATGTAATGTATGTTCTGGAGATAAGGAAAATGGATCGGTAATAACTCCGTTCTCGGAACGTTTTACTTTATCAACTTCCTCTGCTTGCGCTTCGATTGACATGTTCTTGTGGATAACACCAATACCACCCTGTCTTGCCATCGCAATTGCCATTCTGTGTTCTGTAACCGTATCCATACCGGCACTCATAACAGGAATGTTTAACTTGATTTTCTTTGTTAGCTGTGTTGATAAATTAACTTGATTTGGTATCACTTCGGAATAAGCTGGCACTAAAAGCACGTCGTCAAATGTAATACCGTCGCCAATAATCGTTCCCATTCTAATGTCCTCACTTTCTAAAAAATAAAATTTCCAATCGGTAAATATTCAAACAGAACTTTGAAAAAATAAACGAATTCATTTTTCTCATTTCCTGCTTGAACAGCGATAATTTTCACAAGTATACTTTTTTTTATATGCCTTGTCAAGCCTAAAAAAACGTGAAAAAAGATAAGTCCCAAAACTTTTCCCCGATTGAAAACCGTGGCTTATAACGTCCATTATCTCTCCTTATGGAAGGGTGTAAAATAGCCTTTTCAAATGAATTTCATGTTTCTCTTTTTCCTTTTTCCGGAATTCTTTTTAGGGGCTGTAGACTGCTGTCTACTTTTGTTTATTTTTTCATTTTTATGAATAATTATAACATTATTCCTGTTTTATCTATTCTATGTATTGATCTGCTAATTATTCATCTGCACTTGAGGATCATTTTCCTGCCTTTTCTTTTATATCCCTCTTCCATATCCCTTCTTTTATATTCTTCCTTTCATACTTCTATTCTTGTACTCCTATTCTCATAATCCTATCTTCAAAAGTAAGCATGAAAAAAGAAGCAGATAACACTGCAAGCGTTATCTGCTTCTTTTTTATCCTGAATCCATATCTTATTTTGCATAAAACATCTTAAAAATAATGTCTTCCTGCTGCATTCCATTTCGGACTTGCAAATTACCTTCTAGTACTCCGATATTTTTCTTGGTGCTTTCTGTTTGATGCACGCTACCATTTTTTCATTTGGCTCAAATAATACTTTTAGCGCGCTTTCACCCTCTCTTACAATTACCGCATATACTTTACGATCTGGCATTAAGGATGTAAAATCTTTTACCTTTAACTGCATATGATTGTAACTGTCGAGTACATGAGAGTTTGCCGGTGCCATCATATCTACTTTATCAAAGTCAATACGAAGGGCAGTCTTTCTCTTGGCATTCCCCATAATCTTGTCAAAATCAAGCTGACCGTCACAGAATACATACTCGTATTCCACATTCATTCTTGGGAATACATAAACAGCTACCACAATTAGCGCACATGCGATCAGCATCGCAAAGGATCCGATAATTAAGGATCCAAACACAACAACTACCACGATTGCAGCAATCATAGCGGCTTTAATAAGCTGATTCTTCATCGTCTGCTTTCTTTTTACCCCAGCTTCTGCATATGACTCATTCATACACTTATCCTCCTCTATGTATATTAATTTCACCTATTTTGGCCTTTTTTCATCTCTCTTATTATACTAAATCCCCCAAAAAAGTTAAACCCTTTTCATCCCTCTTTTTCCAAAATTCTATTAAATCTTTCTAAACAGAGGGCGTGAAGAATAATGTTTGGTGCGAGTTCAGGAAAGAGGGAGGGGAAAGAAAGGGGTATAGAACTTTATTTTGAATGGTAAAGATATGTAATGACCCTTTTCCAAAGACTATATGAAGTTTTGCATTTTACTATCATGAAGCATTCGAATAAAAAAAGCCAGAAGACTTCACTCTGATATGAGGGAAATCTTCTGGCTTTTTATTTATAAAAACTTGTGATGGAATCAGTCAAACTTTTTTAGTGAAAGAGTGGAGATTACATCATGCCCATTCCGCCTGCAGCACCTGCTGGCATTGCTGGAGCATCTTCTTTAATATTAGCAACAGCGGATTCTGTTGTTAAGAATGTAGATGCTACGCTTGTTGCGTTCTGAAGAGCGCTTCTTGTAACCTTAGCTGGATCAAGGATACCATCTGCTACCATATCTACATACTGTTCTGTTAATGCATTGAAACCAAAGCCTGGGTTAGATTCTCTTACTTTGTTTACGATTACAGAACCTTCAAGACCTGCATTTAATGCGATGCAGTTTAATGGAGCTTCCAGTGCCTTTAAGATGATGTTAGCACCTGTCTTTTCATCGCCTTCTAAGCCAGCTGCAAGTTTTGCAACTTCTTTGGATGCATGAATGTATGCAGAACCGCCGCCTGCGATGATGCCTTCTTCAACTGCTGCCTTAGTAGCTGCAAGAGCATCTTCCATACGAAGTTTGTTTTCTTTCATTTCTGTTTCAGTTGCAGCACCAACACGAATTACAGCTACGCCACCTGCAAGTTTTGCAAGTCTTTCCTGTAATTTTTCTTTATCAAATTCAGAAGTTGTTTCTTCAATCTGTGCTCTGATCTGAGCCACTCTTGCTGCAATTTCTTCTTTCTTGCCTTCGCCATCTACGATGATTGTGTTTTCTTTCTGAACTTTAACAGATTTTGCACGACCAAGCTGATCAAGTGTTGTGTCTTTTAATTCAAGACCAAGTTCGTCAGAGATCACAGTACCGCCTGTTAAGATTGCGATATCCTGTAACATAGCTTTTCTTCTGTCGCCATATCCTGGAGCCTTAACACCAACAACTGTGAAAGTACCTCTTAATTTGTTGATAACTAATGTTGTTAATGCTTCGCCTTCGATATCTTCAGCGATGATTAATAATCTCTGTCCGCCCTGTACGATCTGCTCTAATATTGGAAGGATTTCCTGAATGTTGGAGATTTTCTTATCTGTGATTAAAATATATGGATTATCAAGATTTGCTTCCATCTTATCCATATCAGTTGCCATATAAGCGGAAACATATCCACGATCGAACTGCATACCTTCTACTAAGTCAAGTTCTGTCTTCATAGTCTTGGATTCTTCGATTGTGATAACACCATCTTTTGAAACCTTTTCCATAGCGTCAGCTACTAATTCACCAACTGTTTCATCACCAGCGGAAATAGCTGCAACTTTTGCGATCTGTTCCTTGCCTGTAATAGCGGAGCTCATCTTACTGATTGCATCTACTGCACATTCTGTTGCTTTCTTCATACCTTTTCTTAAGATAATTGGATTAGCGCCTGCTGCTAAGTTCTTCATGCCTTCGTTGATCATAGCCTGAGCTAAAACAGTAGCGGTAGTTGTACCATCACCTGCAACATCGTTTGTCTTAGTTGCAACTTCTTTTACTAACTGTGCGCCCATATTTTCAAAGGAATCTTCTAATTCGATTTCCTTAGCAATTGTAACACCATCGTTTGTGATTAATGGTGCGCCGAAAGACTTATCAAGAACAACATTTCTTCCTTTAGGTCCTAATGTCACCTTAACTGTATCTGCTAACTTATTAACGCCTGCTCCAAGAGCTGCTCTGGCATCTGCTCCGTATTTAATCTCTTTAGCCATAATTAACATCCTCCATACTATTGATAATCGTTCTATCTATCTTTTATGTGCTTTTAAAAAGCAATTTATTCTATTCCTCTACGATTGCAACGATATCGTTCTGTTTTACTACGATATATTCGTCATCGCCAAGTTTTACTTCTGTTCCTGCATATTTGGAGTAAATTACGATATCTCCAACCTTAACCTGCATTGTAACTTCCTTGCCGTCTACGATTCCGCCAGGTCCAACTGCTATAACCTCTGCCTGCTGTGGTTTCTCCTTTGCCTGACCTGGTAATACAATTCCTGATTTTGTTGTTTCCTCTGCAACTAACTGTTTTAATACAACTTTGTCTCCTAAAGGTACTAATCTCATTTCATATTCCTCCTTATAAAATCCTAGTGGCTATGTGAATACCTTCATGCCTGTATTCCCCGGCATGTTACATGCGTAACAGATATGCTAATTGTATTACACTAGCTTTCTTTGATTATTAGCACTCTTCATTATCGAGTGCTAATCGTTAGGTATATATTAGTTAATTTTCAGAAAATGTGCAACCACCTGTTCACTGTAAAACGCCCCAAAACAATATATTACCTATTGTATGCTCTCATATTCTCTTTTATTCTCACTTTTTCATTATTTTGGTTCTTTTTTACTTTTCTTCAAAACAGGCCTCCGCCTTATAAAATAAGGCCTTTCAGCCCTCTTTGCTGTCCCATACATTAACCTGATTCATTATATCCCATATCGTGTATTTTATTCCTATCTGCTTCACCTCCACCTTTCAAGACTTAACTCTCCCTTCCTCCTATCTTAAGCTCCCTCCAGTCAAAATCCCCCTTACTCTCCAAACTTCTTCTCCTTCGACACCACCCTCATCACTCCCCTTGAATGAATCTCACTCTCACGCCGCGATTCATTCGAGGGTAGCGTACGCCCCGTCCAGTCCGATACAGCGCAGGCAAAAAAGGGCCGCCATGGGCTGGTGTGATTGGAATCCGGAATGTCCGCCTCATAACGAACAAAATCCGTTGCGGTCTTTGAGTATCAGCCAGTGCCTTCCTGTCTAATAATCAAAAACTGCAACGGATTTTGTCCGCTCATGCGTCCGAACATTTGGATTCCAATCCCACCAGCCCATGGCGGCCCTTTTTTACCTGCGCGTCCGTCTCTTTCTACTTCCGTCTGCCTCTACTCGAAGTCCGCCTGCATAGCAGCTTCATGATATTCGTTGGCTTTTTTGGTGAGTTCGTCAACGAAATCGGCAGCATTCTTGCCCTCTAAACGTACCTGATCTTCAATTCCTGCATATGCATTTGCGATAAAGTCTGCAAATCCTGGAATCTCGGTATCACCAAATGGGATTACATTAATACATTTTGCAAAGAATGCATCAAAGTATTTACCATACTTTGTATCTTCCTCTGCTGTGACTAAATCACTTGCTACAGTTCTATTCTCAGTTGGATAGAAATAAGAAGTTAAGTCATTCCATACAGTCTCATCAAGAGTAATAGGAAGAGGCATGCTCTGTTTGTAAATCGGAGTACCGTCTTCTGCTGTTAATGTCTTGTATGCTTCTACTTTGTTTGACCAGCCTTCTGCTCCCCAGCCCATCCATTTTAACAGCTCATAAGCTTCTCTTGGATGCTCCGTAACAGAAGAGATACCGCCAAAATCAAGAACACCAAATACATTCTTTGCTCCGCTTCCTTCTACAACTGGGGTTGTATAAGGGACCATCTCAATACCTTTTGCACGATATTCATCGGTATCAAATAGATTTAAGTAAGTCCACCATGCATCTAACTGGAAGCCGATCTTGCCGGAGTTTCCAGCCCACATCGTTCTGTCGCCTAACCATGCTTCTGCTTCATCGGTATCAAAATATGGTGCATGATATTTGCCATTTACAAGTTCTGCCCACTGGTTTACACCTTCTGCCCAGCTTGTCATATTAAATGTCTCACCATTCCATCCAAATTCACCGATGCAGTTTGGATCAGATGCAACCGGATAGTAAGTAACGATGGAATGATACTGATTAAATCCGTAAATACCATCGCTTGGAGAGGTTGTTGCCTTAAATGCATTGATCATCTCATCCCATGTCCAGTCTGTGCTTGGCATCTCAACATTCAGCTTATCAAATACAGCCATATCCGCATAGATTGCATCCGGGAAGAACTTCATAGGCGTTGCCCACTTAGATTCTGTTCCGTAATAACCCATCTTTGCTTCATTAATGGTAGGAAGGATATTCTGATTTTCCGGATCTGCCTCCCAGTACGCGGTTATATCACCAAGCAGATCATTTGATAATGCGAAATCACAGTTACCAAGAATCATAAAGCAGTCTGGTGTCTTTCCTGCCTGTACTAAGTTAAGAAGCGTATTATTGTACTCACCATCTGCCACATAATACTGTGTCTCTACTTTAATATTCGGATACTTCTCCATGAATTTGTCAGCCAAGTATTTAACAAGCGGATCATTATCAAAATGGATATACGTTAAGGTGATAGGTTCTGTTGTCATAGCTGGAAGAGCAGCTTCGGCTCCCTCTGTCGTTGCTTCTGTCGCAGGGGTTTCTGCCGTATTCGAAGAATCTGCTTTGCTTGCATCTGTAGATGAATCCGGTGCTGTTATCACATTATCACTTGTAACACCTTTAGCTTTGCTTCCACAGCCTGTCATAAGGCCCATACTCATTGCAAGAACTAGCATAATACTAAGTAACTTCTTTCCTTTCATATCAATATCCTCCTCATAATTAAACTCTATGATTTTCAGGAAACCATCTCTGTCTCCTGCACCATACAACATTACTCGCCGGTAATACCGGTTCTGTCCACGCTTTCCACAAACTGTCTCTGCAATACGAAATACATAATCAGAAGCGGCAAAATGCTCAACATCGTTCCGGCCATCTTAATCGATTCATTGATATCCATCATCTGCGATCCCGCTACACTCGATGCACTCGAATAAGATGACTCAAAATTCTTTAGTTCTACTACAAGAGAACTTAACGCATCTTCTGTCGCATACTGTCCTACTACATATAATTGTGTTAAATATGCCTCATTCCAGTACCATACGATAGAGAACAGAAATACAACTAAGATCGCCGGTGCGGCAGACGGTATTGCGATTTTTAAAAACGCTTTAAAATGTCCAGCCCCATCAATCTTTGCCGCCTCGATTAACGCCTGTGGCACCTGTCTGAAAAACTGATAAAAAATCAGGATGAAAATCTGTGCTTTTAATCCCTGTCCTAATAAGGCTGGAATTACAAATGCCTTTAATGAATTTATGATCCCGATATCCGTATACAACACATAGGTCGGCATCATCGTGATCTGCGGCGGAATGATAAAGGAAAATAATAATAATCCCATCATAAATTTCTTTCCCTTAAAGTTATACCGTGCAAAGCCGTATCCCACAAAGGAGCAGACCACCACATTTAATAAAGTAGGAATGCCTGCAATCAGGATGGAATCTCTTAATGTCTTAAAGAAATCCATGGATTTCGCTGCATTCTTATAATTATCTAAGAACGGCCGGCTTGGAAGCCAGTTGATGGAAGAATCGATCAAATCCTCTACCGGCATAAAACTCTTGCTGATCATATAAAGAAGCGGGTACAGATACACAAATCCGATGCAGATTAGCAGAACATAAATGACAGTCTGCTTTCCAATCCCTTCTTTATCCTTTGTGCCAAATAAAAACTTACGAAACCGGTCCTTAAAGGCTCCTTTTCGGGAGGGAACTATAGTTGCCGCCTGTGTGCCTGCAGCGTTTTTCTGACCAGCCATTTTGCTAAGCGGCATTCTTTTCACTGCTCTTTTCACTGCTCTTTTCATTTCTCATTCCCCTCCTTCTGATTTGTCTTTGCAGCCTTTCCTGTTTTCTCAATTCTCTCTGATACTTCTTTGCTCTTCTTTCATAGACGTCCTTTCTTCCGATTAAAAGAAGTGCAACCACCCCGATGATCAGTGTTACGATCACCGCATACATCCATGCCATTGCAGATGCATACCCGTATCCGCCGTTAACTGAGAACATCGTATCGTAGATCAGTGTGATAATGGAGTTCTGCTCATTGTTCGATAGTAAGATAACGGTATAGACTGCATTTAATAAAAGCATCGGCTTAATAGTAGGAAGCGTGATCTTCCAAAAGCATTCCCATCCGGAACCGCCATCGATCTTTGCCGCCTCATAAAGGGAGGTGTCGATTTTCTGGATTGCGGCTAGGAAGATCAAGATCTGCACACCGGAATACCATAAGATCATGATCATATTGCTGAACACGCTTGCCACTGCTTCTGCAAACATTCTCGGAAGATATTCATTTAAAAGCTGAGTGATCATCGTTACATTCATAGCTGGAATGCTGGCTGCATCCTGACTGACTAACTGATTCATAACCGGTCCGCTTGCGATAATAACCGGAAGGAAAAAGATAAGTCTAAAAAATCCCCGCAGATGAATCTTCTCATTTAATAACATGGCGATAATCAAAGCAAATACCACAATGACCGGTATGGATAAAAGTGTCTCCGTCAGATAGGACTGCAGGTTTGTGATAAAATCCGGATCCTCCAAAAAGATATCCGTATAATTTTTCACATTGATCCACGTCATCTTCATTCCGGTCGGTGTCAGCTTGATTTTATTTAAGGAGAACCAAAAAGATCGGACTAACGGATAGATCACGAGCAGAAGCGTTCCTATCATCCATGGAAGGATAAATACATACCCCATCCTTGCCTCTCTTTTGGTAAGTGTTCCGGCCTTACGTTTTTTCGGTTTCTTTTCCTTACTCAACTGCTTCACCACCTATCTCATATGACATGCCTTCTATCGTATAGCCGTCTGCTGTTACGGCATTCTTGCTGTAGTTGATATAGATTATAACTCCATTTGTATAGGTCACCTTAGTCACACCGTTTCCCATCACCTCATGACCGATGATATACGCATCTTTTGTTTGTTCATTTATCTGTTTCAACTGATTATAATAGGTAATGATCTCTTCCTTATAGTTGGAATACTTAGAGGTATAGATATCACTTGAGTTGGTATACAATAGAGCTGCCGGATCTTCATACGTCAGATAGAACGATGGATAAATACCCGTTTCAATCAGCTGTAAGAAAAACTCCTGCTTATTTGCCTCAAAGTTCGTATAATCCGCATACATCGGCATGCTTCCCTTCAATACCATAGATAAGAACGGTACGCTCTGATCTGTGAAAATGTAGTCGGAGTTTCCAACCGGCATGTCAAGAAAAGCATCCGTATACTGCCAGTAAAGAGACAGCGGCTCTTCTAATACAAGATCCAGTCCATCATTTAACTGTTTTAAGATTTCTTCATAAACCGATGCCGTATCTAATCTTGTGTATTCCTCACCACTGTAGGTATAGGTGAATAACGTATTGCTGATCCCTGCTGCAGCCAGACTCGAAATGCCATTCTTTTTTAGACTTTCCTTTAACTCCGAAGCCAGTGCTGCACTCTTAGCCGGTGTCTCAAATACCATCGTTTCATACACATCTTTATAGGTAGATTCGGAATATAGTCTGCGGTCCAATTTCTTGATCGTATTAAATGTGGTATTGCCGGTAGAAGGATTTGCACGAAGAAGATCATCGTACAGATAGAATAAAATGCCATCATTCTGTGCCTGATCCATCAGATCTTTCACTTTTGCCTCACTTCCTAAGCATCCATCCACGTTGTACTTCTTAATCGGAAGATCTTCCATGCCTCCGGACTGCCATCCTTTATAAATAGAAAGAATATCCGTCACCCCTTCATCCTTTAACTCCTGATAGATTTCTTCAATCTGGGAAGCAGTTGTCATGGAAACTGCCTTTTTAAATAACAGCCAGTTTTCCCTCTCACTTCCTAAGAAATCAAGCCGGATCCGGTAATCAGCCTCACATTTTTTCAGCTTGTCATTCTCAATCAGATACTCCCGATATCTGGTCGCTAATCCTGCATAATTTGCTTTCTCTTCTTTTACAAATGCGAATTTCACTTTAATATCATATGGAACACGGTCTGTCACCTTTGTTACAGATCCGCCGGAATTACTGGTTGGCTGTACATAAAGCGTACAAAGACGGAACTTAGAAGTAATCCAGTTATAAGGGGTGTATGCACCGTTCGGATATGCCTCGATGGTAGCACACTCTGCACCGCTTTCGATAATTGCTAAATACCCCATCTTTGAATCGGTATGCACCATTCCGTATACCGGGGCTAAGATCTTCTCTGCATCATTTACAGTCATATATTCATCCCAGAACAAAGAAAGCACATAGGATTCTTCTACTCCGACATCATTCCCGTAAACCTTCTGAGAATACCCTGCCGAGAATCGTCCTTCCTTATCATCTAAATAAATCAGGGCACCATTTCCATCCGGGATAAACATATATCCCTCTCTCTCGCCTAAGCGGGTATGGCCTAAAAATGGATAGATATAGATATTACCGATACGGTATTTCTCGTTGGCTTCCACAATCTTCTCCTGCGGGATGGATACCGTAAAGCTGCCATCCTCTAACAGAAGCACTTCCACCTCTAACTTAATCTCATAGCTTTCGTATTCAATCACGGCATAAAATCCATCCTTGATCTTATTTACCGTAAGTTTGGCGCCGGACTTCACTAAGTCTAATTTCTTCTGCTGGGAATTCACATTCTCCTGCACTTCTACCATAATGCCGGACTGCATAAAAGCGCTCCAGGATTCGTTGCTTGTGCCATCCAATTCCGCTACCGTAGATTCCATAATGGATCCGGTCTTCTTATCCCGTATGATCAGGGAAAGACTTGGTTCATATAGATACATCTCATAACCATCATTCTCCGCCACAAGAGTATGTCCATTTAATGTCTTTTCCTTCGTAATGGTACTTGCCTCATAAGAAGCAACTACCTTTACCCCATCCTCTGAACTATGTACATTCCGTAATGCTGCATCGTCCCCGCCTTCTCCGCTTTCCTTTTTAAAGAATACAAGCAGTGCAATCGCAAGAACGGTCACAATCCCGCAGGCTATCAGCATATGCTTCTTTTTTATTTTCTTAAGATCCAATCCGATACACCGCCTCTCTGCCTAAAGTAATAACGAAGTCTGATACCTGTGAGAACAGGACATATAAGATAAAGACTAACAGCGCTGCGATCAGAACTGTAAATGCCGTCAGTAAAATAATCTTAATGGTTTCCTTTACGGTATAATTGTTGATTTCTTTCATGGATAAAAACAGCAGGATCACCATCCATGTCTTAATGAATGTATTGCCAAACTGGATCAGGAACTGTTCATTATCCGTAAGCACATTGCTTATGATAATTAAGAACGGCTGAATCATAATATATGGCATAAGTGAGTAAGCATATGCACAGTACAGTTCTTTTAATCTTCCTTCCCCGTCATTGATCGTCACTACTAAGTAGTTGCATGCTGTCAGAGCAAAGAAGACAATTAAAACCGTTCCAATATCCGAGATCAGATCATATCTTCCTTCTCTTACATTCTTAAATAAGAATCCTGAGAAATACTTTGTGATAATCGTTAGCAGAATATAAGCTGCTAACATCAGATTGGCACAAAGATAACTTGCCTTTCCTTCTCTTCTTACCCCGTAACAGCCGTCAATCGGATGTTTCATAAAATAACCGCCATATCGGATCCGCTGCATAAATATCGTATTGAAAAACTGTTTCAGTGCTCCTGACTCTTTCTTTCCCCATTTTTTCTTTGCTAAGAAGTATTGCACTAACTTAATTGCAAGAACGACTGCGATAATTACGATTGCAGCAGTCACCACATTCTTTCTGATCCATACGTTTCGGACCTCCCAGAAGGAATCCGAATAACCGTCATAATCCTTTGCAAGCTTTGCATACTTTAGCGCTTCCGTATAATTCTCTTCCTGCAGGTATGCTCTTCCCATCGCCTTATTTGCATAGTCAAATAGCGAGTTCATGCTAAGAACCTGTGTCAGTGGCTCCTTGCTTTCGGTATATCTTCCTTTTGAATACAAATACAGCGCCTGATGTAACAGGTTCGTAAACTCCGTCGGTTCAAAGATATGAATCTGTTTTTTTTCCGAATCCAGCACGTAAAGATGATCGTTTACATCCACATCCACAGCCTCTACTTTGCTGCAAAGTCCAATCCGGTAACGTCCGTCATCGCGTCCCCCAAATACAAATAATAGTTCCCCGTCACTGTTATACTCGTATATATATCCGTCATTGGATGCAACAAAGATATTTTCATAATTTCCAGTCGCCACTGCTGCCGGCAGTTCATCAGACGTATCTGGCTCAATTAAGTTATTGCCGGCTATATTTAATTTCTTTAAGCTGTGTAGCCCATCGCCCTGCGTCACCGTATAGATGAGTCCATCGTCATCAATCGTCAAGTTTGTCGGGGTGGATGGGATATTACTCAACATCCTTGCCCGCTGGGCATCCGTTAAGATCATACGCTGTAAGATCTGAAATGGATTTAAGGATGTATAGTTTGTTCCAAAGTAGCCAAGAAAGGAACCGCCGTCAACGGGGCTGATCTGCACGATGCCGTTTGTATTTCCTTCGCAGATGATATACATGCTCCCGCTTTTATTTACCGCAATTTTCATTGGCTTAAAATCTAACTTATCCCCATATATGATGGAGTCCGGCTTCCCGTATTCCGCCGATACTTCTCCATTCTCATCAAATACCACTACTTTCTTTGCCCCTTTATCGGCCACATAAACAAAATTATTTTCCGTGACATAGACACCGGTAGGATTTGTAAGGATTCCTTCTCCAATTGTCCTTACATATTCTCCATCCAGATCACATACCAAGATCACACCTGCTAAAGAATCGGCGATATAGATCAGACCATCCTCTGCGATCATCATATCCACCGGATTCTGAAAGGAGATGTCCCCTGCTTTTGTGATCGAACCAAGCGGTGTATATGCGGTCTGCGTCTCAGTCACATATCCGTAACCGTCCACCGTATATGTCTTATACGGAACTTCCGCATACACCGTTTCCGGTACCATTAAAACAAACATAAGGATTGAAAGAATAGCCGTTATAATTCGTTTTTTCATTCTCTCCTCCTCCTTACTTGATTCCGGAATGCGTCATTGTATTCATAAAGCTCTTTCTTAAGATAATGAATACAAGAAGATTCGGAATAAACATGATCAAAGAGGCGGCAGCAGCGATTCCCTGTCCGGCTACGGTATTATTCTGGCTTGCTAAGGTATTCATATAAAAAGCTAATGTCTTCATGGAATCATCCGTCACATAGAGGTTGGAGCTTTCTACATTCATCCACACAGCCTGGAAGGATAAGATAACCGTAGTTGCGATTGCAGGTTTTATAAGCGGCATAATGATCTTCCTGTAAATCGTGAACTCCGATGCCCCATCTAAATATGCTGCTTCACTTAATGCATTCGGGATCTGATCGATAAACTGCTTTACTAAGAACAGCCCGACCGGAAGCGCTAAAAGAGGAAAAATATGAGCAAAGTATGTATTCTTGATTCCAAGGAAATCAATCACTAAGTATCTTGGGATCATAACGGCTACCGATACAAACATTAACGCCATGTTATTGATTTCAAGAAGCGTGTTTTTTAACTTAAACTTTAACTTTGACAGTGCATATCCGGCCATTGTGGACATAAAGATCGAAGCGATGACCACAACGCCTGCTACAATCAGTGAGTTGAACACATAACGGCTCATCGGGATACCAGAGGCTTGCGATGCCCGAAACAGCTTTATGAAATTATCTAAAGTTGGCTTGGATACAAAAAACTTCGGCGGATAAGCGAACAGCTCATCCATTGGCTTAAACGCGTGGCAGACAATGAATACAATCGGGAGTCCGGTAAATAACGCCAGTGGCAGAACCGCGAGTATAATCTTAATCTGACTGCGCTCAAACTTCTTTGGGTTAATATTGCTTCCATGATATCTTGCCATATACTCTCCTCCCTTCTAATCACCTGCAAACAGTTTCTTTGCTACTTTTGAAAATACATATACGATTAACAGAAGCACAACCGATACGGCTGCCGCATAGCCCATCTCATATCGTAAGAAACCATAATCCTCAATATGATTGACCATCAGCTGGCCGGCATAGTTTGGTGTTGGATTGGCACCGGACAGCTGTACACCGATCGCACCGTTTGAAAATGTATTCACGATGGCCATTACTGCACCGAATAACATCTGTGGCTTAATGGTCGGGATCGTGATATAGATCATTTCCTGAAAACGATTCTTTACGCCGTCAATTGCTGCTGCCTCATATAATTCCTCATCCGCATTTAAGATGCCGGCAAGCATTGCTAAGAATCCAACACCCATGCTGCTCCATAATGCAATGATGATCATGATCGGCAGCAGATAATTCGCATTGATAAGCCAGATGATCGGTTCATCCAGGATTCCCCATTTCATCAGGTAATAGTTTAAATACCCTAACTGGTCTCCGGCAAAGATGACCCTCCATAATACCGTCATTGCCGTAAGACCGGTGATGCTTGGGGAATAAATCACGATTGCAAATATGGTTCTTGGAACGCTTGATAGCTGTGCCAGTGCCCAGGCTAATAAAAAGGAAAGGACATATCCCCCCGGCCCTACGATCAGTGCATATACAATCGTATTCGGCAGGACCTTCTGCATAAATACATCATCCTGCGTCAGCAGATTGATATAATTTAAAAAGCCTACAAACTTCGGTGTCTCAATGGTGTTAAAGCTGGTAAAGGATAACCCGATTGCAATGACAATCGGTATAATGATAAATACTGAAAATGCGATGATATAAGGGGCTAAAAAGCCATAAGCAGATCGGTTCGCATTTTCTCGTTTCGCAATCTTTGTCTTTCTACGTCCGGCCATCTTAATCCCCCTGTTCTCCTAAGATTTCTTTTACTTTTTCAATTGTCGGAACCTCATACTGTCTGATGATCTCTCCATCTTTTATATAGCCAAACTCCTCTAGCTTTCGCTTGGTCTCCCGGTCGATCGTCTTCACCGCATCATCAAGCGTGATACGAAGGCTTTCCCCATCTACTACGACTTTATTATAGGCATTGCTTAATTCACGCTCTACCATATAGCTGCCAAGGATACGCGGCGCTTCCACAATCCATTCATTCTGTGCTAAGATTACCTTCTTATCATCACTTCTCCAAGGAAGATCGGCAAACGCTTCACTATTCGCAGTATTCCATAAATATTCATCCCCATATGTAATCTGCAGTGTCTGGCCATATTCTGTCTGAACTTCCGCCTTCGACCACCATTTCATAAACTCCCATGCCATCTCTTCCCTCTTATCGGTGGAAGCAAACATAACCGTGCTTTCTGCACCGCCGGATGTGTAACGAAGCACTTCTCCGTCTTCTGACTGAACACCAGGTACAAGTGCGATTTCCCAGGAACTTGCGATCTCGGGTGCGGCATTTAGTAACAGGTTATACGTTCCAAAGTCTGCAATTCCGATTGGCAGATCCCCGTTCCTAAAATGCTGATAGAAACTTGGGATATCCTTTGGCAGATTGTAAATGGTAAATAACTCGGTTAACTCGGTAAATCCTGCTACCGACTCTTCTGAGTTGATTGCAGTATCCCCTGCATATTTCTCATAGAGACTTGCACCATACTGGAACAGTAATGGCGTCGTTCCATGAAATGTCTTCATACCGACCATTCCGGCCGTCGGATAGAAGAAATTAAGACCTCTCATCTGCAGATCGGTCAACATTCCTTTTACCTCTTCCATCGTATTCGGAACCGAAAGTCCTAATTTGTCTAAAATATCGCTGCGGTAGAATAATACCCAAAAGTTCATCGTTTCCGGCAGTGCGTAAATGCCATCATTAATGGCTGCCGGTACTAAAAGTCCTTCCTCATATCTGCCTGCAATCTCTGCAAAATCATCAAACTCGGTTAAATCCTTAAGCGCCCCTCGGATGGCTAACTCAAACGGAATGGAGTAATTGATTCCGGTCGCGATATCCGGTGCATCCCCGGATGCATTGGCAAGCACTAATTTCTGCTGGTCCGGCATAATGGAAATATCAACGACGATGCCTGTCTCCTTCGTAAACTCATCATCGATCATCTTCTGCATCACATCCACATGCTGTCTGGAACGGTTCACCCATACCTGAAGGTGGTTCTCATCCGTATTGGATGTAGAATAATCCTGATTAAAGAAGGAATAGAAGAATCTCTTTATCGAAAGGATCATGGACTGAAAAAATCCTGGCTTCTGCGGAAGTTTCGCATCCTCCTGATAAAAATAAATCGCATCGATTGAGAGTTGATTCTTATTCAGCACATCCGTAAGGTTTGCCAAAAATGCGGTTACGGAACTGGTATTCTGGGCCAGTTCATTGATGCGGTATAATAATTCATTTGGTTTCTTTGCCAAATCCCTTAGCTGCTCGCTTGCCACAGCGATATAGGAAAAGCAGGCGATATCGTCAACATCCGGATTATAGATACTTACACTTTCTTTAAAAGCATCCAGTTCATCTGCCCAGGAAATAAGCTGATCCTTGATTCCCGGAATATAGCTTTCTAAATCAAAATCCCGGTATTTATCCTTATTCGTACCAACTACTTTTGTAATATCAAGTGCTAAATCGTTGATCTCATTGATAATTTCATCAACGCCTTCCATCACATGCCTGATTGGCTCCACGCTGATGGTAAAGGATATGGTATGTACGCCTTCTGTCAGATAGACGGATAATGCTTCGCCATCTGATCCTTCTAATGTAATCTGCCTGTAATCCTTTCCATATGGGAATCCATAGTTTTGAAAAGCACTGTTTAATATCTCTCCGTCAATACAAATATCCGCAAATACCGGGAAATCGGCTTTATCGCTCTGTCTGTAATTGACTGCCAGATTATAAATACCTTCTGATTCCGCCTTAAAGGTATAACTTACCTGCTGTCCTGCATCCTTAAATGATGCACCGTCTAACATATTTAATACTTTTTTTTCAACATTGTATGGGGTTAAACTAGTATTGAATTCACTATTCGCACGAATAGATGAATCATTTCGATAGGTCATGTTTTCTGCCTGAATTGTGATTAGATGATCGCCCTCTGCTGTTTCGGAACCTTTGTACTCCGAAACGCCTGCTGGCGCTGATAAAGAAATATTTCCAAGAAGCAGGTTTCCCTCATCCATTACGATATGTAACTGATTGTCCCCTTCTTTTAATTCGATTAAAAATGGTGTCAGATAACGATAACTGGCATCCGTCACTGCTTTTGTGTACCACTGTTTTTCCTTGATTGGAACAGAAACGATTTCATTTCCATAGCGGTCATAAGACTTTTCCTTAGGATCCATCCAGCTGCTTTCAAACAGCACTCGTCTCATTTCATAAAATGGGTACTTCCCATTCACCATAACGGCCATCTCTGCCGGAAGAATAGAATCATCATACGAATAATAGTCGAAGGATACCACATACTGTGCTGCCTGATCCACATGGATATGAAACACGGCTTCCTTCCCCATGGCTAAATCCACTGCTTGATTAGCTCCTTCATATCCGTACGTTTCCCTAGATATCTCTGCATACGAATCTTTTGTAATCTTAGTAAGTCCTGACTGCTCATAGGTGACATAACTATCTGCAATCGGGTATGTAATGGTTTCTCCGTCATAAATCTTTGTCTGATACGTCTGGCTTACCAACGTATAGTTGTGACTTAAACGCTCATTCACATAAGCATCCTCTTCCTGTGTGGCTGCGATTTGTGTGGTTTGTTCCGAAATACTTCTGGAATTCTCCCCCGGACTCTCTCCCCGCACTCTCACACTGCCTGTCTGTGCAATCATCAGGACTGCCAAAACCAGTGCGACTGTTCTCTTTCGCATCCTAGCGTTCATGTGTCTGCCCCCTTACTTTTCGTTCTTCCTTCTCAAGAATTCAAGATTTCCACAAGAGATATTTGCATGATAAATTTTTAACTAAATTATTTTATTATTTTATAAAGGATGGTTTTATTATATATACTTATTCCCTAATCGTCAAGATTAATTTAAACTTATTTTGTGCATTTTTGACAAGGTAACTGAATGTATTTTAGTTTCGTCTCCAAAAACGGTGTATTTTTGACCAATGACTTGATTTCTTTCATCTGTTTTACTATAATAAGAATTATGATTTGACAAGCATAAATCCACTTATAGAAAGGATATAAACATATGCTGCATATAACTTCGCTGGAGGATGGGCTGGAACTTTTTAAAGCGCTTGGTTCCGATATTCGAATCCAGATCATCAAACTTCTTCTTGCCAATAAAGGCATGAATATGAACGAATTAGCAACAAGTCTTAACATTACGAATGGTGCCCTGACAAGCCATATCAAAAAGCTGGAGGAATGCGGGATTGTAACGATCATGAATGAATCCTCCGGACATGGCAATGAGAAAAGATGTAGCGTGCACCTCGATAAGATCTTGATTGAGATTTTAGATACAAAGGCTAACAGCAATATTTACGAAACAGATATTAAGGTTGGCCAGTATTCCGATTATCAGATTTATCCAACCTGCGGTCTTGCTACCAATGACGCTTTGATCGGGGAAGTGGATAATAATCGCTACTTCTCTCATCCGGATCGTATGAATGCCAATATCTTATGGTTCACGAAAGGATATGTGGAATATATCATTCCAAACTTTATCCCGACTTCCCAGAAGATCGATCAGATCACCATCTCTGTGGAATTAAGTTCAGAAGCGCCTGGCATTAACAGCATCTGGCCATCAGATATTCACTTTTATCTAAACAATACTTGTCTTGGATACTGGACAAGCCCGGGTGATTTCGGTGAGGAACGCGGTCTCTTCACGCCAAACTGGTGGTTCTCGAACTGGAATCAGTATGGCATGCTTAAGATGATTTCCATCAATAACGAAGGAACCTTTATCGACGGTCTAAAGATTTCCGACGTATCCCTTAAAGATATGAACCTAGACTACCGCAGCCAGCTGAAACTAAAGTTTGCAGTACCGGAAGACTGTGAACACGTAGGCGGCCTTACCATCTTCGGTTCCGGCTTCGGCAACTACAACCAGGACATCAAAGTCAGCATCCAATACAGCCCAATGGACGAACTCCTAGCTATGCCTGGCAACCAATAGGGTGCCTCACTGGTGGGTAAGGAGAGAAAAAGAGAGGGCGGAAAGAAGAGCCCGCGGGGACTGGGCGATTTGCATTCCAAGTGTTCGGACGCATGAGCGGACAAAAGCCTTGCCAGTTGTTGACTATCAGACAGGAAAACACTGTCTGCTATTCAACGACTAACAAGGCTTTTGTTCGTCATGAGCTGGACACTTCGGAATGCAAATCGCCCAGTTCCCGCGGGCTTTTCTTTCCGCCCTCTCTTTTTCTCTCCGCTTCGAACAGATGAACTCTAAGACGGATGCGGGCTGTGCCAGCCGCTTGATGCTATGATGTTGTGAAAAAAACAAGGCGATAATTTGAAACAAGAAAAATAAAGTGTACAAATACAACGGAAGATGACGACTTACCTACTTAATAAGCGGGAGTGCACCAGTCTTAAGGCCAATCCTCCTCTTTAAATTTCGTGCGCCAAATCTATCGTCCGTCTCACTCTCTGCCTAGTCCAGCGGGGTATAGGCGCTGCCCCATATTGACATGCCATAGGAAGAAAGGGCAGAGAATGTCATGACATTTTTAAGGCCGTCCTCATCCCACTGTTTTAGGAAGACACCCGTATAGGTGGTGTTTCCCAAGGTGATGATGGCGGTGTGGTCGTCTTTTAGTTCCCAGGTACCTTTGTAGGCACCGGTTATAGTATTGTCAGGCTGAAGGACGATATCCTCTGAATAACGGATATCGGCACTGATATCCTTCATATGGTTGATGATCTTGTACTCTCCTGCAATCTGATCTTCCGTATACGTTCTGATTGTTTCTTTCGTGTAGCGGTATGGAGCGATTACCGGCCAGCCGTCTTCATTCATAAACATCTGATGTACCCGCACTTCATGCCCTTCCCCTCTTGCCTCAAAGCGGGTATGGTAGATGATAAAGTATTGACCGGTCTCTTCCTCATAGATGGCGGAATTGTGTCCCGGAGATACGTAGCCGAGACGCATCTTGCCATTCTCCCCTTCCCGATAAGTAAACGCATAGTTGCCCATCAGCTTTGCTCCGAATTTGGCTGCGGTTCCATCATCGAAGAAGGTGCCGTTTGCTCCTTTGCAGTTGATCATATCATTTCCTTCGGTATCGTAATATGGGCCATCCGGATTTTTAGAGCGGCATACGCGAATATTGTAACCGCCATCGCTTGTAAGGCCGCCGAAAGAAAGAAACATATAGTAATACTCGGTTTCCGGGCTATACATGATATAAGGGCCTTCGATACGCAGATGGTTACCGCCAAGCAGTTTCTTTCCATAGCCGGACGTTAACGGCATACCGGTATTCGGATCCATCTCTAAGATGTAAATGCCGCCTGAATAGGAACCGTATACCATAAAGAGGCGGCCCTTGGCATCATAGAATACGCAGGGGTCCACTACGTTTGGCTGGACTGTGGCGTCATAGATATCGCCGTTCTCACTAAGCTCATCTGCTCCCATTCCGGATTTTAAGATAATGCCCAGGTCCTTATATGGGCCCTCTATCTGGTCCGCTACCGCTACCCCAAGACAGGATAACGGACAGCTGCCTTCACAGTTGCAGTAATACATATAAAAACGTCCGTCCGCTAACTGAATGACATCCGGTGCCCAGAACGTATTGCTCTTAGACCAGGAAAATGCCTCCGGCATCTCATTCATGGCATCCGGGATGATTGGATTGGTTTTGTTTACCCCGGAACCGATTAACGTCCAGTTCATCAAATCTGTTGACTTGGCCGCTGCAAGATGCGAGCCGAATATGTAATAGGTATCTTCGTATTTTACAACGGAGGGATCATGCACGCTTACATTCTGAAAACTGTAGCGGATATCCTCTGCCGCTTTTAATAATATACTGCTATCCAACTGTTGATTTCCTGCTTTCTGGCCTGTCTGATCGGAACTATTTTCTGTCTTTGCAGCCTCCGCTTCCTCTTTTGAACACCCCGTAAATCCAGTCATAAGCACCCCCGCTAATATAACCAACAAAATCTCCTTGCTCCTCATCGGCATGACTCCTTTCCTAACCGACTCTGCCTATTGACAGTTATTTTCAAATGAAAAGACAGGCATCCCGGTCTCTTCGTCCCATTTTACTTCCATGCACATAGCATGACGATTCGGATCATAAAGAGAGTTTCCTACAATATCTTCATAGGTCCTTGCATGGTAGATCATCATATCCTTTGTTCCGTCTTCTGACTTGGTAAAACTGTTGTGCCCTGGTCCAAACAGGCCATATTCTTTTGATGATTGAAGAACCGGCTTTCTTAATTTGGTCCAAGACTGCGGATCCAATAAATCAGCATCCTCATCCGCATACATAAGACCTATGCAGTAATTCTTCGTTGTCTCGCTTGCGGAGAATGTAACAAAGATCTTGCCGTCATGCTTAATCACAGCTGGTCCTTCATTTACCCAGAACCCGATTCTCTCCCAGTCGTAATCCGGTGTGGTGAGTAATACCTGAACCGTGTCAAGACAATTTGGTTTCGCCATTCTTGCAATATACAGGTTGGAGATCTGGCTTCCCACTCCGACTTTCTCTGCCCATACATAATAATTCTGCCCTTTATGTTCAAATATGGTGCCATCTAGTGAAAATGAACGGAAGGAAAATGGATCATCTTTTGCACACTGCATCATGCCAAGCTCATGAAATCCATCCGTCATCGGATCTTTTCCGGTACATTCTAATACATACGGGCGGATCTTCCATTTATCCTCTGCACTCCCTGCTGCGAAATAAATATACCATGCTCCCTCTAAATAATGCAGTTCCGGCGCCCATATATGATTTCCCATCGGACCGGAATCATGCTTTGTCCATATCACCTTTTCTTCTGCATCTGCAAGTCCTTTGATGCTGTCAGCACATCGTAAGATGATCCGGTTATATTCCGGCACCGATGCTGTAAAATAATATTTGCCGTCCGTATGCTTATATACATAAGGATCCGCCCGCTGTAAAATCAATGGTTTGTTATACTCTGTTTTTTGACACATACTCCCTCCGTTCTGCGAATACAAAAACATCCCTGTTATCTGTAGCTGTTCCTATTTCCGCTTACCATAAATATTTTTATTTTCTGTAAAATAGAATAAAGACTTACAAGTAATAAATCCGTTGTTTTCGGATGATTTTCGAATACGAGTCGATTTTTTCTTATGTATTTCATTTGTATCTATAATATATTAGATTTTACTAAATAAATCAATACCCAATTACTTTATTTTCCTTTCTAAATATTGACATAAATTCTATTCTGTATTAGGATATAGTTATATATGAATTTCTTTAATAATTTAGTTTTTCTTAAAACAGAGAAAAGAACAGGGGGCTATTATGGCAAAACTATATGTGAATCCAAATATTAAGCGTTCCAAAATCAACAAAGAAATTTATGGTCATTTTTCCGAACATCTTGGACGTTGTATTTACGAAGGCTTATATGTAGGCGAAAACTCTGATATTCCAAACACGAACGGCATGAGAAATGATGTAGTTGCTGCATTAAAAGAGATGGGACTTCCCGTTCTTCGCTGGCCAGGCGGATGCTTTGCAGATGAATATCACTGGCAGGATGGAATCGGACCAAAGGAAAGCCGAAAGAAGATCATCAATACGCACTGGGGCGGCGTAGTAGAAGATAACAGCTTCGGCACTCATGAGTATATGGAATTATGCAGACAGCTGGGATGCGAGACTTATATTAACGGCAATGTCGGAAGCGGATCTGTAAGAGAAATGAGCGAATGGGTAGAATACATGACCTTTAATGGCGTATCTCCAATGGCACAGCTTCGCAAAGAGAATGAACATGCTGATAGCTATGAAATCAACTACTTTGGTGTCGGCAATGAGAACTGGGGCTGTGGCGGCAATATGACTCCGGAATACTATGCGAACGAATTCCGCCGTTATGAGACTTATGTAAGAAACTATCCAAATCCAGACAATCCAGATCGCAAGCCAATCTTCAAAGTTGCATGCGGACCGAACAGCAGCGACTACAACTGGACGGAAACTGTTGTCAAGAATGCAGGGCCTTATATGGATGGCCTCTCTCTTCATCACTATACCATTCCACATAACTGGTCTCACAAAGGAAGCGCAACCCAGTTTACCGATGCAGAATGGTATCTGACTATGAAACATGCCATCTATATGGAAGAACTGTTACATATCCATGGAGCGATCCTTGACCGTTACGATCCATCCAAGAGGATCGCATTGATCGTGGATGAGTGGGGCACCTGGTTTGACTGTGAGCCTGGCACAAACCCAGGATTCTTATACCAGCAGAACACCATGCGTGACGCCTTAGTAGCAGGCATCACCTTAAACATCTTCAACAAACATTCCGACCGTGTCAGAATGGCCAATATCGCTCAGTTAGTAAACGTGCTGCAGGCAGTCATCTTAACCGAAGGCGAGAAGATGCTTCTCACCCCAACCTACCATGTATTCCATATGTACAAAGACCATCAGGATGCCACCTTAGTAGATAGCTATGTAGAGACAAAAGAAATCGGACTTGAAGAAGAAAACATGGTTCCAAATCTCTATGAATCTGCTTCCATTGCAGTGGATGGCACTTTAACCCTAACCATGACCAACCTCTCTCTGGAAGAATCCACTCCAATAGACGGCCAGATCATTGACAAAGACATCAAAGCTTGTACTGCAACCATCCTGACCAACGAGATGGATGCCTACAACACCTTCGACGCTCCAACCGTCGTAGCACCAATAGCCTTCACCGATTTCACCTTCACCGGCAGCAAGCTGACCTTCACCATTCCACCTTGCTCCGTAGTGAAATTCACTGTGACATTCTAATCCTGTTTCTTACTTATATATTTTAATCCGTTATCTTTATATACTTTAATGTGCTTTAATATCTTATCTTTTTATACGCTCTATATTTTAGCACCTTCTCCCCCTCGTAAGCTCCGCCATACCCCCGCATCTGCCTTCTCTTCCCACTAAAGTCATTGTTTTTTCATCCCCAGTGACGCAAGAGAGGCAGAGGCAAAAAGAGGCTATGGAGCCTGACGCGGTCTTGATTCGGAATGTCCGGCTCATGATGAATAAAAAGCGGTTCCGTTCTTTGAATAACAGACAGTGTATTCCTGTCTGTTATTCAAAGAACGGAATCGCTTTTTGTCCGCTCATGCATCCGAACATTCGAATCAAGACCGCGCCAGGCTCCATAGCCTCTTTTTTGCCTCTACCTCTCATCCGACTCTCGTCTGCAAAAACCTAGTTACTCCAGTTCATCCTCCCAGATGCCTCTCGTTTTAAGGAGCGTTCTTGGGACTGCGTCCTTGGAATTCTTCCATGGTTCCTCTTTATAACGGTAGTCGAACTTATCGGTGTACCACTCTAAATCATCCCGAACCCGTTTCATATTAGTAAGATACAGCTGATTTAATTCCGTACGGAATAAAGCTGCCTCCTTACTTCCCAACTGATTTTTAGCCTCCTCATAAAGAAGTCCATAATGCTTTGTGCAGATTCCCTTAGATTCCGTTAGCTTCTTTCGGAATGATTCATCTGTACGGTACAGATAAAAGATTGTGGTGATATAACGTGCAAAAATACGTTCCGTTCTCTCACACACATAACAGGACTGCTCCAAACGATCCACATATGCCTTTACCTGACTACCCTCTTCTTTCTTCTTAAAGAATACAGCCTTCTTCTCCTCCTTATCCGTTTGCGAAATCTTCTCCAAATCCGCAATGGTGCGTTTCATATGAGTATGTAACATAAGTGCCAGTCCAAGGCGATTCTGATTTTTGTACATCATCTTTAAATGTCTTTCACAAAATCCCTTCTGATCCGTCTCCATCCGCACATCGTCTTCCATATAGCTTGGTCCCATCACAAACTCAATCGCGCCCTGCTCAAGTGAGCGGTACATGGCGCATACCGGGCATTCGCATTCTTTTTCAAATGCTTCATTTACCGGAATGGTATATAACTGTTCTTTCATATGCTTCCCCCTGTCTATCTCTAAAATTATTATGGAAAAAGGCTGCTACAGTATGTTTGTAACAGCCTTTAAAATCTATTGTCCTGCCTGTTCTCCTGCAAGCTTCATATCTGCTACGATCAGGTCTTTTAAATCTCTTGCCTTCTGCTTGATGCGTTCCGGTGTATTCCGGGAAATAATGACTTTAGAAATAAAACGGTTCGCCTCATTAAATCTTCCCGCTCTTCTTGCCAAATCCGCAACCAGATAGGTCGTAGTGATCTCATCCATTCCGCACATCGGAAAACGTTCTTTTGAAAATGCATCGGAAAATCCCTGATATGCTTTCGCTATGAATTCATTCTCCTCTTTCTTCAGTGCGTGTATAATCACCTTATAATCCTTTGTCTTAAGGTCCAGTGTTTCTGCCTTTCCTCGAATCAGCCAGGCTATCTTTAGACAGGTATATGCTTTTTCGCTTACCTTGCCCCTCTTTATAATGGTGTTTACCAGCGCTAACTTGTGCCTTGTAATCGCATCATCATAAGAATAGATATCCCCTGTCTCTTTCATCCCCTTAAAGGAGGCACTGATATTCTCTTTAATCAGCTTTGCCTGTGTAGGTGATACATAGGTAAAGAAACGGGTCAGTGCCGCAAAGCCACAGTTTGGACAAACCACAGCATCATATTTAAGCGAATCAACCGGGTTATATTTCGGACGCAGATCCGTATCTGCACCCGCTAACTTTACCCGTCCTGTCCGTACCGTTTTTGACTTGAATTCACGATCACATACCGGACATGTATATGTCTTATCAAACAGTAATTCACTCTCGATTATCCTCGCCGCCTCTTGTTTAGACACGTCAGACTTTCCCTTAGAGCCATTCTCATTCGTATCATAAACTTCCACATTTTTCAACCTTCCAAGACCAAGTGATTCCAATTCAGAAAATAAATCAGCCACTGTCCGGTATCCTCCTTAAGCTGGCTTATAGCTGCTCTTTAAGGATGCAATACGATTGAATACCATATGGTCTTCTGTAGAGTCTTTGCAATCTACGCAGAAGAAACCATTACGTAAGAACTGGAAGCTGTCATATGCCTTTGCACCTTTTACGCTTGGTTCTACGAAACACTCTCTTACTGTAATAGAGTTTGGATTCAGGTTCATGGAACCATCTTCGTTATATACACCCTTTTCTTCATCTACAAGCTGTTCGTATAATCTCGCTTCCGCTTTTACTGCATGTGGTGCGGAAACCCAGTGAATGGTTCCTTTTACCTTACGTCCTGTGAATCCGGAACCGCTTCTTGTTTCTGGATCATAAGTTGCATGTACTTCTGTCACATTGCCACTTTCATCGGTTACATAATCTGTACATGTTACAAAATATGCATTCATTAAACGAACTTCATTGCCTGGGAACAGACGGAAGTATTTCTTTGGAGGCTCAATCATGAAGTCATCACGTTCGATGTATAATTCACGAGAGAATGGGATCTGACGTGTTCCCATTTCTGGATTTTCCTGATTGTTGTCTGCGTCTAAATATTCTGTCTGGCCTTCTGGATAGTTGGTGATCACTAATTTGATCGGATCAAGAACTGCCATTACTCTTGGACGTTTTAACTTTAAGTCTTCACGGATACAGTACTCAAGCATTGCATAATCTACGGAAGAATTGCTCTTGGATACGCCGCATAATTCCATAAATAATTTTAAAGATTCCGGAGTGAAACCACGACGACGAAGCGCTGCGATTGTAACAAGTCTAGGATCATCCCAGCCGTCTACTACTCCGTCTTCTACTAATTTCTTAATATATCTCTTTCCAGTTACGACATTTGTTAAGTACATCTTAGCAAATTCGATCTGTTTTGGAGGATTTTCATATTCTAATTCACGTACTACCCAGTCATATAATGGTCTGTGATCTTCAAACTCTAATGTGCAGATAGAATGTGTGATGCCTTCGATCGCATCTTCGATTGGATGAGCGAAATCGTACATTGGGTAGATGCACCATCTATCCCCTGTATTATGATGAGTCATTCTTGCAACACGGTAAATGATTGGATCTCTTAAATTGATATTAGGAGAAGCCATATCGATCTTCGCACGAAGCACGATTGTTCCGTCCGCGAATTTGCCATTCTTCATATCTTCAAATAACGCAAGGTTTTCTTCGATGCTGCGGTCACGGTATGGGCTGTTCTTGCCTGGCTCTGTTAAAGTACCACGGTATTCTCTGATCTGTTCTGGAGATAACTCACATACAAACGCTTTGCCTTTTTTAATTAACTTAACAGCTGCTTCATACATCTGTTCAAAATAGTCAGATGCAAAGAAACATCTGTCTTCAAAATCTCCGCCGATCCACTTTACATCTTCCATAATGGAATGTACATATTCTGTTTTTTCCTTTGTTGGGTTCGTATCATCAAAACGAAGGTTGAACTGTCCGTTATATTTCTTTGCAAGGCCGTAGTTTAATAAGATAGACTTTGCATGTCCGATATGCAGATAACCGTTTGGTTCCGGTGGGAATCTTGTAATGACTTTCTTACAGTGTCCTTCTGCAATATCCTTATCAATAATCTGTTCAATAAAGTTCTTGGAAATGGTCTTTTCTTCTTCCTTCACTTCCATATTTGTATTAACATCTGTACTCATGATGTTCCTCCTGCTTGTTCTTGTTTCCTAAACAAAAAAGTCCCGCCTGCCTATAAATCGGAAAATGGCTCCGCCTGCGAAACCCACGCCTGCACCTTCTGCAAACGTATTCATATTTGCTATAATATCACATTTCTTCCTAATAGAAAAGCAAAAATGTTAGAAAACAAGCATCTACACGGTAGTATGCTTGTTTTCTAACATTTTTAGTAAAAGATATGATTTCCAATAATCTTATAGTATTTATTCTGAGCGGCTAACTTCTTCTTCATCGTTGTCACAGAAGAGCTGAATGCTACCGCAGTGCTTACATTGTTTTCCCCTTCTAACGCAGCGATTGCAGCTTTCTTACATTGTGCCATCGCTTTCTTCTGGGTACTGTTCATTGTGCTAGAAGAATACATCTTCATTGCGCTTTCTAATAAAGAACCTTTTGTTGTATAAGTTCCATTTGGTTTCTTTACATATGCAGGGCTGTACTGACGTCCCCATCTCTTTAAATCATAAACCGCTTCCTTAACACATGTCACATGATCGTAAACATCGCTCTTTACACGATTTAATACGGTATTGGCTACCGCTACCTTTCCTTCATAAGGTTCATAACCAGCTTCGCAATATACCAAAGAAGCCAGTAACTTCACTTCATAATTTGTATAAGATGCTGCTTTCGCAGATGTTTTTGTGGTATTATTAGCTGCGAATACGTTAATGTTTGTTGTGCTGATTGTGAAGATAATCGCAGTTAACACGAGCATAATTAACTTTTTCGTTTTCATAATATAATCTCCTTTTAGTGTTACATGTTCTTAATTTTTTTAACATTCATGTAACATTTGTGTAATAATTATATCATAGTTCTGTAATTTGTCAAGTTTTCTAAATAATAGAGGATCTAGAGTGACCCCCCCTGCTTCCTTTCACTCCAGATCCTCTGCTATTCCTGCTCTAGTTTTTGCTTGCGATAAGCCGCCAATAACAGGTCCACCATGCGCCCATAACTTTGCACGCCGTCTTCCTGATTATTGGTCTTTAAATATGTGTCATTCACCTGATTTGCAATATTGCTGATTGTCGTATTCTCGTACTGTTTCCAGTATTCGCTGTTCGCCCTCAGGTCTAAAACCACACTCTCACTGTAATGCTTTCTTAATTCCATATAAAGAGATGCATCCTTTTCATAAAGGGCATTTCCTGCATTGATTAACGCTTCCATCGTGCCGCTGTACTGAATCTCAATATCATCCGATGCCATGCATGCTAAGTAGGAAATATAATTTGCTTCATCTTCCCTCATAAATCCATGCAGATGCGCTAATTCATGGCACATCGTAGACGCAATTGAATAGTGGGGAATTGCAATATTTACATTGGCTTCCATTGTAAATGGAATATAAATCCCCGTAAGTTCCATCCTTGACATCATGCCGGAAAACAGATACATTGGCTTTGCCGCCGGATAAACATCTGCTAACACCTCGTATTCATTTCCAAGGCTAAGCATGGCCTGTCTTGTTTTCTGTCTGAGCTCACTTATCGAAAAGCTCATCTGATAGACCCCATCCTCATCCGTACTCTTAATCTGACTTCTTAATTCCGAGGCGGTGTCGGCTAGCTTAACACAGAGATCATACAGATCTTCCTTTGTGGATGGTTCGATGGTAAGCCCGCTATAATAAGCAAAAGAATGACGGTAATAATTAACCCCGCATCCAATGCTAAACATAAAAAATACAGCTGCCACGACACATGCGATATTTAGCACACCCTTTATAAATCGATCTTTTCTGCCTTCCTTTCTTTTAATCAAACGTCCAATCCATACCCCGATCAAGATAACTCCGATTATCGGGAGCAAAATCACCCCCACTTCCGCTACAGAGAATGGAAAGATACTGCTTACCCAGGAAATAATGCGAGAATAAACCGGATAGATTCCTCTTGCAAAAACGTCTTCTGCTATATCCGTATTCCCTTTTGCAATCCATAGACAGAATGCTGACAGGGGAAACAGGATTAGCCAGATACAACGCTTTAACCGATACCACTGTTTCATGCTTCTCCTCTCCTTATGTATAAAAATTCCAGTTGATGAATAATAGTTTTAGTGTAGCACCAAACCCATCATCCATCAACTGGAAATCTATTCATCCTATTTATAATTTAGAGAGATGTCGCCACTTGAAACTTTTATCTCAATATCCTTCTCGGCCTGGTGATCTATCATTACATTTCCTTCATATTTTCGACTTCCAATCGTAACCGTTCCGTAATTCGAATATGCATTCAGATTATAATCCTTCTCAGTCCCTTTTACGATCATGCTCACATCTCCATAGCTGTTTTCTATATTCATATTATGGGCTTTGATATCATTTGCTACGAGATCTCCGCTTCTTAAAACGGTATGAATCGTATCCGCCGTCACCGTATTAAGAATCACATCTCCATATGAGTTCACGTAATGGCACTCATGAAACGAAAGATTCGTTCCGTTAAATGTACCGCTGGACATGGTCGTATTCAGACTTGTCTTCACATCCTTCTTTGCATATGGCCCCTGATTCAGATTTAAAAGAGTAATATCTCCATAACTGTTCTGAAGTTCTAAATTCTTAGCTCCGACTTCTTCAACCCGAAGCGATCCGCTTGACAGCTTGATTGTTCCATCATTTATCATCGTGCTGGTCAAGATCACGTCACCGTAATCATCCTCAATTGACAGCTTATCGGTTGTAAAACTTCCTGCTGAGATATCCCCTGATGAAGTAGAGAGACTGAAATTCTCAAACTTTGCAGTCGTCGGAACATAAAGTTTGATATAATTCTGCTCTTTCTGAGAAATAGAGTAGCTCCCCTGGTTCATTTTTGTATCATCAAAGAAAAACATGCCATCCTCTGTGGAAAGTTTCGGCTCCTCCGTCACATAATAAAAACTGTATTCGAGATAAAAGCCATCGGATGCGATTACTTCAATATCTGCATAGCTACAGCTGATATCCACAGACGTAATATCCGGAATCGCCTTTTTCTCACTTTCAAAGTGGTTCATATTCTCTTCCGTATATGCACCATTATTGTTTCCGGAACTGGAACTGCTGCACCCTGTCAGGCTCATGACAAGTATTAATAAAGCAAAACCAAGCTTCTTTTTAAAATGCCATCCACTCATTTGCTGCCCCCTATATCTTTTCTAATCTTCTTTCTTCCCTCATAAAAAAGAAGGTTTTTGCATTTTTTTATTTCTCATTATAACATATCGTTTCTTATTTTAAATTAAGATTGTATTAGATTTGCATTTTTCTCCCAAAAAAGAAGCTGCCGCACTCTCTTAGTACGGCAGCCCTTTTTTAATATCTCTGGTTGATTGGTCCGATTCCTTCTTCTTTCACATTATGAGTCTGGTTCTGATTCTTCACCTTTACATCCTGAGTCACACTATTAAATTTATCGTGCTGCTTTTTCTGCTCTTTCTTTTCAGCATCATATTTACTCATAAAATTATCACCTCGTTGCTAGTATGACTTGTTTTATGAGAAATATGTGTATTATTCGCTTCGAAGAGCTACGACTGCATCCTTTTTCGATGCCATTCTTGCCGGAACATGTCCGCCCAATACGGTTAATACGGTACTTACTGCGATTAAGATCACCGCATGAGAGAATTGAAGGCTTGCAACTCCCTCTAAATCCGTCATCTTATAGATAACCTGATTGATTGGAATTGTTAAAAGCAATGCGATCACAACGCCAAGGACACCTGAGAATACACCTAAGATAAAGGTTTCCGCATCAAATACACGTGTGATATCCTTCTTACGTGCTCCTAAAGCCTTTAAGATACCAATTTCCTTGGTACGTTCCAATACGGAAGTATACGTAATGATACAAATCATAATCAGACTGACTACTAAGGAGATTGCTGCAAATGCCACTAATACAATTGTGATACCATCCATAATTCCGCTTGTCATGGATGTGATACTGCTTGCAAGATCGGTATAGATAATGGAGTCTTTCGCAGCTTTTCCTTCATTGTAGGCATCCAGGTAATCTAAGATCGCATCTTTATTCTCAAAGCTTGTCGGATACATCATAATCATAAATGGAATACCGTCTGCACCAAGATAGGAAAGGAACTGCTGTTTTTCGGTTTCTTCTATTGCTTCCATATTCATGACATTGTAATCCGCTTCTTCCTGTGCTGTTACAATGGCAGAGTCTTTTGCACGTTCAATCACAAGCTTAGATAATTCATCGCTATATGCGATTCCACCTGCTAAGAGGGCAATCTTTACATCTTCCTTCTGTCTTACGATACCGCTGATTGTAAGGGTGATGCTATCATCTGCATTGTACATCGCTTCGTAATCTGTTCCTGGAAGGAAGTTTCCATATTCAGACTGTACATAATAAGAATCATTGGACACAAGGGTAAATTCGGTTCCAATGATTTCATCAAAGCTTAAGCTTTTTAAATCATCTGTATTAAAACCTAAACGTTCGAATACCGAATAATCTACACGGTTCTTTGCATCAACTACAAGAACAAGATCCGTTTCGTCTGTCGGATAATTTCCTGCTAACAGATCATAGTTTTTCTCTAAATAAGATACTCCATCTTCCATTAAGGAAGTCGGATAGCTGGATAGCCCAACACCGCTCATACTTGACATCATGCCGCCGCTCATAGATTCCATTGCATTGGCAAGAGCAACCGGCACTACTCCATCTTCTGTCTTTCTTACAAGATTCATATTCACAAGTCTTGTATAACCAACACTCTGACAAATTTGTGGATCCACAGCTTCTACATATTCAATATAATCCTTCGTCAGGTTATTGGTATGAAGCATCGTATACTGACTTGGGTCATATAGATACACTTCTTTATAATCCCCAAACTGCTCGATATCGCCGTAAAGATTCGATAACTCCTGCATCTTCTCACTCATGGATTCCATATCCACTTCCATTGCGCTTTCGGAGATGATAATCGGAAATTCCGCTAAAGCATCTGCCTGATATTCGTCAATCTTATCCTGAAAACCGGTTGAAAGACTTAAAATCACCGCGATACCGATGATACCGATACTGGAAGCGAAGGCAGTTAAAAATGTACGACCTTTTTTGGTACGGATATTATTAAAAGAAAGACGGAGCGCAGTCATAAAGCTCATGCTTGTTTTCTTTAAGCTAAAATCGCTGCCTTTAAAGCTTTCTTTATACGGGTTTGTATCATCAATGATATTGCCATCCTTAAAGCTGATAATTCGATCTGCATAATCTTTTGCCAGTTCCGGATTATGGGTAACCATAATAACAAGACGGTCTTTTGCCACTTCCTTGATCAGATCCATGATCTGAACACTTGTGGTCGTGTCTAATGCTCCGGTCGGTTCATCACATAACAGGATTTCCGGATCATTCGCGAGTGCACGGGCAATGGCTACACGCTGCATCTGCCCGCCGGAGAGCTGATTTGGTTTCTTATGAAGATGCTCTTTTAATCCCACCTTCTCCAATGCCTCTAGTGCGCGTCTCTTTTTCTCCCCCGCAGAAACGCCGCTTAATGTCATACCCATCTCTACATTGGCTACAATGCTTAAATGGCTGATCAAATTATAACTTTGGAATACGAATCCGATTGTATTGTTTCGATAGGCATCCCAGTCTTTTTCTTTAAAATCTTTTGTGCTCTTTCCTTTGATAATCAGATCGCCGGAATCGTAACGATCAAGACCTCCGATAATATTTAAGCATGTTGTCTTTCCGGAACCGCTTGTTCCTAAGATGGCAACAAACTCTTTCTTGCGGAATGACAGGCTTACCCCATCTAATGCCTTAGTCTCAATATCGCCGACGCGATATGTCTTTTTAATGTCTTTTAACTCGAGCATCCCCATTTATCCTTTCCTATCTATTTTTCATTTCCAGTTCTACTCTAGACTGATTCAGTTTCTCAACCAGTCCCATGCATTCCTTAAAGCCATCTCGTATAATCTGCAATGTTTCCTCTTCCATCTCTTCTAACACCGGCATCATAGCCTCTTCAATCTTCTTCTCTATGCCTGCTAACACCTCTTTTCCATTTTCCGTAATGGTTAACAGGACTACCCTCTGATCTTCGGCGCTTCTCTGCCTTTCTAAATATCCCATTGCCTCCAGCTTCTTGCACAAGGTAGATGCGTTTCCCTGATTTAGGCACAGGAACTCACTCATCGTCTTAACCGTAGTGATCTTTCCACAGCTGATCCCGCTTAATACCATCAGCTGCAGTCTTGTTATTTCCGATTCATCAATAAAAGGTTCGACAAAGCCGCTCACTCCACAGCTGATGGCATGCACCATCATCCACATTTGTTCTCTAAATTCGTTTGCTCTCATGTCCTCTCCTTTTAATTTTGCAAAATTATATTTGATTTACATATAATAATCATTTTTCCATTCTTCGTCAACTGTAGTATATCCGATTTTATAAAAGCTTAATAATTAGACCGGTGGAGGTGAGAATGCCTGACGGGGGACCCTTTAAGACGGAGGTAAGAGGAATATCGGAGAGCTGGTACGTCATCGAAAACAAAAAAGCCTTCTGAATCTTTCTTTATATTCAAAAGGCCAAAAAAGAGATTGCAAAAGCAATCTCTTTTTAATATATTCCGTATTAGCTTGCATAGACTCTAGCTAACTGCAAACTGACTGTTGTAAAGGTTTGCGTAGAAACCTCCCTTTTCTAACAGTTCTTCGTGGCGGCCTTGTTCTATGATGTGGCCGTCTTTCATGACTAAGATTAAGTCAGCCTCTTTTATAGTAGACAGGCGGTGTGCTACGATAAAGCTGGTTCTTCCCTCCATCATCTTTTCAAAGGCTTTCTGGACCATTAACTCGGTTCTGGTATCAATGGAGGAAGTGGCCTCATCTAATATTAAGATTGGAGGAAGGTCTAGCATTACTCTTGCAATGCATAATAACTGTTTCTGGCCTGCGGATAAGTTGCCGCCATCTTCCGTGATAACGGTGTCATAACCGGCTGGGAGACGTTTGATAAAGCTGTGCGCATGAGCTGCTTTGGCAGCGCTTATAATTTCTTCTTCGGTGGCATTGGCTTTTCCATAGGCGATGTTGTCATGTATGGTTCCGGTCTTTAGCCATGTTTCCTGTAAAACCATGCCGATCTGCTCTCTTAGGGAGTCACGTTTTACATGGTAAATGCTGCTGCCATCAATCTGAATGTCCCCTCCGTCTACGTCATAGAAACGCATCAACAGATTGATTAAGGTTGTTTTTCCACAACCGGTAGGACCAACGATTGCAATACGCTGCCCTTTCTTTACATCCAAGTTAAGATCGGTGATTAACGGTCTTTCCTTTAAGTAAGAGAAGGATACATTCTGTAACGATACCTCGCCGCTTACTGACTTAAAGGAAATGGCATCGGATACATCTGCTTTCTGTGGCTCTTCGTCAATAATATCAAAGACACGCCCTGCACAGGCGATGGCATTCTGAAGTTCGGTCACCACGCCCGAGATCTCATTAAATGGCTTGGTATACTGGTTTGCATAGCTTAAAAAGCTGGTAAGCTGTCCTACCGAAATAGCTCCCCGTAGTGCGAAGAACGCACCGATAATTCCTACACTTGTGTATACGAGACCATTTACAAAACGAGTGCATGGATTGGTCAGAGAGGAAAAGAAGGTTGCCTTGATGGAGCAGACACGCAAGTTTTCATTGATTACGGCAAACTGCTCTTTTGCACGCTCTTCCATAGAGAAGGCTTGTACTACCTTCTGATTTCCTACCATCTCTTCTACGAATGAAGTCATCTCGCCTCTTGTGACAGACTGCGCACGGAAGAACTCATACGTATGCTTTGCAATGAAAGCGGCTACAAATAGTGATACTGGCGTTAAAAGGATTACGGCTGCAGCAATCTTACCGTTAATGGAGATCATAAATCCAATTGTCCCCACTATTGTGATAATGCCGGTAAAGAGCTGGGAAAATCCCATTAATAAGCCATCAGAAAACTGGTCCACATCGGTGATGATACGGCTCATGATATCTCCATGGCGCTTGGAATCAATATACTTAAGCGGCAGGTTCTCTATCTTATTAAATGCCTGCATACGAATATCTTTTACCGTATGATAGGTAATCTTATTGATGCACTGGCTCATCACCCACTGAGAAAGGCTGGTGAATAAAACAATGATGCCAAGCTTTAGAATGATCTCTACTACAAGTGCCATATCAACCTGGCCTTTTCCAATCATACAGTCGATTGCATTTCCGATCAGAATCGGAGCATACAGGGTAAGTGCCACATTGACCGCCGCACAAAGCAAAGATAAGATGAAATAATGCATGTATGGCTTAATCAATCCCATTACACGGCTTACGGTTTTATGTTTACTAGGCATGCATTCTCACCTCCTCCTTCGAAAGCTGGGACATACAGATTTCCTGATATGTCTCACAAGTATCTAGCAACTGTTCATGTGTCCCGATTCCGGCCATACCGCCATCTTCTAATACTATGATCTGATCTGCATGCATAATGCTTGCCGCACGCTGGGATACGATTAATACCGTCATGGCAAATGGCAGATCTCTTAATGCTTTTCTTAGCGCCGCATCGGTTGCATAGTCAAGTGCAGATGCAGAATCATCTAAGATTAAGATCTCTGGCTTTGCAACAAGAGCACGTGCAATGGTCAGACGCTGACGCTGTCCGCCGGATAGATTCTTTCCTCCGGCTGAAATCATCTCATCTAACTGACCCGGTTTTGCCATTACAAATTCCTCTGCCTGTGCGATCCGCAATGCTTCCATGATTTCTTCGTCAGTGGCATCTTTTTTGCCCCATCTCATATTCTCACGGATTGTCCCGCGAAACAGCACAGCTTTCTGCGGTACTACCCCTATCATTTCACGAAGAGAGGAATACGTATACTCCTTCACTTCACATCCATTTATTTTTATGCTTCCTTTTGTCGCATCATAAAATCTTGGGATAAGATTTACGAGCGTTGATTTTCCGGCTCCGGTACCTCCGATAATACCGATGGTCTGTCCGGCCCTTGCCTCAAATGTGATCTCGCTTAATGCTTCTTCCTCACTGTTTCCATACGCAAAGGATACATGATCAAACTCAATCTTCGGACCATCTTCTGCGCTCATTTCCGAGAAGTCATGACTTCCTTCCTTCATTCCCGGTTCTAAATTAAACACTTCATCCAGACGGATGGAAGAGGCGGTCGCCTTCGTGACGCTGGTGATCAGGTTTGCCATCGCAATCAGTGCCAGTAGAATCTGAGTCATATAATTTACCAGTGCATATACATCACCGGTCGTCAGACTTCCCTTTTCTACTTCAAGTCCGCCTACATAGATGACTAAGATGATAGCTAAATTCACTAAGATATAGGTAAGCGGATTCATTAGGGAAGAAATAGCCCCTACATGCACCTGCGTCTCATACAGGTTCTCATTTGTCTTTTGGAATGCCTTTATTTCTTTTTCCTGTCCACGGAATGCGCGGATGACACGAACACCGATCAGATTTTCTCTTGTGATTCTTGCAATCTGATCCAATGTTCCCTGTGCCTTCTTATAAAGAGGGATTGTTACATGAATGATTCCGAATACAACCGCGCCGATTGCCGGCACAGATAATAAGAAGATAATTCCGATCTTTGCCTGAATGGTAAATGCCATAATAACGGCTCCCGCTACAATGAACGGGGAACGAAGGAACAGCCTTAGCACAATATTTACCCCCGTCTGTACCTGATTGACATCACTTGTCATTCGCGTAATCAATGTCGGCATTCCGACTTTATCAAGCTCCTGATAAGAAAAACGGCTGATATGGGCATAAAGTGAATTCCTTAGAGCCGTTCCAAATCCCATCGCCGCTTTTGCGGCGAAATACTGTGCGGTCAGGGAACAGGCTAATCCCACCACGCCCAGTAAGACAAGCACGCCTCCCATTCTCATAATATAGCCTTTATCCTGACTTCCAATGCCGATATCGATGATATTTGCCATAATAAGTGGCACGATCAGTTCAAAACAAGCTTCGAGCATCTTAAATAATGGCGCTATCATGCTTTCTTTTTTATACTCTCGTAAATACTGCAACTGTCTTCGCATATTACCTCTCCTTTCCTTTTTCCCTTGCATCTTTTCTTTGCTTCCCCTATAATAGACCCGAAGCTATTCTTTTTTAGAATAATAAATCAACTCATTATAGCATTTTAGAATGACATATTCAACCACATATATAGATAGGAAGAAACCATTATGAATTTAAAATATCTGAATTCCTTTATCGTAACAGCGGAAAGCGGCAATATAACAGCTGCTGCAAAAAAACTTGGCATCGGTCAGCCCCAGCTTAGCAAGCAGATCATGCAGCTAGAAGCAGAACTTGATACAACCTTAATCATCCGCACCCCAAGAAATATCTCCCTGACATCGGAAGGCAGCCTGCTTTACAGCCGTGCGAAGGATATCCTTGCGCTTACGGATGTAACCTTAAAAGAGCTTGATCAGCTAAAAACCGGGAACAGCACGATCATTAAGCTTGGTACCATTTCCTCCTGCGGCCATGCCCTGCTTGACGAGTACCTCGTTTCCTTCTGTAAGAAACATCCGCAGGTCACCTTTGAAGTATATGAAGGCAATACCTTCGAACAGCTTGACAAGCTAAAAAACGGAATCATTGAAACTGCCATCGTGCGCACCCCATTCCATACAGACGGACTGGAATGCTTCTATGGTCTAAAAGAGCCTTTAGTCGCAGTTGGTTTTGAACACTATTTCTCTTCCCTTTTGCAACCGGCCATCACCATCCCTGATCTTGCTGACAAACCGTTAATCTACTACCGGCGTTTTGACTCTCTGATTCATTCCGCTTTCTTACAGCATGGTCTCGTCCCAAACACCTTCTGTAAAAATGATGATGCCCGCACTACCCTTGAGTGGGCAAAAAAAGGACTCGGCATCGGCCTTCTCCCCAAATCAGCTGCCCTCTCCATAAAGGACTCTTTTTCCCCTAAAACTCCCATTACCATGCGTGAACTAGCTCACGAAGAAACCACCACCCAAATTACCGCCGTCTACCGCAAAAACTCCAACATCTCCATCCTCGCCAAAGAATTCGCCCAAGGCTTCGGTCAAAGACAGACACCTTAAAACACAAGGTGTCTGTCTATATGGCGTGATCGAATTCACCAGATAAAATAAAGAGGCATAAAAAGCGATGCCGCCACGAAGCCCAAGGGCTTCGTGGCGGCATCGCTTTTTATGGCTCAACACCAAATTTTTCTTTTATTTATCTAAAGATTCGATTTCCTCTTTTGTAAGCTTAAGAAGGAAATCACAGTGTCTGCAATATACTGCAGCTGATTTGTCTTCATATCTTTCTAGTTCTGTTTCATTTTCACACTTATGGCAAAGGTTTGGAATAAAAATTGGATTCATATCGCTACCTCCTTAATATATTACTTATTTTAGCGATATTTGTCGATATTTGCAATCTGTAAATGATTCCATCCAAGGAATATCCTGATGTCGCCTTGTCCTATCCCCTATTTTTCCTTATTTCGGCTATTTTTTTAAACATTTTACACGCACTTAATGTTACTTTTTTATACATATCTTCCAAAAAATAAATAAAATGTAGAATATTGTTGAAAATGACTTTTTCCTATGCTAAACTCACATTATACTAGGAGGTTTTGTATGAACAAAAAGAAAAAAGTAAGTATTCGTTCCAAAATGTTACTATCTTTTGGAACCATAGCAGTAATAATCTGCATCCTAACTTCTGTTGTTTCTACTTTAGTAGGAAGATACATGTTAAATAAAGCCGCAGAAGATAATATGAAAGAACGAGCAGTCAATCTTTCTCAGATGGTGCAGTCTCAATTAAATGCAGATATTAATCGTTTAGAAATCTATGCACGTCTTACCGAAGTAGCCGATCCATCCTACAGCATTCAGGAGAAAGTAGCTATTCTTTTAGAACAATATAAAGAATCCAATCTGTTTGACTTAGCTTATGTTACATTAGATGGTGACTGCTATGGAGTAAACGGACGTGAAGTAAATATTACAGGTTCTCTTGACTATGAATATGCCAAGCAGGGAATCAACTATATTACAAATCCTAACACCATAGAAGGTGTGACAATCTTAACAATGGGTGTTCCTGTTACATATAATGGAAAAATCACTGGCGTTGTGCTTGGTGTACAGACTGTCCAGAACTTTACCGATATAATTGAAGGATTTGGATATGACTTCTTTATCATCACAAATAAAGGTGATCTTGCCGCTCATACAGACAAGGAACTTTTAGCTCTTAATCAAAATCCATTAAAAGCAGATGAAAATGCGGAAGATGGATATGCTGGTTCCGAAGAGTTGGCTAAAATATATGAAAAAATGATCGCCGGAGAGACTGGTTTCACTGAGTTTTATAATGAATTTAGCGATAGTGAAGAATACCTAAGTTATGCTCCTATCTCTCTGACCGGATGGTCCCTTGCCAGCATCGTATCAAAAGAAGAGATTATGCATCCGTTACACATGATGGTAAATTATATGATAGTTACAGCTGCCGGGATTATTATTTTATCTATCGGTTTTGCTTTCATCTTCTCAAGCTTTATCAGCCGCGGCATTGAGCTTTTAGCAAAGCATATTTCTATTTTTGCAAAAGGCGACTTTACAACCGAACTTGACAGCAGACTCTTAAATCTAAACGATGAACTTGGTGATACAGCCCGTCAGTTAGACCATATGAAGCAGGAACTCGGCTCCATGATCGGTTCCGTAAAAGTAAGTTCCGATCTGATCCAATCTCAGGCGCTTGAACTGGACCGCGTATCTACATCCCTTATGGGTGTTTCCAACAACATCTCCGAGTCAACTGGTCAGATGTCTTACGGGGTAGAAACACAGTCTTCTGATATGGTTGAGATCTCTCGGATCGTAGATGAGTTCGGTGCACAGGTAGTCGATATTATGAAAGCCATCAAAGCCATCAACGAGAAAACAAAAGCCGTTAATAATATCGTAATTGCCGGAAGCGAAAAAGCAAACTCTTTAATCAAATCTGTGGATAACACAGGATATGTATTTAAGGATTTCTCTGAAAAGATGGATACTCTAAACAGCCATATCTTAAAAGTAAATGATATTACAAGCTTAATCAATCAGATCGCAGAACAGACCAATCTGTTAGCATTAAATGCTTCTATCGAAGCAGCACGTGCCGGCGAAGCTGGAAAAGGCTTTGCAGTAGTAGCTGATGAGATCCGTAAATTAGCCGAACAGGTTAAGATCTCCTCTGAAAACATCAACGAGCTGGTAACAGAAATCTCCGCAGAAGCATCTTCTATGATGAGAAGCACAGATTCTATGAATATCGAGATGACAAACCAGTTAAGTGACATTAATGAAACAATGGGCCGTTATCAGGAGATCGTATCAAACTTAAATGTAATGAGCGATGACTTAAATAAAGTTACCGATAGCGCTTCCACAATTGAAGCAAACAAAAAAGATATCATTGAAAAGATGGAAAGTGTAACTGCCGTTGCAGAAGAAGTAACTGCTTCCACACAGGAAATTGCTGCTTCTATTGAAGAAAGTACTGCATCAGCTAATGAAGTAAGCCATATGGCTTCCACCCTTACGGATCTTTCAAAAGAAATCGCAGAAAAGATCGAACAGTTTAAACTTTAAACCCAAAGCATACCGAATAGCATTTTTCTACCGAAAAAGAAACCGTCATATGGAGCAAATCCATATGACGGTTTCTTTTCTTCATTAATCCGTAATAAATACGTTCATTTCATTATTTAATTCTTTTGCATAAGTAGAAAGCTCTGTAATCATAGTATTTACCTGACTAAAGATTGCTAACTGTTCTTCTGTTACCGCATTCATCTGTTCGGTTGCTGCCATATTCTCTTCTGCCTTTTCTGCAAGGCTTGCGGTAATGGCATCCATATTCTGTCTTACTGCAATCATTTCCTTATTCGCTGTTCCGATACGTTCCACTTTCTGTTCTAAGCTGTGGATCGCGCCTTCTAAGTTTGTAAAGGAATCTCTTGTCTTCTTCGCAGTCTCAACCTGTTCTCCCATAACGCTCTTCGCATCTTCTACCTGCTTAACAGCCTGCTTTGTCTGGGATTTCATCTTATCGATGATCACTTTGATTTCGTCTGTGAATCTCGCTGTTTCATCCGCTAACTTACGCACTTCTTCTGCTACTACTACGAAACCTCGGCCCATCTCACCCGCTCTTGCCGCTTCAATACTTGCATTTAAGGATAAAAGATTGGTCTGTTCTGCAATCTCTGTAATGGTCTTTACGATCATATCGATTTCACTGGAACTGTGATCAATATCATAAATCGCATTCTTTACTTCTTCATTGGTACGGCTTGTCTCTTTTGTTGTCTCCATAAGCTGGTCAACAATCTTAAGACTTTCTTTCTGTACCTCCTGTGTTACTACAAACTGTTGTCCGATTTCAGCAATAGAATCTGAAATTTCCTGCATCGAATCGGATAACTCACCGAAATTCGTCACCATGGATTCCACTTCTGTACTCTGAACCTGTGCACCTTCTGCCACATGATCAATCGTAACCGCAATCTCACTGGTTGCTTCTAAACAACTTGCGGACATGCGGCTTAACTCTGTAAAATGATCTAACATATCGGAAGAATGCTTTTTACCCCCTCCGATCAGGCTGCCTAACTGTTCCGTCATTTTATTTAGGATATGGCCCATAACGCCAATCTCATCTTTTGAATGAATGTCTAGCTGTCCCTTTAAATCACCAGCTCCCATCGCCTCAAGGTGTAGCATGAATCGATTGATTTCTTTTGTAATACGACTTGCAATCAGAATTGCTGCAATAATACATATGATAACAATTCCAATGGTAACGGTCATAATCTTCCCCAACAGGGCTTTGCTCTGACTCTTTACTTCCTCCTCAGGCACAATACCGACCATTTTCCACTGAATCGCAGTATCCAAGGTATCTAATACAACGAACTTCCTTTCGTTTACAGACTGATAACTTAATGTTCCTTCTGTATTGTTACTTACAAACTGACGAAGCTCTTCATCCGGAATATCTTTATTCAGCAGATCTTTATTCTGATGAATTCCTACAATACCATCAAAATCGGAGATCATGAGATATCCGGTTTCCCCTAATGTGATTGACTGAATCATTTCTTCAATATGAGCAAGGGATACGTCGATTTCAATAAAGCCGATAAACTGTCCATCAACCTTCACTTTGTGGTATAGCGTAATGCACCACTGATTTGTAGCTGCATCAATATAAGGCTGAAGCCAGTTATAATCACTCTCTTCTGCTGCTCTTTCATTAAACCAGGATGAATTCCCCGGTACCTGTTCTCTCATTGCTGGATTTAACGGATAGATATAGATTGTATCCGGTCTGCTGTAGATCATATTGATGATTTCCGGATAATTCTCAGTCCATTCCGCAAAATATTTATATAATGCCTGTTCTGCTGCCTCATCCATATCTTTTGCCAAGTAACCAGATGCTAAACTCATCTTAGCGATGTTATAGGTGGAATCTAAAAGATTGCTAATCTGGGTTTCAATGATATTCATAGAATCATCCATTGAAACTACCGCACTCTCTTCAAGGATTGTACTGGATCTGGAATATGCTATTGCAGAAACAATAGTAGATGATAGAATAACAGCCAATGCAACTAATGTGATGATCTTCTCCTTCAAGCCATATCTGACTTTCAGCTTCTTATCCTTTGCCATTACTTAATTACCTCCCTTGCTCCTAACGATGCCTTATTGATTTTCCACCCCTCTTCTGTATCTTCAAGCTTTAACGTAAGTGTTCTTTTATAACGATCACCTGCACTCATGCCCAAGGAAGAAAGATATGCCTCTGTAGCAGTCTCAATCTGAACAGTGTAGCTTAAGAAAATGTCCGCTGCTGGCTGGCCATAAAGCGTATACATCTGAACATAGGAAATTTCATAAGATTCCATCTTTTCAATTAGCTCGTAATTACGAATGGATTCCTGATTGACTCCTACTGTATTTTTTTGCTCATAAGTCGTCCGCAGTTTATCTGCTAAATAAGGAAGAATCTCCATATTCCCCTGCTTGGTATAATCCTTATTCGCATAATTTGTAAGATATCCCATTGCTGTTTCCTTTGCCGCTACAACCTGCTCGTCATCATCACTTATGTAAGTACGTTCTCCATCAATGTTGACGGTGTAGTTGGCAGTTACCTGCTGTTCTCCTTCTGATTTACCACATGCGGTCAACAGCATGAGTGCCATTGCCATGAAAATCAGTTCCTTCTTTTTCATAATTTTTCTCCTTTGTTAAATTCACAACCATATGTCCCTCATTGTTAGTAAAACATACCAATAGTTGCACTTTATGAGGTTGCATCACTAAAGTAAAAAGGTCCTCCGTTTCCCTCTTGCCTTATACGATAATTATTATATCGGCTTTATCAGGCACTTTGTTTACCCTTTTTATTGTTTTTTTACAATATTACAAAATTAGAACTTATTCCCTGTAGTTTTTTATTCCTCTGCATAGGTTGTAAGTATGCAGGAATACCTCTGACTTTCTTGCAACTAGCACTGTCTGAATGCATAATCCAATTATTTAGTTTATACGACAAAAAGGCTGCAAATCAAAATTGATTTGCAGCCTTTCAACTGAAGCTGATGACGGGAATTGAACCCGTGACCCCTTCCTTACCAAGGAAGTGCTCTACCTCTGAGCCACATCAGCATTGTCTTTACTAAGACGATTGGTACGTGTTATATAATACCACAGGATTATTTTTTTTGCAATAGTATTTCTTAATATTTTTATATTTTTTAAATTTTTCGACGATTAGTACAGTAATTCATCAGCTTTCTTTTAATACCTGGTTTAACTTCCTCTTGATTCTCTGCAGCGCATTATCAATCGCCTTCGGCTCTTTCTTTAAAATCTCTGCAATTCTTCCGTAGCTGTAATCCTGCAGATACAATGTAAGAATATCCTTTTCAAACTCACTTAAACGTCCCATTAAAGCTTCTTCTAAATTGCTTGTATTCTCTTTATCAATAAAAAGCTCTTCCGGATTCATATTTCTTGCATGCGCGATGGTCTCCACAAAGCGTAGCGCCTCAGACTGCTCCGATTCTTCCCCATAACTGGAACTGTCGATGGAGATATAGTTATTAAGCGGCTGATTCTTCTTTGTATTAGAATTCTTGATCGCGGTATACATCTGCCTGGATACGCACAGGTCCGCAAATGTCATAAAGGATGCCTCTTTTTCTTTTTGATAATCACGGATTGCCTTGTAAAGCCCGATCATGCCTTCTTGAATCAGATCATCCCGGTCCCCGCCGATTAAAAACAGTGCTTTGGCCTTTTTTCGAACCAGATTCTTATACTTTCCGATCAGATAATCCATTGCCATCCTGTCATCTTTCCGGATCAGTCTGATGATTTCCTCATCGCTGCAGGTCTCATACTGTCTTTCCTCCATATGCATACCTCCTATGTATCATGTATTCTTTCTTCCAGGTGAAAGCGAAAGACGAAGCCTTATATGACTTCGCCTCCTGTTACTCACCTGTAAATCCTACTTGAAGTTTCTCTGTCTTACGATTTCATAAGAGAGAATTCCCATTGCAACGGATGCATTTAAGGAATCAATATCGCCGGACATAGGAATCTTAGCGGTAAAGTCACAGTGTTCCTTTACAAGACGGGATACGCCTTCCCCTTCTGCACCGATTACTAAGCCGATTGGACCAGTCAAATTCTGACGATACATCACTTCTCCATCTAAATCTGCACATACGAACCAGAGGCCTTCTTTCTTTAATTCCTCCATGGTTGCTACTATGTTTGTTACCTTTGCAACTGGTGTGTAATTGATCGCACCCGCACTTGTTCTTGCTACCGTTGCAGTAAGACCTACGGCACGGCGTTTTGGAATGATGATTCCGTGTGCACCTGCCTGGTTAGCAGTACGGATCATCGCACCAAGATTATGAGGATCTTCAATTCCGTCAAGTATAATAATAAATGGGGCTTCACCTTTATCTTTTGCTGCTTTTAAGATATCTTCCACTTCCGCATATTCATAAGCTGCAGCATACGCGATAACACCCTGATGCTTTCCTGTTTCAGAGATCTGATCAAGTCTTTCTTTCTTTACAAAGTTAATGATGGTATCGCCCTTTTTGGCTTCTCTTAAGATAGACTTAATTGGTCCGTCCTGACATCCGTCTAAGATAAATAAACGGTCGATTGTCTTTCCTGCGCGAAATGCTTCCATTACGGCATTTCTTCCTTCTATTGTTAATTCTTCGTATCTCATATATAACCTTTCTCGTTACCTTTCCTTGCATTCATTTTGCCCTGTCTGATGTGGCATTATGCCCGCATGACTTCACATTTTCTGCCTAATATTCAGTATATCCATTCTACCGGCATATTGGCAAGCATTTTTTAGAAAAATAGGCATATTACGATAATGGGACTGTCTCAGGAAGAGAGCACGGCCCCTGGGGCATTCCATTTCCCGAATGTTCGGACGCATAAGCGGACAAAAAGCAATGGATTCTTCCGCTATCAGACCGGGAAATGCTGTCTAATAGTTAAAGAATCCATTCGTTTTTTATTCTATACTTCAATTAGTTTTAGCTCAACAAGACCGTGTTTTACGAGTTCTAAGATACGGTCCATACGGTTAGTCAGATAGAGGTAACCGATGAGGGCTTCGAAACCGGTGGCATTGCGGTATTCAGAGATGGAAGCGTTTTTGGCGCTTGTAAAAGATTTGGCATTTCTGCCGCGCTTGAATACGGCCATCTCTTCTTCAGTAAGCATACTTTCTACAGCAAAAAACATATCTTTCTGAGTCGGCGCTTTTACAAGCTTGCTTGCTCTCTGGTGGAGCTTATTGACAACTGCATTTCCTTTTTCCACAAGCATGGTACGGATGATCAGGTCATAGATGCTGTCCCCGATATAAGCAAGGGTTAATGGGGAATAAGTTCGAATATCCGTATCCGGAAGTTCAAATGTGCTGCGCACTAATGTTACTAAGCTCTCTTCCATTTTACACCTTCTCTTGTATCTTCTAATACAATACCCATATCTAATAATTTGTTACGAATTTCATCCGCTAACGCAAAGTCTTTGTTCTTTCTTGCTGCCTGACGGTCTGCAATGAGTTTTTCTACTTCTTCATCTAAGATTTCTTCTTTCTTCTCTGTTACGATGCCTAAGATATCTGCAAGGATTGTAATATGATCTAATGCTGCCTGTAACATATCAGTGCTGTTTGCGGCAGAAAGCTTTGTATTTGCGATCTTAACCATTTCAAAGATTGCTGTGATGGCATCTGCTGTGTTGAAATCATCATCCATTACCGTTTCAAATTTCTGATGAAGAACTTCGAACTCTTTTACGATTTCTTTCTCTTCTTCTGTCATGACAGTTTCTGCACCGCCATCCTGTTTCTTAACATTGATTAAGAACTTTAACTGCTCCACTGCTGTCTGAATACGCTCTAAGCCATTCTTGCTTGCTTCCATAATTTCACGGCTGAAGTTGATTGGACTTCTGTAATGCACGCTTAATAAGAAGAAACGTAATACAGATAAATCAAATTCTTCGCTGATTTCTCTTACAGTGAAGAAGTTTCCTACCGATTTGGACATCTTCTTGTTATCTACGTTTAAGAATGCATTATGCATCCAATATTTTGCAAACTGTTTGTCTGTGCAGCATTCTGTCTGTGCGATTTCATTCTCATGGTGAGGGAATACTAAATCTTCACCGCCGGCATGAATATCGATCTGTTCCCCAAGGTATTTCTTGCTCATAACGGAGCATTCAATATGCCAGCCCGGGCGTCCTTCACACCATGGAGAAACCCATGCAGGTTCGCCTTCTTTTTTCGGCTTCCATAATACGAAATCCATTGGATCTTCTTTTTCATCAGAAACGGAGATTCTTGCACCGGCTTCTAAGTCATCGATATTCTTCTTACTTAATTTACCGTACTCTGGGAAACTTCTTGTTCTGAAGTATACGGTACCGTTCTTTTCATATGCATGACCTTTTTTGATTAATTCTTCGATCATTTCAATCATGCCATCGATTTCTTCGGTTGCCTTTGGATGCTTGGTCGCCGGAAGAATATTAAGGCCTTTTGTATCCTTTTCAAACTCCTTGATGTAACGTTCGGAGATTTCCTTTGATGTCACGCCTTCTTCATTTGCCTTTTTGATGATCTTATCATCTACGTCTGTAAAGTTGGATACGAACTGTACGTCATATCCTTTTGAAATAAGGTAACGTCTCACGGTATCGAATACAACGATTGGTCTTGCATTTCCGATATGGATGTAATTATATACGGTAGGTCCGCATACATACATTTTTACTTTGCCTTCTTCTAATGGCACGAATTCTTCTTTCATCTTAGAAAGTGTGTTATAAATTTTCATGTCTGTTTTCCTTTCTTATTCCATAAATGTTTATTTTTGTTCCATTTCTTTTAACCTGCTTCTTAAAGCTGCAACTTCCTGCTTTAATTCCTCGTTTTCCTTCTCCAGCCTTGTCAAATCTGTCTGTACCGGATCCGGAAGATGTACATGATCCATGGATTCCCTTGGCATCTTCACATTATGTCGTTTCACCACTCTTCCTGGGACACCTACTACAGTGGAATTTGGCGGAACTTCGGACAATACGACCGATCCGGCTCCTATCTTAGAATTTTCTCCAACGGTAAACGATCCTAGTACCTTTGCGCCTGCGCTGATCATAACATTATCCCCAATAGTCGGATGACGCTTGCCCTGCTCTTTTCCGGTTCCGCCAAGCGTAACGCCCTGATAGAGGGTTACGTTGTCACCAATAATTGCAGTCTCTCCGATTACGACGCCATGGCCATGATCGATAAATAACCCTTTTCCGATCGTAGCACCCGGATGGATCTCGATTCCTGTCTTTCTTACAGTTCTCTGAGAATACCATCTTGCCAGAAAATAATGCTTCTTTAAATATAAGCGGTGTGCAATCCGATGTCTTACAATCGCTTTAAAACTTGGATATAAGAATACTTCCGCTGAGGATTTGATAGCAGGATCTCGCTCTTTTATAATCTGCATTTCTTCTCTTATAAAATGTATCATGCCCATAATTTACTTATCTCCCCCATACTGCTCAAACAATATTTCAAAAGAACCACTCTAAAAATCCCTGAAAATAAAAAAACTCCGTCTCTAAACAAGAGACGAAGTTAATCCGCGGTTCCACTCTAATTTGCATTCAAAGGAATGCAATCTCATACACATAACGGCTGCTACCGTGCTTTGCTACTTTTTTTCGCAAAGCCTGCTCCCGGAGGCACTTCACTTCGATTCCTATAAGGACTGCTTTCAGCCGGTGACAATCCATCTCTGTTATATTCCTTGAAGCTACTCTTTCCGCTCAACGCATTTCAAATATAAATTTGTATTTATTGTATGCAACTTTTTTCATTTTGTCAACCGTTTCAAACAGAACCTTACGCCTGCTTCTTATTTATTCTTACAGCATCCGCTGCAGGAAGAGCATTTGGAAGGTGCCTCTTGCTGGTTCGGATCATATACAAAAGAATTGCCATAGCTGTAATTATCAACGGTTGTCAGCATACAGATTGCCTGAGAAGAGATTCCTTCTCCCATTCCGGTAAATCCTAAGCCCTCTTCGGTTGTTGCCTTTACATTCACCTGATTCTCCTCAAGTTCCAGTGCCTTAGCTATGTTTGTAACCATCTCAGGAATAAACGGCGCTAACTTTGGACGCTGTGCGATCACAGTAGCATCAATATTCCCGATGATATAACATTTTTCATCTAACAGCGTCTTCACATGCTTTAATAAAGCGATACTGGAAGCACCTTTATACGCTTCATCTGTATCCGGAAAATGTCTTCCGATATCGCCAAGGCCGGCTGCGCCTAAAAGCGCATCCATAATGGCATGTAATAGTACATCCGCATCCGAATGTCCTAACAATCCCTTTTCATAAGGAACTTTGACACCGCCTAAGATCAGATCCCGGTTCTCCACTAATTTATGAACATCATATCCCATTCCTACTCTCATTGTATCACCATGCTTTCTATCGATGTTATCAGTTGCAACAGCGTCCCCTATTGATACACTGTCCGTTTCTAGAAAAACTATGCGGCTTTTCTTCCAAACAGAATGATTTTTGGTCTTGCTTCTTTACTGCCTTTTAAAACTTCGCATTGTAATCTTGAAACTCTTATTCCTATATAACAAAAAAGAGCTTCGCGTACGAAACTCTTTTAAAATAATAGCGAAAGAGGGATTTGAACCCACGACACCACGGGTATGAACCGTGTGCTCTAGCCAACTGAGCTATTTCGCCATATGGATTACGGATTATCCGTAAAATGGGACCAATAGGACTCGAACCTATGACCCTCTGCTTGTAAGGCAGATGCTCTCCCAGCTGAGCTATGATCCCATGTTCTCGCACTCGAAGCGCCGAGTACGAGATATATTATATCTACTTTAAAACAGTTTGTCAACAACTTTTTTCAACTTTTTTATTGGTGAAATATGGAGCATTATAATCTAAGAAGTCGCACGAATTTCTTCTTTCCGATTTTCAAGACATTTTCTTTCTCTACAAACATCCGATTGATATCAAATACCTTTTCTTCATTGAGTGTGACACCGCCCTGACTGATCAGTCTTCTAAATTCACTTCCGGAAGGAATGAGTTTTAGCTCCATCAGCCTTGGAATAATGGAAATCAGCGTATCCTCTTTGGTGCTTAGCATAATCTCCGGCATCTGATCCGGTATCCTGCCTTCCCGAAATACGGTTTCAAAGTACTTCTCTGCTCTTAGCATTGCTTCCTCTCCATGGTATATGCGGGTGATCTCCTTTGCTAACATAAGCTTCACTTCCCTTGGATTTCTTCCCTCTTCCATCTCTTTTTCCATCTCTTTAATCGCATCCATGCTCACATCGGTTACAAGGGTAAAGTAACGAATAATCAAAGAATCCGGCACTTCCATCACCTTTTTGAACATCACTTCCGGCTCCTCGTCCACACAGATATAGTTGCCTAATGACTTGCTCATCTTTTCCACACCATCAAGACCTTCTAATAACGGCATAAAGATCGCAGTCTGCTCTTTTTCCCCTTTTGCTTTCTGTAATGCTCTCCCCATCAGCACATTAAACGTCTGTTCCGTTCCTCCTAACTCAATATCCGCATGAATCTGAACCGAATCGTACGCCTGCATCAATGGGTAAAAGAATTCATGAAGGCCGATCGGCACATTCTCCTGGTATCTCTTCTTAAAATCATCCCGCTCTAACATTCTGGCAACGGTTGTCGTAGATGCCAGACGGATCACATCCTCAAAGTTTAGTTTCTCCAGCCATTCACTGTTAAACCTTACTTCCGTCTTACTCGGATCAATCACCTTAAAGATCTGTTCCATATAAGTTGCGGCATTCTCTCTTACCTGTTCTTTGGAAAGTGCTTTTCTGCCCTTCGATCTTCCGGTCGGATCTCCGATCTGTCCGGTGAAATCCCCGATAATGATAACCGCCTTATGGCCTAAATCCTGCATCTGTCTGATCTTTCGAAGTGCCACCGTATGCCCGAGATGAATATCCGGTGCGGACGGATCTAAGCCAAACTTGATGATAAGCGGCCTTTCTTCCTTTACGGATTCTAATAGCTTCTCCATCAAACCTTCTTCTGAAATGATCTGGCTGGCTCCTTTTTTAATGATTGCAAACTGTTCCTGTGCTGATTTCATAATAATTCTTCCTTTCTTTTTTATGGTTTTACATAAATCGAAAGGCTGCTTAGATGGTTGTTGTTTTCCAGGTATCGGTTCTGCTATCCGTTTAAAATACGAATTCCGGGAATATAAAAAACGCCCTCTGAAACGACTTTCATCGTTTCAGAGGGCGTTTCGTCACGCGCTACCACCTCTGTTCATTAGCTGCTCACACAGCTAACCTCTTCAAGTACGCATACAAATCTGTATGGTGATACTCTAGCACGATAACGGGTGCAGGGAACCGTCGACAGCCTACTTAAGGTAACTCCTCGTTCGGTGCGAAGCTCTAAGATGTATTCAGAATATGTGTTCCCGCGCCTCTCATCACCCGGCAGCTTTCTGTTGGAACGCCTTCATTCTTACTCTTTCTTTTCACAGCCTTATTGTATGGAATTTATGTTAATAGTTACTATAGCACCATCCGTTTCTTCTGTCAAATGTTTTTTGGGGAAATTTAGTTGCCGCATTCAATGCTGATATGCGTAAACTGATCCAACAGATCACTAGCGGAAAGCCTTTTCTTCTCTTCCCCTTTTTTATCTAAGACAACATTTCCTTCATGCATCATAAGGATACGGGATCCATACTCTACGGCATATCTAAGGTTATGGGTTACCATAATCGTGGTCAGCTTTTTCTCCCTTACACCCTGATCAGTCAGCTCCATAATCCGATCCGCTGTCTTTGGATCCAAGGCCGCCGTATGCTCATCTAAAATCAAAAACTCAATCTCACTCATCGTACACATTAAAAGTGCCATTGCCTGCCGCTGTCCTCCTGAAAGCGAGCCGACCTTTACATCCAGCTTTTCCTCCAATCCCAGGTTAAGACTTGCCAACAGCTCTTTATAATAATGAATCCTGCTTTTATTTGTCCCTTTTCTTAAATTGAATTGCTTCCCCTTATTATCTGCTAATGACATATTTTCTAAAATTGTCATATTCGGGCATGTTCCAAGCGAGGGATTTTGATATACCCTTCCGATTCTTTTATTTCTCTTATAGTCCGGAAGGTTCGAGATATCTTTTCCATTTGCCATAATCTTTCCGCCATCAAGCGGGATGCTCCCACAGATCAGATTTAGCATAGATGTCTTTCCCGATCCATTTGATCCCACTACTGACACAAATTCATGATCCGCAATCTGTAAATTGAAATCCCGAAACAGACACATCTCATTTACCGTTCCCGGATTATAATATTTATTCAGATTTTGTAATTCAAGCATTCTTCTTCCCCCTCCGTTTCTTCTCACTAAATACCAAAATAATCAAAAACAGCACCGATGTGACAAGCTTTAGATCATTGGATGGAAGGCCAAACCGGATTGCTCTTGATACACACCATTTATAAAGCAAAGATCCTGCAATCACCGCTGTGGTGGGCTTAAAAAATGATACATTCTTAAAGAGACTCGTTCCAATAATCACACTGGCAAGCCCGATCACAATCGTCCCGGTCCCGGTGGAGATCTCAAAGAATCCATTCATCTCGACATACACACATCCCGCCAGTGCTGCGAATGCATTGGCGATGGCAAGGCCGGTAATCTTTACAAGCCCTTTATCCTTTGCTAATGATGTAACAAGCGTCTCATTATCGCCTGCTGCCCGAAGAAGATATCCGGAACGTGTCTTTAGATAAGCATCCAATGCAAGTTTTCCTGCTAACAGAATCAAAAACAGCAAAATGACCGTAACATATCGCTTCACTCCATCCGGCAGCATTGCTTCTATCCATGCATTCTCAAAAATAGTCTCCCTGCTAAAGATCGGCAGATTGGCTTTTCCGGCAATCTTTAAATTCACCGAGTAAAGAGCCGTCATCATGATAATGCCAGATAACAGATCCCTCACCTTAAGCTTTACATGAATCAGTCCGGTTCCGATTCCAGCAAGAGCTCCTACCAGAAAAGCAAGGACCAGGGTAAGCCATGGATTTACTCCTTTGCATAACAGTGCCGCCGCCACAGCTCCTCCTAATGGAAATGTCCCATCCACCGAAAGATCCGGAAAATCCAGTATCTTATACGTGATATACACTCCAAGCGCCATAATGGCATATACAAATCCTTCTTCCAGTATCCCTAATAAAACTGTCATCTTCGCGCCCCCTATATGTTGTAGATCTACTGCTCAATCGTATCAAACATCTGTGCCGCCTTTTCAATTAAAGCATCCGGGATCGTGATCCCTAACTTCTCCGCCACTGCTGTATTCCCATAAAATGCAGCTTCTTCTATTACCTCAAATGGTATCTCGCAAGCTTTCTTCTCTCCCCTTAATACCTGTGCTGCCATCTTGCCAGTCTGAATGCCAAGGGAATAATAATCAAGTCCTACCGCCCCAAGACAGCCGATCTTCACCTGCTCCACTTCACTTCCGAATATCGGGATCCCTGCCTCCCGGGCCTTCTCCAATATAACCGGCAGGCAGCTTACAACCGTATTATCTGTCAGATTGGTAAGACAGTCCACCTGCCCAATGAGTCCGTCTGCTGCTAACGGGATATCCGCTGTTGTCTGAATGCCGCTCTCCACAATCGTAAATCCGAACTCTCCTGCTGCCTCTTTGTATTCCTCAATCGCGGAAATGGAGTTAACCTCGCTTGTGCAGTATAAAATCCCAATCGTCTTCGCCCCCGGCATCACCTCACGAATCATCTCAAGCTGCATTTCAACCGGAAGCTTATCGCTTGTGCCTGTCACATTACCTGCCGGTGTACCATCGGCATTTGCAAGCTCTGCCGCCACCGGATCGGTCACTGCCGTAAAGATAACCGGTACATCCTGTTTCTTTGCCGCACCATATGCACTCTGTGCCATTGGCGTCGCAATACCGCAGATCAGATCACACCCCTTTTCTAGGAAATTATCCACGATCTGGCTTGCTATTCCTCCATCTGTCTGTGCATTCTCATAATAAAAGGTGATATTCTCACCTTCCGTATATCCTGCCGCCTTAAGTCCCTCTATAAAACCGTTCCGGCAGTTATCGAGCGATCCATGTTCCGCAAACTGCCCAATTCCAACCTTAATCGTATCATCCTTCTTCTTATCACATCCGGATAATACGGATGCCCCCATCATAAGAACAATGCCTAACATTGTGAGACCTTTTCTTCTTGAACCTTTACAACTGCTTAATTTCATAAATTTGTCCTCCCTGCTTTAATTGGTTTAAAATTATGACTGCTAGTGTTGGTATAGGAGAAACAGGCATGCGGAATTTCTTTTCTTCGTAATTTGTATTCTGCCTAATTCTATTCTTCAGAGTTTTTATCCTTCAGCACAAACTCACCTATAAGATATAAACTTCCTGTAAAATAAAAAAGTCTCAAACAATCAGCTTTCACTAATTGTTTGAGACGAATACATCCGATCCGCGGTACCACTCAAATTGACCTAAGTCCTCTTTTCTCATATACTATCATATATGCCATATCGATAACGGTTATGGTTTCCGTCGGCCCCTACTTCAATCCGGTTCAGGACCGCCCTCGAAAGTCCATTCAGCAAACGACTCCACACCGCATTCTCACCACCAGCGGCTCTCTGTAATCTTGTGCAAATGCTTACTCCTCTTTCTCAACGGTTTCATCATTACTGCTTTCGCAGTTTAAATTTATTTGTATCATAATTCTTTTTCCTTATTTTGTCAATCTCTTCTTTTATTATTTTTCCTATTCTCTGTTTTCACTGCCAAATGCGCTTTTATAACAAGAAAGACAGGCATGTTGCCTGTCCTCTCTTTTTTCTACAGTATTCTTATATCTTCTTTCTACAGTATTTTTATATCTTCTTTCTGCACTACTTTTGTATCTTCTTTTTATACGATTCTTGTATATTTTTTTACACTATCCTTATCTCTTCTTTACCCACTATTATTATCTATTCTTTGTACACTATTCTCACATCTTCTTACTGCCTTTTACAGACTCCGCTTATAAGCCTTAGCCCCATTAGAAGCTTATTGATCATTGCCCTCGCCTACTCCTTTTCATAAGCCGCGATCACTCTGCGACAACATTCCAATTCATCATAAGAGAGTCCTCTATCCTCATACTCTGCCTCTCCCCGCTGATTATCAAACGGATCTGTCCTCCGATACTTCTTTCTTGGATAAAATTCTTGCTGAAACACGCTGTTTGCCGGCATACGGAATGGATCCAGATTCCCAAAGTAAAACTCCCACAGCTCTTCCTCTCCCCTTCGGTAAGCACTTCCTCCAAACGAGCAGTCTGCAAACACCCATCCATATGGTTCCACATAAAACTGCGCCCAGTCATGGCTGCCTGCACTATAAGGTGTCACATAAAGCCCCGACTGCCACCTTGCCGGAATGCCAAGAATCCGTAACAGTGTAATAAACAGAATCGTCTGTACGCCACAGTCTCCTCTTCCATTCATAGCCGCATACTCTGCAATCGAATCCATCACCACATATTCCGGCATAAACGAATACTTAATCTTAGTTGTCACGAAATCATACACCATTTTGGCCTTTCTCACGATATTCGTCTCTTCTCCTACGATTTCCTCCGCCAATGCCTTCAAATATGGTGTAAATATAATATGAGGTGCCTGTTCCAAAAAGTCCTCTTTCCGTACCGGCCCCGCATCTGCGAATCCATCTGCCAGCGCCCATGTATAAACCGGCTGAATCGATGCCTCCGCTTTCTTTGGATCCAATACCACATACCTCACACTATTATCATACTCATACTCAATATAAATCTCTTCCGGTTCCTGCTGCCTTACCATGCCGAATACCGTCCTCTGCCCTGCATCCCTCGAAGCAATTAAAGGCTCCTTAATATTCGACTCCACAAGCCTTACATTATGTACCTGCATCTGTTCTAACGGATATGGAATATGTACCGACAACATTCCCTTTTCAAAAGCCACTTCCTTCACTTTAATCCCCGCATGAATCCGGAAATGATACGTTACCTTTCCTTTCTCCTTAACCTTATGAACAACCTGCTCCAATGCCTTTTGCTCAAGCTCATCAACATCAGATGTCTCATCCTTTACTCTCTTCCCCGGAATAAACACCTTAAGCAAAGTCTCCAGAAATCTTCTAAAAAACCTTACTTCCCCATTTACATAAATCCAGTCAATCTCCCCGTTTTCCCATCTTCTCTCAAACTCCTCCTCCGTAAAATTCCGTATCCGTTCCTTACACATCAAAATCGCCTGTTCCTTCGGAATCGTATACTCCATAGGAAGGATCTCAAGTACCGGAATCTCCTCTTTTAGTCTCTTTCTAAGCGCCTCTGGAATCTCCTTTTCAAGCCAGACTGCAATTCGTCTCTTCGCCCCTTCAAAATCGCCATATTCCTTCATCCTTCTCACGTCTTGAGGAAGCCCAATCCTCCGTTCCTCCATATCCTCATACTTCCAATCCATGCCTCTTCCCCTTTCATTCATCCGATCCATTCCACGTCACATCGCACGAATTCCCACAGATCCACGTTTACTCAATCTTTTCCCAATATTTGTTTCTCATTATACGCTTCCCTATTTCCCGCTGCAAGTAAAATTCCGTTTCCGGCTCTCTAACTCTACTCTCCTCATTTCTCTATTTTATGTTCTCTTCATGCTCTTTCCTACTAATTCATCCTCCTCACTCCATATCTGTTCCTTATTTCATCCTTATCCTTGGTTCTGTACTTACCTTTGTTCTTGTCTTTGTCTTGCCTGTGTCTTACCTGTGGCCTTACTTTGTCTTTACTCTTGTTTTTTCCCTTGTCTTTGCCTATGCCCTTGCGCATCATTCCCTTGCTCATTATCGATGACGTTCTGCGAGGATGGGAGGCTTCAGGCGCGGATGTGCGGCCAGTCAAGGGCTCGCACGCACAAATGATGCAAAAAGCCGGTCCAGGGCAGGGGGAGATTGATTTTTTCGACTGTACGGCATCAAGGCGAACAAAAAGCCAGCAAATCTCTGACTATCAGACAGTGCTTTCCTGTCTGATAGTCAGAGATTTGCTGGCTTTTTGTCCGAGCTTGCGACGAACAGTGAAAAATATCAATCTCTCCCTGCCCTGAACCGGCTTTTTGCATCGTCCGTGCGAGCCAGCCCTTGACTGACCGCACATCCGTGCCTGAAGCCTCCCATCCTCGCAGCCCATCATTCCCGTTCTATCGAGCTCCCTTATCGTAAGGAACACCCGCAGCACGTGGAGCCTGGGACTTCTTGCTGGTGAAAGCAAGAACTACTAAAGTAGCGATATAAGGAATCATCTTATAAAGGTTACTTGAAATGCCAAGGCTTACTAAGAAAGGAATACCGGAGTAAGAAGCGGCAATTGTCTTCATAAGACCGAAGAATAATGCTGCGAATAAAATACGAACCGGTTTCCACTGACCAAAAATTAATACCGCGATTGCAAGGAAACCATATCCTGCAACAGTCGCATTAAAGTTTGTGGAAGTTGGGATAACGAATACCAGACCACCGATACCACCAAGGCATCCGGAAATCATAACACCCGCATAACGGATTTTGTAAACGTTAACACCAACGGAGTCAGCTGCCTGTGGATGTTCACCACATGCACGAAGACGTAAACCAAACTTCGTCTTGTATAACACGATAGCAGAAACAATTAAAATGATAAAACCAAGGTAAGTCGTAATATAAGTATTCTTAAAGAATAAATCGCCGATTACCGGGATATCGCCAAGTACAGGAACCTTTGCAATACGGAATGTATTGTTGAAGTTGATCTGCTGTACACCCTGAATCTGTCTTGCAACGAAGATTGCAAATGCAGGAGCGAATAAGTTTAGAGCAGTACCACTGATTGTCTGATCTGCCTTCATGTTAATGGATGCATAAGCATGAAGCAGGGAGAATACGACACCTGTTAAGCCCGCTATTAAAATAGCAAGGATTAATAAAGGCTGTCCGCTTAACGTTCCCTGGAATAAGTTAATAAATAAGATACTGGTGAAGGCACCCATTGTCATGATACCTTCTAATGCGATGTTAACAACACCGCTTCGTTCTGAAAACATTCCGCCAAGAGCAACAATTAAAAGGGGAATGGTAAAGAACATAGTCTGCTGGAATAAGAAATATAATGCACTCATTATTCATCTCCCCCTTCTTCTTTCTGCAATGGATCCTCGTCCGTCGTCTGATCCCCGACATCGCCTGCTTTTGCTTCCTCGCCTGGTATCGGCTGATGAAGCGGTGCTGGAATCTGTGGACTTGGTGTTTCCGGAACATTTAATCTATCCGCCTTCTTCGCATTTCTCTTCATCATGTAAGAACGAACGATTAAGGAGAATGCACTGAAGTAAATAATTACAGCAACGATGATATCGATGATTTCCTGAGAGAATTCAAATAACTGCAGATAGAATCCACCCTGTCTGATATAAGCGATGAAAAGACCGGCTAATAAAATTCCGATTGGGGAAGATAAGCCAAGTAAAGCAACGGAAATACCGTCAAAGCCTTCTGCTGCGATTTCATCTACGATTTCGATATATTTACCGGATCCGGCAAGGTATAATAACCCACCGCCAAGACCTGCTAATGCACCGGAGATCGCCATAGACATTGTGATACTCTTCTTTTCATTGATACCGGCATATTTGCTGGCATCACGGTTAAAACCAACTGCCCTTAATTCATAACCGAAAGTTGTCTTTGTTAAGATGATATACACTACTGCTACTGCTAATAACGCGATGATAAAACCGCCGTTTACCGCAGAACCGGTAAAAATCTTATCTAATCCAAACTTTGGAATGTTTGCAGTTGCTGCTACCGCATTAGAACGGTTATTTGTCTTATTGAATAATGCCGGTGTATCCTTGATTGCCCAGTTTACAACGTACATGCCGATGTAATTCATCATGATACAAGCAATAACTTCATTAATATTAGCAAATGCTTTTAATAAACCTGGGATTACTGCCCAAAGTGCGCCTGCTAAAACAGCGGCAAGAAGAGCTACCACCCAGTGTACGCCCCCAAGCTGTGGAAGTGTGACACCAACTACGATTGCTGCAAAACCACCCATTGTAAACTGGCCGGATGCACCAATATTAAATAAACCTGTCTTAAAAGCAAAACCTACTGCAAGACCAGTACAGATAATCGGAGTGGCATAGTAAAATACCATACCAATGCCATATAAACCTTCTGTGACTGCACCTGTTAAAATGGTTCCAAAACCTGCAAATGCCTGGCTTGGATTGCAGACTAAAAGGATCAGTAAACCTACTAATAAACCTAATACAACTGCAAATACGGAGGACACCAGTCCGAGATTTTTTTCTCCCCCTGCTTTTTTAGGGGATTTTGAATTTGACTTTTTCATTATTTAACGTTCCCCCTTTTCGAGCCTGCCATATAAAGTCCTAAGTCCTGAACTGTTACTTCTTTTGGATCTAAATCTGCTACAATCTCACCCTCATACATAACTAAAATTCTATCACTTAAGTTCATTACTTCATCTAATTCGAAGGAAACAAGTAATACACCGCTTCCCTTATCGCGTTCTGCTACTAACTGTTTATGGATAAATTCAATTGCACCAACGTCAAGACCACGTGTTGGCTGAACGGCAATTAAAAGATCTGGATCTCTTGCAATTTCACGCGCAATGATGACTTTCTGCTGGTTACCACCAGACATGCTTCTTGTAGTCGTGATCGGACCCTGACCGCTTCGGATATCAAACTTCTCAATCAGCTTTAATGCATTTTCACGAATGGCATCTCTTAATAAGAAACCGTTCTTCTGATAAGTCGGTGTAAAGTATTCCTGTAATACTAAGTTGTCTTCCACAGAATAGTCAAGAACTAATCCGTGTTTATGACGATCTTCCGGAATATGAGATAATCCATGTGTATTTTTGTAACGAATGGACTTCTTTGTGACATCTTCCCCACGTAAGGTAACATGACCGGAATCCATCTTTATTAAACCTGTGATTGCCTGGATTAATTCAGACTGTCCGTTTCCATCGATACCGGCGATACTTACGATCTCGCCCTTTCTTACAGTGAAGTTAACATCATTTACAATCTTCTTTGTATTTCCCTGTCCTTTGGAAACTACACAGAGATCTTTTACATCCAATACAACTTCTTTTGGTTTTGCTTCTGCTTTATCAACGTTAAAGTTAACCTTACGTCCTACCATCATTTCAGACATCGTTTCCTTATCGGTATCCTTAACATCCACTGTACCAATATATCTGCCTCGGCGTAAAACCGAACAACGATTTGCCACCGCTTTAATCTCATTTAATTTGTGGGTAATGAAAAGAATGGATTTGCCTTCTTTTACAAGCCCCTTCATAATATTCATCAGTTCATCTATTTCTTGAGGTGTTAATACCGCTGTTGGTTCATCGAAAATTAAAATTTCATTTTCACGGTATAACATCTTTAATATCTCAACACGCTGCTGCATGCCGACGGTAATATCGGAAATATAGGCATCGGGATCAACTGCCAGATTATAACGTTTGCTTAGTTCAATTACTTTCTTTCTCGCTTCATCCATCTTAAGGAATCCGCCACTTACAGTCTCAACCCCAAGGATGATATTCTGTAATACGGTAAAATTGTGCACTAATTTAAAATGCTGGTGCACCATGCCAATGCCTAACGCATTCGCGTCCATTGGACCATTAATCTTTACTTCTTTGCCTTTTACCTTGATTGTTCCCTTTTCTGGCTGGTATAACCCGAAAAGGACACTCATTAATGTAGACTTACCGGCACCATTTTCGCCAAGTAACGCATGAACTTCCCCTTTTTTTAACTGAAGCGTAATATTATCATTCGCTTTAATTCCAGGAAATTCTTTTGTAATACCTAGCATTTCAATTATATAGTCCACAAATTTGCCCCCTTCCACAGGATTTTAATTTTTTCGTAACATAACAATAGACTTATGTCCAAGCATTAAGTCTAGGTTGTTTTTTATTTTCTTATTGTAACCAATTTGTGTCTGATTCATGTCAGAACTTACCGATATTGACCGTCTTGGTTTTAACTGTCTACACCGGGTTCCCCTATTATTGCTTTCTGGTAGTCCCACTTGTAAAAAAACTTTCCAGATTCGCACAAAACAAAAAGGTGCCTAAGCACCTCTTTGCTCTGTGGTTTTGTGTCAAAGACACTAATCTTTAATTAATTACTTAACTTCTTCTACTGCTACGATAGAAAGTGGTAAATCACTTACGCTTTCCGCATCAGTATTTTTGAATGGAGTATATTCACCAGCTAATAACTTAGCGTATAGAGTTTCGTAATCAGCTTTTGTGAATTTTTCTAATTTAGCAGTATCCATTGGAAGACCTACCGCATTAGATGTAGCATCAAGAGTTACAACCTGTCCACCTGGGAAAGATCCAGCATAGAATGCTGTAATACCATCGTATACAGAATTAGAAAGCATCTTTAATGCAGAAAGGATTACAGTATCGGATTCTGGAGACTGATCAACGTCTACGCCGATTACTTTACCATTGTTTGCTTCAGCAGCTGCCATTACGGAGTTACCTACCGCACCACCGCAGCCGAAGATTACTTCTGTTCCATTCTGGTACCAGCTTGCTGCCATTGTCTGTGCTTCTGGAGTAGCGATGAAACCGCCTGTATAGTGATACTTCACATCTACAGATTCAAGTCCTAATTCTTTTGCTGCAGTTTCTGCACCGGATACGAAACCGTAACCATAGTTCATAACTGCTGGAACTGCCATACCACCCATGAAACCAAGCTTTGTGTAGCCTTCTTTTACTGCTGCATAACCTGCAAGGAAACCTGCCTGCTGTTCAGCGTAATAGATTGCATATACATTGCTGTCTGTTCTGTATTCAGAATAATCTTCACTATGTGGTTCGCCATCTAAGATAATGAAGTCTACATCTGGGTATGTAGTCTGCACTTCATATAGAGCTGTCTCGAATTTGTAACCAGGACAAACGATTAATTTAGCACCACCCTTAACCGCAAGTGCGATTGTTTCGATGTAAGATGCATCTGTTGCTTCTGCTGGCTGATAGTACTTGTATGTCTTGTTGTTTTCTTTTGCATACTTTTCAAGACCTTCCCATGCACCCTGATTAAAAGATTTGTCATCAATTGTACCTACATCTGTTACTAATGCAAGCTCATAAGTTGACTTGCTGCTTCCACATCCAGTTAACATAGTAACTGCCATTGCAAGCATAAGTATTAAAGATAATACTTTTTTCATGGATTAACTCCTCCTAGAAATAATTAATTAATTTATTATTATCTTTGGCTTTGCTACAAAAAAGAATATCATAAGAACGCCCATTATTCAATAAGGAATTGGCATTTACCACAAATTGAGTTATGCCAAAAAAGCCCTTAATAACAGTATTTTACAACACTTTCCTGTATCTTCCAAAGCAATAACCAGATCTACGTACCTTGTTCCTTTTTGTTCCTTTTTGTTACTTTAAATCCTTTGGAGAAAATCCCATTGGCATAATCTCTGATAGGGAATATACCCAGTAATCTTCCTCCGATTTTGCTAAAATCACATAAAATGTATCCGGATCACAGAACTCCATCATAACCTGTCTGCAGACACCACATGGAGAGCAGTAGCTCTCAAGCTTTCCGTCTCTTCCGCCTACAATCGCAATCGCTGCAAAATCCTTCACGCCTGTGCTTACCGCTTTAAAAAAAGCTGTTCTTTCTGCACAGTTTGTTGGCGTATAAGCTGCATTCTCAACATTACATCCGGTGTAAATTTTATTGTCTGCACCAAGAAGGGCAGCTCCTACTTTAAAGTTTGAATATGGTGTGTAAGAATAATTCAGCATATTAATTGCTTCTCGGATTAACTCACGGCATGTGTTGTCATTGATCGTAACAACCTGTCCATTTACGGTTGATACACCTGTTTTCCCACAAGCAGGGAGTTCTTTGTTGATATTCTCCTCATTTCCCATAGAAATACTCCTTTCTCTTGTGCCTGAAAAAAGGGGAGCTTGTCCTCTCCCTTTCTTTCTGCCAGATAGTGGCCTTTAAGCAGCCTATAGTTATTATATTTCAACTACTTATAAAACATGCATAAAAGATGCATTTGTTTTAATAGCCTGTTGCCTGTTCATTCTTCGCAAGCTTTACGATACGGCTTGTTCCGAGTCTATCTGCTCCAAGTTCGATGAACTTTTCTGCGTCTGCAAAAGAACTGATTCCACCTGCCGCTTTCATTTTAACGTTTTCACCGATATGCTTTGCAAATAATGCGATATCCTCAAAAGTAGCACCTGATGTGGAGAAACCGGTGCTTGTCTTGATATAATCAGCACCTGCACTTGTTACCACTTCACACATCTTGATTTTTTCTTCTTCGGTTAAAAGGCAAGTTTCAATGATAACCTTTAAGATCTTATCGCCACATGCTGCTTTAAGAGTTTTGATTTCGGCTTCAATTGCATCATAGTTTCCGTCTTTTAAATCGCCTAGATTGATTACCATATCAATTTCAGAGGCACCATTTGCAATGGCATCCTTTGTCTCGAATTCCTTTACAGCTGTTGTATTATAGCCATTTGGGAAGCCGATTACGGTACATACTGCCATCTTATCCCCTACATATTCCTTCGCACGTTTTACGAAAGAAGGAGGAATGCAGACAGATGCTGTCTGATACGCAATCGCATCATCACAAATCTGCTTGATATCAGCCCATGTTGCTGTCTGTGTTAATAATGTGTGATCTACTTTCTCAAAAATTACTTTTTTATCCATGTTTTATATCCATCCTATCTTATATATTTTCATACTAAAATTTATACGACTAAACAAAAGAGTAGCCGACCATACATACCACCTTTGGTTTATACAGTCGACACTCTTTAATCACTTATTTTTGATTTTCGTCTTTCATTAGAAACTACGCGATTTCTAATGCCACTTCCATCATTTCTCTAAAGCTTGTCTGACGTTCTTCTGCAGATAATTCTTCACCTGTGTAAAGGTGATCAGAGATTGTAAGAATACATAACGCATTCTTCTTCGCTCTTGCTGCATTTAAGTAAAGAGCTGCGCCTTCCATCTCAACACAGAGGATACCCATCTTCTTCCATAAATCATTTGCATCTTTATTATCATTGTAGAATACATCAGAGGATAAAACATTACCTACTACAGTCTTAACATTTAACTTTTCAGCAGCTTCGACAGCTTTTCTTAAAAGGTCAAAGCTAGCTACCGGTGCAATCGTACCTGGTAACTTATACTGTGCTGCATAATTAGAATCTGTAGAACATCCCATACCGATTACAACATCTCTTAACTGAACACCGTCAGAGATTCCGCCTGCAGAACCAATACGGATAATGTTATCTACATCATAAAAGTTAAATAATTCATAACTATAAATACCGATGGATGGCATACCCATACCGCCGCCCATAACGGAAACTTTCTTACCTTTATAAGTACCGGTATAACCAAACATATTTCTTACTGTATTAAAGCATACAACATCTTCTAAGTATGTCTCAGCAATAAATTTTGCTCTTAATGGATCACCTGGCATTAATACTGTCTTTGCAATATCGCCCGGTTTTGCCGCGTTATGCGGTGTTGGTGTTGGTAATTTGGACATGTTAAAACCTCCTGTTACATAATCAAACGGGCTTTTTTCCCAGTTGACAAATTTCGTTCTTATATTTTATCACGAATACCTACAAAAAGCAAACAGGAAAACGCGGTTTTTTAGCAATTTTTAGTGTATTTTTCGCTTTTTGCAACATTCTATTGTCGAAAAATAGTAGTGTTCTGCTACTGATTTCTGCTCTTTGGAAGGCTCACTCGGAAAAACCGGTGTCCTAACTCTCTTGCATTAAATGGAATAAGCGGATACAGATAACGCTTTCCGGTAATGGTCTTATTGCATGCAAAGCACACTACGACAAAAATCAGTCCACCTACATATCCCCATATATTGAACCAGTTTGTCGCTAACAGAAGAATAATTCGGAAAAACTTTAATGCATATCCAAGCTCAAAACTTGTCTGTGTATAATTTGCAATTGCCACAAATGCCATATAAAGCATCGTCTCTGCATTAAACCAGCCTGAACTTACCGTGAAATCACCCAAAATCAGTCCGGCCACAATAGAAAGCGGTGTATTTAGCATATCCGGCGTGGATACAGCCGCAAGACGAAGGCCGTCCAGTGCAAACTCTAAGATCAAGAACTGCCAGATTAGTGAGATATTGATATCTTCCTTTACTTTAATGAACTGAAAAGAATCCGGAATCCACTCCGGATTCTTCATCAGCAAAAGAAATGTAGGGGTTATAAGCAGCGCTACAATCGTAATAATCATATGAGACAGTCTGAGATAGGTCCCGGTAATGGGCGGAAAATAATACTCATCCGCCTCTTCTGTGATAGAGAAGAGAGAGGCAGGAAGGATCATAGCAGCCGGCGAAGTGTCGACCAGTATGACAATGCTCCCTTCTAACAGACAGGCCGCAGTCGTATCCGGACGTTCCGAATACTTATACTTTGGAAATGGGTTATACCAGCGCCTTTTATCAATGCACTCTACTAAGCTCTCCTGATTCATGGAGAGAGAATCCACCTGTACATTCTCTATTTTCTTTATAACCTCCTCAAGCAGCTTATGATCCACCCGGTCATCCATATAGCTGACTACTACATCCGTTTTTGAACTCTTTCCGACCTGCATCATTTTCATGATTAGGCTTGGGCTTCGGATCCTTCTTCGGATCAAGGCAGTATTAAAGACGATTGTTTCTACGAATCCATCTCTGGATCCACGTAGCACCTTATCTTTTTCCGGCTCATCCACGCTTCTTGCCGGATACGTCCTACAGTCAATGGCTATCGCTTCGTCGCATCCATCCACAAATAGAACCGATACACCGGATAAGACATTCGTAATGATATCATCTTCCTTGGATACCTTATCAATCTCCGCATAAGGAACGTCTTTTTTCAAAAGCTCGTATATATCCTTCGGGTTATCCTCTTCCTTTAATCCCATAAAATACTGCATGATCTTCTGCAGCATATCGTCCTTTGCAAATCCATCGATAAAATAAAAGCATGCCTTTTTACCGGCAATTTCAAATACCCGGTGCATAAGGTCAAAGCTCTGATCGACCGCTAACACTTCATTAAAATGGTTGACGTTCGCATCCAGATCCTTTCCCATTTTATATTCCATAAACGCTCACTCTCTTTCTCCTAGGAATTCTCTGATAGTTTACCCAATTCCCAGAATAGTATTTATCTGTCTCTCCTACCTGTATAGATTGCACAATTTTCTTTAAAATCTCTCTTTTTTATTCTCATGCCCGCGTCCCGCTTTCTGCTTGTATTTCCGAATGATTCTGTTAAAATGATACTTTCTATAACTTAATTTCAATAAGAATGGCATCGCCTCCCAAACTCTATGCGTCTTTTAGGTAATGCCACTTTGCCTGGCTGTAATTTAAAGGCAGGCCAGATTATACAGGAGGAACCAAGTCATGTTACACAAAGTAGATAAAGATACCGTCAAGGTATTTAAAATGTCACTACCTATCTTTGTTGAGCTGTTATTACAGCTGCTTGTCGGAAATATCGATCAGATTATGATCAGCCACTATTCCCAGACAAGCGTTGCGGCGATCGGAAACGGAAATCAGATCATGAATATCGCCATTATCGTGCTAAGCGTGATCAGTGTTGCGACCACGATTCTGATTGCCCAGTACTTAGGTGCCAAATATACAGATAAAGCAAATGAGGTAAGCTCTGTCTCAACTCTTATCATGTTTATCGCATCTATTTCCATCACCCTTGTCTGCGTCTTATTCGGCCGTCAGATCTTCACGCTTTTAAAAGCTCCGAGTGACGTATTAACGGAAGCAAGCACCTATCTTGCCATCGTAGGCAGTTTTCTGATTGTTCAGGGACTTTACCTAAACCTGACTGGCATTATGAGAAGCTTTGGTCTGCTTAATGAGATCATGATTGTTTCCCTTATTATGAATGCCCTTAATATTTTAGGAAATGCCAGCTTAATCTATGGTCTTTTCGGACTTCCTTCCCTAGGACTAATAGGAGTGGCGATTTCCACCAACTTAAGCAAGTTGATTGGTCTGATCATTATCCTAATCATCTTTAAGAAGAAGGTGGATGTGCATATCTCCATTCGCTATCTTCACCCATTTCCTAAGGAGACGTTAAAAAAACTCCTAAATATCGGCGTTCCTTCCGCATTAGAGCAGTTATCCTATAACCTTTCCCAAACTTGTATTATGGCGGTTATCAACGTATTTGGCACTTCTGTCATTAATACGAAAGTCTACTCCAGCATGCTCGCCAACGTATCCTATGTGTATGCTATGGCGATCGGACAGGCAACCCAGATTCTGATCGGATATTTTATCGGAGCCAAGCTGTATGACAGAATTAAGAAACGTGCCTGGACGGCTATTTATATTTCCCTTGCGGTTTCCCTATCCGTAACCGCTATTCTTTACTTAAACAGCGACTTTGTATTCGGGCTGTTTACGAGCGATCCGGCTGTATTAGAACTTGGAAAGAAAATTCTTTTTATTGAGTTTTTCTTAGAAATCGGCCGAAGCATCAATATTACAATGACAAAATCGATGGTTGCGGCCGGTGATGTGTACTACCCGGTTATCGTGGGTATCATCTGCATGTGGTCCATTGCACTCGGCCTTTCTTATGTGTTTGCAATTGTCCTTAATATGGGACTTGTGGGCGTATGGCTGGCTATGGCAATCGACGAGGCAGTCCGCGGCATCATCTTTTCCATCCACTGGAATCGTGGCAAGTGGATAGCAAAAAGCCGGATGCTCTAAAAACAGTTTACGACAGGCCGCGTAGGAAGAAAGAGAGAACGGCGGCGGGCGATCATTGTTTCAAGTGCTTGGACGCATGAGCGGATAAAAAGCGACACCATCCTTTGCCTATCAGACAGATAATGCACTGTCTGCTATTCAAAGAATGGTGCCGCTTTTTGTTCGTCATGAGCCGGACATTTCGAAACAATGACCGCCCCGCCGCCGTCCTCTCTTTCTTCCTACGCTTCCATGACTGGTGAAATCGATGGGTGGCGCATCCGTCTGTACATTGAGACGGAGAAAATTTTTATGGCACGTTCGGCTGCATAATGTGATTAAGACTGCTTTGGTGGTTCTTCGTCTGACTTAGCAATGGCGGATGTCAGGTCCTGGAGCCGCTTAGCTTGTTTTTGACGGCGATGTCTGCGGTTTTTGATGGTGAAAATGATAAGGCAGGCGATGACAGCGAGTAACAGGATATATGGCAGGTTGGTTACAAACCAGATCGTGAACTCAATAGAAGATTCTTTCATGTCATACAAAGTATTGTTTAAACCTGCTTTGATTCTGGCTCCGGCAGTCTCGTCTTCCGGATTGGTGACACGGGTGATTTCTGTCAAGTTGATGGTAACTGTGCTGTAGGAAACCAGATTGTCGTAATTATTGATGGTGGACTGTGCCATCTCTAAATCATAGGTGACTTCAGAAAGACGGGACTCTAAGGCAATGATGTCTTCCATGGTCTCCGCTTTCTCTAATAGTTCTAAGAGACGCTCCTGCTGAATTTCCAATGCTTTTTTGCGGCTGTCAGTATCTAAATAGGCTAACGTGATATCTTCTGCCGATTCGTATTTATTGGTGACGTTGGCTTTATTGCCGATATTGTTGACAAAAGAATCTAAGGACTCGACCGGAATACGCACGGTAATGGATGCATTCCGGGACTTATGGTAATCGTAGGTCCCATAATAGATATTGGAGTCTTCGATATATCCGCTATACTGGCTGATGGTCTGATTCAGATCATTCATAAAAGTATCAAACTCCAGCGTCTCCATATCAAGGTTCACTCGTTTAATCAGCTTTCGTCCTGTCTGGGCTGCCTGCTGATTAGTAGTCACGGTAGTATCATAGGATCCCTCTGGGCCTGCCACATCTGCAGATGCCGAATCCTCCATTGCAACATCCTCACTTGCAAAGTTCCCCATTCCGCTGTCCCATCCCTTATAGTCCATCTCTTCACTGATTGCGGTGCTATTCTGAGATAATGAGGAATCTTGTTTGGACCTGCTTGCGCATCCTCCAAACGAAAGTATCATACACATACATAAAAATACCAAAAGTCCTCTTTTCCTCTTCATATTCATGCTCTCCTCTCTCTACTCTATCCCTATTCCGGAATAGAAATTTTATCCCTTATTCCCTGGGATATTGGTCTGGATTATTTTCTTTTTGTTCTCTTTCTATAGACGATCTGCTCCCCTATCCGGTTCCCTAATTTTTCTTTTTTTCTCATCCGTCTCACTTTGCAAAAAAAAGAATGAGAACCCAAACGGTTCTCATTCTTTTTCTTCCTCTCTATCCATCTATTCCACTACAACAGCCTGATCCGCAACAAACTGCTGGATCTTCTCCCATAGCATAGACTTTTCGATTGTTTCTTTTCCGAACTTTGTTTCAAATTCCTCTACAGAATCATACTTATACCTTGTAGCATACTCAGGAAGCTTTTCATCATATTCTGCGCTTGTAAGCTTGATATTCTCTTCTGCCTCAATCGCTGCTAACACAAGTTCCTGCTTCACCATATTCTCTGCATATTCCTGAAGAGTAGTTCCGATCTGCGCCTGAAGATATTCATCCACAGTCTGATTATTTAACTGTGCATAAACGGCAAACTGATTTTCCACACTTGTCATCTTCTCTTCCACGCTTCCTTCCGGATAGCTTAACACAGTCGCATTATCGGTTGCCGCCTTCCATGCATCGGATCGTTTGGTTGTTTCCACTGCTGCAGCCTTTGTCACCGCAAGCTGTTCCTCAAGAGCAGCCTTATATTCATCAATTGACGCATAACCGGTCAGTTCCTTCACATTCTCCTCTGTAAGTTCTGGAGTCTTAAGAGAAGAAACGCTGTTAACCTTAACCGTAAATGTAACGGTCTTTCCTATCAAAGAAGCCGTAGAAAATCCTTCTGGAACTACCACATCAAACACAGTTTCCGCACCGGCCTTAAGTCCATACAGGTTCTGTTCAAAACCAGCCATAATATAATTATCATATCCAGAATACAGATCAAATCCATTTGACGTAAAACCATCATTGATTTTGCCATCCACGCTACCTGTCACATCAATATTAATCAAATCGCCTGCCACAGCTGCACGATCCACTTTCTCATATGTAGCTTTTGCCTGAAGCGTTCCATCAATTGTGCTTGCAATATCATTCTCTGTCACATCTGCAGAGATCAGTGTCACTTCCACTCCCTTATACTGTCCAAGCTCAACATACTTTGAAGAATCAACTGCTGCCTCCTTCTTGCATCCTGTCAATGCAAGTGTCAGACTAAGCGCGGCAACTGCCCATAAACTGCTCTTTCTCATTTCTCATACCATCCTTAACCCTAAATTATGTCATTCCTCGTTTGTCAAAACGTCTCCTTATTTCTATGTATCCACAAAACCAGGTCCGTTCCAGTCATTTTCTCATTCTCCCTTCCGGAACTCCATCTTGCCCTCCTATAATATCACATATTTTGGCACTCCACAATATCTATTCGACACCTTTCACTAATTTTTCACATATTTCGCCCGCAAACTATCCGTTTTATACAAAACCCCATCTATTCTTCTCCTCTCCTTGTCGCTCATCTGCTTCTTACCACTTCCTCCCTCGCCTCTCCTTGCCACTCCTCTGCTTCTTACCACTTCCTCCTTCGCCTCTCCTTACCCACTCACCTTCTTCTCATCACTTCCTCCCTCGCCTCTCCTTACCCACTCACCTGCTTCTCATCACTTCCCCCTTCGCCTCTCCTTGCCACTCCTCTTCTCGCATTATTCCCCAAAGCCGCTCCAACGCCGGGCCGTATCACAGTGCGTTTCGTCTTTTGAAACGCGCTGTGACATCGCCCTCCCCCTGGTCTTGCCACACTGGGGTGGGATCAGTTCCCGAATGTCCGGCTCATGACGAACAAAAGGCCGCCGGCGTCTTTGAATAGCAGACAGTGTATTTCTGTCTGATAGTCAAAGACGCCGGCGGCCTTTTGTCCGCTCATGCGTCCGAACATTGGGAACTGATCCCGCCCCAGTGTGGCAAGACCAGGGGGAGGGCGATGCCCCCCAAGCCCAAATTACTTCTCTTCTGTCACTTCGATCTTGCGGATCTCTTTTGTGCGGATTTCCTTTGTAATTTCGTCGATGAAAGTAGAAAGTGTTTTCTGTCCTTCGTCACCAAGGTAACGGCTTCTTACAGAAACAAGACCTTCTTCCTCTTCCTTCTGTCCAACAACTAACATATAAGGAACGCGGGCTAATCTAGTCTCACGGATCTTGTAACCGATCTTTTCAGCACGGCTGTCAACAGTAACGTTAACGCCATTATTCTGTAATTCAGCCTTAACCTTTTCTGCATAATCCTTATACTTATCGGAGATAGGAAGAACACGAACCTGTTCTGGACATAACCATGTTGGGAATAAGCCAGCATACTTTTCAATTAACCAAGCAAGAGTTCTTTCATAGCATCCCATACTTGTTCTGTGGATAATGTAAGGTCTCTTCTTTTCGCCGTTCGCATCGATATAAGTCATATCGAAACGTTCTGCAAGCGCAAAGTCAAGCTGGATTGTGATCATAGTATCTTCTTTGCCGTATACGTTCTTAGCCTGGATATCTAATTTAGGACCGTAGAATGCTGCTTCGCCTTCTGCTTCTGTAAATTCGATTCCAAGGTGTGTTAAGATCTCACGCATCTTATTCTGAACGCGGTCCCAAGCTTCTGCATCACCAAGGTATTTTTCCTTGTTGTTTGGATCCCATTTAGATAAACGGTAAGTTACGTCATCCTGAAGACCTAATGTTGTTAAGCAGTATTTTGCAAGGTCAACACAGCCCTTGAATTCTTCTTCAATCTGTTCTGGAGTTACGATTAAGTGACCTTCCGAGATTGTGAACTGACGAACACGTGTTAAACCGTGCATTTCGCCGGAATCTTCATTTCTAAATAATGTAGATGTTTCACCGTAACGGCATGGAAGATCACGGTAAGATTTCTGGCTCTGTTTGTATACATAGTACTGGAATGGACATGTCATTGGACGAAGAGCGAATACTTCTGAAGTTTCATCTTCTTCATTACCAAGAACGAACATACCTTCTTTGTAGTGACCCCAGTGATCAGAGATTACATAAAGATCTTTCTTTGCCATTAATGGAGTCTTTGTTCTCATGTAGCCGCGTCTTTCTTCTTCATCTTCAATCCATCTCTGAAGTGTCTGGATCATCTTAGCGCCCTTTGGCATAAGAAGTGGAAGGCCCTGTCCGATAACGTCAACAGTTGCGAATAATTCCATTTCACGGCCTAATTTGTTATGGTCACGTTTCTTGATGTCTTCTAAATGCTGCATAAATTCATCTAAATCAGAATTCTTTGTAAATGCAGTACCGTATACACGTGTTAACATCTTGTTCTTTTCAGAACCTCTCCAGTAAGCACCTGAAGAATTGATTAATTTGATTGCCTTAAGAGGCTTTGTGCTCATTAAGTGAGGACCTGCACAAAGGTCAACGAATTCACCCTGACGGTAGAAGGAGATCACAGCGTCTTCTGGAAGATCGTTGATTAATTCCACTTTGTATGGTTCGCCCTTTTCTTCCATGAATTTAATTGCTTCTGCACGAGGAAGTTCGAAACGTTCGATTTCAGCGCCTTCCTTGATGATCTTCTTCATTTCTTTTTCTAATGCGTCAAGTGCTGCGCGGTCAAGTGGAGCGCAGTCAAAGTCATAGTAGAAACCAGTATCGATAGATGGTCCGATTGCAAGCTTTGCATCCGGATATACTCTTTTAACGGCTTCTGCTAATACGTGAGAAGCGGTATGACGGTATGCTGCCTTACCTTCTTCATCGTTGAATGTTAAAATGCTAAGTTCGCAGTCAGAGTCAACTACTGTTCTTAAGTCTACTACCTTACCGTTTACTTCGCCGGCACATGCCATTCTTGCAAGACCTTCGCTGATGTCTTTTGCAATATCAATTACGGACATTGCAGATGCATATTCTTTTACTGAACCATCTTTTAATGTGATTTTCATAATCTTATTCCTTTCTGAGTAAAAATAAAGATTCCGATCCACTTTTTGGAAAGGATCTGCTATCCATAGTATTCCTATGCTACAAATAAAAAAGCTCGTCTCTTTCGACTACTTGTAAAAAGTATCGAAAGGGACGAGCTTATGCTCGCGGTTCCACCCTCTTTGGATTAAATCCCGGCTTCATTGGATTATAACGTAATCAACGGACCGTATTAAGGCCACTCCGAGGTAGTTTTCAATTGTTTCTGCATTAGGGCTCTCACACCAACGGCCCCTCTCTGAAATGCTCCGCAACCTACTCTTCTCATCAACGCGTTCATTCATATCTAAAAACAGAGCCACGCTCTGTTATCCTGCTTTTTCCAGTTAGATTGTATACAAGTAAATCAATCAAAACGAATTATAAAATATTATAGCACATTCCATTTGAAAGTCAAGAGGGCATTTCTTCTTTCTATGCCATTAACTCCATTACATAATCATCCATCACAAATCCATTTCCGATATCCGTCACCTGCGTACGAATCGTCTGAAAACCAGTCTTTTTGTAAATGGCGATGGTTGAATCGTTATACCGGTTTACCGTCAGATAAATGCCTTTTAACCCGCTTTTCTTACATTCCTGTTTTAAGAAAGAAAATGTCTTGCTTGCATATCCATTTCCCCGGTAACGCTTTAAGATATAAAGCTTGCTTAAGAACAGCATATCCTGCTCCCTTTTGATTCCGGTATAGCCGACTTTCACCCCGTCTGCCACAATAAAATAATACTCATATCCATCTTCCTTTATCTGGTTTGTCATTGCCCGTTCGGACTGAAACTTATCCACCATATAATCAATCTGTTCCGGTGACAGAATGGTCGCAAAGTGCTGATGCCATACTTCATTGGCAATCCCCGCAAGTTCCTTAATCTCTCCCTCATTCTCAACCTTTTTCCACATTATGTCCATTATATTCCCCTTTCTTTGTTGATTATTTCACCCAGATTCATGTGGAATTTTCCATATTTAGATGGTATACTAATTAGAAAAGATTTGCAATTCTTTTCATCTTATGAAAGAAAGGATATTTCTATGAGCGATCCCCAAAAGAGGAACCCTAAAAATGAGCTTTATGAATTTATAATCGGATTTGCGCTTGTCGTAACAGGCTTCTATGCATTTTCACAGAATGTATCCGTACATACCGGCTTTGCCTCCTTCCGCATCGGAAACTTTCAGGTAGGCGCCGGACTGATCGTTGTCCCATTTATCGTAGGCGTCATCATGCTGTTCGTTATGGACAATTCCTTCGTACCAAAACTTGTGACCTTCGCCGGTATCTTAATCATCATCACTTCGGTCATTATGGGAACGGAATTCCATTTCCGTACAACTTCCCTTTATGTATACCTGCTTATGCTAGTTGGTATCTTCGGAGGCGGAGCGCTTGTTTTAAAAGTGCTTCTTAAAACACCGGAAAAGGAAGAAAAAAAAGAAGAGAAAAAGGAAGAGAAGAAAGAGAGGAAATAATCTCCTCTTTCTTCTCTTCCTTTTTTCTTTATAACACCGCATCAATCTTGATATTCCGGTGAATGGACAAATCTAAAAGATCGCTCTTCACTTTAATGATCGGCTTGCTTAGCGCATGCTGATTCACCATAATGATTTCTCCCATCATATCATTGCTAAGACGTACGGTCTGATGGATATAAGTTTCTACAATGCGTTCTAAAAGCGGAACCAAGTACTGCGGCGCATACTGCTGCAGTCCGTCCTGTTCAAACTGCTGGATCACATCAAACGGACATACTGCTGCCCGGTACACTCGGTTGCTTGTCATCGCTTCATATACATCCGCAATCGCCACAATCATCGGAAAATAATTGATCTCATTTCCAACCAGTCCACCCGGATATCCCTTTCCGTCATACCGCTCATGATGAGAAAGCGCCGCCATCCTTATCCGGTCATCCATATCATTGTTTGTCAAAATCTGATATCCAATGAATGGATGCGTCTTAATGATCTCATACTCTTCCTTTGTTAGCTTCTCCGGCTTATTGATGATTGCCTTTGGAATCTTGATCTTTCCAATATCATGAAGCATCCCGCTTAAGGTCAGAATCTCTTTTTCCTCATCGGTCATATGTAGCCATTCCGCAAATACATGACATATGATTCCGACATTTACCGAATGCATATAAGTCGGGTCATCATAATCCCGAATGCAGTGCAACATCTGAAACACATTAATATTGCTCGAGCAATTGCCGATAATATCCTGAATGTTTCGAACTAAAAGCGAAGTATTCTTTTTTCCCCTGCATTCAATCAGATCATTCATGATCGTTTTTCCATCTTCCACTGCCACATCGTAGCTTTTCTTAAACTCTCGAAACTCTAAGCTCTTCTTCACCTTATTGGAAAATATGCTTTCTTTATTCTCATCTCTGTTAATTTCGTAAACGGATATACTCTCAATCGCATAAAACATAAGCTTTGTAATCATCCCTGCATCTAACACCGTATTGCAGCTTAAGATGAGCTGATCATTCCTGGCATATACATCTCTTGCTGTCATCATGCCTGGTATCACACTTCCAATCGGAACCCGAATGACTTTGTCTTCTGAGCTGCCGCTTATGCCATCTTTATTGCTCAAACAAATACCTCCCCTCATACACTATATTCGAAATAAAATCTCCTTCCCCTTTGTATTAATCTCACATTCCGTCCCAAGCGGCAGCGTGGCTGTCGGGAAACAGTGCCCACAACAGATTCCGGCTATTACCGGCTTATCAAATCCCGTAAAATATTCTCTCATTAGATCCGGTACTAAAAATGATGGATTCTCTTTGTTTCCTGCCTCATCAAAAGAACCAATCAGCAGTCCGTTAATCTGCTGCATGATTCCGGTATGAAAGAGCTGGTCAAGCATTCGGTTCACACTGGATACAGGTTCATAGATATCTTCGATAAATAAAATCGTATCCCGAAAGTCAGGAGCATAGAACGTTCCAATCATACTGATTAGCAGTGACAGATTTCCTCCGATGATCCTCCCCTTGGCCCTTCCATTCGCTAATACTTCCATCTCTACGCCATCTGGATTGCAGAGCCGGTATTCCCGTTTCATATTCAGCACATCATAAAAGCACTGCCTTGTATAACCGTCAAAATGCTCCAGCATATTGGAAGAGACCATTGGTCCGTGGAACGTAACCATATCACAGAGCTGATAGAATGCCATATTCAGATTCGTGATATCACTATATCCGACAAATATCTTAGGGTTCTTTCGAATCATATTATAATCTAACAGACTCATGATCCGTCCGGTCCCATTCCCGCCACGGATGCAAAAAATCGCTTTAATGCTCTGATCTGCAAACATCTCATTTAGATCGGCTGCCCTCTCCTCATCCGTCCCGGCAAGATACCCATGATAACTTTTCTTGCAGTTTCTTCCGATTCTTACCCGATATCCCATCTGTCTTATAAGTGCCTCACATGCCTCTACTCGTTCCGGCACCACACCAGACGCGGGACACACTAGGCCAACCGTATCTCCTAGCCTTAAGTTGTCTGGAAATTTCATAATCATTCTCCTTTATATCATATTCCTTCTATGAAATCAATAAAACATAAACTTATCGAATCTTTATCTCAAATGTACCAACCGCGTTCTGCCTTTCTATCTGTCTTCTCTTTTCTCGACATTTTAGGCCGCATGCATCTTATCCTTTTCTGCTGTCAAAATAAATGAAGCTGTCAATGGCATCGAGAATATCGGAGAATACCTCTCTTGGTGCCACATCCACATACTGCTCTAAAATCTTCTTCTCTGCATCGCCTTTGTATTTCCCATAAAACAAATCGAACAGATTATGTCCCCTTACATAGATTTTGATCGTCTCAATATGCGTTTTCACATCTTTTGGTGATGTAATCTGAATTCCGGTCTTTTCTATCATCCGCCTGACACTTGTGAGTTTATGCAGATACTCTTCATACTGCGTATAGAGAATCTGATAGAATTCTTCTTCCGACTGAATGACCCCGATTTTCACCATAGATGCCGGATCAAGAAAATAGTTTTCAAAGGAATAATATTTTAAAATAAGAACATTCTCCGGCACTATCCGTGGAATCTGATTCATATCCTCCCGCCTTCGTTTCTCATAATAATTGCACAGCTTTTCCTTTAACTCATAAGGATCAAGTCCGTCTCCATCCCGTATCATCAAAAACTGGTCTTTCAGATAACACTTATTCATATACTTTAAATTGGCATAAGTCTTGATATTCGTGCAGCTATTGGTCGGAATGATCGCAATCCGCTTTAAATTTCCTGCTGCATCATAACTACCCGCATAATATTTTCTTAAAAGCAGAGGCAGGCGATTATAATCCTGTTTTCCTTCCACAATGAACACAAAGCTTACGTTGATCAGGTCATTTGCGGAATAGCCTAAATCATTTAAGATCTCATCTAAATCCGTATTTTCATATACCATAGTATGATACTCCTCATTCAACACCGTCTGCTTAATCTGTCTGGAGTTGAAATTAAAAATAAGCGTAGGCGAATGTGTTGAAAAAATGATCTGATTCTTTTTGGATAAGCGGTATAAAATCTCGCTTGCAACCTTCTGCATCTGCGGATGGAGATAGATTTCAGGGGCTTCCATCATAATAATGCAGGGAATGCTGCTTTCCACGCTCATATACGCTTCTAAAAGTGACAGAATATAGATACTCTTCGTTCCTGCACTCATCATGGCCACATCGCCTTCTATTCTGCAATTGGCATTATATAAAAAGGTATGCAGGGAAAATATCCGGTCAATATTAAAATCTATCGCATAACAGATCTGCTCTGCACTTGTGCTGTTCTTTCGAAAGAAATAATTTAACTTTTCCATAAAGGAGTCCATATTGAGTTTATAAAGCTTATACTCCAAAAGCTTTGTCGTTTCAAATGCAGACAGCTCCTCCGGTCGTTTGTCCATAATCTCTTTCATACATAAAAAGCAGTTATCACATCGCTTTGTAGAATCTTTCATGCATACATTATCCCTTAAGCCAGCCAACACAGCTTCTCCCTGTGCGTAAAAAATATCATTTTCAATCTCTCTCATATCACGTGTATGATCTATAAAATGGATTTTTGGCAGGATCTCTTTTATGTACGTATTCTGTCTGCCATCGCCCATTTCATAGAAAATTGCCCCATCCAAGTCTGCTACATAGGTAAAGGTAATCATTCCGTCTATAAATCCTGGGATCCGCTCTGCGAATTCCTTTATCCATTCCCCATACTGCCGTTTCGTGCTTACTTTCCCCCGTTTATAAAAAAGAGTAAGGTCTTCCTCTGTGACAGAAAGATTCATGACAATCTCAATCCGTCTGCTGCTGTTCTGAAAATCCGTCGGTCTTGGGCGATATCTTCCGGTTGCAGCTAAGATAGCCTGTAAAATCACGGTCTTTCCCGTTCCATTCCGTCCTACTATAATAAATGCACTACCAATATCCGAAATTGTAATCTCCTGTACTGACTTAAAGTTCCGAATTGACATTGCTCTTATCTGCATTATATCCTCCTGAGACTCTGCTTTCTTTATTCTCATCCTCTCTATTCTATCATATTTTCAGCTTGGTTTTTGACTTTTTTTTACTTTTTTCTTCTTTTTCTATCTTCATTACTATTACTTTATGATAGCATCGCATTTAATATTCCGAATGACCACTCTGTCCTTTCTTGTGCTTCCTTCCATAGAAATCATCCGGCTGCACAAAAAAGAAGCTGTGATACCTTACGTCATCCGACGCACTGGATCACAGCTTCTTTTTATCTGCTATTCATATCTTTTTAATTCTTCCATGTTGCTGATTTCATAGCAGTAGCAGTCCTCTTCATAGGACTTCACTATTTCTTCCATACTGCCGCATTCTGCTGCCATAATCTTTTTCACGTATTTTTCGGAAAAAACAACAGGTCCAAAACATTCCCCTTTACAGGTGATTCTTCCCATCCCTCTTTCGCTTGCTACAAAAGAATTCAGGAAATTCAATAATGTCTGTTTCTGAATATATGGCTGATTGCATTCCGCAAACATATAGTACTGTTTTAATGCTTTTCTTCTCTCTATATTGGATAAGCCAGCTTTAACATAGGAAAGGCTGGTATCTTCAATGCTTTCATTCAGGATCACATGAAGAGTCTCGTTTCCTTCAGCTTTTCTGGCTTCAATCTGATTTAACAGTTTCTGATTTTGGGATACAAAAAGCAATTTACCATGCATCTCATCAATCATTTCATAATACAGGGACAAAACCTGATCAAGTATTTGGCTGTTACTTGCCACATCCTCTTTTTTGGTTGCCTCCAGTAATATGCAATTTAACTTTCTCAATCGAATCTTCCCCTTCCTTCCTGGTGGCTTTGTAATACACACTAATAAATAATTCAGACTGGAAAAGGATCATTTCTCCTTTTACTTTCTTTATTGTATCTAAAAATGTACGAAGAAATACATATTATATTTCTCTTATAAAAAAACCACATCATATAGTACGACATTTCGACTATTTTCGTCAAGCTTTTTAAAACAAATTTGTTAAAAGTTTGTCATCCAAATTATCCTATTTTTACTACAAAGGAATTGACAGTTGACTCAATCCGTGATATTCTAATATCAATTCATAGTAATGCAGTAGGATTACAGGTTTATGTTTTAAGTCCTTCAGCATCATCAAAACATGAAAGGAAGAATAACAATGGCAAATATCAAGAAAAGCATTACAGACTTAATCGGACACACCCCTTTAATGGAATTATCGAACCTAGAAAAAGCAGAAGGTGTTAAAGCCGCCATCATTGCCAAATTAGAGTACTTCAATCCAGCCGGAAGCGTAAAGGATCGTATTGCAAAAGCAATGATTGAAGATGCAGAAGCAAAAGGTATCCTAAAGAAAGGTTCCACCATTATCGAACCAACAAGCGGAAATACCGGAATCGGTCTTGCAAGCGTTGCTGCTTCCAAAGGATATGACGTTATTCTTACCATGCCGGAAACCATGAGTGTAGAACGCCGTAATCTTTTAAAAGCATACGGTGCAAAGCTTGAACTGACAGATGGAACTAAAGGCATGAAAGGTGCGATTGAAAAAGCAGAAGAACTAAAAAACAGCATGGAAAACGCTGTAATCCTCGGACAGTTTGAGAATCCCGCCAATCCAGAAGTTCATCGCCTTACAACCGGTCCTGAAATCTGGGAAGATACCGATGGTGACGTTGACTTCCTTGTAGCAGGGATTGGTACAGGCGGAACCATCACTGGTACCGGCGAATACTTAAAATCCAAGAATCCAGACTTAAAAGTAATCGCAGTAGAACCAGAAGGATCACCAATCCTTTCAAAAGGTTATGCAGGACCTCATAAAATCCAGGGTATCGGTGCCGGATTCATCCCTGCAACCCTTAACACAAAAGTATATGATGAAATCATTGCCGTATCCAACGAAGACGCCTTTGCAACCGGCCGCAAGATTGCCCATAACGAAGGAATTCTAGTTGGAATCTCCGCTGGTGCCGCTGTATACGCAGCTCTCCAACTTGCAAAGCGTCCAGAAAACTTCGGCAAGAAAATTGTAGTCATCCTCCCAGATACCGGAGACCGTTACCTCTCCACCCCAATGTTCAACGACTAATCCTCGTTGATCCACATATCCCCCTCCCTATATCCCAAAGCGAAGTATCCAGCTCATCCCCTCTGCTGGATACTTCGCTTTTTATCTTCATTCCTTTATCTCCTATCTTTTATTTTTTATCTTTTGTCTTTTGTTTTTTGCCCTTTCAATCTATCGCAGCTTCCTTCTTCGTGTATACCATGCCATCTTAAAAATCCTCAGTCTGTCAAGAGAAGATGGAAGGCTGCAAGGCTTGGAATGTGAGCCGGCTGCTACGATGTATGTTCCGGAATGTCCGACTCATGACGAACAAACGTCTCATCACTTCTTTGAATAGCAGACAGTGCCCTCCTGCCTGATACTCGAAGAAGTGATGAGGCGTTTGTCCGCTCATGCGTCCGAACATTCGAAACATACATCGCCGCAGCCGACTCACACTCCAAGCCTTGCAGCCTTCCATCTTCTCGCCCTACTTCTGTCTCCGTTTTTCTACACCCTCACATAACTGCGATACTTCCGATTCTTTTCCTTTTGGTTGTACATGATGGTGTCCGCTTCCCGGATAAAATCATCCACGGACGTCTGAGAACTTGGCACATCATAAAATACCCCACAGCTTGCCTCGATCTTATAACATTTTCCCGACGCCTTATTATGTTCCCTTAATGCCGCCCTCAGTCTCTCATTATATTCCTTCATATAATCAATATCGTTTGGAATTCGTCCCGCTACAATAAACTCATCGCCCCCAAATCTGGCACAAATCTCATTTTTATGCGATATTGATTTCAATACCTTGGTAATCGCCACTAATGCCTGATCTCCCTCTGCATGTCCATAAGTATCATTAATATACTTCAGTCCATCCAAATCAACGGAAATCAGCATCAGATGCTCTCCATTCTGCACACATTCCTGATAAATCTTCGTCACTCGTTCAAAAAATCCTCTCCGGTTAAAAAGCCCGGTTAAAAGATCATGGGAATACTTCTCCTGAAGCCGTTCCATCTTCTTTGTCTGCTCCATCCTGTTTTTTACAACTTCAATGCCATTTGATAAAACCATTGAGAATGCATAGAACTGGTTATAATCTACCTCATCCGCCTCAAGTGTAACTGCCATATATCCGAGTGCTTTATCTAATGCATGCAATGGCATAAGGAGTATGTTCTCTTCCTTCCTAAGATCCGGAATTATCTCTTCTACCGGATATGCTTTTCTTTCGTAAGCTCTCTCTCCCTTTTTATAAAGAAACGCTATCATTCCTCCCGGATATCCACTCTGATAATAAGCCTTTCTGCCTTCCTCTTTCTCTTCCCGATATTCCGGGATCAAGCAAATCCACATCTTTTGTGTATGCAAAGCAGACTGATATGACTCAAGTTTCTCTGCCAATTCAAACATGTCCCCACACTTTATCAAATCACCAGACATATGTACCATTGCTTTTGTAAACTGCTCATTTTCATAAAGTTTCCGATAAAGATTCGCCTGTCCACCTGTACCTATGGATGGTCTCTTTCGATGCAGACAGCAGCTTTCCCCGTATAGGATCTTAAACGGCACGTAATGATCCGTCTTCTCCGTAATATGATGAAATATATTAAATAAAATATCCAGTGCAAATGAAGCCGCTCTCTTAAAATCCTGACAGGCTGTTGTCAATGTTGGTAAATGGTCCATCGCTTCTTTTATCCCATCAAATCCCGATACTGCAACCTGCTCTGGGACACGGAACCCCGCCTTTAAAAGCCGACTGATCACAGTTAATGCCATCGTATCATTCGCACAAATAATTGCCTCCGGCATTCCGTTCTTAGAACTTAAGATCTCATCCATTACCTTATTTGCTTTCTCTTCACAGTATCCACCATAATGAATGCGTTCCGGTTCGACCGTCAGCTGGTATTGGTTCATAACCTCATAAAATGCATCCAGGCGCTCTTGCGATGAAGGGTTTCCTTCTATGCCTCCGATATATTCAATCACTCTGTACTGATGATCTTCTACAAAATGTCTTACTATCTTCTTCATTGCATCTTTGTATTCAAATAGTATGTTATAACATCCCTTTAATGGCATATCAATGGATACAGCCGGTAAGTTCTGTTTCTTTATGCTTTCTAGTATTCTTTCTAAAACATTCCGATCCTTTATGGTCTCTGCCAGAAGGATAACACCGTCTATGTTCTTCGTATTTATCAGATAGTAAATATTTTGTTCTCCAATCCGATCAGGCCCCTCTGCTGTCTCATCTCCTAATGCTGTGAAAAATAAAAGCTCCATCTGCATCTGTCCTGCTCCCGCTATCAGCCCGTTTATAATACGGGACTGATAATTATCATTGCTTCCCCAAAGACATACAGCAATAATCTTTTTTGAAGAATTCTTCATAAGCTATCCTCTCACTTTTCTATCTAACATAAAGATTTCATTTTATGTATTTTACATTTTTTAACAGTTATTTATGTATTATAAAACTATTCGGCTCTGTTTTCAATTGTATTTTTCTTGTTTTTGGCATATAGGGTGATATGATACTATTTATGCGCAAAAAAAAGAAACCACATATGCGGTTTCTAATAAAATCTATCCAATCTTCACGTTGAAATAATTATTGTTTATCCAATTTCATTTCATTCCAACAAACCTATTTTGGTTAAGCCCTCGACCTATTAGTAACAATCAGCTGCATGTGTTACCACACTTCCACCTTTGTCCTATCAACCTCGTCGTCTTCAAGGGGTCTTACTAGCTTACGCTATGGGATATCTTATCTTGAGGGGGGCTTCACGCTTAGATGCCTTCAGCGTTTATCCCTTCCAAACTTGGCTACTCGGCCATGCT